>JAZNUQ010000045.1:0-15771 GCA_045592365.1 Candidatus Limivicinus sp. | reverse complement strand
AATGAAAGTTCTGGTCACCGGCGGCGCCGGCTACATCGGAAGCCATACCTGCGTTGAGCTTTTAGAGCAGGGCATGGATGTTGTAGTCATCGACAACCTTGTAAATTCCAACCCCAAGGCTCTTGAAAGAGTGGAGCAGATAACGGGCAAAAAGCTCAGCTTTTATGCAGAGGATGTGCGCAACCGCGCTGTTCTGGACGAAATCTTCGAAAAGCACAGCATTGACTGCGTTATTCACTTCGCCGGTCTCAAGGCCGTGGGCGAAAGCGTTGCAATGCCCCTTGAGTATTACGACAACAACCTTAACTCCACCATAACCCTCTGCAAGGCCATGCGCGACCACGGAGTAAAGGACATCGTATTCTCATCCTCCGCCACCGTCTACTCCGGGGACAATGAAATGCCCCTGCGCGAAAGCTCCAAAACCGGCATGTGCACCAACCCCTACGGCTGGACGAAGTACATGTCCGAGCAGATAATGCGTGACACCGCCAAGTCCGACAGCGATTGGGGCATTGCCCTGCTTCGCTACTTCAATCCCATAGGCGCCCACCGGAGCGGACTTATAGGCGAAGACCCCAGAGGCATCCCCAACAATCTTATGCCCTTCATCTCTCAGGTGGCGGTGGGCAGGCGCGACCATCTGAATGTCTTCGGCAGCGATTACGACACTCACGACGGCACCGGCGTGCGTGACTATATCCATGTGGTGGACCTTGCCAGAGGCCATGTTGCCGCCATTGACTACCTGCGCAGCAACAGAGGCGAGGCAGCCTTCAACCTTGGCACCGGCATGGGTTACAGTGTGCTGGATATGGTCAAGGCCTTTGAGCGTGTCAACGGCATAAAAATACCCTATGAGATAGTTGGACGCCGCCCCGGCGACCTTGCCACCGTCTATTCAAGCCCCGACAGAAGCGCGGAAGTCCTTGGCTGGAAGGCAGAGTATAGTCTTGACGATATGTGCCGCGACAGCTGGAACTGGCAGAAGAATAACCCCTTGGGCTACGATGGCTGAATGTAAAAAAGAGAACCTGGAAGGTTCTCTTTTTTGATTATTATGATGTTTTCTTTTTCACTCTGCCGGAGACAAGCACCAGAAGCAGCGCAAATACTGCTGTGAATAGCGCGATATAATGATGCTCCGCGCACATGTGGTAGTTAACAACATAGGCAAGTGCCGCAGTGTCAAGACAGAGGAAGCTCAGCACTCTCACCGCGCCGCCCAGCTTCATAAGCTCAAAGGACGCAAGCAGAGATACAAAGCCAAAGAACGCCGTTACATAGGCAAGTACGCTCACAATGCGCAGCAGTCTTCTCTGTCCGGCATAGCTCTTTTCAAGACTTTCCGCCTCCTGCCGGGCAGCCTCCGCAAGCTCCTCTCCGGCCTCAACACGGGCGCTTATCCCGTCATAGGACATAAGCACTATCCTTGCAGAGCTGTGCTTGTTTTCAAGCTCCTTTTGCTCCTCTGCCATCTGCTCAAGCTCCATAAGCTCCTGATAGCCTGTCTGAAGACTGTCCTTCTCCTCCTCAAGCTCGGCTTCCTTGCCCTCCAGCTTTTCCTGCTCACGCTCCAGCTCCTGTCTTCCCTTGCCAAGCTGAAGCCCCGCATCCCAAAGCTGCATGTGAACCTCCTCCAGCATGAGCCTGCTGCTTTCAAGCTGCTGCTCCGCCGCAGGCACACCGGCCTCCATCTGGGAAACCGCGCCAAGGAGCATATTAAGGCCGCTGCCGGTGGCTTCAAAGGCCTGCTTTAAAACCGTAAGCTGCTGAACAGGCGTCATCCCCTGCATGGCTCCCGCGTCAAAGCCGCCGCTGCCGCCCGAGGGCAGAGAGCCTTCCGGCATGATGGGAGAGAGCATGCCTGCAAGCTCACTTGCCAGAGCGCCGTATTCCATCAGCTTTGAAACATAGCCCATTATCTGCACGCCGCCTCCCGGCGCGGAGGGCGCAGTATAGCGTCTTGTTCCCATGCCCAGATGCCTCTGCACCCCATTGGTCAGCCTGAAGGCAAGGGCATTGCCCTCAGCTTCCGGCGTGGGCTCCGGTGTAGGTTCCGGCGTGGGTTCCGGTGTGGGCTCCGGTGTAGGTGTAGGTTCGGGTGTAGGCGTAGGTTCAGGTGTGGGAGTGGGCTCCGGCGTTGGGGTGGGTGCGGGCTGGCTTAGCAGAAGTATCATCTGCTCAAGCTCCCCGGCCTTCACCGCGCAGTCTGCCGCTGCCGCTGCTGCCTGCGCCTTTTTAGGCTCCACGGCCTGCAAAACGCCCTTCATTGCCTCAAAGGCCTTTACGCCCTCCTCATAGGCCGCAAGTCCCTCGTAATATTGCTTTATGAACTTATCCAGGACATAGGCAGCCTCGTCCAGCGCTTCCTCACCGGAGGCAAGCCCGCCCTTGGTGGCTGTAAACATTGCAAGGTCGGTGATATGCTCCGAGGACGCGCCCTCATGCTCGCTTCTTATAAGCTCAAGCAGCTCTTCATATTCCTGCGCCGTCATGGCGGAGAGCTCAAGCTGCTGCGTAAGCTGTGTGTAGTTTTCAATTCTCTCACTGAGCTTTGCCAGCTTTGCAATGTCGCTCTCTTCCTGCTGAGCCGCCGTTTTAAAGCCCTTAAGGCCTGAAAACAGCATAATCAGACAGAGAACGGCCAGGAAAATGGCAAAAAATCTTGTCAGCACAGGATGTTTCAATTCAATGCCTCCATTGCGTATGTGCAAACTTGTTTGCATTATAGCATACATTTATTGAAAATCCATGAATGATGCAAAATTTTTCTTTTAATCTTATCAAATATATTGTACACTGTTCATGGTTAAATTCATGATTAACTGGTGGATGCTGTGGAACTGAGCTTTGCGCCCCTTGAGGGCATAGGAAAATGTACATACAGATGCCTGCACGCAGAGTATTTTGGCGGGGCTGATACTTATTACTCCCCCTTCATCGCGCCTGACAGCAGCGGTAACTGCAAAAAAGCGGATCTTCGGGATGTACTGCCGGAGAATAATAAGGGCTGCCGTCTTATTCCCCAGATACTTGCCAACAATCCTGTGGCCTTTCTCAATGTGGCGCGGGAGCTGGAGGCCATGGGCTATGAAGAGATCAATCTCAACGCCGGCTGTCCCTCAGGCACCGTGGTGTCAAAGCACAAGGGCGCCGGGATGCTGGCAGACACAGCGCAGCTTGACAGCTTTCTTTATCAGGTATTTGATAAATGCAGCGCAAAAATCTCCGTCAAGACCCGCATAGGCATGGAAAGCTCCGATGAGTTTCCGGCCATTCTGGATGTTTACGGCAAATACCCCATCTCATGCCTCATCATCCATGTTCGTACCCGTGAGGGCATGTACAAAAGCCCGCCGGAGCTTGCCGCCTTCACCTACGCCGGGGAGCACAGCCCTCTTCCCCTTTGCTATAACGGCAATATCTTCACCCTTGATGATTACCGCCGTCTTACGGCAGAGCATCCCGATATCAGGCATGTAATGGCAGGCCGCGGTGTGCTTTCAAATCCTGCTCTGCTCAGGCAGATAAAGGGAGGCAGCGCTCTTACATGCCGGGAGCTTTCGGATTTTCATGACCGCTATCTTGCTTTGAGCCTTGCTTCCGGACTCAGTGAGCATTTTGCTCTTCAGAGGATGAAGGAGCTTTGGTCCTACATGGGCTGCATGTTCCCCGAGGACAAAAGGCTCATAAAAGCGGTTTTCAAGTCAAAATTCCTGCCGGACTACAAGGGCGCGGTATCCGCGCTGTTCTCTCAGGGCAGCTTTGAGCCCGGAGCCGGCTTTGAACGGTAAATCAGCCTGCAACACAGGCAGCAAATAGATATAACATAAGGAGGTAGCCATGCCTGACTACAACAAGCTAAGCCCCGCTCTTGCCGGGGAGCTGCGTTCACTGCTGGGTGAGCGCCGTTTCCAGTACGCAGAGCAGGTGAAGGAAGAATACTCCCATGACGAGATGCCCATCTACGGCAGGTATATGCCCGAGGCGGTATGCCTTGCCGAGAGCACCGAGGAAGTGTCCGCAATTATGAAGCTCTGCTGGGAAAACAATATTCCCGTCACCGTTCGCGGCGCAGGCACCGGCCTTGTGGGCGGCTGCGTACCCGTCCACGGCGGCATTGTCCTGTCCCTGGAGAAGATGAACAAGATACTCTCCTATGACATGAACAATCTGGTTGTACACACCCAGAGCGGCGTTCTGCTCTGTGACCTTGCAGCGGACGCTTTGAGCCATGGGCTTATGTATCCCCCCGACCCGGGCGAAAAAACCGCCACTCTCGGCGGCAATGTGAGCACCAATGCCGGCGGCATGCGCGCTGTAAAATACGGCGTCACCCGCGACTATGTGCTGGCAATGACCGTTGTTCTCCCCAACGGTGAAATAATGAAGCTGGGCAAAACCGTCTGCAAGACCAGCTCCGGATACAGCCTGCTGCACCTGATGATAGGCTCCGAGGGTACTCTGGGCATTATAACCGAGCTTACTCTCAAGCTCATTCCCAAGCCCATCATGGATGTGAGCCTTATCCTGCCCTTTGAGGACATTGCCACTGCAATAGCCTCCGTGCCTGCAATTAAGCTGGCAAACCTTGACCCCCAGTCCATAGAGTTCATGGAGCGTGACATAGTTGACTCCTCCGCCGCCTTTACCGGAAACTCCGTCTTCCCCACCGTTGTAAACGGCAAGGAGGCCGGGGCGTACATACTGGTCACCCTTGTGGGCGACAATGAGGCCGAGCTTACCATGAAGATGGACAGGCTTGGTGAGGTTGCAGAGCGGGTAGGCGCATACGATGTGCTGGTTGTATGGACGGACGGGCTTAAGAAGGATGTATGGGCTGCCCGCAGCGCCTTCCTCACCGTCATCGAGGCTGACACCAAGCTCCTTGACGAGCTGGATGTTGTTGTGCCTGTTGACCGTATCGCGGAATTTCTTGTTTACTGCCACGACGAGGCGGAGGCCCAGGGGCTGCGTCTGCGCTCCTTCGGCCACGCAGGTGACGGAAACCTTCACATTTACTGCTGCTCCAATGAGCTGGAGCTGGATGAATTCCTGCGCCGCAACAAGATAGTTATGGACAAGTGCTATGCCAAGTGCACCGAGTATGAAGGTCAGGTCTCCGGCGAGCATTCCATAGGCCATGCCAAGAAGCTCTATCTTAGAGAGTCCGCCGGTGATACCGCATATTCTCTCATGGCTCAGATAAAACAGATATTTGACCCCAAGGGCATACTCAATCCCGGCAAGGTCTGCCACGATATTTAAGGAGGGACTGAAATGCTGAATATTCTTGTATGTGTAAAGCAGGTCCCCGACATTAACCTTGTTAAGATGGACCCTGTCACCGGCAGCCTTATAAGGGCAGGAGTGCCCGCCATTCTCAACCCTCTGGACGCAAACGCTCTTGAGGCGGCAGTGCGTGTGAAGGAGCAGTACGGCGGCACCGTCACCTGCATCACCATGGGACCTGACATGGCAATGGAAGCTCTCCGGGAGTGCCTTGCCGCCGGTGCCGACAAGGCCGTGCTTCTGTCAGACAGGGCCTTTGCAAATGCCGACACGCTGGCAACCAGCTATGTTATCCGCTCCGCCGCGAAGGATCTGGGCGAGTTTGACCTTATCTTCTGCGGCAAGGAGTCTCTGGACGGCGCCACCGGCCAGATGGGCTCTCAGCTTGCAGAGCGCTTCGATGCAAGCCAGATAAGCTCCATGTCCCTCATAACCGGCTTGGATCCGGAAAATGGCACCGTCACCGCAGAGCGTGAGCTTGAAAAGGGCATAGAGCTCTGTCAGGCACAGCTCCCCTGCCTTTTTACCGTGGAAAAGACCAATTACCGTCCCCGCATTCCCAATCTGAAAAGCTGGAAGGCATCCCGTACTGCGGAGATCGTAAAGTATAATTCCAGGACCATCCCCGGCCTTGACCCCGAGCAGATAGGCGACCCGGGCTCCCCCACCAAGGTTCCCCGCACCTATCCCCCCGTTGTGGGTGAAAGCGGCCTGATGCTCAACGAAGGCAGCAGCGAAAAGAATGTTGACAAGCTCTTTACGCTGCTTGCGGATATGCTTTAAGGAGGTGCACAAAGATGAAACACAAAAGCGAATATAAGGATATGTGGGTCTTTATAGAGCATGACGGCGTCAGCGTGCATCCTGTGTCTCTGGAGCTGTGCTGTGAGACCCGTAAGCTCTGCGACGCCTCCGGCGAAGCTCTGGTGGCTGTCATCGTAGGCACGCTCCCGGAAGCCGAGCTTGAAAAGGTTCTTGAGTGCGGCGTGGACAAGCTCATAAAGGTAAGCGGCACCGGCTATGAATACTTCAACACCGACGCCTACACCAATCTCTTTACCCTGCTCTGCCGCAAGTACTGCCCCACCGCAGTAATGGTGGGCGGCACCATCTTCGGTCGTGACTTTGCTCCCCGCTTTGCCTGCCGTCTGCCCACCGGCTGCACCTCTGACGCAACGGAGCTTGTGTGGGACCCCAAAACCACCGACATTGAGTTTGTTGAGCCTGCCGTTGGCGGCAAGATGATGGCAGTCATCACGGTGCCTGTCATGCGTCCTCAGGTTGGCACCATCCGTCCCGGCACCTTCAAGTACGCCCCCACCGGCAAGCATGAGTACAGTGTTATTGAGGAGCTTATCGACTTCCCCGTTGATGAGATACGCACCAAAATACTCTCCTTCACAGCCGACGACTTTGACGAAAGCCTGAACATTGCAGACGCGGATGTTATCATCTGCGTGGGCAACGGTCTTCGCGGCGCCGATGCTCTGCCCCGTTACAGGGAGCTTGCGGAGCTCATGGGCGGCAAGCTGGCCTGCACCCGTCCGGTATTTGACCGGGGTATCCTGCCCTTCAAGCTGGTCATCGGCCAGTCCGGTGTGGTTGTAAAGCCCAAAATATACATTGGCTTCGGTATCTCCGGCGCTGTGAACCATGTTACCGGCATCTCCGACTCCGACCGGGTCGTGGCCGTCAACAAGGATGAGGACGCCGCCATATTCAACTACTGTGACTACGGCATAGTGGGCGACATGGACGAGGTCTGCGATCTGATGATAGCCAAGCTCAAGGCAATGAAGAAGTAAACACAAAAATCAAAAAATCTCCGCTGTACAGCATACAGCGGAGATTTTTTATTACAGTGTGTCTGCCATGTCCAGAACAAGTCTTTCGGTCTTTTCCCAGCCAAGGCAGGGGTCGGTGATGGACTGGCCGAAGGCGGCGCTGCCTATGCTCATGCAGCCGTCCTCAAGATAGCTTTCAACCATAAGCCCCTTTACAAGACCACGCACATCGGCACTGTAACGGCAGCTGTGCAGCACCTCCTTGCAGATACGCACCTGCTCAAGGTATTTTTTGCCGGAGTTGGAGTGATTTGCGTCCACGATCACCGCGGGGTTTACCACCTCCACCTTGTTGTAGTGCTCAAGCACGGTCATAAGATCCTCGTAATGGTAGTTGGGAATGGAGCGGCCTCTTGCATCCACATGACCGCGCAAAATTGCGTGGGCGTGGGGATTGCCGCTGCTTTTGACCTCCCAGCCACGGTAGCAGAAGGTGTGACCGTGCTGGGCAGCGTAAATGGCGTTGAGCATAACGGATAAATCGCCGCTGGTGGGGTTTTTCATGCCCACGGGAATATCCAGACCGCTGGCGGTAAGCCTGTGCTGCTGATCCTCGACGGAGCGTGCGCCCACAGCCACATAGCTGAGAATATCGCTGAGATAGCGGTGATTTTCCGGGTAGAGCATTTCATCGGCGCTGCTGAAGCCAAATTCGGTAAGCGCGCGCATATGGAGCTTTCTTATGGCGATGACACCCTTTATAAGATTGGGGCGCTCACCCGGGTCGGGAGAATGGAGCATGCCCTTGTAGCCTGAGCCGGTGGTGCGGGGCTTATTGGTGTAGATGCGGGGTACGATAAAGATTTTATCCTCCACCCTGTCCTGCAGCCGGCGAAGCCTTTCAATGTAGCTAAGCACCGCATCCTCCCTGTCGGCAGAGCAGGGGCCGATTATAAGCAGCAGGCGGGGGTCATTTCCGGTGATAATGTCCCTTATTATAAGGTCCCGCTCTCTTTTTATCTCAGCGGCCTCCTCAGTAAGAGGGTACTGAGCCTTTATCTCCACGGGTATGGGGAGCTTCCCCAGAAACTGCATATTCATTTCCATAGTCTTTATCCTCTGTCAGCAGTATTTTTTGTCAAAATGCGCTCTGCGCTCGGTGGAGCAGCGCATCATTTCCCTCATGCTCTCCCTGTCGCCGTCGGCAAGGTAGCCACGCAGCTTCATAAACTCCGCCTCAAAGGCGTCCATATGCTTTAACAGCGCATCCTTATTGAGCAAAAACAGCTCCGACCACATCTCGTCATTTATCCGGGCTATCCTTGTCAGGTCGCGGAAGGAGTCGCCGGTGTAGTTTTCCATATTGGGAGAATCGTTACAGGTCATAAGTGTAACGGCAATGCAGTGGGTAAGCTGGGAGAGAAAGCCTATCATATCGTCATGCTCCTCGGGGGAAAGCCGGCTCACCGTTGCAAAGCCCAGAGTATTGCCCAGAGCCTCACAGAGCTCCACAGCCTGAGGACTGTTTTTTTCCGTGGGGGTAACAATGAAGTTTGCCCCGCGGAAGATGCCCGGGTCGCTGTTTTCAACGCCGTAGCGCTCGCGTCCCGCCATGGGGTGAGAGGCAATAAACTCCACATCCTCTCTCAGCATTTCCTGAATTTTATACACCACGCCGGTTTTAACGCCTGTAACATCGGTAAGCACCGTGCCGGGTGCAAAATACCGCTGGTTTTCCTCTATCCAACGCAAAAACACATTGGGATAAAGGGCAAACACAATAAGCTCCGCCTCTGCTATAAGCTCAGGCTCAGCTCGTGTGCTTCCCCTTGCGATAAGGCCCTTGGCAAGGGCGTAATCAATGCTCTGCTGTGAGCGTGTAATGGCGCTTACCTTGTAGCCCTGCTCCGTAAGGGCCTTTGCATAGCTGCCGCCCATAAGACCAAGACCCACAATGAGTATATTAAGCTCTTTATCAAGTCTCAAATTCTCAGTCATCCGTTATCTCCAAATCAAGGCCAAGCTGCCTCAGCGTTTCAAAGAATGCGGGGTAGCTCTTTCTCACCGCCTGCGCCCCCTCAATGCAGCCTCCGTATTTCGTGCAAAGCACCGCCATGCTCATAACTATTCTGTGGTCATTGTGGCCGCAGAGAGCCTGTGCCGGTGCGCCAAAGCTGCCGGGCAGCACGGTCACATCGTCCTCATTGACACATATCTTCGCGCCGAATTTCCTCAGCTCCACGGCCATGGCCTGAGCCCTGTCGCTTTCCTTTATGCGAAGGCGTCTTGTGCTTGTAAAATGAGCGCCCTTATTGGCCGCAGCCAGCGCAAACAGCACTGGCCCCAGATCCGGGCAGTCTGCAAGGGAAATTTCCGCAAAGCCGCGCCCTATCGCATCGAAATGCTCCGCATAGACCCGGTCGCCCTGAAGACTGTCCCGGCGCAGACCGGAAAGCTCCACGCTGCCGCCAAGCAAATTCAGCGCCGAGAGAAAGGCCGCATTGGACCAGTCCCCCTCCACCTGCATCCGGCGGGGCTCATAGGTCTGTCCGCCGGGTATGGCTATGCTGTTTTCGTTTTCCCAGTAAACGCTGATGCCGAAATCACGCAGCGCAGATATTGTAAGCTCAATATACGAACGGCTTTCCACCGGAGGGATAAGCTGTATCACACTGTCCCCCTCAAGCAGAGGCAGCGCAAACAGCAGCCCGCTTACAAACTGGCTGCTCACATCTCCCGGCAGGCTGAAAATGCCTGAGCCTAAGCGTCCGCAAACCTTAAGCTCCTGCCCCTTCTCAAAAAGCAGGCCGCGCCGGACGCAAAGCTCCTCATACACCCCCAAGGGTCTTGAAAGCAGCTTTTCACTGCCGGCAAAGCTCATTTCCTTCTGCCCCAGCAGAGCAAGGGGAATAAAAAAGCGCAGAGTACTGCCGCTTTCACGGCAGTGAAGCCGGGCGGACAGGGCTTGGCGGGGGTCTGTACCCACCACGCGCACACAGCCCTTTTCATAGCTGCACTGAGCACCCAATGCCTTAAGGCAGTCTATTGTTGCCGCCACATCCTCGCTCAGCTCCACACCCTCTATCACACTCTCCTGTCCCGGACAAAGTCCCGCACATATAAGCAGCCTGTGCGCCATGCTCTTGGAGGGAGGCGCAGTAACCCTTCCCCGGGCAACAGACGGTATTATGTTAACCTTCACCGCTGTGCCCTCCCGATATGCTCCACCAGAAGCTCCATGGCCTCAAGGTAGCCCTTAAGCCCGTGACCGCTTATGGTGGCAATGCAGGCGCTGCGCACAAAGCTGAGCTGACGGAAGTCCTCCCTTTCCTCCACCTTGGAGATATGCACCTCCACCGCAGGGATGGATACGGACTTAAGCGCATCAAGCAGCGCTACGCTTGTGTGAGTGTAGGCTGCGGGATTTATAACAATGCCGTCAACTCCGTCAAAATAGGCCTGCTGAATATAGTCCACCAGATCGCCCTCGTGATTTGATTGGAGGCAGCGAACCTCAAGTCCCAGCTTCTCAGCGTGCAGGCGTATCATTTCAACAAGCTCGGCATAGCCTGCCGTGCCGTAATGGGCAGGCTCGCGGATGCCCAGCATGTTTATATTGGGGCCGTTTATAATAAGCAATTTCATTTTCTTCACTCCCTGCAGGAAAGCCAGTCGGTGCCATAGCGCTGTGCCAGCATATCACAAAGGCTAAGGGCAGTCACCGCGTCAACCACAGCACGGGCCCGGTGTATAACCGCCGGGTCATGCCTGCCCTGTATGCTGAGCTCTGCATCCTCAGCGCTTACAATGTCCACCGTCCTCTGAGCCTTTGCTATTGAGGGCGTGGGCTTCACGGCGCAGCTTATAATAAGGGGCATGCCGTTTGTTATGCCGCCGCAGATGCCGCCGGCGTGGTTTGTTTCGGTTACGACCGAGGCCTTTTCCATGCGCATAGGGTCATTGGCCTCTGAGCCTTTCATATCTGCCAGTGCAAAGCCGCTTCCAAAGGAAACGCCCTTAACGGCCGGAACAGAGAAAAGGGCGTGAGCCAGCATACCCTCCACAGTGTCAAACCAGGGCTCGCCAAGTCCGGCGGGGAGGCCGGTTACCACCGTCTCCAATACGCCGCCTACACTGTCGCCATCGGCCTTTGCCGCTAAAATAGCCTGCTGCATACGCTCTGCGGCAGCCTCATCCAGCACCGGAAATATGGCCTTATCCAGATAATCCAAATCCTCACAGGCGACCTTCACCGGGTCAAGAGCTCTGTCGGCTATACCGGCGCAACGGCTTATGTGGCTTGCAATGCGTATGCCACGCTTTTTAAGAGCAAGCTGGCATACGGCACCCGCCGCCACCAGCGCCGCACTTATCCTGCCTGAAAAATGCCCGCCGCCCCGGTAGTCCTGAAAGCCGTGGTACTTGCAATCTGCGGTGTAATCGGCATGTCCCGGGCGCATTAGCCGCTTCATGCTGTCATAGTCGCCGCTGCGGACATTGGTGTTTTCTATAAGAAAGCAGATGGGCGTGCCGCAGCTTCGTCCTTCAAAAACACCGCTGAGTATCTGCACCCTGTCCGGCTCCCGCCTTGAGGTAGAAAGTCCCCCGGAGGCCTGCCGCTGCTGCATCTTAAGGTTTACATAATCCATGTCTATTTCAATGCCGGGGGCAAGTCCGTCCAGCACGGAGCCAATGGCCGGGCCGTGGCTTTCACCGAAAAGGGTTAGGCAGACGCTGCTGCCGAAGCTGTTTTTCATTTTGTCAGCGCCTCCTCAAGCATGGAATAAAGCTCAGTGTCGCTGAGCCTGCGTATATTGAAGCTGCCTATCTCCTCAACGAAAACCACGGTGAAGCCATTGGCAGTCTTTTTCTTGTCGTGGCACATGCTCTGCCAGAGCTCCTCTGCCCGGTAGTCAAGGGAGCCGGGCAAATTCAGCTTTTTGAGCACGGAGAGTATTCTGCTCCGGACGCTCTCCGAGCACATGGGCAGCATACCGAGCCCCACACATTCCCCGTGATAAAGCCCGCCAAGCCCCTCACGGCTTTCAATGGCGTGGCCTACGGTGTGGCCGAAATTCAGCACCCGGCGAAGCCCCTGCTCCTTCTCGTCCTGCTCCACCACACGGGCTTTAAGCTCCACGGAGCGGTGGATGATGCGCTCAATATTCTCCGCAACATCACCGTTTTCAAAAAGGGAAAACAGCTCCGCGTCAAAGGTGGCAGCCATTTTAAGAGCCTCTGCAAGCCCGTTTGACATTTGCCTTGCAGGAAGCGTAGCCAGCACATCCGGGTCAATTATCACCCGGCGGGGCTGATGGAAGGCGCCCACGGAGTTTTTGATGCCGTCAAGGTCAACGGCCGTCTTGCCGCCCACGGAGGAATCTACCTGAGACAAAACCGTGGTGGGGATATTGTAAAAGTCAATGCCCCGCATGTAAATTGCTGCGGCAAAGCCCGCAAGGTCGCCCACAACGCCGCCGCCGACGGCAACAACGCAGTCGCCGCGGGTCATGCCGTGGCTGAGCATACGGCTGCAAAGAGTTTCCAGATTGGAAAAGCACTTTGCCCCCTCACCCTGCACAAAGGTGACCGTCACCGCGTCGCGGCAGCACTCTGCCACCGCACGGGAATACTCCTCAGGGACGCCGCTGTCGGTAACGATGAGCACCTTCCTGTCAAGGTTCAAAAGCTCCCCCGCCCGCTTAAGGGCGCCGCGCTCTATAATAATGTCATAGCTGTCTCTGCCAAGCTCAACTCTAACAGACACATTATCACCTCAAATTTCAGTTCTGCATAACAAACGAGCCCACGGTCTTCACCTTGTCGCAGCAAACCGCCAGCTCCTCAAGCATACATCTGCCCTCGTAGCCGTGTATATCGCCCTCGGCCTCCACATAAAAGTAGTACTGCCACAGAAGCTCCTTCATGGGGCGGCTGCGCAGGGTGCGCATATTAAAGCCGTGAGCGCCGATAATATTAAGCGCCCTTGCCAAAGCGCCTGCTTCGTTTCTCACAGTAAACATCAGCACAAAATGCGCCCCCGGCAGCTTGGAGCTGCTGCGGTTTTCCGCCCGGGAGAGGACGGCAAAGCGTGTGGTGTTGGAGGCGGACTGGTTAATATTGCGGGCAAGCACGGTAAGCCCGTAAAGCGCCGCCGTATCCTCGCTGGCAATAGCCGCCACCTTCGGGTCGTTCAGCGCCGCCACATGCTCTGCCGCAAGTGCGGTATTTTCAAAGCTCTGCTCCTTAAGCCCCTGCTTTTTTATAAAGCCCTGGCACTGGCTCAGCGCCTGAGGATGGCTTATCACAAGCTCAATATCCTCCAGCTTTGCCCCGGGAACCGCCAAAAGCTCGTGAGAAACCGCAAGCTCGGTGATGCCGTTTATATACAGTGAGCCCGAGAACAAAAGGTCGGTAACCTGACCCACCTCACCGGCGTAGCTGTTTTCAAGGGGCAGTATGCCTGCGTCACAGCTTCCGTCACTGACGGCGTCGTAGGCCTCCTTGAAGCTGCCAAAGGCTATCTTTTCCGCCTGAGGAAACAGCCGACATGCCGCAATGTGTGCAAAGGCTCCCGCAGTACCGCTGTATGCCAGCTTGAGCCCCTCAATAATTCTCTGCTGATAGCAGCGGCTTATGGACATGAGAGATTTTTGGAAGTTTACATAATATTCTCTCATAGTCTCATCCTCAAGCCGTGCCGCACCCTCGGTAAGGATTTGCTGCTCCCGGCCTGCATCAAGAATGGGCAGGGCATGGAGCTTTTTATACTCCGCCACCTGCTCTGCAGCCTGCATGCGCTGCACAAACAGCTCCGCCATCTGTCGGTCTATCCGGTTTATATTTTCTCTTGCCTGCTTAAGCATATCGTCTTTCATAGCATCTCCTTACAATAACTCACACTACAATAACTCACACTAAGCCGTAGTGCTCTGCCAGCGCCCGGAAGGCGGGCAGGGAATTTTCGCACTGGGCGGTACTGACGCAGTAGGCTATGCGCACATAGCCCGGGCAGCCGAAATCGTCACTGGGAACCAGCAGCAGCTCATAGTCTCTTGCTCTGCGGCTGAATGCCTTCGCATCCGGCTCCGGGGACTTCATAAACAGGTAAAATGCTCCGTCGGGCTTTACCGTCTCGTAGCCCATCCCGCTGAGCTCTCTGTACAAAAGCTCTCTGTTTTCCCGGTAAACGCTCATGTCTGAGGTCTTGCCCAGAGAGTACTTAATCAAATACTGGAAAAGACTGGGAGCGCACACGAAACCCAGAGAGCGGCCTGCGCCGCAGACTGCCGCATAGACATCGTCCCCATCCTGCACATCCGGCCCCACAAAGATATAGCCAATGCGTTCGCCGGGCAGGGACAGGGATTTACTGTATGAATAGCACACTATGGTGTTGGGGTAGATATTGGGAAGCCATGGCACCTCCACATCGCCGTAGATCAGCTCTCTGTAAGGCTCATCGCTTATAAGGTAGATGGGCTTGCCGTAAAGGGCCGACTTTTCGCAAAGCACCTGCGCCACCGTCTCAAGGCTCTCTCTGCTGAGAACCGCTCCGGAAGGGTTATTGGGGGAATTGATTATAAGGGCGCGGGTCTTTTCGTTTATTGCCGCTTTAAGCCGAGCGCGGTCTATCTGGAAATCCCCCTGCCGGCTCATAAACGGATGAAGCCTTGCCCCGGCATTTTCCGCAAACACACGGTATTCCGGGAAGAAGGGCACGGGAACTGCCACCTCCTCGCCGGGCTTGACAACAGCGGCGATGGTAATGGTAAGGGAGGCCGCGGCTCCGGCAGTCATGTAGATACGGCGGGGACTTGCCTCGGCATTGCAGCTTACAGTAATATAATCCGCTATGGCCTGCCGCACGGACATATCACCGGCAGCGGAGGTGTAGGCGTGGAGCTTTGCAGGTTCCGTCTCGTCTATAAGGCGGCGCAGAGTATCCCTTACGCTTTCCGGTGCGGGGACACTGGGGTTACCGAGACTAAAGTCAAAAACCTTATCCTCTCCGATCTCCGCCTTGCGACGGCAGCCGTACTCAAAAAGCTCACGGATAACGGAGCTGTTCTTACCCAGTTCAAGCATTCTCTCAACCATAATTTCAGCCTCCTGCAAGGGTTTGAGGGTACACTGCCCCCAAGTTTATATTGCATGTTATAGCACATCCCGCAGCATTTCGCAAGCAAGGCAAATACGATTTCGTCACAGTATACAAGCTATACTTGACTGAGCGCCGCAGGGTGGTATAATTATATAAAAAAATGCTGAGGGAGGCTTAAACAATGAATATAAATGTGACTGAGTTTTTCCGCAGATACAGCAGCAGTACAGAGCTTCGTGAGCGTGTACAGCAGGCGGAGGATATGTATCCGGGCAGCCTTGAAATACGTGAGGCTCTTGTGGAGGCCGTGCTTCTGCCCATAGCCCGTGAGCTTGGTATCCCCTTTACGGTGGAGGATCTGCGCCAATACGAAAACGAGCTTAAGCTCCATCTCAGGCAGGAGAACGACCCCTCAAATCAGGACATGCGCTGGGACACCGAATATGATTTCTGGCTTCTTGACCGGGGCTGGACCAGCGATGAGGCGTCCTTCTGCAACAGAGAATAATCATCCCCCGTAAATGAAATGGAACCCGAAAGTGTCTGACTTTCGGGGGGCATTTCATTTTCGGGGGGCATTTTCCTACC
>JAZNUQ010000044.1:0-16178 GCA_045592365.1 Candidatus Limivicinus sp. | reverse complement strand
GAAAAAAGAATGGCATCCTCCGAGGAGCTGAGAGCCTACCAGCGGGATTTGAACATATATTCTGACTGATTAAACGCCGGTGCATTTTTTGCAGCGGCTGTTTTATGTGTCATACAAATTTTGTATGAATGTACAAAAATGAATTGTAAAGTCTGTTACAAGTGACGATTATTGCTATTTTACAATTTCGACCTGAAATTATTGGCAATTTATGCTATAATATGAGCAGGCAAGAGCACGGGGATGCCCGTGCAGGCTGCAAGATAAAAGCAATTGAAAGGAGTTGGCACAGATGAAGTTCACTTTCACCGAAAAAAGAATGGCATCCTCCGAGGAGCTGAGAGCCTACGCAACACGCAAAATCAGCAAGCTGGACAGGCTGTTTAAAACAGAGGCAAACGCCTATGTTACATTCAGCGTAGAGCGCGGACGCTTCCTTGCGGAAATTACCATTCAGAACAACGGCCTGTTTTACAGGGCAAGCGAACTTACAAATGACATGTATGCGTCCGTGGATTCCGGCGTGGCTGCCATAGAACGGCAGATACGCAGGAACAAGACCCGCCTTGAAAAGCGTTTGCGCGAGGGGGCTTTGGAGCGTGAGGCCATACCTGCCTTTGTGCCTGCCGAGGACGAGGCAGACGAAGAATTTGAAATTGTCCGCAGTAAGCGTTTCTCCATTAAGCCCATGTCTCCGGAGGAAGCTATTTTGCAGATGAACCTGCTTGACCATGAGTTCTTTGTTTTCCGCAACATGGATGCAGAGGATGCAATTTCTGTGGTATATAAACGCAAGCAGGGCGGCTACGGCCTTATCTGCGACGACGGCGCGGATTATTAATAGCTTGATTTCGTAAAAAGTCGGAGCGTTTCGCTCCGGCTTTTTTTGCAATTAAGCGATAATTCTTTAAACAGCTCTTGCATAAAATCCCGCTATGATATAACATGGCATTACAGAATAAATGGAAATTATGACAGGAGGTAGTGTTTATGGTATGTCCCCGCTGCGGTCATGAGATGACTCCGGACAATCACCGCAGGTACTCCCTTAATATGTGCTACGAATGCGGCTACATAGAGGGGCGCGATGTTGAGCCCATTGAGGGCGGCAAGACCAACTTCGAACGCATAAAAGCCCTTAGCTTTAACGAGCTTGTTGCCTTTATGTCGGGAGCGCTTAACATCGATGCGGTTGAGCTTGCCAAATGGCTTGACGACAAGGCAGAGTAAACCGAAAGAAATCCGGCCGGGTGTTCCCGGCCGGATTTCTTTCGGTTGAAAACAGGCGGATAAGATGTTAAAATGAAGAGAAATATTGCCCTTGATTGGAGAGCGCAGCATGAAAAGACAGAAACGAAACAAAAGGAAAAGCTATGCGTGGATTATTGCGGCCGTTGTTGTACTTGCCGCTGCCGCTGTGCTGTTTTTCAGCCTGTTTACCTTTGCGGGCGGCGTTATGCTCCGCCGAAGCTCTCTTAATGACCTGAGAGGCATGGAACTTAGCGCAGAGCAATATGATGCTATATGCGCCGAGCTTGGAAGCGAGCCCTTGTGGGATGTGCCCATAGGGGGCGAGCGCTATGACAGCAGCTCTGTAAGCATCCGCACAGGCGGATTTGAAATTGAGGAGCTTGAGCTGTTTTCCTATCTGAAGGAGCTTGAAAGCGTGGATGCAAGGGGAGCAGACTGCTATGAGGCAATATTTGCCCTTGCCGAAGCCAACAGCCATATTACTGTGAGCTACGATGTCGGGGTATCCTCTCAGCGTATTTCCGGCGAGGAAGAAAGCGCCGTTATTGACGCTGCCGTGTCATTTGAGGAGCTTTACGGTGCGCTTTCGTATCTGCCCCGGCTGCGCAGTCTGGATATAAGAAATGCCGGGCTCAGCTATGAAGAGGAACAGCACCTGATAGAGAGCTTCCCCGGTATACGCTTTATCTGCACTACGGAGATTGCAGGTCAGCTTCTTGACGGCACATCGAAAAGTCTCAGCATAGAAAACGCCCGGAGCTCGGATGTTGAGGCGCTGATTGCAAATTCCGCAAGGCTTTATTATCTGGAAAGCATTGACCTGGGGCAGCTTTTCCTGAGCAATGAGCAGTTTTCGGCTTTGCGCAAAGCCTACCCGGAGGCTGAGATACTTTGCAGGCTCAGCTTTTACGGCGTTGAGGTAAGCAGCGATACAAATACTCTTGTGCTTGACGGCATCCAAATAAGCGATACCGGGGAGCTTGACCTTGCGGTTGAGCTGCTGCAGGAGCTTGAGACCATATACATGAGCGATTGCGGTCTCAGTAATGAGGAGCTTGACGCGCTTAACAAAAAGTACGGTGATGTGCGCATTATATGGACCGTGTATGTCAAATGGTTTGATTGCCGCACCGATGCCATTGACTTCTGCGTTTCCCGCATAACCAACAATTACGGCATGATGACCATGACCGACGAGACTATTTATCCCATTCGCTATTGCACCGATATGGTTACCCTTGACCTGGGCCACATGGTATACTACAACTCTGACTTTGTTGAGAATATGCCGAAGCTGCGTTTTCTCATAATGGGCGATACCAATGTGAGCAGCATTGAGGCTTTGAGAAACTGTCCGGAGCTGTATTTCCTTGAAATATTCCTGACTGAGGTAAGTGACCTGAGCCCCCTGTTTGAGCTTAAGGAGCTGCGATACCTTAACATAAGCTACTGCCCCATCGAGGACTACACCCAGCTTTTCCAGCTTACTCAGCTTGAAAAGCTCTGGTTTGTAAAAAGTGGGCTAACTTACGAACAGCAGGAGGAGATACGGCAGGCGCTGCCCAATACGGAGTGCTGCTTTGAAACAGGGGATGACTCCTCGGTTGATGTAGGCTGGCGTACAACTCCGGGATACTATGAAATGCGCGACAATCTGGGCATGTTCTACCACTTTGGCTGATGGACACAATGTGAAAGGAAAGTATTATGGCAAGGATTTATGACAGCTTAAGCGCTCTTATAGGCAGTACGCCTATGCTGGAGCTTAAGAATATAGAGCGGGACTTTCAGCTTAAGGCAAGGCTGCTTGCAAAGCTGGAGTTTATGAACCCGGCGGGCTCGGTTAAGGACAGGGTTGCCCGACGCATGATAGAATGCTACGCTGCGGAGGGTAGGCTCAACAGTGATACGGTGATAATTGAGCCTACATCGGGAAACACCGGCATCGGCCTTGCGGCGCTGGCGGCTTCAATGGGGCTGAGGATGATAGTTGTTATGCCTGACAGCATGTCGCTTGAAAGGCAGAAGACAATGCTTGCCTACGGTGCTCAGCTTGTGCTTACTGACGGAGCGCTCGGCATGGCGGGGGCAATCAGGGAGGCTGAGAGGCTTCAAAAGGAGATACCCGGCGCAATTATTGCCGGGCAGTTTACAAATATGTCAAATCCCGAGGCCCACTATCTCAGTACCGGCCCTGAAATCTGGCAGGATACGGACGGTCAGATAGCCTGCTTTGTGGCAGGCGTGGGTACCGGGGGCACCATAAGCGGCACAGGACGCTATCTTAAAGAGCAAAACAGCGATATATGCATTGCTGCGGTGGAGCCTCTTACTTCTGCCGTGCTCTCCGGCGGGGAAAGCGGCAGGCATGACCTTCAGGGCATAGGCGCGGGCTTTGTGCCTCAGGTGCTGGATACCGGAATATACGACAGAATAGTTTGCGTCAGCGATGAGGATGCTTATGCCGCCGGACGGCTTCTTTGCCGCAGAGAGGGACTGCTTGTGGGCATTTCCTCCGGCGCTGCACTTCATGCTGCGCTGGAGCTTGCAAAAACCGGTGACTTTGACGGGAAGAGCATAGTTGTGCTTCTGCCGGATACCGGAACACGCTATCTGTCAACCAAAATGTTTGAGTAAATACAGAAACAGATAACAGTTTTCGGAGGCTCTTAACTCGCAGGGGAGGTACGGCTGTGGGCATTAACAATGTAGTATCCCTTTTGGGCGGTGTGGCTCTTTTCCTGTTTGGCATGACGCTAATGGGCGAGGGGCTTAAAAAGGTGGCAGGCAGTAAGCTGGAGCTGGTGCTGTACTCTCTTTCGGGCACAACGCTGAGAGGGCTGCTGCTTGGTACGGGAGTAACCGCCGTTATTCAGTCTTCCTCGGCAACCTCCGTCATGGTAGTGGGCTTTGTAAACTCCGGCATGATGAAGATTCGGCAGGCTGTTTCCGTTATAATGGGTGCGCTTATCGGCACAAGCGTTACAGGCTGGATAATCTGTCTTTCTTATCTTGAGGGCAGCGGGGGCTGGGTTTCGCTGCTGTCCACCTCAACAATTACCGCTGTTGTGGCTGTGATAGGGATTTTCCTTCGCATGTTTTCCAATAAGCAGAGAGACCACCATTTAGGGGATATTCTGCTTGGCTTTTCGGTGCTGATGTTCGGCATGCAGACAATGAGCTCCGCTGTTTCCCCGCTTAAGGAAAGCGCAGAATTTATTGCCCTGCTGACCAGGTTTTCAAACCCTGTTTTGGGTATCATAGTGGGTACCGTGTTCACAAGCGTGCTGCAAAGCGCCTCGGCTGCTGTGGGTATTCTTCAGGCTCTTTCCATGACCGGGGCCGTCAGCTTTGACACGGCCTATCCCATTATCCTCGGCATAGCCATAGGAGCTGCGGTGCCTGTACTGCTGAGCGCCATAGGCGCAAGCCCTGACGGGCGAAGCACGGCCTTTGCATATTTGCTTATAGAGCTGCTTGGCGTTGTTGTCTGCGGAACAGGCTATTATGTACTCAGCTGCTTTGTCGATTTCGGACTCAGCGGAAGGATAATGAACCCGGTGAGCACCGCTGCGCTTAACTCGGTTTTCCGCATAATAACGGCATTGGTGCTTGCACCCTTTATCCCCCAGCTTGAAAAGCTGGTGAGGATTTTGCTAAGGACAAGCACTCAGAAACGGATGAGCTTAAAAAACTTGATGAGCACTTTTTGCAGCATCCCGCCCTTGCCCTTCAGCACGGCTTTGTGTTCAATGATATTCTCAACAATTTCGAGCGTGTAGCCGACCACTGCTCAAACCTTGCCGTTGCAATGATAGAGCTTGATTCCAACAGCTTTGATACCCACAGATACATGACCGAGCTGAAAATGCATCGCTCACACGGCTTTGACGAGCTGTATGAGGCGTACAGCAGTAAATACAGCGTATAATAAGACATCGTCTCGCCGGATTTCGGCGAGACGATGTTAATTTATCGGGTTTTTGCTGCCTTGAAGTCAGGCTCCGTGCCCTTTATAAGCCGGGATATGTTCTCCCGGTGCTGAAATACAACGATGACCATGCCGATTACGGAGAGGATAAGACGGGGAGTGCTGACATCAAAGATAAGAGCTGCCACCGTAATTGAAATTGCTCCGCATATCGAGCCCAGAGAAACCTTCCTGGAGAGTAAGGCGGCCAGCAGAAAGGAGCCCGCAACCACAAGAAAGACCTGCCAGCCCACCGCAAGAGCAACGGCAGCTCCAACGGAAACGCCCTTGCCGCCGTGAAAGCTGTGAAGCACAGGGAAGCAGTGGCCTATGAGGCATGCGATACCGCCCACTGCGATACCTGCCTCACCAAGCAGAAGCCATCCGATAACTATTGAAATAATGGCCTTGATAAAATCACCCAGCAGCGTGAACAGGCCGGCCTTGAGGCCGTAGACACGGGCCATGTTCGTGGCGCCTGCGTTCCCGCTGCCCTTTTTGCGCACATCACCGCCAAAAAACAGCTTGGACATCAGAATGGAAAAGCTGACAGAGCCCAGAAGGTAGGAAATAACGGCAACCGCAATATATTTTACAATAAGCATAAAAACTCCGAAACTTCAAAAATTTAAAGCATTTGTACTGCAAATATAATATAGTTTAATTTTGCTCCGAATGCAACAGATTTTACCCGAAAAAAGCAAAAATTAACAATTCATTTACCGTTTGCGTACAATTGAGGGAAGCTATCCCAGGGAAATCCACCGTAGGGCAGGCGGGTGAAATGCATAAGGGAGTGTGTTTCGGGATGCTCAAAGCGGAGCAAATGTGACCACAGGGCAATATCGCAGCCGTCCTCCTTGGAGCCGTACTTTCTGTCCCCTACAATGGGGAGGCCGCGGGAGGAAAACTGGCAGCGTATCTGATGGGTGCGCCCTGTAACAAGCTCTATGCGCACAAGGCTCATCCCGCCGCTTCTTTCTATCGTTTCATAGTCGAGAATTGCCTCCTGCACTCCCTTGGCTCCCTGGGTAACCACAAAGGTTTTTTTAAGAGCCTTGTCCCGAAGAAGAAGGTCGGTCATGCGTCCGCTGTCGGGACAGTTGCCGTGTACCACCGCAAGATACTGCTTTTTAAACTGCTCGTCTCTTATGCTTTTGGACAGGGCAGAGGCGGTCTCCTGTGAGCGGGCAAGGAGCATAAGCCCGCTGACCACCCGGTCAAGTCTGTGAACGGTGCGAATTTCGCCCCCCAGCTCTGCGCGAAGAAGCTCCGGCATACCGCCAGGCTCGTCTGTGGAGAGAATGCCGGCAGGCTTTATGCACACCACGATTTTATCGTCAAGATATACTATATCCATTGTATACTCCAAAAAAATAATAATGCTTAAGTTTATATTTC
This sequence comes from Candidatus Limivicinus sp., assembly GCA_045592365.1. Classification (GTDB taxonomy): domain Bacteria; phylum Bacillota; class Clostridia; order Oscillospirales; family Oscillospiraceae; genus Limivicinus. Next base: position 9,556 of record JAZNUQ010000044.1, on the reverse strand, counting down.
TTTCCAAAACTGTTACCGTATGGTATTATTATAATACTAAACTGTGAGGTGCGCAATGGAAGAAAAATTCAGCCCCCTGTGTTCACACTACCGTAAATGCGGCGGCTGCCAGCTTCAGCACATGAGCTATGAGCAGCAGCTTCGCCATAAGCAGAGCCGCATGATAAGGCTTTTGGGGCAGTTCGGGCATGTTGAAGATATTATAGGCATGGATAAGCCCCTGCACTACCGTAATAAGGTTCACGCAGCTCTGGGGCTTGACGGTCGGCGCAGGCCTGTTGCGGGCATTTACCGCAGCGGAAGCCATGAGATAGTTCCGGTGGATAATTGCCTTATAGCGGATGAAACGGCAAACCGCATTATTATGTCTGTACGCGGCATGCTGCCGGAATTCAAAATACAGGTATTTGACGAGCGCAGCGGCACAGGCTGGCTGCGGCATATTCTTGTGCGCCGGGGCTTTAGCTCAGGGCAGATAATGCTGGTGCTGGTGGCGGTAAACCCCATATTCAAGCTGCAAAAGCCCTTCCTTAAAAAGCTGCTGAGCCTTCATCCGGAGATAAATACCGTGGTTCTCAACATAAATGACCGCTTCGGGCCTGTTGTGCTGGGGGACAGGGAAAAGGTGCTTTGCGGAGAGGGCTTTATCGAGGATGAGCTCTGCGGCCTTAAATTCAGAATATCCCCCCGCTCCTTTTACCAGATAAACCCGGTTCAGACAGAAAAGCTCTATTCAAAGGCCATTGAGCTCGCCCGGCTCACGGGAAAGGAAACCGTGCTGGACGCATACTGCGGCATAGGCACCATTGGCCTTTGCGCCGCAGGGAAGGCAAAGCAGGTGATTGGAGTTGAGCTTAACAAGGACGCCGTGCGCGATGCAATTGCCAACGCAAAGCTCAATAAGATAAAAAACTGTTGGTTTACCGCGGCGGATGCCGGGGAATATATGGAGCGTATGGCCAGGGACGGACACAGACCGGATGTGGTGTTTATGGACCCGCCCCGCTCCGGAAGTGACAGGCGCTTTATTGAGCATTTGCTCAAGACAAAGCCCGAAAGGATAGTTTACATTTCCTGCGGGCCGGATACCCTTGAGCGTGATTTGAAGCTCATATGCGCCGGGGGCTACAAGCCGCGGCACATCCAGCCGGTGGACATGTTCCCCTTTACGGAGCATGTGGAGTGTGTTGTTGCGCTGAGCCGAGTGTAATGAGGTGTAGTAGAATATGGAAGTTATAATCAGAGAAATTAAAGCTGAGGACAAGGCCTCCCTTATGCAGATGATGAGGGATTTTTATACCTCACCGGCGGTACATACCAATGGCTCGGATGAAATATTTTCCCGGGACATTGAAAGCTGCATAAATGGCAGTCCGTACACGGAGGGCTATGTTTTTGACGCGGGCGGAGATATATTGGGCTACGCCATGATAGCCAAAAGCTACTCCACGGAATTTGGCAAGGCCTGCATCTGGATTGAGGATCTGTATGTAAAGGACAAATACAGAGCCATGGGGCTGGGCCGCCGTTTCCTTGATTATATTACGGGAAAATACACCGACTGCATATTCCGTCTGGAGGTAGAGGCGGAAAATGCAGGCGCAGTCAGACTATATGAACAATACGGCTTTACTTTTTTGCCCTATCAGCAGATGAAAAAGTAGAGAGTGCAGGAGAGAAAATTATGAAAGCAAAGCTGTTTTTCAGCGCGGTAACAAAATTTGCCCTCGGTCTTATACTGGTGGGGCTTCTTCTGTTCCTGCCTGCGGGAACACTGAGCTGGCCCGAGGGCATAAGGTTTATGCTTATACTCTTTGTGCCTATGTTCATAGCGGGCATTGTTATGCTGATAAAAAGCCCTGAGCTTCTTCGCTCCCGTCTGGATGCAAAGGAAAAGCGAGGGGAGCAGTCTCTCATTATAAAGCTCAGCGGGCTTATGTTTCTTGCGGGCTTTATTCTTTCGGGGCTCAGCTTCCGATTCGGCTGGCTCAGGCTGCCTGATTGGGTGAGCTGGGCTGCAACGGCAGTGTTTTTGGTTTGCTATTGCCTCTATGCCGAGGTGCTCCGGGAGAATGTGTGGCTTTCGCGCACAATTCAGGTGCAGGAAAACCAGACAGTGGTGGACACCGGGCTTTACGGCATTGTCCGCCATCCCATGTATGCGGTAACGATTTTTCTGTTTTTGTCCATACCTCTGGTTCTGGGCTCAATTATCGGCTTTGCGGTATTTCTTGCCTATCCCTTTATTATAGCGGGGCGCATAAAGGACGAGGAAAAGCTCCTTGAGGATGAGCTGGCAGGCTACCGGGAATATAAAAATAAAGTGAAATACAGGATGATACCCTTTATCTGGTGACTGATTGATGCAATATCTTAAAAAACCGGGATTTATTATTTCTGCGCTGGGGCTTACGGGGCTGGCAGCGGCCTTTATACACTGGTGCATCGCTGCCGGAAGGGCTCCCTTATACATTTTCTCAGCTTTCTTAAGCGCCGCACTTTTTGCAGCCGTGTGTCTGCGCTTTGTGCCGCACTGGATATGCTTCTGGCAGGAGCGGGAAGAAAAGCTGTCTGAGGAAAAACGCGGACAGGGGACGGTGTGCCTCGGTATATTTGTGTTTTCCCTTTGCTTCTGCTTTTTTACCCTTGTGCTGGCGTGGTTAATCAAGCTCTGCACAGGCTGGCAGGGCAGCCTCGGTGACAGCATGGGCATTTGGCTTAATCTTGACAGCCGACATTATCTTGATATTTCCCGCGACTGGTATTTAAGCGAGGGCGATTGGGACAGGCTGGTGCAGCTTGTGTTCTTCCCGGCCTATCCGCTGGCGGTAAGGCTATTTGCCCTTATTTGCGGCAATTATCTTGCAGCAGGCTTTTTCGTATCGGCGGCATGCTTTGGTGTGGCCTGCGTGCTGCTGTATAAGCTGCTGCTGCTTGATATGAGCTCTGCTGCCGCGCTTCGTGCGCTGCGCTGCCTCTGGCTTATGCCCGGCGCCTTTTTCTTTGCAGCCCCCATGAGTGAGAGCATGTTCCTTGCTCTGAGTCTCGGATGCATTTATCTTGTGCGACGGGGAAGATGGCTTAGCGGCTGCCTGCTGGGGGCTCTTGCGGGCTTTACCCGCTCGGTGGGCATCGTGCTGCTTGTGCCGGTGCTGTTTGAGCTTGTACATGCAAGACCGAAGGGCAGGGAGCTTTTGAAAGCGCTTGTATGCATGGCGATAATCCCCCTCGGACTTGCGGCATATTGCCTTATAAATTACACTGTGTCCGGTGACGCCTTTAAATTCATGGATTACCAGAGCGTACACTGGGGACAGAAAACAGGCTGGTTTTTTAATACCGCGGCCTATCAGCTTGAATGCGCGGTGAGCTACTGGCAAAGCGGAAATGCAAAGGTAGCTCTTGGCCTGTGGTGTGCAAATCTCATAAGCTGCTTTGGCGCTCTCGTGATTATGCTTTTTGCCGTTAGAAAGCTCCGTGCCTCCTACGGCGCATATTTCCTATGCTATTTTATTGCAGCCATCGGTGCTACATGGCTTCTCAGCGCACCGCGCTACATGACGGTTATGTTCCCGCTGCCGGCGGCGCTTTCTCTGCTGAGTGAAAAAAGGGGAGCGGAGGCGCTGCTTATGGCTTTAATGTCCATGGCTGCCTTTGCGTATCTGTGTGCGTTTGTACTGGGCTGTCAGGTCTGGTAACTATATAAAAAAGGAAGGGTATTATTATGTTTAAATTTAACCATTTCAACTTCAATGTATTTGACCTTGAAAAGAGCCTCAGGTTCTACGACGAGGCCTTTGGCCTCAGACCCGTGCGCGAAAAGACCGCCTCCGATGGCAGCTTCAAGCTGGTGTATCTGGGGGATGGCAGCGGCAGCTTCTCTCTGGAGCTTACATGGCTTCGTGACAGGGAGGAGCCCTACGACCTTGGCGAGCAGGAATTCCATTTGGCGTTAATGGCGGCAGACTACGACAAGGCTCACGCGCTCCATGAGCAAATGGGTATTATCTGCTTTGAAAACCCCTCCATGGGCATCTACTTCGTTGAGGATCCGGACGGTTATTGGATAGAAGTGATACCCACCCGCTGAGCCGTACTTGAAAACAGGGCATATTGGGTGTATAATTTCAATTTGAGGTGTTTTGAATATGCAGGATAAAATTCAGCAGCTCAGAAAAATGCTTGAGGAAAGCAGCAATGTTGTTTTCTTTGGGGGAGCCGGCGTCAGCACCGAGTCGGGAATACCGGATTTTCGGAGTGTGGACGGCCTGTATAACCAGCAGTGGAAATATCCGCCGGAGACTATATTGAGCCGCAGCTTTTTCTTCAGCAGGCCTGAGGAGTATTTCCGTTTTCACAGGGCAAAGCTGGTGGTTGACGGGGTAAAGCCCAACGCTGCCCATCTGCGTCTGGCTCAGCTTGAGCGGGAAGGGAAGCTCCGTGCTGTTCTGACCCAGAATATTGACGGGCTTCATCAGCAGGCCGGCAGCAAAAATGTGCTTGAGCTTCACGGCAGCATCCTGCGCGCCTATTGCAGCCGCTGCGGAAAGCGTCACGACGCCGATGTTATCAATCACGGCAGCGGCCTGCCTCTTTGTGAATGCCGGGGGATAATAAGGCCTGATATTGTGCTTTATGAGGAGCCGCTGGATGAAAAAGTGCTGACGGAGGCTGTGCGCCTTATCCGTGAGGCGGACATGCTTATTGTGGGCGGCACCTCTCTCAATGTGTACCCTGCGGCGGGGCTTATAGATTATTACCGGGGCAACAAGCTGGTGCTTGTAAATCTCAGCCCCACAGCCTATGACAGCTGCGCCGACCTTGTGATAAACGAGAAGATAGGCAAGGTCTTTTCTCAGATTTGATTGGAGATACAGATATGGCAAAGGGAAAGCTGATAGTTCTTGAGGGGATTGACGGCAGCGGCAAGTCTTCCCAGTACCGCCGCATATGCCAGCGGTTTGAAAATGACGGAATAGCCTATAATCATATTGTCTTTCCCCGCTATAAGGAGGAGAGCAGCGCCCTTATAAGGCTTTATCTTTCCGGACGCTTCGGAGATAAGCCGGGGGATGTAAATCCCTATACGGCGTCTACCTTCTTCGCGGTTGACAGGTTCGCCTCCTACCGGGAGGACTGGGGCAAAATATATAATGATGGAGGCTTTATACTCTCTGACCGATACACCACCTCCAATGCGGTGCATCAGGGCTGTAAGCTGCCCGACGGGGAGCTTGAGGAGTATTTTGCGTGGCTTTCCGACCTTGAGTATGTAAAAATGGGTCTTCCCAAGCCCGACCTTGTTATTTATCTGGATGTGGATATTGACACTTCTCTGCGCCGCATGGAAAAAAGGCAGACAAGCAGCAATACCGCGGCAGACATTCACGAGAAGGATGTTGAGTATCTTCGCCGCTGCCTGCATACGGCGGACAAGGCGGCAGACTTTTTCTCATGGCATCGTATTGCCTTTGAAAAAGACGGAGTGGAGCGGGACATTGAAGAAAAGAACGATGAGATATATTCCCTCATCCGCTCCTATATTGACTGAAAATAAAAAAGGGGGCATTAAGCCCCCGGGTAACTGCCGTCAGCAGCCGCAGCCGCAGCCGTTGTCGCAGCCGCAGCTGTTGCCGCAGCCACAGCCGCAGTTGTTGCCGCAGCCGTTACCGCAGCCGAAAAGTATGATGATGAGGATGATCAGCCAGAGGCTGCTGTTGTTACAACCGTTGCAGAACATAAGATAACCTTTCTCCGCGCTTTGAATTTTTCCCGGGCTGCCCTGCGCGGAGGGCAGCAGGTGACTGAGCTGTGTATAGGGCGGTATCCACCGCTCGTGCCATAATATGCAATATGCTGCGGCGATGTCACTATCTCAGACCAAGGAGGTCAGCTATGGCTGGAGATCTTGATAAAATAAACGAAATCTTCCGCATCCATGATGAAAACAAAAAAGGCACCAAGACTGTGAAGTCCGCAGAGCCACCCAAAGAGGCGAAGACCGGGGGCAGCAAAAGGGTCAAAAGCCCCGCAGCCGCTGTAAACAAGGTGCTCATTGACAAGGATGGTACGGAGAAGCGCAACTACACAGGTGATGAGCCCAGCGAGCGGGATTACCGTCCCATCAGGCAGAGCAGGGAGTATCGCTCCGGCTGCCTTGGCGGGCTTATGTACTTTGTGTTTATAGCCTGTGTCAGCATTGTTCTGGCCTGCGTTGCCTGGATGACCGCAAGCGATATGCTGGCGCTCAACAAGGGCGGCCATGTGGCAAAGATAACCCTGCCTACCTCCATATTCACCTCTGAAACCGTAGACAAGCTGGACGATGAGGGCAACAAGATCGGCACCAAGGTCATAACCCATGCGGACATAAGCTATGTTTCCGCAGCGCTTAAGGATGCCGATATAATAGAGTACCGCTGGCTGTTTGAGTTCTTCTGCAGGATCTCAAATGCCGACGAAAAGCTGGACGCCGGGGAATACGAGCTGGATTCCGCTCTTGACTACCGCGCTCTTGTCCAGCACATGCAGGAAAGCTCCGGCACCGCTGCTGTGGTGGATGTTACCATCCCCGAGGGCTTTACCATGTATCAGATATTCAAGCGCCTTGAGGAGGAGGGGGTTTGCAGTTACGATGAGCTTATGGACGCCGCTGCAAACTACACCTATAACTATTCCTTCCTCGAAGGGGTCGAGCCGGGGGATGCAAAGCGCCTTGAGGGATACCTTTTCCCTGAGACCTACCAGTTCTATGTAGGTTCCCAGGCATCCTCCGCAATTAATAAATTCCTTAATGTTTTCAATAACAAGCAGACTGCGGACATGCTCAAGCAGGCCGAAAACATGGGCATGAGCATGCTGGAGATAATAACCGTTGCCTCCCTTATCGAAAAGGAAGCCGCAAACGACGAGGAGAGACCGCAGATAGCCTCCGTTATCTATAACCGTCTACGCGCCGATATGAGCCTTGGTCTTGAGTCCACCGTACTCTATGAGTTTCCGGAGCACGAGGGCGCACCCACAATGGAAATGCTGGAGCTGGAAAATCCCTACAACACCTATATAAGCAAGGGACTGCCTCCCACGCCCATCTGCAATCCCGGCATTGCCTCCATAAATGCGGCTCTTAACCCGGCCAGCACCGGCTATTATTACTTCACTCTTGACACCGCCACCGAAACACACAGGTTTTTCACAAACTTTAATGAGTTCAATAACTTTGTTGCCACACAGGATTATGGCTGATACGATAAAAAAACTTAAGCCCGAGCTGCTGGCGCCTGCCGGAGATATGGAAAGGCTGACAATGGCTCTGCACTACGGTGCAGACGCCGTTTACCTTGCCGGACAGCGCTACGGTATGCGCGCCGCAGCAGGTAATTTTGATAATGACGAGCTTCGTCGGGCTGTTAAGCTGGCCCACGGTAAAAATGCCAGGGTCTATGTAACCTGCAACACCCTGCCCAGAGAGGATGAGCTTAAGGGGCTGCCCGAGTATCTGGAGTTTTTGCAGGATGCGGGAGCCGACGGAATAATAGCAGCCGACATGGGGGTTATTGCTCTTGCAAAGCGCTATGCTCCGAGGGTAAAGCTCCATGTGAGCACCCAGTTTGGTGTTATAAATTCCGCTGCTGCCTGTGCCTTATATGACCTGGGCGCTGATACGGTGGTGCTTGCCCGTGAAACGCCTATGGCAGATATAAGGAAAATCCGTGAAAATACACCGCCGGAGCTCCGCATAGAGGCCTTTGTGCATGGAGCAATGTGCGTGTCCTTTTCCGGGCGCTGCCTGCTTTCAAACTATCTGACAGGCAGGGACGCAAACAGAGGCGGCTGCGCTCAGCCCTGCCGCTGGAAGTACCGGCTGGTGGAAGAAACACGCCCCGGCGAATACTTTGAGATAACTGAGGATGGCGGAACCTACATAATGAACTCCAGAGATATGCGCATGATAGAGCATATCCCGGAGCTTATTGAGGCAGGGGTTGACAGCTTCAAGATAGAGGGCAGAATGAAGTCGGCCTATTACGCCGCTGTTGCCACCAATGCCTACCGCCATGCCATTGACGCTGCCCTTGAGGGCAGAGCTCTTGAGCCTGTATGGGTGGAGGAAACGGAGAAGCTCAGCCACAGACCCTACTGCACCGGCTTTTACTACGGTGACCCTGGTCAGCATTATGAAAAAGCAAGTTATTTTACCAAGGCGGATGTTGCCGCAGTGGTGGAAAGCTGTGACGAAAACGGCAATGCGGTTTTGACCCAGCGCAATAAATTCTACAAGGGCGATGAGCTTGAGCTGCTGCTGCCGGACAGGGAGCCTGTCAGCTTTATTGCAGAAAAAATATTAAACGCTGAGGATGAGGAAATAGAGAACACCGCTCACGCCATGATGGAGCTGCACATGAAGCTGCCCTTTTACGCGCCCAAGAACAGTATTGTGCGTAAATGCCGCTGAAATAAAGAAATTTCTTGACAAACAGGCTGTATATGATAAAATCAACAAGGCTGTGACGAAACGAGCCGAAGCAGGACGCTTCAGAGAGAAACCGGTTGGTGTGAGGTTTCGTGTCCATGTCGGCAGCCACTTCCGAGCCTTCCTGCGAAAGCGGGACGCAGGCCTGCGTTATAGGCGCTGAGAGGCCGCATTGCGGCAAATCAGGGTGGTACCGCGAATTGACCTTCGCCCCTGCCGGGGCGGAGGTATATTTTTTTGGAGGATTTCAAATGAAGAAACACGGACTTAACGAACTGCGTGAGATGTTCCTGAGCTTTTTTGAGACTAAGGACCATCTTCGTCTGCCCAGCTTTTCACTTATTCCGCAGAATGATGCAAGCCTTCTGCTTATAAACTCCGGCATGGCGCCTATGAAGCCCTATTTCAAGGGTGAGCAGGAGCCTCCCCGCAAGAGAGTTTGCACCTGCCAGAAGTGCATTCGCACCGGCGATATTGAGAATATCGGCAAGACTGCCCGCCACGGCACTTATTTTGAGATGCTGGGCAACTTCTCCTTCGGTGATTACTTCAAGAAGGAAGCCATTGCATGGTGTTGGGAATTCCTTACCTCTCCCCAGTGGGTGGGCATAGACCCCGACCGCCTCTATCCCTCCATCTATGTGGACGATGACGAGGCCTTTGAGATTTGGAACAAGGATATTGGCATTGCCCCCGAGCGTATTTTCCGCTTCGGCAAGGCCGATAACTTCTGGGAGCATGGCGCAGGCCCCTGCGGCCCCTGCTCTGAGGTGTATTTTGACCGCGGCGAGGAATTCGGCTGCGGCAAGCCAGACTGCACCGTCGGCTGCGACTGTGACCGCTACATGGAGGTCTGGAACAATGTTTTCTCCCAGTTTGACAATGACGGTGAAGGCAATTACACCGAGCTTATACAGAAGAACATCGACACCGGCATGGGTCTTGAGCGTCTGGCGGTTGTTTGCCAGGGCGTAAACTCCCTTTTCGATGTTGATACAGTCATGAACATTACAAACCGCGTAAGCGAGCTGACCGGCGCCTACTACGGCAAGAGCACCAATATGGACGTATCCCTCCGCGTCA
>JAZNUQ010000043.1:0-5687 GCA_045592365.1 Candidatus Limivicinus sp. | reverse complement strand
TCGGCAAGTTCAGCGGCAAGGCCGTTCTGGACGACGGCACCGTAATTGAAGTAAAGGATTTCCCCGGCTTTGCCGAAAAGGTGGAAAATAAGTGGTAAGCGGTAAAACACCACAAAGGGAGGAACAAAGTTCCGCCCTTTGTGACTGCCAAAAAACTGTGTATCAAACCGAAAGCAACTGAGCAGCGGGGGAGGGCGAGGGGGCAAGGCCCGCCTCGCAGTACAATAATCCGCCACAGAAAATCTTGTTTTTACAAGATTTTTGGGCGAAGCAGCATTTTGCTCTTTGCAAAATGCTTGGCGGTTGAAGCGCAGTCAAAAAAGTCATAATTGACTTTTTTGACAAGCTGAAAGGGCGGAACAAAGTTCCGCCCTTGGTTTTTTTCTGCCGTTTTCTTAATTTTAGCGCTTCAACTGCCTTTTGTGCGATATTTCTCTTGTCATTATGGGAAATTGCCTGTATAATAACAATGCGAAAAACTTAAAAAATTGGTAGTTTATTTGGGAGGAAGTACGATGAGCAAGTATAAGCATCGTTTCGGAGACAGGAAGGACGGTCGTCTTCTCCGCTCTCTGCCTGCTTTTTCAAAATTTATGCCCTACATAATGCCCACCCGCAACGACGGCTGCAACCAGTATGAGGAGAGCTTTGAAATCTCCACGGTGGACCGCCGTCTGCGTCAGCTTCGTGTAAACGGCTACAAGGGCATAGGCATTCTGCATTTTCTCATTGCGGCCTACATCCGCGGTCTGTCCATGCTTCCCGGCGTGAACCGCTTTGTGGCCGGACGCAGAATATATGCAAGAAACAGCATCGAGGTGGTTTTGACAGTTAAGCGCAGCCTTTCCATTGACGCCACCGAGACTACCATCAAGGTCAAGTTTGAGCCTACCGACACTATTTTCGATGTTTACCGCAAGATGAGTGAGAAAATAGACGAGATAAAGGCTGACAACGGCAACAACAACACCGAGGATGTGGCCGAGGTTCTCACCAAGGCTCCCCGCTTCCTGCTGCGCTTTGCCATTCTGGTGCTGCGTATCATGGACTATTTTGGCTGGCTGCCCGAGGCTCTCACCGATGCAAGCCCCTTCCACGGCTCCATGATCATTACCGACATGGGCTCTCTGCGTATCGGACCCATCTACCACCATCTCTACAATTTCGGTACTCTCCCCGTGTTCATTGCCTTTGGCGCAAAGCGTCATGCCTATGAGCTGGACAGGCACGGCCAGATGGTGGACAGAAAGTATGTGGATCTTAAGCTGGTGCTGGATGAACGCACTGTGGACGGTCATTACTATGCCCAGTTCCTGCAGGCCTACCGCTACATTTTCCAGCATCCCGAAATTCTCGAAACTCCCCCCAGCAAGGTCGTGGAGGATGTTTTCTAAGCAAACTCCTTTCATTAAGAAAACGCAGGTGAGCTTATGAAAACCGCCCTTTCACTGCTGCTGTGTCTGAGCATGTGCCTGACCCCGCTCAGCGGCAGCACGCTTTCCGAAACAAACTGCATAGCTCCCGCTCTGGGCATGAGCGCAAACGCAGCTCTTCTGCCGCCGCCGGCCTTCCCTCCGCCGCCTGAGTGCATTAGCTCCGTAGGCTGGGCTCTTGCTCTGCCCTCTGAGGAATTTTGCGATGAGGCCGCCCGCAAGGCGCTGGCTCAGGAGATATGTGACTTTGCCGTGAGCTTTACAGGCTGTGATTATGTCTGGGGCGGAACCTCGCCGGACACCGGCTTTGACTGCTCGGGCTTTGTCTGGTATGTGTACGGTCATTTCGGCTATGAGCTTAATCGCATCGCTCAGGATCAGGCGCTCAACGGCGTTCATGTGGAGGAGGACGAGCTTATGCCCGGGGATATTCTCTGCTTTTACAGCTCCAAGGCCAAAACCTACATAGGCCATGTGGGCATATATCTGGGCGGCAGCCTCTATATCCACGCGCAGAACGAGGAAAACGGCGTGATAATTTCAAACCTTGACGACCCCTGGCTGCCCCGAATATTTGAGGCCAGGCGAATAGTATAAACAAAAGGAACAACCCGGTTCACAGCGAACCGGGTTGTATTTTTTATTTTTTATTACTTATAGAGCTCTACAAACTCCTCAAGGCAGAGGCCGTTTTCCATTATGTAGGTGGCGGCTTCCACGCCCACATAGCGGAAGTGCCAGGGCTCGTAGATAATTCCGGTGACACTGTCGGCAGCATCTGCGGTTGTCATGCCGCTCTTATCCTTGGGATAGCGCACAATAAAGCCGTATTCGTGGCAGTGCTGGCTCATCCACTGGTAGGTGGCGGTATTTTCAAGGGAGCTGTCCTTCAGCTCATAGTAGCGGTCGGTAATATCGCAGGCAAGGCCGGTCTGGTGCTCGCTGGTGCCGGGAGGCGCAACAATTCTGGCGGCGTCCTCGGCGCTGTATCCCTGACCTATCTTGCGGTTATACAGGTAAGACTGGGTGTTGTAATCCCTGTATCCGGAGGAGAGGTAAACATTAAGCCCCTGAGCTCTGGCTGCAGCCACAAACTCCTTCATGGCGGGAATTATGCGGCTGTCAAGCTCCTGCCCCTCCAGCTTCTCCGTCTGAGGTGCATAGTCGCCAATGTTGTTGGAGGCGTTAACAAGAACATATTCCCAGCTTGTAATATCGATGTCGGGAAGACCGGCGGGTTCACTTTCAGCCTCACTGCCGGTCTCGGCGCCGCTCTGCTCCGGCTGAGTCTGGCTCTCACCGCCCTGAGCAACCACAGGGCTCTCCTCAGGCCGGCTCTCGGGAGCGGCTGTCTCCTCCGGGGTCTCCGCAGGCTCCTCCGTCTTCTCTATCACCGTGCCGTCATCGTAATCCCGGCTGGTGGGGCGCTGGGAAAGGTCCAGATATGAATATATGGCAAAAACTATTATAAGCATGACGCCGAGAACCACTCTCAGCACACGGTTAGCCTTCATTTTATTCTCCAATCCTTATGCACCCGCAAGGCCGGGGCATAACACTGTATATTTATATTCTGCGGCAGGCCGCATTCAATCCCGTAACATATTAATAATAGCATTTGCCCCGCGCCGGGTCAACAGCTTTCGGGATTATTTTTTTCTCTGTACGCGGCGCCGCTGCTCTGCTATAATCGTCTTAACAAGCAAAAAAGGAGAGACGCCCTATGAAACTTACATGGCTGGGACATGCCTGCTATTTAATGGAAAGCCGCGACGGCAGTATTGTTTTTGACGCTTACGAGCCCGGCTATGTTCCCGGTGTTTCGCTGCCTCCGCTGGCGGCGGACATGTGCCTGTCCAGTCATCTGCACCGTGACCACCACTACCCGGAGGCTGTGAAGCTGACGCGGAGGATGACAGGTTTTAAGCTCCGGGAGCTTGAGAGCTTCCACGACGACTGCGGCGGCGAAAAGCGTGGCAAAAACACAATACACATTGTTGACGCCGAGAGTCTGCGCCTTGTTCATCTAGGCGATTTGGGTCATATGCCGGATGCAGGGCAGCTTGAGGCGCTGGGCAAAGTGGACATTCTGCTTGTGCCCGTGGGCGGCTTTTACACCATCGACGCCAAAACCGCCTTTGAGCTGGTGGAGGCGCTTAAGCCTGTGCTGACAATACCCATGCACTATCGGGGAGAGGGCTTTGGATTTGATGTGATAGCTCCCGTTGAGGACTTTGCATCCCTGTTCAATAATGTACGCTACGCAGACAGCAATGTGCTGGACACCGAAAACGGCCTTGAGCCGGGAGTTCTGGTGCTCAAATGCCCTGTGGTGTGAGAGAAAGGATTCCCGCGTCGGCAGCTCCTGCCTCCTCGGAATGACAAACGCATAATTGCAGCGAAAACCTGTCATTGCGAAGCCCCGCAGGGGCTGTGGCAATCCGCAGCCCTTTCTCAGGGCGGGGGGCTTGCCCCTGCCCCGCATTAAATATTTGCACATAAAAACAGCGCCGGGAAAATCCCGGCGCTGTAATTTTTTATTGCTGTGGATTACTCGTAGAGAGCCTTGAGCTTCATCAGATGCTCGTAGCGTGCCTTTGCATTCTCCTCGGATGCAGCGAACAGTCTCTCTGCACGCTCGGGGAACTCGCGGGTCAGACGGCTGTAACGGGCCTCGTTCATCAGGAACTCCTGGTAACCGCCTGCGGGCTCCTTGCTGTCGAGAGTGAACTTCTTCTCAGCAGCGTTGGGGTTGAAGCGGAACAGGTTCCAGTAGCCGCACTTGACAGCCTTGTCCATTTCCTTCTGGCAATTTTCCATACCGCCCTTGATGCTGTGCATCTCGCAGGGAGCGTATGCAACGATGAGGGAGGGACCCTTGTGAGCCTCTGCCTCGGCGATTGCCTTGAGGGTCTGAACCTTGTTTGCGCCCATGGCGATCTGAGCAACATAGACATAGCCATAGGTCATTGCGATCTCGGACAGGGACTTGGCCTTGATTTCCTTACCGGCAGCTGCAAACTGTGCAACCTGACCGATGTTGGAAGCCTTGGAGGCCTGACCGCCGGTGTTGGAGTAAACCTCGGTGTTGAATACGAAGATGTTGACATCCTCGCCGGAGGCAAGAACATGGTCAACGCCGCCGTAGCCGATGTCGAATGCCCAGCCGTCGCCGCCGAAGATCCAGCAGGACTTCTTGTTCAGGTAGTCCTTCTTCTTGAGGATCTCTGCGCAAGCCTCGCAGCAGGCACCCTTTGCCTCGATGAGGGAGATAAGGCGCTTTGCGGGCTCCTGGTTGGTGTTGCCGTCGTCGTAGGTTGCCAGGTAGTCCTGAGCAGCCTTCTTCAGCTCTTCGTCGGATGCGTTCTCTGCCAGGTACTCAACATGAGGCTTGACATCGTCGCGGATCTTCTTCTGGCCAAGGTACATACCGAGACCGTGCTCTGCATTGTCCTCAAAGAGGGAGTTGGCCCATGCGGGACCCTTGCCTTCCTTGTTGACGGTGTAGGGAGAGGTGGCTGCGGGGCCGCCCCAGATGGAGGAACAACCGGTTGCGTTGGAGATGAGCATATGGTCGCCGTAAAGCTGGGTGATGAGGCGGGCATAGCTGGTCTCGGCGCAGCCTGCGCAGGAGCCGGAGAACTCCAGGTAGGGCTGTGCAAACTGGCTGAACTTGACATTGGTGGGATTGAACATTTCGGGCTTTGCTTCGACCTTTGCTACCATGTAGTCGAAGACTTCCTGCTCGGCGATCTGGCTCTCCATGGGAACCATCTCGATAGCGTTGACAGCGCACTGGCCTATGCAGACGCCGCAGCCCATGCAGTCCAGAGGAGATACTGCGATGGCGAACTTGTAAACGCCCTTGCCGGTACCGGCCTTGATGTCAGCGAGCTTAGTCTGTGCGGGAGCTGCTGCTGCCTCAGCCTCGGTGAGAGCGAAGGGACGGATGGTGGCGTGGGGGCAAACGAAGGCACACTGGTTGCACTGGATGCACTTCTCTGCATTCCACTGGGGAACGGAGACAGCGATACCGCGCTTCTCGTATGCTGCTGCGCCCAGCTCGAAGGTACCGTCTGCATGATCCACAAATGCGGATACGGGCAGGGAGTCGCCATCCATCTTGTCAACGGGATTGAGGATGTTCTTGACCATCATGACGGTCTTTTCGCGACCGGAGAGAGTATCCTCTGCGGCAACGTCAACAGCCTCTGCCCATGCTGCAGGAACATCGACCTTGACGTAAGCGGTGGC
>JAZNUQ010000042.1:0-24820 GCA_045592365.1 Candidatus Limivicinus sp. | reverse complement strand
AGCCACCTTCTTTGCGGTGGAAACCACCTGTTCCCAGGCGTACTGCATCCGGTCTTTGACGGTCAGTTCCTCTTGGGGAACATCCACGGCCTTACCTCTGCGGATAAACTCCTCTACCTGGTTTTCCAGATGGAGCTTTTCAATCAGTGTACCACCAGCCACAGCAATCACCAAGCCCAGCACCACATAGATAACCGCAACCTTCCAACCGAAAATGCTCATCAGTAGCACCAGACTTCCCAAGTCCACCATGGGAGAGGAAATCAGGAAGGAGAATGTCACACCGAGGGGCAGACCGGCACTTGTAAAACCGATAAACAGCGGAATGGATGAGCAGGAACAGAAGGGTGTTACCGTTCCGAGCAGAGCGGCGATGCAGTTAGCACCTACGCCATGGAATCTGCCCAGAATCCGTTTTGTGCGCTCCGGAGGGAAGTAGCTCTGGATATACGAGATCATGAAGATCAGGAAGGTAAGCAGAACCATGATTTTGATAACATCATAAATAAAAAACTGAATGCTGCCACCCCAGCGTGAAGTAATGTCCACTCCCAAAGCGCTCAGGCCATTTCCGATGAGCTCATTGAGCCATTTCATACCAAGAAGCTGGTTCTGAATGAACAGCCACGCAGAATGCAAGACCTCCATAAAATGTGTCTCCCTTCATATTGATACATTCAAAAATATCGAAGTGTCGTCCTTAAGAGAAGCCATCTTAGAAGATGGCTCAAGTCTCTTTATTGCCGCAGCACTGCCCGCCTGTATTACAGCAAATGTCAAGTGAAAGCTGCTGACGGAGCAATTCAACTGCTCGTTCGGCACCGGCAGGATCGATGGAGTAATGAACCCATTTACCCTCCTTGCGCCCCTGCACAACACCGGCGTCACACAGCAGCTTCATATGATGGGAAAGCGTAGATTGGGTGATATGCAGATCGTCCAGCAGTTTGCAGGCACACTTCTCTCCGCTTCGCAGAAGCTCAAGAATTTGCAGTCTGTTTTCGTCACAAAAGGCCTTGAAAACCTTCGCTGCTTCCGCATGCGCTTTATTCATTCGCCTGACCTCACATTCAAATTCTTCGATGTATCTGTATTATATACATCACATCGAAGTTTGTCAATATGTCATATCAAAAAATAGTTTGGTGCCGGTGGTGGGCCTCGACGCCGCAAGCGGCACCGGGACGCGCATGCGCGTCCGTCGCCCACTCCGCGCTTCGCGCCGGTGCATTCTCGCAAACTGCCACCGACGCAAAAATCCCGCTCACCCCTGCGGGGTGGGCGGGTACACCATATATTCCAACCTTCATCATATGCGTACTATTCCTCCATCCAGGAACTCATTGCTCCGATAACCAAATCCGAGGAACGAATGCACAGCTTGGCTCCGTTAAAGAAATGTATATCAACACCTTTTAAGTTGGAGGTCGTTCCGCAGCCCCTAAGGGGGAGCACATTGCTGATTTGACTGTCAGGAATAAAGGCTTCAGGACATATGTAATCAAAGTCAGTTGGATTGTCATAATACCGGACAATATTTGCTTCCACCATCATTTCAAAATTTTCTTTGCTGTATATCTCTAAAAGCAATTCATTGTCCGAAAAATAAATACGAAAAACTTTCCGTTCTGTGCAGACAAACAGCGGATACTCAGGATATTGATGCGAACCGATATTATAGATGCAATCTACATATGACATAATATCCGTCTTAATACAGTCTAGCATCTTATTAAACTCTTTTATGGATGTACAGCGGTAGGTCAATCCCATATTAAATCTCCTCTGCCACAGGATATGATCAACATATCATAAAACATGTCCAATAAAAAGCACAACAACAAAAAAGAAAATCGACTTTGACAGACACATTTTCATCCAATAAGGTCGGTAAAGTGGCGCAGGTGCATTCTCGCAAACTGCCACCGACGCAAAAATTCCGCCCACCCCTACGGGGTGGGCGGGATTTTGGTGCCGGTGGTGGGACTCGAACCCACACGAGGTCGCCCCCGGCGGATTTTGAATCCGCTACGTCTACCATTCCATCACACCGGCACGCTGCATGACAGTATATAACAATCGGAGGATAATTTCAAGAGGAATAATACTCCCGCCTTAAATTATCCCGCCGTTTCCGCCTTGGGAATAAACCACAGGTTCATGTCACACTCGGTATTCACGCCGGGAACAGTCTCCACGAAGCTGTACTGCCAGAACTCACAGTCATAGTAGAAATCGGGAAATTCACCGGGAACCGCCACCCAGAAGGCATAATCGTCCAGCAGCGACAGGTCGAATTTGTAATAGCCGAAGCTGCGGTTAAAATACACACAAGGCTCATAGCCGGACTGCTTCATTTTTTCGCAAAAGGCCACGGCGCACTGATTAAGCGTCTCGTTTCCAAGGTCCGCGGTGCGGGCCTCGTCATTGTCAATCTCCCAGTCAAAAACCACCGGCAGACTTATATTGTAGCCGCTTATCCTGTCCAGCACAAACTGAGCTTCCTCCAGAGCCTCCTGCACATTGATAGCCTGAGAGTAGATATACACGCCCACATCCACGCCGTTTTGCAGAGCACCCTCGATATTTGCCCTGAAATATGCGTCCTCCACAAGGCCACCCTTGCTGTATCCTCTGTATCCCACGCGGATAAAGGCAAAATCCACCCCGGACTGCGCCACCTGCGCCCAGTCTATACCGTGCTGATGCTCGGACACATCAATGCCCCGGCGAACCTCATACTCATCCCCGGTATATGTTATCACGCCGTCCACGCGGCTGAAATCCTCATCACCGAAGCGGCTCACATCCACGCCCTCAAGCGGGGTCATCCACACCATGCCAAAGCCGTCGTTTATACAGACCTGTCCCGCGTGGGGGTCAAGCTCCTTGCTTCTTATTCTTATCGCCATGAAAGCCAGCGCTATCGCCACGGCAATAACGCACAGTGCAAATATGCTTATCCGTCCTCTTCCGCCTGTCCTCATCTGTGTCTCCTTTTTTGAAGAGTTGTCAGTATACTACCATATCCGGTGCAATAATGCAATTAATGCAAATGGCAATTAAGGTATGCTTAAGAAATATTTTTATTTATAATCATCACCGACACCTTGATTATGTTTACCATAATAAGGAAGTAATTATTAAATAAAATTTCAAATTGATTACACCTTTGTAATCAATTTCCGTCATAAGGCGCATATATACGCTTTGAGATATACCACAAGATATGCTAAAATATCGTATTGTTCCGCATATTCGTCCAATATATTGTGGTTTATGCAAACATTCTTTTTCTTCCTGAAAAATGGCTGTTTTAGCAAAAGTATACAAAATTTTTTATCATACTTTACATAATACATTACTCGTAGTATATTATGTTTACAATATTATGGGAGGTAGGCAGAAATGTTAGGGAAGTTTTTCCGATTCACATTATGTCTTTGTCTTGTAGCTGCATTAATATGCAGCCTCGGTGTTTCTGCCTTTGCAGATACCGGATATATCAGCGTTGAGCTTAAAAGCGGAGACACAGTATACAGTCTTTGCAAAGAGTACGGCATAAGCTACGAAAAGAATAAGAACCTTATAATGGTACTGAATAATATGACCAAAGAAGCAGAGCTTAATTCCCTTGCAGCGGGCACTGTAATCAAGCTCCCCTCCACGGGCTCTGCAAGCCGCAGCATAATAAGCAAGGATAAGGTCAAGTACTATGTTATCCCCTATGTTATCGAAAGCGGTGACACCATTGCCAATATCTACTGGCTTTGGGGACTTCGTTTTGAGAATTATCAGGAGGATATACGCTCCATCAACGAGCGGGAGGACCTTGACCTGCTTTACATAGGTGACACTTACCTGCTGCCCACCACCGAGGCGAATGTAAAAACCGGAAACTACACCACCGTTATGTGCCACATCATGCAGAAGGGCGAAACGGCATACGATGTGTGCTGCGCCTATGACATCGATTACAAGGACAATCTGGAGCTTCTGGAGCGCTACAATCAGGGCAGAGATCTTACGGAGCTGTCCGTCGGTTCGGAATTTCTTATACCCCTTGTTTAAAATTTTTCCCGGCCTTCTGCGGAAGGCCGGGATCTTTAATTTTTAGTGCTTATGGTACTCAGAAAATTTTTGTTTTTTGTAAAAATAACGCTTGACAAACGGCGCAGCCTTTGCTATTATAATCGAGCTGGCTGGTTCCGTGCTGGTGTAGCTCAGTCGGTAGAGCAGCTGATTTGTAATCAGCAGGTCGGGGGTTCGAGTCCGTCCACCAGCTCCACCAACCGTAGCAATTGAATATGGGGGAATTCCCGAGTGGCCAAAGGGGACAGACTGTAAATCTGCTGGCAATGCCTTCGGTGGTTCGAATCCACCTTCCCCCACCAGAAAAAAGCACTTGCAAAAGCAAGTGCTTTTTTCAACTAAATCCACCCTTGCGGGTAGGTGAAATATTGCTTTGCAATGTGAAATACGCCTGCGGCGTGTGAAATTCGCCTCGACGGCGAGTGGGTGGATTTAATTTCACTTGATGCGATAGCATCAAATTTCACAATTTACTCCGTAAATTATTTCACCGTGAGCGCAAGCGAACGATTTCACTAAAATATAACGATTATTCCGTATCCACGGAATAACCGGCAAGCTATGAATATACATATTACAAACCGACCCTGCGTCTGTACGCAGGGTCGGTTCATGCTTCATATTCCGCTATTATTCAATCACAACATCAATGAACTGAAAGCTCCTGCAATCCACAAGACCTCTGTTTGTGAGGCGGGTTTCGGGCAGGCAGGCCAGGGGAATAAGCGCCATTGTCATAAAGGGGGAAGGAAGGGTGCTTCCCATATCCGCCCAGGTCTGCTCCATTTTTTCAATTGAGGCACTCATCTCATCGATGGGCTTATCGCTCATAAGGCCGGCAATAGGCAGCTCAACCACACTGAGCACCTTGCCGTCAAGCACTGCAACAAGGCCGCCGCCGCACCGGATAAGGGTGTTCGCGGCAAGAGCCATGTCTGCATCATTGCTGCCAACGACCAGCAGATTGTGTGCATCGTGGGCGACGGTTTGAGCCAGAGCACCGCGCTTTATGCCAAAGCCCTTGGTAAAGCCCCTGCCCACGGTACCTGTTCTCTTGTGGCGCTCAAATACAACTGCCTTCAGCACATCCTGTTCCGGGTCGGCAGCGATACCACCATCGCGGACCGGCAAGGTCACGATAGTATCAAAGGTGCCAACCTTGGCAGGAATAATCTCTATTGCGTGTACTCTGGCGCTGTCGCCCTCATAGGGGATGGCAAAATCAGCCTCGGAGACTTTGTCGAGATGCACGGAGTTGAGAGCCTTATCGGAGTAGGTGTAGGGGGCAAATTCCACCGTAAGCCTGCCATCCCTGGCCACAAGCTCACCGTCAATGAACACCTCGGTCACATGGCAGGCATTCAGATCGTCGATAAGCACCATGTCGGCACACTTTGACGGAGCTATGCTGCCCATCTCGTGGTCGAGCTGGAAGCACTGAGCCACATTGATGGTAACCATCTGAATAGCGGTGACAGGGTCAATACCCTCCTCAATGGCACGGCGAACGATATAGTCCAGATGTCCCTGACCGATGAGGGTGTGAGGATGGGTGTCATCGGAAATAAGGCAGGCGAAGCGACTGTCCACCGTGTGCTCGGTAATTGCCTTGGCGACCTCCTTGAGGTCATGCCATGCGGAGCCTTCACGCATCAGTGCGTACATACCCAGACGCATTTTAGCCAAAGCGTCCTCTGCTCTGGTGGATTCGTGGCAGCAGCGGATACCGCTGGCTATATATGCATTAAGTCCGGCGCCGGTTTCGGGGATGGAATAGTGCCCGGTGGGGATTTTGCCCGCCTTGAGGGTTTCGCCAACAATGCCGTGGGTGTGGGGATTGCCGCCAAGGATGCCGGGGAAATTCATCATTTCGCCCAGACCCACGCAGCAATCGTAGTCCATGGTAAGAGCAACATCCTCAGGGTCTATCTTGCTGCCGGTGTCCTCGAAGCCGCCCACCGCAGGCACGCAGGAGGGAGTTGTGAGCATGGTTTTAAGGGGGGTGCGTCCGGCATCCTCCATCATGTAGCCCACGCCCTCAAGCCCCAGTACATTGCATATTTCGTGGGGGTCGATAAATACGCCGCTGGTGCCGTGAGCAATAACCGCCCGGGCGTATTCGCCCACGGTGAGCATAGAGGACTCTATATGTATGTGTCCGTCCATGAACGCAGGAGCCAGATACTTGTTATTGGCATCTATCACCTTTGTGCTTTCGCCGATGCAATGCTCCGCATCACCGACCAGGGCGATGCGTCCCTCTGCCACGGCAACGGAGATGTTTTCCATGATCTCGCGGGTGCAGACATTGACAAGGCGGGCATTTTTAATGACAAGGTCAGCCTTCTCCACCCCTGCTGCAACCTTTGCCAGCTTAATCGTACATTCCCAAAGGGGTTTCTTACAAAATTTGTTAATCATAGCTCCTCCTGCATGTTTTTGTATTTGCCAGTCCAATATAACACATAACTATCAAAAAAAACAGAAGCAAAATCGGTCTGCACGGATTTTTTTACTCCGGGCAAGCGGGGGCTTTTCTTTCCGTGGTATTTGTGCTATAATCCGCCCAAAAAACAGAAACGGGGTATTGTGCCGTGAATTTAAATGCTGACATTTCAAGCTGGATATGCTCCCACTTTGAGGAGCACATGGATTTGCTTTTAAGCCTTGCTCAGATACCCGCACCCTCAAACAGCGAGGAAAAGCGCGCCCTATTCTGCAAAAATTGGCTTGAGGCAGCAGGCGCCCGGGGCGTATATATCGACGGCGCTATGAATGTAATATGGCCGGTAAATGTAAGTGAGGACAAGCCTGTTGCGGTGTTTGCCGCCCACAGTGATGTTGTCTTTCCCGACACCGAGCCTCTCCCCCTCAGGCTTGAGGACGGGAAAATCCTCTGCCCCGGCATAGGCGACGATACGGCCTGCGCTGCGGCCCTGATGACGGCTGCCCGCTATATTGCCGAAAAGGGGCTAAGCCCCGTAGACTGCGGCCTTCTCATCGTCATAGACGCAGGAGAGGAGGGGCTGGGTAATCTCAAGGGCATGCGGCGGCTGTTTGATGATTATTCCGGGCGCATCCGGGAATTTATCAGCTTTGACGGGCAGGAATGCCGCTGCGTCAGCCGAGCTGTCGGCTCAATGCGCTACCGCATCTGCATCGACACAGAGGGCGGCCATTCCTACGGCGACTTTGGCAGGCAGAATGCCATCGCATGTCTTGCCTCACTTATTGACAGGCTTTACGCGCAAAGCGTCCCGCCCATAGGCAAAACCACCTACAATGTGGGCACGGTGTCCGGCGGCACCTCGGTAAATACCATTGCTCAGCACGCTGAAATGCTGTATGAATTTCGCTCCGATGAGGCTGCGGCCCTTTCCATCATGCAGCGGCAGCTTGACGAAGCCCTTGAGGAATGCCGCGATAATGGGCTCAGGCTAAGCGTGGAGCTGGTGGGCCAGCGCCCCTGCTCTGCCCCTGTGGACGAGGCCGCCATGGGTGAAATGATAAGCCGCGCCGACGAAGCGACCCGGCGCATATACGGCAGAGCCCTAAGCCTTGAAAGCGGCTCCACCGACTGCAACATTCCCCTTTCTCTGGGTATTCCCGCGCTGTGTCTGGGCTGCTATCGCGGTGCAGGCGCCCACACCCGGGAGGAATATGTGGAGACGGACAGCCTTCTCCCGGGACTTAATTTTGTTTTTGATATGCTTTTGCGGTATTTTTAAATTTCCCCTTGACCTTACACTTAACTGTAATGGTACGGTAGCCGTGAAAGGAGGTCTGGGATATGACCATCAAGGAATTTGCCGCGCTCTGCGCCTGCAGCTCGCAAACGCTCCGCTATTATGACAAGATCGGCCTGCTCAAGCCCGCCAGGGTTGACCCATGGTCGGGCTACCGTTACTATGAGCCGCAGCAGGCCATCGAATTTGTTAAAATTAAAAATCTTCAGACGGCGGACTTCAGCATTTCCGAGATAAAGCTGCTGATTACCAAGTCTGATGATGAAATATTTGAAGCCTTTGCGGAGAAGGTGGCCGCGCAGGAGCTTAAGCTGCAAAGAATAATTGAAATTCAAAAAACATATCTCAGCGAAAAAACGAATATGGAAAAAATCATTCAGGGCATGTCCGACTTTATCCTCAGCGGTCTCAGCGACTTTGAAACTCTGCGTGAGTTTGGCCTGCGGCCGGAGGACGGAGAGATGATCGTTGGCAAAATACGCAGCTATCTGCAAAAGTGTATGCAGCAGGACTTTGCCTACTCAGAGAAGTTACGCCTGCGGGTAAACGATGAGGTTTACACCGGAGCAGAGCAGATAGCAGAGAAAATAAGCTCTCTCGGACTTGAAAATCTGTATGACAACATCAGCCTTAACGACAGCGACGAGCCGGAGAGGGATTTTTCCCCGGACGACTATGATGTTATCTGGGAAAAGCACGGCTGGGCGCATGTATATGAGTTTATCGGGCAGATTCCCCTGCCCGATAATGCCGGAGAATACTATTACCATTTCGTGCTTGACGAGGAGAAATACGGCAGTGCACTGTCGTACCCCTTGTTCATGCTGGGCTATGTTACACTCAAAAAGGGCGACGAGGCCATTATCATGGGCAGCGGTGCAGAGAAGAGCCCGGACGGGCAAAACCGCTTCACTCTCATGCGAAAAAAACGCTGACCCACAAATTCAGGGAGCCATGCATTGTACACGGCTCCCTGTTTATCTTAAATAATCCCCAATTCCGATAAGGCGCACAGCCGCTCTCCCCCTTTCTGCTTGGATTGATTATATCACGCTCCGCATTGACTTAAAAGGGAAACCGTCATCTTTTTCCCCGGCTTCACAGCCATTGCCTTGAATAATCCCCCCCTCCCCTGCTATACTTTTTAAAAAAAACACAGGAGCGCGCTATGGAAAAACTTGAGCTGTTCTTTTCCCGCCTTGCGGATTTCATTTCTATGGGCAAGGCTGCACCCATGAGTATATGGCAGGGCACCGCCGGTCAGCCCTGGCTGCGGGTTTTCATGCTATGCTGTCTTTTGGGGCTTGCAGACGCAATTATCGGCACGCTGCTGTCCTTTTTCAAGGCAGGTCGGAAGGAGAAGCTGCGCATGCTGCTTGCGGACATTATCGTGATAATCGTACTGCTGGTCATATTCTATTTTGCACTTATGTGATCATGTGCATTTGTTGACAATAAAACAAATTCATATTATATTAATAATAACAGTAATTGATACCACAGCGTTTCCCGTGCTGTGGTATTTTATTTGCATTTTATTACAGGAGGCATATATGAGTTACCCGATTGACATTAAAGAAAAGGTGGTTCTCGGCGGCCTTAAGCAGACGATACACATCTGGGGCAGCAAGGAGGAAAACCCCGTTGTGCTTTTCCTCCACGGCGGCCCGGGCGTTCCCAACCGCCACGGCATGGCACGCGCCCACATGGATCTGCTTGATGACTTTACCATAGTTGCATGGGATCAGCGCGGCACCGGCGGCTCCTATTTTGGCTGCGATGCGGAAACGCTGACCCTCTCCCAGCTTATAAGCGACTGCGGGGAGCTGCTGGGCTACCTGTGCAGAAAGCTGGGCAAGGAAAAGATATTCTTGCTTGGCGCAAGCTGGGGCACCGAGCTTGGCACCTTTGTATGCCGGGACTACCCTGAGCTGGTGGCAGGCTACATTGGCTACGGTCAGGTGGTAAACGGCATTGAGAACGAAAAGGTCTCTTATGCATACGCGCTGAAAAAGGCTCAGGAGGCAAACTGCGCCGAGGATATTGCCGAGCTTGAGCGAGTGGGTCCCCCTGTACGCGGCCAGTATGAGCCGGTTTTTGAGGGGCTTATGACCCAGCGCCGCATACTCAAGAAATACGGCGGTCACTCCACCAAAAAGGGCGGCTATCTGAGCAGCACCGTTATCCCCATGCTGACCTCCTCCGAGCTGTCTCTTGCCGACAAGATAGGCACAGCCAGAGGCTACAAGCTCTGCCTTTCCAAAATGTGGCCCAGCATCGTAAACTATGACTTTGTCCGCGAATGCAATGAGTTTAAAATGCCCTACTACATATTCCAGGGCAGACTTGACAACAACACCCCCGCCTCTCTGGTGCAGGACTTTTACGACTGCATAAAGGCGCCGGACAAGGATCTTGTCTGGTTTGAAAACTCCGCTCACGGCCCCATGGGTGAGGAGCCCGAAAAGTTCAAAGCACTCATGCGTGAGAAATTTCTCAATATAGCAAGGGAGGCAATGTAATGAAGCGTCTTTCCACCGGTAAGATATTTGCCCTGTGTATGGGCGACTTTGCAAAGGGTCTGATAAACGGCATCATAACCACATATCTTCTGACCTTCTTTATTCCCACCAGCGCAAAAACCACCCTGCCCCAGTTTTTCCTCAATGCCGCTCTCATTATGGCGGCCATACGCGGCGTAGGCACCATAGTTGACGCCATCACCGACCCCTGGGTTGCGGGACTTACCGACCGGTGCAAGTCAAAGCTGGGCCGCCGCATCCCCTTCCTGCGCTGGTCAGCGGTACCCTACGGGCTTTGCTGCCTGATGATATTCTTCCCACCGGTAAACGGCACAAGCTATGTAAATGCCGTTTGGGTCGGAGTGCTGCTTATCCTGTACTACCTTTTCTCCACCCTGTACAACATTCCCTTCAACGCCCTGCAGGCGGAAATCGTCACCGAGCCTGAGCGGCGCGTGCTGCTGTACACCGTAAACTCCCTTCTGTATGTTATCTCCTCGGCGCTGGTGTTCTGCACCTCCATGACCAAGGGCATACTGATGGGCGCCGGTATAAGCGAGATATGGGCGCTGCGTATCCCCTTCATCGTCTGCTGTGTCGGCGGCATTGTAGCGGCGCTGATACCCGCCTTTGCCATCCGCGAGCAGGACTACATCCAGCCCAAAACCTACTCTCAGCCCATCTGGCAGGCTCTCAAGGCCATTTTCTCCTACCGCAACTTCACCATTATTACTGTGGGCTATCTGGTAATGTGGGTCGCCTTTACCTTCTTCAACACCGCACAGGTCTATTACATAACCAATCTTCTGGCTCTGCCTGATATGTGGGTCACCATTGTCACCGTAATTTCCATAGGCGTAGGCGTATGCACCTATCCCCTTGTGAATATCCTTGCAAGGAAGATAGGCAAAAAGCCCCTGCTGCTGGGTGCATGCATTACCTATGTTCTGCTCTACGGCGCAATATACTGCTACGAATTTGTTGTTTCCGCTATCGGCGCCAAGGCCTTTGCCCTTGTTATCGGCTTTGTTATTGCAATGCCCATAGCCATAACCAACATCATCCCCGCCTCCATGTTTGCCGACCTTGCCCAGTATGACACCATAAAGACCGGTGAGAACCGTGCCGGCATGTTCCTTGCAGCCCGCAACTTTGCCAACAAGCTCTGCCAGAGCATCGTTGTTATCGCATGTGCCACCCTCCTTGGCAAGGGAGCTGACGGCAGAGGCGCCGCCACCAGCCAGGGCGTGCAGGCCACCGCACTGGTTGCGGTCATATTCGTAGGCTGTGCGCTGAGCATCTATTTCTTCTACGATGACAGGGAGATCAGCTCCGCAATAAAGGCCGAAAACGGGAACAGCTAAGTACTGTATATAAACCATTTAAAGGAGGAACCAATGAAAAGCAGTATTCTTTTTCGCCTGGCAGCCTGTGTTATGCTGCTTGCGCTCATTTTCTCTCTTGCCGGCTGTTCTTCCGGCAGCACCGAAGCTCCCGCCGCTTCTGAAACGGCAGCACCCGAAGAAGCAGGCCGCAGCGCTGAGGAGATAGCTTTTGAGGAGGGCGTTTATGCCGTTCTCAATAATGTTGTGCCTGACAACATAAACGGCGACAAGGCAGCCTTGATCGTCATTCCCGACAGCGCCTATGAGACCCATGTTTCTCTGGAGGGCTGCCCCGAAGAGCTTCGCACAAGCGATGCCTCTCAGGTGCGTTATATTATCCGCATCTACGAGAATAAGGAAATCGTCGGTCAGTACATGAGCGGCAGCAGTATCTCCGGCATGGCGTATCAGTGGCGCTATGTGGTTGAGGTTGAAGACCTCAAGCTCAACGGCATAGTTGATACAAAGGAATTTCACGGCAGCGAGCCCCCCAAAATCATAAAGTCCGGCGAAAGCCCTGAGGGCAGCAAGCCCGATGAGGCCGAAATTAACACATGGATAATCGAAACCATCAGCAAGGGTGAGCTGGTTGATAAGTATCCCCTGCTTGTACGCGTCCCCGAAGGCTGGGGCGCTCCCTATGTCAATTACCGTGACTACATGAGCCTGACCAGCAAATGGAAGACCAAGCAGCTCATACCCGACGGGGAGTGGTACTGCATCATGCTGCCCTCCAGCGTAAGCGAGCTTACCGTCACAACACATCCCCACACCGCCGGAACCGACAGTTACCATGTAACTCAGGAGAACTTCCGTACATACCAGCATACCTGCTGGATAATCGTTGAAGACTTGGCCGGCAATGCCACCTTTTACACTGACGAGCCCACCGTATAAAACGATATAAGCTGTAAGCAGCCTGTGTGAAAATCACACAGGCTGCTTTTGTTTACATCAGCTTTATTGTCTCGGCGCTCATGGGGGCAATTCTGCCGCCGACCGCGCCAAGTCCTGCCGCAGAGCAATCCGCGGCATATACCGCTTCCTCCCCGCCACGGTTGATAACCGTGAGATAGGCGCCGTTTTCGCAGGGGACGCCAAAGGCGTCGGCATCGTCACAAACGAAGCGCAGCACCGTAAGCACATCGGCAGAGCAGGCGGAAAACAGAGCCTCACCGGTCTGCAGCACGGGGCTGTTTCTTCTTCTGTTGGCAATGCGGGCGTAATAATCGTGCAAGTCCCCCTCAGCCTCCTTGAAGGGCAGGCGGTTAAAGGGATCGCCCACGCCGCACATGCCCTGCTCATCGCCGTAATAGAGGCTTGGCATGCCGGGCAGAGAGTAGATAAGCTCCGCGCAGAGCTTTTCAAGCAGGAGTGCTCTCTCCAGAGCCTCGGGGCTGAAATATATTTTAAGCTGCTCCTCTCTGGACAGGCTCTTTATTGCCACATCCACGGCAAGGTTTGAGCGAAGCCGCTCCACATCGTGGCTGCCGAGCAGGTTCATCAGCGTATAATACATGGGCTTGGGGTAGTTCATCTGCTGGGCAATGAGAAAATCTCTGAGCTGATAGGCATCGGTTCTGAAATGGGCAAAGTCCAGCACCGCAGTTCTCAGGGGATAGTTCATCACCGTATCCAGAGAGTAGCCCAGCGCATAATTGCGTCTGCCGCCAAAGCTCTCCTTTATAACCGCGTCCTCCCACACCTCGCCCAGAACAAGGGCCTCGGGCTTTACTTCCTTTGCGGCCTTGCGGATAAGGCTCAGCGCCTCGTCGGGAAGCTCGTCGGCCACATCAAGCCGCCACCCACCGGCACCGCGGCGAAGCCATGTTTTAACAACGCTGTCCTCCCCGGAGATGATAAAATCCTGCCATTGTTGGTTAGTTTCCTCCACCTCGGGCAAATCCTTGAAGCCCCACCATGAGCGGTATTCACTGGGGAAGCGCTTGAAATCATACCACTCGTAATAAGGGGATTTTTTGCCCTGGCAGGCGCCTGCGGAGGGATAATTGCCATAGCGGTTGAAATACACGCTGTCGGCCCCCGTGTGGGAAAACACTCCGTCCAGCACAAGGCGCATACCCAGCCTGTCACACTCGGCGGCAAGCCTTGCAAAATCCTCGTTGGTGCCAAGGATGGGGTCTATGCGCATATAGTCGGAGGTATCGTAGCGATGGTTGGATCGGGCCTCGAAAATAGGGTTTAAATACAGGCAGTTCATGCCCAGCTCCCTGAGATAAGGCAGCCTGTCTATAATCCCCTGCAAGGTGCCGCCGTAAAAATCGTCGGGAGAATAGGCCTTTTCAAATTTACGGGGCTGCCAGCGCACGCTCTCCGACAAATCGCCGTGAAGCTCCGGGCTCTGCCCCAGTGCCTTGTGGTATTCTATGCCCCTTTCCGCCGTTTCCCTTGCGGAAAAGCCGAAGCGGTCGGGGAAAATCTGATACATGTTGCAGCCGCGAAACCATGCCGGCGTGTCAAAATCCCGTCTGAACACGGTAAGGCGGAAGCCCTCCTTCTCACCGGAAAAGAGCCTGCCTCTGTAAGAGCTCTCATCGGGACAAAGCCAGTGGCAGCTATCCTCCGTCTCTATCTTGAAAAGGTACCAGAGCGCCGCAGGCTTGTCCGGTGCATCAAGGCTCACGCTGAGCATGTCCCCTCTGCGCTCCATCTCATATTCCTCGCGAAGCTCATCGCCGTAGAGCACAAGGCTTGCGCTCTCCACCCTGCCGCTGAGAATTCTGACCCCAAGCTCCAGCTTATCGCCGCAGCGCACGGCCCCGAAGGGTCTGCGGTAGATCGCAGAGCTTGAAACATGCTCCGCCACAAGCCTTCCCGCCTGAAGCTGTCTGAGTATGCTGACGATATGTGCGGTTCTTGGCTGCAGGGGATAAAGCTGCGAAGCGTCCACCCCCATGGCTCTGCAGTCGCCGCAGCAGCGCAGGGTAAGCAGATAGGCGTCGTTCATGGAAAAGCCGCAGTCGTCCATAAGGCTTCGCATAAGCTCCGGCGCTGCAAGGGGATTGCCGCTTGCCCGGTAGCATTCATAGAGCCTGTCCAGCGTCAGCTTTCTTCCAAGGCAGTCATTGATACCGTCGCATACCTCCGCCGCGGCCTCAAAATACAGCTTTGTAAAGGGAGGGCAGGCCGGGGATTTTAAAAGGGCGCAAAGGTATTCGTCTCCGCCGCTGACCGTCCAGCCGTCGGCGCTCAGGACGGCGGTCACATAGCTTCTGCCCCTGTATTCAAGGGACAGGTGATAGTCCTCATCCCACTTTTCCTTATAGCTGCCGCCAAAATAAATTCTGTATTCTCTTTCTCTCAGAACATCCATAAGTAGTGTCTTGCGTACTCCTGTGCAGATAATTCAAAACCGAAGTCGGTCTGCATTGCCTGGGAAATAAGCTGCTTCATAACGGCCTTATCCTCCCAGCATTCCAGAGCCAGACCAATGGTGTTTGCAAGCTCGAAAGAATCGTAGTTTGCAAAGGAGAAGCCGTTGCCCTCGCCGGTGTATTTATTATAGGGGGTAACGGTATCCTTAAGTCCGCCGGTTTCACGGACAATGGGCAGAGAGCCGTAGCGCATCGCTATCATCTGGCTCAGGCCGCAGGGCTCAAAGCGGGAGGGCATGAGGAAAAAGTCGCTGCCTGCGTAAACAAGATGGGAAAGCTCCTCGCTGTACCCTATATAGGCGCAAAGTCTGCCCTTGTAGCGCTCCTCAGCGGCGCGCATATAGCTTTCAAAGCGGGCGTCGCCGGTGCCCAGAAGCATAAACTGCACATTCTCACGGCTCATAAGCTCGTCAAGCACAGAGGCCACAAGGTCGAAGCCCTTCTGCTCGGTCATGCGCGTTACCATTGCAAACATTGCAACATCGTCACGCTGCTCAAGCCCCATGCGCTGCTGCAGGCTCTGCTTGCACTTGAGCTTGCCGCCCAGATGCCCCCTGTCATAGGAGGCGGGGAGCTTTGCGTCGCCGCGGGAGGTGAAAACCTCCTTGTCAATGCCGTTTATAATGCCAGTAAGCACATTGGAGCGGGCATTGAGTATACCCTCAAGCCCCTCACCGTAATAGGCCGTCTTGATTTCCTCGGCATAGCTGGGGCTAACGGTATTGATACGGTCGGCAAAGACGCAGCCGGCCTTCAGGAAGTTTGCGCAGCCGTTAAGCTCGATAAACTCGGGAGTGTAATATTTCCAGTCAACGCCAAGCAGGTCCTGAACATAGTCCATGCCAAACTTACCCTGAAAGGCGATATTATGTATGGTCAGAAGGAATTTGAGCCCGGACTGCATTGCGCCCTGATACTGGGTCTTTGCAAGCATGGGTATCATGGCGGTGTGCCAGTCGTTGCAGTGTATCACCCGAGGAACAAAGTCCAGCACCGGTATGGTATCCAGCACGGCACGGCTGAAATAGGCATACTGCTCGCCCTCGGCAAGGCCGCCCCGGTAAATCTTGTCACCGAAGTACTGTTCGTTGTCAATGAGATAAATGGTAACTCCGTCCAGAACCAGCTTCTCCACACCAACATAGGCCTTGCGCCAGCCCAGATTGGAGTGGAAGGAGCAGAGATGCTCCACCTGATTTGCATACTTTTTCTTGATAACGCTGTGGTAAGGGGTAATTACTCTGGCATCAACGCCCAGCTTTTTAAGAGCCTTGGGCAGAGTGCCTACAACATCCGCAAGACCGCCGGTCTTTGAGAGAGGAGCGCACTCGGCAGATACCAGCAGCACAGGGGGAAACTCAGCCATCCCCCGCTCCTTAAGCATGTCACGAAATTCCTTTTTCATTCTTTTCCTCCGTTTTTTTCCATTTTATACTCAAAAAACACTGCCGACATGGGGGGCAGGTCTATTCTTGCAGAATAGCACATATCCATAAAGCCGCTGTCATCGCTGAATATAAGCTGCTCATTTTTTACTCCGCCACCGCCAAAGCGCTGCTCGTCACTGCTGAGCACCTCCCGCAGCGTGCCCCTTTCCGGCAGGCCGATAACAAAGCCCTCGTATTTCACGGGAGTGAAGTTACAGGCGCAGACCATGTGACTGTCCCTGCCGCTGCGAAGGAAGGCCACGGAGCTTCTGTCCCTGTCGTCCACATTCAGCCACTTGAAGCCGTCCCATGAATTGTCAATTTCATACAGGGCGGGGCTTGATGTATAGAGCTTGTTGAGCTGCTTGTAATACTCGCGCATCATGCGGTGCTGAGGGTAGTCCAGCAGCAGCCAGTCCAGCCCCTGCTTCCAGTTCCACTCGATGAACTGGGCAAACTCGCTGCCCATGAAGCACAGCTTCTTGCCGGGATGCCCGAACTGGAAGCCGTAGAGGGCGCGGAGAGAATCAAACTTCTGCCCGTAGAGCCCGGACATTTTGTTTATCATGGAGAGCTTGCCGTGCACCACCTCGTCATGGGAGTAGGCCAGAACATAGTTCTCGGAAAAGGCATACATCATGGAGAAGGTCAGCATATTGTGATGGTGGCTTCTGAAATAGGGGTCAAGCTCCATATAGTCAAGGGTATCATGCATAAAGCCCATATCCCACTTGAAGCAGAAGCCCAGACCTCCGTCATGGGGGGGCGCGGTTATCTTGGGATAGGCGGTGGCTTCCTCGGCAATGGTAATGGCGCCGGGGTAATTTGAAAGCACGGTGCTGTTCATCTTACGCAGAAAATCCACAGCCTCAAGGTTAATGACCCCGCCGTTGCGGTTGGGCGTAAACTCTCCGGGCTTGCGGCAGTAATTTAGATAGAGCATGGAGCTTACTGCGTCCACGCGCAGTCCGTCAATGTGGTAAAGCTCCATAAAGCAGCAGGCCGAGGACACAAGAAAGCTCTGAACCTGCTGGGAAGCATAGTCAAACACCAGAGTACCCCATTCCGGGTGCTCCGCCATGCGCCGCTCCTTGCACTCAAACTGGGGCGTACCGTCAAACATGGCAAGGCCGTGCTCGTCCTTGGGGAAGTGTCCGGGCACCCAGTCCATAATAACGCCCACACCCACGGAGTGGAGCTTGTCCACCATGTATCTGAAATCATCGGGCGTTCCGTAGCGGGAGGTGGGGGCAAAGTAGCCCGTCACCTGATAGCCCCAGGAGCCGTCAAAGGGATACTCCGTGACCGGCATTATCTCCACATGGGTAAAGCCCATGTCAACGCAATATTCGGCAAGCTGGTCACCCAGCTCACGGTAGTTGAGAAAGCCAAACTTGAAGTCCTTCCAGGAGCCCAGATGCACCTCGTAGATGCTCATGGGCCGGGTCATAAAGTCCCGCCCTGCCCGCTGGGCCATAAATCCGGCGTCGTTCCACACATAATCGCTGCCGTTATAGACCATTGAGGCGGTCTCCGCCCCGTGCTGGCACCAAAGGGCAAAGGGGTCTGTCTTGTTTACCCGTCTGCCGTCTGGCCCCTCAACGCAGTATTTATAGCGCTGGCTGTGGAAAACTCCCTCCACAAAGGCGACCCATACGCCGCCCTCCATCTTTTCCATGTAGCAGGCGGTACTGTTCCAGTCGTTAAAGTCGCCAAAGACGCTTACACTGAGGGCATTGGGCGCCCAGACAAGAAATCTGTGGCAGTTGAGCTCCGGCAGATAATGGCAGCCGAAAGCCATCCATGCCTTTTGTGCGTTGCCCGTATTAAACAGGAAAATATCATCCCACGGCACGGCCTTCATGTACTTCTCGTTCAGAATTGTCCTCTCCTCTCACAGAATTATATACTAACATTTCTTCTTACAAAATCATGTCGCTTGCTGCTGTGAAAGCCTTCGCAGCGCACGAACCTCATACAGTCCGATAGGCAGGGCTATCATAAAGGCAAGCACATCCGCCACTGCCTGAGAAAGCTCAAGCCCCGCAAGCGCACCAAAGCCCAGAGCCGAGCAAACAAGAGGCATTATAAACACAGAGGGTATAAAGGATATACCCTGCCTTGCCATGGCAAGCACCGTTGCCTTGCCGGTGATGCCGATATTCTGCATCAGCATGTTGCACAGCACCACCCACACCTGAAGGGGAAGCACTGTGAGCTGGGCTCTGAAGCTCCTTAGGGCAATGCTCCATGCAAGCTCGCTGCTGCCCACCACCGCATGGCTTACTGCGGGTGCAAAGGCAAAGCCCAGAAGCGCAATGCTGCACATGCCCACAAATGCGACCTTCACGCAGAAGAAAAATGCCCTGCGTACCCTGTCGTATTTCCTTGCACCGTAGTTAAAGCCGCATACAGGCTGGAAGCCCTGCCCGAAGCCAATAAGCGCCGAGTATATAAACTGCATTATCTTGTTAACACCGGTAAGCGCCGCCTGTGCCGCCTCCACCAGCGCATCCCCGCTGAGGTAAAGCCCCACGGAATGGTTAAGGCAGGCAGCGGCTATGCTGCCCACGCCCTGTCTGGCAAGAGAGGGTATCCCCGCCTGAGACATGCCCCTCAAATAATAAAGGCTGGGCGTAAAGTTTTTGAGACGGATGCGCACATTGTCGCTTTTATGGGCCTGAATAAGCAGCACCGCAAAGCCTGCGGCCTGACTGATCGCCGTAGCGCAGGCTGCCCCCGCAACTCCCATTCCGGCTCCGAAGGACACACAAACGCTCCCGCCCAGAATACTCTGACCGGGGGAATAGATAAGCAGCGGGTCAAGAACAAGGTTTATAACCGCGCCGCTTGTAAGCCCTATCATGGCATAAAAGGCATTCCCCTGCTGCCTGAGCTGATTGTTAAGAACAATAGAGCCGCACATAAAGGGAGCGGCCAAAAGTATATAGCTCATGTAGGCTACGGTATTTTTCACCGTGGCCTCGGTTTTGGCACCCAGAAGCCATGCAAGGCTCTGTCTGAAGGAAAGCCCCGCCGCAAGTATGGCAGTCCCTATCAAAATGGCAAGAAAAAAGCCTGTGGAGGCCATTTTCTCGGCGCTTTCAAAATCCCGGCGTCCGTAAGCACGGGATATGTAATTGCCTGAGCCCTGACCGCAGAAAAAGCCGACCGCCTGAATAAAGGTCATAAGAGGCAGCACTATGCCTACCGCCGCCACCATACTGTCCTGTTCAAGCTGACGGACAAAAAAGGTATCCGCCAGATTATAAAAGCCGGTGACCAGCATGCTTATAATGGTGGGAACCGCCAGTCGGCTGACCAGCTTTTCAACCGGCTCGGTGGTCATCCTTATATACTTCTGTTCGCTTTGGTTCATTACCGGCCTCTCATCCCGATTATTGGTCCAACGAAAGTCGAACGCGCACATGGTTATTTTATCCTCAGACGGGCGTACAGTCAATGCTCTTTTGTCATTTGTATACAAATTTTGCATAAAGACCGCTTTTTGCTTCCGCTCCTGCGGAACATTACGCAAATTGGCAAAAAGCCTGATGGCACAAGGCTTTTTGTATATTTTGACATTCTTTCCGCCTTGGATAAAGAGGCCTAAAAGTTAAAATTTCTACAATAATCATCGATTTTTTTAACTTTTTTTGTGTCAAAAAAATTGCAGCCTGATTGCTTTTCCATATTTTACCATATTTTTTGTTCAATTTGCCTTTTTTGCTTGCATACTGCTGAGAAATTTTGGCATTTTCCATAAACTTAGTGGTTTTGACCTAAAACCGCGCTTTTACGGCTTGAAAATCGGGGCTGAATAGTGTAAAATACACAAACACAAGGGAGAGATCCCTACTACAAAAATAGTGATAGATCGGAGAAACTGTTATGGTACTGTTCAAATGGCTGACACCGATCCTGGCACTTGCGGCACTGGCATTTGCGGGATACAAGGCGTACTATGTGGAAAAATCAAATACAGGCAACGACCGGATGCGTGAAATATCGGCAGCGATAGCAGAGGGGGCGAATGCGTTTTTGAAGTCAGAATATAAAATTCTGGCTGTTTTTATTCTTGTTCTCTTTGTTCTTATCTCAGTTTTTATCGGCATTCTCACCGCAGTCTGTTTTCTCATCGGCGCACTGTTTTCAATCATTGCAGGCTTCTTCGGCATGCGCGTTGCAACTAAGGCGAATGTACGCACCGCAGCCGCCGCTATGGACAGCGGCATGAACAAGGCTCTGTCCGTGGCTTTCGCAGGCGGCTCCGTCATGGGCATGTGCGTTGTGGGTCTGGGTCTTCTGGGCTGCAGCCTTATCTACATACTTACCGGAAACTACAGCATTCTCTTTGGCTTCTCTCTGGGCGCAAGCTCAATAGCGCTCTTTGCCCGCGTCGGCGGCGGTATCTACACCAAGGCTGCCGATGTCGGTGCCGACCTTGTGGGTAAGGTTGAGGCCGGCATTCCCGAGGACGACCCCCGTAACCCCGCCGTCATTGCCGACAATGTGGGCGACAATGTGGGCGATGTGGCCGGTATGGGCGCAGACCTTTTTGAAAGCTATGTAGGCGCTCTGGTTTCTGCTCTCACTCTGGGCGTTTCCGCCGTGGGTCTTTTCACCGGGGCAGGCGCGCTGTATCCTCTTGTCATCGGTGCCTTCGGCATTTTCGCTTCCATTATCGCAACCTTCTTTGTCCGCAGCAAGGAAAACTCCAATCCTCACAATGCCCTTAAGATGGGTTCCTATGTTTCCGCAATCATCGTGGCAATCGCAGCCTTCGTCCTGAGCAAGGTATTCTTCGGCAGGTTCTACTATGCCTTCGCCGTGGTAGCCGGCCTTGTTGTGGGTCTTGTAATTGGCTTCATGACCGAGATTTACACCTCCGAGGATTACAGCTTTGTCAAGCGTATTGCAAGCCAGTCCGAAACCGGCTCCGCCACCACAATAATCAGCGGTGTTGCGGTAGGTATGAGAAGCACCATGATACCCATAATTCTTATCTCGGTTGGCATCTTTGTGTCCTACAAGGTAACCGGCGACCTGTACGGCATCGCCCTTGCCGCAGTGGGCATGCTTTCCACCACCGGCATCACCGTTGCGGTTGACGCCTACGGCCCCATTGCCGACAACTCCGGCGGTATTGCCCAGATGAGTGGTCTTGATCCCAAGGTTCGCGAGATAACCGACAAGCTGGACGCCGTCGGCAACACCACCGCCGCCATGGGCAAGGGCTTTGCAATCGGCTCTGCCGCTCTTACGGCACTGGCTCTGTTCGTATCCTACTCCACCGAGGTAAAGCTCCAGGCCATTGACCTGCTTGACCCCAATGTGGTTATCGGTCTTCTTATAGGCGGCATGCTGCCCTTTGCCTTCTCTGCTCTGACCATGGACTCCGTGTCCAAGGCCGCTTACAAGATGATAGAAGAGGTTCGCAGGCAGTTCCGTGAGATCCCCGGCATACTCAAGGGTGAAGGCCGTCCCGACTATGCCTCCTGTGTGTCCATCTCCACCAAGGCTGCTCTGCATGAAATGATAATCCCCGGCCTTATGGCTGTTATTGTCCCCCTGCTGGTGGGCATTCTGCTGGGTCCCGCCGCTCTAGGCGGTCTGCTGGCAGGCTCCCTTGTCACCGGCGTGCTGCTGGCGATCTACATGTCCAACTCCGGCGGCGCATGGGATAACGCCAAGAAGTACATTGAAGGCGGCCACAACGGCGGCAAGGGCTCCGAGGCTCACAAGGCCGCAGTCGTAGGCGACACCGTCGGCGACCCCTTCAAGGACACCGCAGGCCCCTCCATCAACATTCTCATCAAGCTGATGACCGTTGTGGCTCTGGTGTTTGCCCCTATTTTCGTCAAACTGGGCGGTCTGCTCTGATCCCGGCAGATTGTCCCCCTTCTTCTCCCTGCCCGCGGAGTATCTGCAGCTCCGCGGGCTTTTTATATTTTCATCGCCTCCCGCATAGAATGAGAAAGCGAGCTTATTCTTTATATATTAAGTTCGTCACGGCTCTTGCTTTATTGGCAGATTTTGAGTATAATTCATAATTGCGTATAAAGTGCGATATTGTGCCTCAGGCACTGTCCATATATGATTTCAGAGGTTTATTGATGAAAAGATTTCTTAGTGTAAGCTGTTTTGTACTTTCAATGTTTGCTCTGGCGCTGCTTGTTGTGGCTCGGCTTCTGCAGCCGGAGGCGGTTCAGCAGGTGGTAATTGACAGAGCCCCCGTGGAAACTCCGGCAGCCGTGGTCTCAAGCCCCGAGCCGATCGCCACTCCCGAGCCCACCCCCGCTCCGGAGCCGGAATACTATACTCTGTCCTTCGTCGGTGACTGTACACTCTGGTCAAGCCAGAACTACGCCCATCACCCCGCAGGCTTCAAGGGCACCATAAACGGTGATTACAGCTATCCCTTTGCAAATACCGTACAGTATTTTGAGGAAGACGATTTCACCCTTGCAAACCTTGAATGCATCCTCTCCGACCGGCAGCTCGGCTATGACTACACCAAGGTCTACTTCCCCTTCATCGCTCCCAGAGAGTATGCCAACATCCTGATTGAAGGCGGCGTGGACTTTGTTACTACCGCCAATAACCACATCATGGACTGCTATGAGGCCGGTGCCGAAAGCACCTATGAAACTCTTGAGGAATACGGAATCCCCTACGGCAAGGAGAAGCAGGCTCAGCTCTTCACCACCGAAAGCGGTCTGACCCTTGGCATTTACTGTGCCGGCACCGACCTTACTCCCAATGCAGACAAGGCCGTTGCCGCCATAAATCAGCTTCGTGCCGACGGTGCGGAAATTATCATCTGTGCCTTCCACTGGGGCGTTGAAGCCTACTACGACCTGTACGAATCCCAGACCAGCGTTGCCAAGGCCTGTGCCGAGGCCGGCGCGGACATAGTGTACGGCAGCCATGCCCACAATCTCCAGAAGATGGAGTACATCGGTGACACGCTGGTGCTTTACAGCATGGGCAACTGGACCTTCGGCGGCAACACCGCGCCCAAGGACCCGGATACCGCCATTGTTCAGGTCATCGTAAAGCGTGATATTGACGGTACGCTCAGCATCGATTCCGACAAGATAATCCCCTGCTGTGTCAGCAGCAAGATCGAAGACGCACAGATAAAGGCCATAAACTACAACGACTACAAGCCCACCCCCTACGAGGAGGGCAGCGAGGCCTACGCCAGAGTGCTTGCCAAGCTCAGCGGCGCATTTGAGCCCACCTCTCAGGGTGCAGACTACTCTGCATGGCTTGCCAGCCGCGAGGGAACATAAAAATCAACAAGCCTGCACCGGCACGGTGCAGGCTTGTTTCATATTCCGATCCCAAACAGTCTCTTTCCGTTTTCCAGGGTGATACGGGCAGCTTCCTCCGGGCTTATGCTCTTGATTTCGGCTATTTTTTGGCAGATGTATGTGAGGTTTGAGGAATTGTTGCGCTTACCCCGCATGGGAACCGGGCTGAGATAGGGGCTGTCAGTCTCTATAAGTATCCTGTCCACGGGGCAAATTTCAAGCACCTCAAGGGTTTTTCTGGCGTTTTTATAGGTCACCGGGCCGTCAAAGCCCAGATACCAGCCCCGCTTCAAAAGCTCCTTTGCCATCTCGGCGCTGCCCGAATAGCAGTGAAAAACACCTCTCAGCGAAGCATAGGAGGAAACTATCTCCATACTGTCGGCATGAGCCTCCCTGTCATGGACGATAACAGGCTTATCCAGCCTCATGGCAAGCTCAAGCTGAGAGGCGAAAAGCTCCTTCTGCTCCTGCTTAAGGCTGTCGTCCCAGTAATAATCCAGCCCTATCTCCCCTATTGCAAGGCATTTAGGGTGGGCGGCAAGGCCCTCTATCAGTTCAAGGTCACCGGGTCGATAGCCCTCTATTTCCCCGGGATGGACGCCCACGGCGGCGTACATATTCTCAAAGCGCTCAGCCAGCTCAAGGGCATGGCGGCTGCTTTCAGCATCGCAGCCGGGATTTAATATGTAAGAAACGCTTTCGGCAAGGATTTGCTCAAGCAATTCATATCTGTCATCGTCAAAAGCCTTGTCATCATAATGGGCGTGGGTATCAAAGTACATGCTATCACTCCTGTCGGAGTTATTATAAACCCGTGGCCCGCCCCGGTCAAGAAATAAGCCCCCACCCTGAGGTGGGGGCTTATTGGAGACTGTCAAAAACTATGTATTAAACCGAAAGCAACAGAGCAGCGGGGGAGCGCGAGGGGGCAAGG
>JAZNUQ010000041.1:0-6836 GCA_045592365.1 Candidatus Limivicinus sp. | reverse complement strand
TTTAAAAATCCCCACCGCCAACTTTTGTTGGCAGTGGGGCATGTGTGCTAGAGAAAATATTTTCGTAAGCCTTAAGCCTAAGCCTGTATTAAGCCCTTATAGGGCTCGTGCAAACCACCCGTTATACGGGTGCTTATGATTGTTTCATCCTCTGGCCTTTTCCATGGCCCTGAGGTAGAGTATCTCCGTGGCAAAGGCCAGCTTTGTAAGAGCGGTGCGCTTTGTCAGGCGGCAGTAGTAGGAGTCGTTTTCGTTGGAAATGTCCACATAGTCCTCATTTTTAAGGGGCGCAAAGTCATATTCCACATGGAGGCTGTTGGTCTGTATGGGCAGGCGCTGCATGCGGTAGGGCTTGCCCCGGTATTCACCCTCGACAATGAAGCCCTTTTCAATATCGTGGCTAAACTTTGCCTTGCCCAGAGGAATGTAGCGCCAGCAGCGGGGCAGCGCCATAACCTGCACCTCATCCTCAAAGCTGTATGTGCCGGAGTCTATCTGCTTTTGAACCTCCGTGCGCTGCCAGTTGAACCAGTCGGGTATATGCTCAAACTCCGTCTCCCCCTCAAGGGCGCGCAGAGAGCCGGTAGTCTCCCAAAGCCAGCGCTTGCCGCAGTGACGGCAGAAAAGCTCGGCGCCGGCACTGTCCATCTCATGCTCGGTTTTGCAGCTTGGGCACTGGTACAGCACCTTGTGAAGCCCCTCGGCACGCCATGGCTCCCTTATCTCAAAGCCCGCCTCCTTCTGGTAGCGGTGCTCGTCATACCAAAGCGCCTCCCTTATGCGGCGGTTAATCTCATCCACCGGGAGCCTCGCCGCCTCCTCGGCAGTGATTATCTGGGTAAAGGTGGTGTGCATGGGTACCTTGCGCTTGCGCTTAAAGTCCCAGAAGGGCGCACGAAGATGATTGCCCCGGTGAACCACCGCCACAACGGGCACCTTGTTCATGCGAACCAGCTTCCCAAGGGAGTCGGGCAGAAAGGCCAGAGTGCCGCAGGGTGAATAGCGTGCCTCCGGGTACATGGCCAGAATGTCCCCGTTCTGGGTGACTCGCTTTATGCTCTTTACCAGATGCATGTCCGGGGTGAATTTACGGGTGGCGATGCAGCCTATCCACTCCATCAGCCAGAATTTTATAACATAGCCGTCAATGCTCACCACATTGTTCACCCGGTGGGGCCATGTTGCAAGGGCGGCAAGCTCAAAGTCCACAAAGCTCATGTGGTTGCTGAGAATGATATAGGGTGGCTTCAGCCCCTCCATGTTGATCTTCTCTACCTTGTATTCCTTGCCGATGAGGGCTATCCTGCACAGCAGCCATATAAGCCATGTCCAGAAGCGCCCCTGTCTCATAGGGTATTTGGCGGTAACATAGCGCTTTTTGTTGCGGTAGTTGGCGTCAATATCCATAGTTTTCTCACTTTCCTGAAGTATTACTGCATAATTGTAAAGGAACTGT
Organism: Candidatus Limivicinus sp.; assembly: GCA_045592365.1. Taxonomy (GTDB): domain Bacteria; phylum Bacillota; class Clostridia; order Oscillospirales; family Oscillospiraceae; genus Limivicinus. Next base: position 5,380 of record JAZNUQ010000041.1, on the reverse strand, counting down.
GAACAAAAAGCAATAGCAATCGGCGCAAATATTGCAAATACACACATATTATTGTAGAATACAGCGGAATAATACTACGGAGGCGCTGTCATGGCTCTGCTTTGGATATGCCTTATTATTATCGGCCTGCCGGTGCTGCTTACAGGCGCATTTTACCTGATGGCATTTTTTGTCCCCCCCTGGCGCAAAAAGCAGCGCGGCGGGGAGATAAGCCTGCCGCCGGGCAAGGCATACCTGCCCTATCACGATGAGATGCGCGACTGGATAATTAAAATGCGCGAAATGCCCGCCGAGGAAATGAGCATCACTTCCCATGACGGGCTGAGGCTTTCCGGGCGCTACTACGAGCACAGCCCGGGCTCGCCGCTGGAGCTTATGTTCCACGGCTACCGGGGAAATGCCGAGCGTGACCTGTCGGGAGGCATTGAGCGTGCCTTTGCCCTTGGGCGAAGCTGCCTTATAGTTGACCAGCGCTGCAGCGGCCTCAGCGACGGAAGCTGCATCAGCTTCGGCATCAGGGAAAAGCAGGACTGCCTGAGATGGATAGACTACGCCGTAAAGCGCTTCCCCGGCAGAAAAATCATTCTCACCGGCATTTCCATGGGCGCGGCCACAGTGCTTATGGCCTCGGAGGAAAGGCTGCCGCAGCAGGTGGTGGGCATACTTGCCGACTGCGGCTACTCAAGCGCAAGGGCGGTAATTTACCATGTTATCCGCTCGCTTCACCTGCCGGCAAGGCTCCTCTACCCGCTGCTGCGCCTTGCAGGGCGCATCCTCGGCGGCATCGACCTTGAGGACAGCCGCCCGGTGGAGGCGGTGAAGAAATGCACGGTGCCGGTCATCTTCTTTCACGGAGAGGCGGACGATTTTGTGCCCTGCTCCATGAGCCGGGAAAATTATGAGGCCTGCCCTGCAAGGAAGGCTCTTGTTACGGTGCCCGGCGCCGGTCACGGCCTCAGCTACCCGGCGGACAAGGAGCTGTATTTACGGGAGCTGGGTGAGTTTTTCAAGGATATATAAAAAGGAGAACGGTTTATCCGTTCTCCTTTTCTCTCAAATCCATAAGGCTCTGCATAAAGCCGTAGCTGTCCCGCAGGGCTTTGGCCTGCATAAGGGCGGCGGCGGAGCCTTTGCCTGTGCGCCTTGCCCGGAGCATCAGGTTCTTTGGCGAATGCTCAAAGTCGATAAACTCAATAACATCCACGCTGTAACCCTCGCTCTCCATGACGGCGGCGCGTATCTCATCGGTAAGCAGGGCGCAGACACGCTCCTTTATTATGCCGTGGCGCAAAAGTATATCCAGCTCCCCTCCCCTGCCGATGCTCATGTTTATCTCATGCTGGCAGCAGGGTACGGAGAAGATATGCTCCACCCTGCGGCTGAGAGCATAGTTTATGGCATAGTCGGTGGCAATGTCACAGGCGTGGAGGGTCACCACCATGTCGATATGCTCATGGCTGAGGGTATCCCTTGTAACATCGCTTACCACAAAGCTAAGCCCCGTGTAGCCGTACTTTTCCGCAACGGCGTTGCAGTGCTCCACCACATCGGCTTTAAGGTCATAGCCGATTATTTTGGTGTCCATGCCGCGCTTTACGGCAAAGTAGTAATACAGAATAAAGGTCAGATAGCTTTTGCCGCAGCCAAAGTCCAGTATGCTTATGCTCTGCCGCCCGCTCTTTGAAAATTCATCGTCTATAAGCTGGATGAAGCGGTTTATCTGGCGGTACTTGTCATAGCGGGCCTTGACTATCTTATAGTCCCTTGTGAACACCCCAAGGTCTACAAGGGCGGGTATCTCCTCCCCCTCGGAGAGGATGTATTCCTTGCGGCGGTTGTGCTCCGATACAGGGCGCGGCACCGCCGCTGCGGTATTTGAGCATTTGTAGCTGCCGTTTCTTTTAAGCACGAACTGGCGGCTCTCCGCCCCGGAGACTATAAGCACCTGACGGTAAGCCCCGTCAAGCTCTGTAACTGCCGCTATAAGCCCCGCCTCATCCACATTCTCGTGAAAGGCCTGCGCGCCGCGAAAGCGCTCAAGCTGATACATGCGCCGCCCCTTGATGCTCACCGGGCGAACTGTCACCCTGCTGTCCGGCGCTATGCCGCTGCTCTGGCTGAACACCGCCTTACTAAGCTCCGGCAGCGCGGACATAATCTCCTCAACTATCCTTGCCATATCACTCACCGAAAAGGCGCTTGAGGCTCAGTGCTGCGGCCTTGAGCTCGTTTTTGCTGTATGTGTTCACATCGTCCGCCATAACTGCGGCTATGGCCTCCCTGGGGCTTATATTCCCCTTTACCATGGCCTCCACCAGCAGAGCCTCGGGAGACACCACATGCTCGACCCTGGTGAACATGTACTCGCTCTTAAGCTCCACAACGGCGGCGTATTCGCCCTTGTCGTAGTTGCCCTTGGCCTCAAGCTGCTCCTTTACCTCTGCGGGGCTGCCGCGAAAGCTCATCTCGTGGAGCTTGGTCATGTCGTTGCAGAGGCAAAGCTCCACGGCGGCGTCCTCCTCTATGAAAAAGTCCACCAGCTCCATGATGCGCTTGGGGCTTTCGTAAAAGGCGAAGGTGCGGGTATCGGCGCGGCGCATTTTATTAAGGAGCTTGCGCCGCTCGGCATTCTCTCTGGGGAAAAAGCCGTAAAACAGGAAGCTGGACAGGTCAAAGCCGGAGATGGAAAGGGCGTTCACCGCAGCGCAGCAGCCGGGTATGCCCACCACCCTTATCCCCGCCTCTATCGCGGCCTTTATAAGCTCGTTGCCCGGGTCGGAGATACAGGGGGTGCCTGCGTCGGTTATCACGGCTACGCTTTTGCCCGAGAGCATCTCGTTTATGAAGTACTTCGCCTTGCCGAACTCGTTGAATTTGTGGTTGGAGGCCAGCTTATTGCGTATCTCCAGCTTGTTCATAAGCACCATGGAGCGGCGGGTATCCTCGGCGGCGATAATGTCAACCTCGCTGAGTATCTGTATCCCTCTGGGGCTCATGTCCCGGGAATTGCCGATGGGCGTTGCCACTATGTACAGGGTTCCGGTTTTGATTTCGTCCATTGCTGTTACCTCGTGAGTAATAATAAGGAACCCTCTCCGTCGCGTTAGAACAACGCAATCACGCCAGCTTTAGCCCCGAAGGGGCAAAAGCTCGGCACATTGCATTGTTCTTCCTCTCCCCAACAAAGGCTACGCCTTTGCCGGGACCCCAATACGCCCTGCCACCTCCCCCAAAGGGGGAGGCAAGACGCGCTTTACTTGGCTCCCCCTTTGGGGGAGCTGGCTGCCCACAGGGCAGACTGAGAGGGCTTCTTTTGAATTATACCCTATCCAATTGCCTGTTTGCAATAGAGCTTTAATATGTTATTATAAAGAAAAAGCCTTAAGGAGATTATATATGCTTTCTGTCAATGACCTTTCCATGCAGTTCGGCTCCTCGGTGCTGTTCAGCCATGTTGATTTGCAGTTTACCGCCGGCAACTGCTACGGCATTATCGGCGCAAACGGCGCGGGCAAGTCCACCTTTATAAAAATACTCTCCGGTGAGCTGGAGCCTACATCCGGCGCCGTGGTGCTGGAGGCAAAGCGGCGCATGTCGGTTTTGAAGCAGAACCAGAACATGTACGATGAGTACCGGGTGCTTGACACCGTTATTATGGGCAACCAGCGCCTCTATGACTGCGGAAAGGAGAAGGACGCCATCTACGAAAAGGAGGATTTCTCCGATGCCGACGGCATACGCGCCGCGGAGCTGGAGGAGGAGTTTGCCGAGCTTGGCGGCTGGGAGGCTGAAAGCGATGCGGGGCGGATATTGCAGGGTCTGGGCGTGGATACCGCGCTGCATGAGAGCCTTATGAGCGACATTGACCCCCGCCTCAAGGTGAAGGTTCTTCTGGCGCAGGCGCTTTTCGGCAGCCCCGACATTATTCTGCTGGACGAGCCTACCAATAACCTTGACCTTAAAAGCGTGGTCTGGCTGGAGGACTTTCTCATGGACTATGAGGGCACGGTGCTGGTGGTGAGCCATGACCGCTACTTCCTCAACAATGTCTGCACCCATATAGTTGACATCGACTACGGCAAGATAAAGATGTATCTTGGCAACTATGACTTCTGGTACGAGTCCAGCCAGCTTATCCAGAGGCTGCTGCGTGATCAGAACCGCAGAGCCGAGCAGAAGATCGCCGAGCTTCAGAGCTTTATTGCCCGCTTCAGCGCCAACCGCTCAAAGTCAAGGCAGGCAACCTCCCGCAGAAAGCTCCTTGAAAAGATAAGCATTGAGGAGCTGCCCGCCTCCGCCCGCCGCTATCCCTTCGTGGGCTTCAAGGCCGAGCGTGAGCCGGGTAAGGACAGGCTCTTTGTGACCGAGCTTACAAAGAGCGTGGACGGGGTGAAGCTCATCAACAACATCTCCTTTACCGTTGGCAAGGAGGACAAGATCGCCGTCATAGGCCGCAACGAGCTTGCTGTGACCCTGCTGTTTAAGCTGCTTATGGGCGAAATTGAGCCGGACAGCGGCAGCGTGAAGTTCGGCGCCTCCATCGAGCCCAGCTACTTCCCCAAAGACCACTCAGCCTACTTTGACGGCTGCGAATTTGACCTTATCGACTGGATGCGCCAGTTTTCTCAGGACAAGAGGGAGAGCTATCTGAGAGGCTTTCTGGGTCGTATGCTCTTTTCCGGCGACGATGTGTATAAGCCCGCCAAGGTGCTCTCCGGCGGGGAGAAGGTCAGGTGCATGCTCAGCCGCATGATGCTCTCCGGCGCTAACTTCCTGCTGCTTGACCAGCCTACGGCCCATCTTGACCTTGAGAGCATTGCCGCTTTAAATAACGGCCTTGAGGCCTTCAGGCACAATATCATCTTCTCCTGCCACGACCATCAGCTTACCCAGACGGTGGCCAACCGCATAATAGAGATTTGTGAGGACGGCAGCATTATCGACCGCGTCTGCACCTACGATGAGTACATGGAGCTGTTCAAGACCGAGGAGTGAACAATCCCCCACCGCCCTGCGGGCGGAGCCCCCTTTACACAAGGGGGGCCTAGATACGCGCAAGCCTCCCCCTACACAGGGGAGCCTTAGATACGCAAATGCCTCCCTTGTGTAAAGGGAGGTGGGACGGCGAAGCCGTGACGGAGGGATTGCCATGCAGTACAAGCATAATAAGCAGCTTGTCGCCTATGCAAAGCAGCTGCGCAGAGAGATGACCAAAGAAGAACGACACCTTTGGTATGATTTTCTGCGCTCTCACCCTGCCCGTTTTTCGCGGCAGAAGGTATTAGGCAGGTATATTGCCGATTTTTACAGTGCTAAAGCAAGGCTGGTAATTGAGCTTGACGGCTCTCAGCATTTTGATGAAATCGCTCTTAAAAAGGAT
>JAZNUQ010000040.1:0-10219 GCA_045592365.1 Candidatus Limivicinus sp. | reverse complement strand
TGTTATTCAGTATGCTTCGGGCAGTCAATGCTCAAACCATACTGACATAATGTGTCTTGTTGGAAAGAACTCATAAAGATGTAATGCTGTTATTCTGCCTTTAAAGGCTGAAAACTTTTTCATAACAAACGGTAAAGCTTTGTATATTGTGTCAGGATTATCAATTAGCATAGTTGTATGCGGAGTCCAGTTATAGCTACTACCGAACATTTCTTTCAATTTCAACAATTGGTCATTGGAATCTGGAGCCACAAACAAAACACGAGCCCCTCCGAAAATACCAATGTGATTAAAAGTTATCTCAAATGAAGGAACATCTATTGACAATTTGCGGAGTAAACCAATTAACTCGGCTTCTTTTTCCGTTGGAAAAGAGCCCAGCGTTATATGCTGTGGGATATTTTTGGTATGAGTACCAGTAAAACCGTGTTCATATAATGTGTTTTGAATATTTGCCAGATGCATCTCGGTTATTTCATCATAACTCGCCAGTACATATAGTGCTTTTTCAGACATAGGTACCTCCAAATTCAAGTTTGTCTAATTGTTTAGTTGATTCTATCAAATAGCTGTAATATATACAAGAAAAGGCCCGACAGAAACATCTACCGGGCCTGCAACTGTTTTACGGACACCCGCCCTTAAGCGTGCTTTTTAAGCGTCTCAAGATATTCGTAGGGCACATTCATATCCCCTGTGCCGCTGCCAAGGGCAATATGGGGCTTGTTGCTGCCGTGAAAATCGCTGCCCCCGGTCTTTAAAAGGCCGTATTCCTCCGCCAGCGCCTCCAGATAATCAGATTGCTCCGAGGTGTAGCCGCTGTAACGGCACTCCATGGCTCCAAGGCCGAGAGAGATGCAGTGCTCTATAAGCTCACGAAGCCCGCCGTCGTCAAGCCTGTACTGGAAGGGGTGAGCAAGGGAGGCTATGCCCCCGGCATTTACGATTATGCTTACCGCCTGCTCAATGGGCAGGATGTTTCGGGGCTGGTAGTATTTGCGCCCCTTTTCCACATAGAGCTCAAAGGCCGCTTTTACGCTGGGGGCAAGCCCCAGCTCCACAAGCAGCTGCGCAAAATGGGGTCTGCCGATAACCTCCCCGAAGCGCTGCTGCATGACCTCATAGCTTACCGGCAAGCCGTCTGCGGCCATAAGCTCGGCCATCTTTATATTGCGGCTGTCCCGGTCATGCACAATCCAGTCCAGAAGCGCCGTCAGCTCCGGGCTTTCCATGTCAATGTAATAGCCCAGAATATGCACAGCCCGACCGAACTTGGTGCTTATTTCGATTGCCGGCACCACCTCAAGGCCAAGCCCTGCCCCCTCTGCGGCGGCTTCGGCGTAGCCTGATACAGTGTCATGGTCGCTGAGGGCGATGGCCGCAAGCCCCTGCTCTGCCGCCATGCGCACCAGCTCCCGGGGACTGCAGGTGCCGTCGGAGGCGGTGCTGTGTACATGCAGGTCTATTCTTTTGCCCTTCAGTGTCATGCTCTCAGCCCCCGCATGAACTTATTTGCCTTGGCGTATATGCTCTCCGCCGCCTCTCCGATGAAAAACTCACCGTTTTCATAGAGCACCCTGCCGTTTACCATGGTCAGGCGCACATTGGCTCTGCTGCCGGCGTAGACAAGGTTCTTGCATATATTGTTCAGCGGCTGCATGTTGGGGCTGTGTAGGTCGATAACGGCAAGGTCAGCCAGCTTCCCCACGGCAATATCGTCGCAGTCGTAAAGCCCCATGGCTCCTGCACCGCCCACGCAGGCCATTTCCAGAACCTTGTCCGCGCTGCAGGCGGCAGCGTCGTTTTCATAATATTTCTGGAGGGCGCTTACAAGATACATCTCCCGGAACATGTCAAGGGCGTTATTGCTGGCAGCGCCGTCGGTGCCTATGGCAATGGGGACGCCCGCCTCCATCATACGGCATATTGGGGCAATGCCGCTGGCCAGCTTAAGGTTTGAAGCGGGGTTTGTTATGGCCCAGAGCTTTTTGCGGGCAAAAAGCTCAATATCCTCATCGCTCATCCATGTGCAGTGAAAGCCCCCGCCGCCATAGCGGAAAAGCCCCACCCTGTCCAGAAGCTGAGGGGGAGTAAGGCCGTAGCGCTCAAGGCAGCCGTCCACCTCCGCCTTAGTCTCGGCACAGTGCATGTAGCAGGGCTGGCGGTATTTCTCCGCAAGGGAGGCCATGTATTCCATGCGCTCCATGGAGGTGGTGTACTCGGCGTGGATGCCCAGCCGGTAGGAAATAAGGGGATGGAGGCTGTTGAAGTGCAGGTATTCCCGCTCGATGTTCTCAGGGTCTGCGTCAAAGTTGTTGAGCCCGGAGCAGATAACCGTGCGAAAGCCGCAGTCAATGTTTGCCTTGGCGTAGGCCTCGTTTTTCACATACATGTCAAAGCTGGCGGTAATGCCGCCGGCAAGGTATTCCATGATGCCCAGCTTTGTAAAATTATATACCGCGTCCTCATTGAGCTTTGCCTCGTTGGGCCACACCTGAGTGGAAAGCCATTTGTCAAGGGGCATGTCGTCTGCAAAGGAGCGCAGGAAGGTCATGGCTGTGTGGGTATGGGCGTCCTTAAAGCCGGGGATGAGCAAATCGCCCTTCAGGTTGATCTGGCGTGAAAACTCGCCCTTCCCATCGGTGGGAGCGCCGGCGTAGGCTATCCTTTCGCCACTGACCCATACCTCGCCCTCATATATCCGGGCCGTGCCGTCCTGAAAGCTCAGGTAGCTGCCGTTATAAAAGCGTATCATAATTATCTCTCTTCCGCCGCAGCGTTTAAATTCTATTGCACATAATGTCGTGGGCGTGAAGCTCCACACGGTCGTCAAGGGGGCTGAGCTCGGCTTTGCCGTATCTGCGCTCAAGGGCGCAGCGCAGTATAAAGTCGCACAGCTCGGGGTTCTTTGGCAGGAGAGGGCCATGGCTGTAAGTGCCGAAGCTGTTTTTGTAGTGAACGCCCTCGCTGCCGTCCTCGCCGTTGTTGCCGTGGCCGGAAAGCACCGTGCCAAGGGGACTGAGGGAGGAGGCAAGATAGGTTTTGCCGCTGTGATTTTCAAAGCCCACCACAATGCTGCCGGAGGCGTCGTCGCTGCAGCGGAACTTGTAGTCGCCGGTCATGCGTTCCTTTGCCGCCACGGTGTAAAGGTCAAGAGCGCCTGCAAAGTCGTAGCTTTTGCCCTCGGCGGTCTTGAAGCTCCTGCCCAGCATCTGGTAGCCGCCGCACACTGTGAGAAAGCACAGCCCGTCCTCCACTGCGGCGCATATTTCTCTGCCGCTGCCCCGCTTAAGCTCGGCAGAAAGCAGCTCGTGCTCAAAGTCCTGTCCGCCGCCTGCAAAAACAAGGTCATAGTCCCCAAGCCTCAGGGGACTTCCCAGCGGAACTCTCGTGACGCTGCTTTCTATGCCGCGCCACTCAAGGCGCTTGCGCAGGCACAGAACATTGCCCAAATCGCCGTAAAGGTTAAGTATATCCGGGTATAAATGGCATATTCTAAGCTCCATTTTGCTCCCTCCTTATTCCCAGAAATTGCTGCCGCCCATGCGGCGCACAATGGCTTCGCGGATGTCCAGCATGGCGCTGTATGTGGGCATGATGTAAATATCCCTGTCCTGAGCACACATCCACTGCACCAGCTCGTCGTTATCCTCAAAGACTTCAACAAAGCGCATGTCAATGCCGGCATATTTGAGCCGCAGAGCCATTTCTGCGGCTCTGTCGCCTGCAAGGGAGATATGGGAGAGCCTGCCCCCAAGGGAGCACAGCAGCTCAAATTCGGTATCCCATATCCAGGAGATGTCCTTACCGTCGCCGGTGCGGTCGTTAAGGGAGATAACAAGGGAGAAGGTATCCTTTATATTCTGCAAAAATTCCAGCACCTGATTGCAGCCGGCGGGGTTCTTCACCAGCATCATCTTTGCGCGGCAGCCGCCCAGCTCAAACTGCTCCATGCGTCCGAAGCCGCACTTGAAGGAGGAGAGGGCCTTTGACGCATCGTCGGCGCTTATACCCATCTCCACCGCAGCCGCCATAGCGCCCACGGCGTTATACACATTGTAGAGAGCGGGGAGATTGATGCTGACAAGGCGCTTTTCCCCCCGGATGCTTATAAGCACTGTGCTGCTGTCGGCAAGCTGCTCCACCACATCGCACACGGCATATTCCGGCTCATGGCGCTTATAGCCGCAGGCCGGGCAGAAGAAGCCGCCCAGATGCCCGTAATTTACATATTCGTAGTCATACTCACGCTTGCAGCGTATGCAGTGGCTTGCATCGGAGAGCTCCGGCTTTTGCCTTGATGCCACCGCGCCCTTGTTTATACCGAAGAATACGGCGGGGTTTGAAAGGTCGCCTGCAAGGGAGGAGCAGAGAGAGCAGTCGGCATTGAGGCACAGAAGCGTATCGGGGCTTGCGCGAAGACCGTCCCTTATGCTCTCAAGGGTGTAGGTCACCTCACCGAAGCGGTCAAGCTGGTCGCGGAAAAGGTTCGTGACCACCACCACCCTGGGCCTGAGCTGCCCGAAGGTACGCCTTGCGGCGCCTTCGTCGCATTCGATAACGGCGTAGTCCTTAAGGGGTCTGCCGGAGAGGCTGCTGTTCATTACAAACTCGGTGGTAATGCCGCTTATAAGGTTTGCTCCGCTGCGGTTTGAAAAATAGCTGAGCCCGGCCTCCTCGAAGGCCTGCTCGATTATTCTTGCGCTGGTGGTTTTGCCGTTGGTGCCGGTGACCACCACGGTTTTCACATCTTTTGAAAGAATACTCAAAAGCTCGGGGCATACCTTCAGCGCCCAGCGTCCGGGCATAGCGGTGCCGCCCCGGTGCAAAAGCCTTGACACAAGGCGCAGCGCCTTGCAAAGGATTATAGCTATGTATGCTCGTACAGTCATTATATCACTCCTTTTAAGACAAGACATTATACCACGCCGGATTTTTGCAGGCAAGAAATATATGGCGTTATATGTAGACGGTAAAAACAAAAAGGAAGGGTGTTACCCTTCCTTTTTGTTTTATTTATTGAGGACAAAATGAAAAAGATGAAAACCGTTACTTGCAGTTATTATAGTAAAGGAAAAATGTTTCGGAAAAAACCAATAAAATGTTACATAATTGTAAAACGCAAATTGTAAAATCAATCAAAGGCCAGCGGCCAGCAGCAATTGTCCGGCAGCTCTGCGCCCAGTGCCGCAAGGTACTTTTTCCCCTTACTCTCATCACCGGGCACAAGCAGACGGACCTGCTCCACGCCCATCTCAAAGCCGACGGCGGCCGCAAAAAGCTCGGCGTCCATGCCCTCCGGGTACAAAAGCTCCTGAATAATGCCCACATCGCCATCGGCATAGGCGGCGGCTATCGCCCCGGCGCAGGAATACAGCGCCCCGCCGTAGCTGCGGCAGAGAGCCTGCTGAAGCTCAAGACAGGCAGCGCCGTATATCACGGTATTTTCGCCCTTAATAAGCTCCTGACGGCGTTTTGCGTATTCCTCAGGGGAAATAATATCCACCATGGCCATGTCGGCAGCCTCTGTCTCAAGGCTTTGCCTGTAAAGACGGCAAACAAAGCCGCCTGAGCGCTCATACCAGCCGTAAAGGCTGTCCTCTGCGGGAAGCACCGTGACAATTTCCGCTCCACGCTCATATGCAAGCTCCACAGCCCTTTTCACAAGCGCCTCGCCCATGCCCAGCCTGCGGTGGCTTTTATCCACCGCCACCGCGTAGATAAGGGCGCAGCGCTGTCTTTTGCCGTGAACACTTAAGAACATATCGTCCAGCACATAGGCCGAGCCGCATAGCGCAGCGCCGCAAAGGGCGGCAACGGCGCTGCCCGTCCGGGGCAGCAGGGAGAGAAAGTCCTCCACATATTCACACTTTTCCTCAAAGCAGTCAAGCCACAGGGCTTTGAGCGCGGGAAGATCCCCCGTGCAGTATTCGCGCAGCTCAAAATCAGCCATATATCCACCTCGCAGTGTACTTTTTCAGCAGATACTCCGGCTTGTAGGACTGCTTGGAGCGGCGCAGGCTTTCAAAGCCCATGTCGTCCTCACGGTTAATGTACTCAAGCTCGGGATACTTTGCCATCAGCATACGCACAAATTCCCGGCACACCATTGGGTAAGCGCCGTTGATGCTGCCCTCGGCCTTTTCAAAATGCACATCAAAGGTGTTTTCGTTTGCGCGGCTGCCCATGGTAAAGCCCACAATGCGTCCGTTTGCAAACAGCACGCCTCCCTCAAGCCCAAGCTGCTCATAGGCGGCAAAGGCGCGGATAATGGCGTCGTGCTCGTTTTCTATGCTGCTGTCCAGCCGTTCGGAATTGTTCTCCGACCACACATCCAGCATGTCAAGGCAGCCGGGTATAAGCCGGCGGCTGAGAGGCTCAAAATGCCAGTCGTTTTCCGCCTCGAAGCGGTTGCAGTGGTTTTTCTTGGAGTGGAGCTTCTTGCCGGAGAAGGTGGCCAGCTTTTCCGCCCGGTAGATATAGTCAAAGCAGCCTGTATCCTCGGTGTACTCAAAGCGGCCGGGGTATTCCTTTTCAAGCATGGGGCGGTGCTTTTCCGTAATGCCCCTGAGCACAAAGCAATAGCCCCTGTCGGCGGCAAAGCGGCGCAGCGCCTCCACTGCCGGGCGAAGCTCCCCGCTGCCTATGGGGAAAACAAAGGCGGGCTTGCCCTCGTAGCGGAGCTTTGTGAGCATGCGCCCGTTATAATTGCACACAAGCTGGCGGTAGTGCTTGTCCCAGATATAGATGTTGGAGAAGTTATAGTCTGCGCTGGGGCTGTTTTCCTCCATAACGATTTTGTCTATCCAGTCCTTGTCGCAGAGGGTGACGGTTTTAAAATTTATCATGGGTTATCGGTATGTCCTTTCACAGTGGCTGCGTATGCCCCGGCGCAGCTCAATAAGATCCTCAAAGGCCTCCGGACGCTTTGAGGGGTCGCGCAGCAGGGCGGAGGGGTGGTAAATTGCCATGCAGCGCACGCCGTCCTTTTCAAACCACTGTCCGTGCTCCTTGCTTATCTTGAAATCCTCGCGGATAATGCCCGTGGCGGCAATACGCCCCAGACACACGATGATTTTGGGCTTTATAAGCGCGATCTGACGGCTGAGCCATTCGCCGCAGGCCTGCTTTTCCGCCTCCTGAGGGTCGCGGTTTTTGGGCGGGCGGCATTTTATCATGTTGGCGATGTAGACACGGCTGCGGTCAAGGTCAATGATTTCCAGCATGGTGTCCAGCAGCTTCCCGGCAGGCCCCACAAAGGGCTCACCCTGCAGATCCTCCTGCTCACCGGGGCCTTCCCCTATGAACATGAGCTCTGCATTTACATTGCCCACGCCGAAAACAAGATTGTGCCTTGTTTCCGCAAGAGGGCAGCGCCGGCAGTCGGCGCAGTCGCGTTTGAGCTTTTCCCAGCTGTCCATGGTTTTTCCTCCGTTAATTTTGACATACATATCCCGGATGTAACAATACACTTGCAAAGGCGGCCTGCGGGTATTATAATGACATGGGTCTTCGCGGTGATTTCTTCCTGCATTTTAACACCCCGCGGCCTCAACATCAATACTCAATGGAGCATTATATATGATTGAATTTGACAACTACCTGTCTCCCGGCAGAAAGGGTCACCTTATAGGCATAGGCGGCGTTTCCATGTCCTCTCTGGCGGATGTGCTGTGCGGCATGGGCATTTGCGTCACCGGCTCCGACATGAGCGAGAATGCCAATGTGCAGAATTTGCGCAGCCGCGGTATACAGGTAATATGCGGCCACTGTGCGGACAATATCGGCTCTGATGTGGAGTTTGTTGTGCGTACCGCCGCTGTCCATGACGATAATCCCGAGATAGTCCGCGCCCGTGAGCTGGGTATCCCTGTTTTTGAGCGCACTCAGGCCTGGGGCGCCATTTCCAAGGACTATGACAATGCCCTGTGCATAGCCGGCACCCACGGCAAAACCACCACCACCTCCATGTGTACCCACATCCTTATGGCGGCGGAGAAGGACCCCACCGTTATGATAGGCGGAACTCTGCCGCTTCTCAATGCCGGCCACCGGGTAGGCCACGGCAACACCATAGTCATGGAAGCCTGCGAGTATTATAACTCCTTCCTGTCCTTCCATCCCACCGTTGCCACAATACTCAATGTGGAGGCTGACCATCTGGACTTTTTCAAGGATCTGGAGGATGTTAAAAGCTCCTTCTGCGCCTTTGCCATGCGCGTTCCCGAGGGCGGCACCATAGTTGCAAATGCCGACGATGAGAACACTATGGACGCCGTCTCCGGCATTGAGCGCAAGGTGATCACCTTCGGCATGAGCCCAAATGCGGATGTGTATGCCGCCAATGTGCGCTTCAAGGGTGCAAATTCCTACTTTGACCTGATGTACAAGGGTCAGAAGTTTACGGATGTGACCCTCCATGTGCCGGGCATGCACAATATAAAGAACGCCCTTGCCGCCGCAGCCTCCTGCATCTGTCTGGGCGTCAAGCCCCTTGCGGTGAAATACGGTCTTGCCGGCTTCAACGGCGCAGGCCGCCGCTTCGAGTTCAAGGGCAAGTATAACGGCGCCGATGTGTACGATGATTACGCCCACCATCCCGGTGAGCTCAGGGTGCTGCTGGATACCATCGAGAAGCTCAACTACAAGCGCAATATTCTTGTGTTCCAGCCCCATACCTACACACGCACCGCCGCCTTCTTTAATGAGTTCATTGAGCAGCTCAAGCGCCCCGATGTGCTTTTGCTGGCGGAGATATTTGCCGCCCGTGAGAAAAATACCATCGGCATCTCATCCTCCGACCTTGCAGCAAGGGTTCCCGACTCCCTGTTTTTTGACACCTTCGCTGAGCTTGAGGCCGTGCTTAAGAGCATAGCCCGCCCCGGTGATATAATACTCACGGTAGGCGCAGGCAATGTGTTCAAAATAGGCGAGGACATAGTGGAAAAATAATACCGAAACGCCGCAGAGCCTCTGCGGCGTTTTCCGAAAGGATACAGATATGATACGCTTCAACAACGACTATAATCACGGCGCGCATCCCCTGATACTCAAGGCTCTTGAGGACACAAACCAAAACAGCTACGGCGGCTACGGCATGGATGAGATATGCGCCGCCGCAAGGGAGGAAATAAAGAAGTATCTGGACTGCCCCGAGGCTGCGGTGCATTTTCTTGTAGGCGGCACTCAGGCAAACTATACCGTTATTGCCGCCGCGCTCAGACCCTATCAGGCGGTCATCAGCGCCGATACCGGCCATATAAACGCCCACGAGACAGGGGCGGTTGAAAATACCGGGCACAAGATACACGCCCTTAAGAATACAGACGGCAAGATAAGCGCAGAGCAGATAGAGGCGGAAGCCCTCCTTTATGCCGAAAGCGGCATAAAGGAGCATATTACCCAGCCCCAAATGGTGTATATCTCCCATCCCACGGAGTTTGGCACCCTTTACAGCAAAAAGGAGCTGGAGGAGATACGCCGCGTGTGCGACAAGTACGGCTTGTACCTGTTTCTTGACGGGGCGCGCCTTGCTTACGCGCTGGGGGCTGAGGATACGGATGTGACGCTGCGTGAGCTTGCAGCTCTCTGCGATGTGTTCTACTGCGGCGGCACCAAATGCGGCGCTCTCTTCGGTGAGGCGGTGATTATCTGCAACAGCGCTTTGAATGTGGATTTTCGCAGCTACATAAAGCAAAACGGCGGCATGCTTGCCAAGGGCTGGCTGCTGGGGCTTCAGTTTTATACTCTCTTTAAGGACGGGCTTTACCTTGAAATAGGCAAGGAGGCCGACAGGCAGGCCATGCGCATCAGGCAGGCCTTTGCCCAAAAGGGAATAGCCCCCTATATAGAAAGCTGCACCAATCAGCAGTTTGTGGTGCTGGATGAGGCCGCTTACAAGACCCTTGCCGAAGGCTATGTGTTTGAGGACGAGGGCAGAACCCCCGACGGCGGCAGAATAGTACGCTTCTGCACCAGCTGGAGCAGCACCGCCGCGGAAGTGGACGCCCTCTGCGAGGATATAGCAAGGCTGTAAAGCATATTGTCCAAGGAAAAAAGCACAGCTCTTTTGCTCCATCCTCATAAGAAAACATAAACCGCTGACAGGCAATTTTCCGCAGCTTTGTCGTTGCTTTTTCTTGCGTTCCACCAAGGAGCGCTGCAAAAAAGCGCCTAAAATCTGCAAAAAATATCTCTGTCATCGGCTGTGAACAGTTTA
>JAZNUQ010000039.1:0-25233 GCA_045592365.1 Candidatus Limivicinus sp. | reverse complement strand
TCCAGAGCACCGAAGACCTTGTTGCGGAAGGCGGTAAGGGCAACGGCTGCAAAGGTGAGGATCTCAACCATGATGAACATGTTGAAGATGTCACCGGAGAGGACAAGGCCGATAACGCCGCCTGCCAGCATAAGAAACAGGGTGTAGTACTCGGGAACATTGTTGTCATGGCTCATGTACTGAATGGAGTACACGGCGGAGACGAAAACGGCGGTGGAGATGAGCAGGCCGAAGAACAGGCTCAGAGCGTCAACCTCCAGAGCAATGCCGATGGCGTAGCCGCCGGCGGGAGCATGGTTGCCCATCCAATAGGCGATTATCTCGCCGTCTATCATAACGGGCTTTACAAGAGCTACCATGCAGGCAAGGGATGCCGTCACGGAAAGCAGGGCGATAATGTTTCTCAGAGCCTTGTTCTTACCGAAAAGGACGATAAGGAAAGCGCCAAGGAACAGCACCATTATGGAGTAAATGGGGAAGTGAGTGTAACTAAGAAAATTCATCCTCTCAGCCTCCTTATCTCTCTGGTGTCAAGAGTGCCATAGGACTCGTGCAGCTTGATGACAAGAGACAGGCTCATTGCAGTGACGCAGGCGCCGATAACTATGCTGGTCAGGGTGAGAGCCTGGGGAATGGGGTCAACAAAGTAGCTTGCGGCGGTGAGCTCGCCGGCGGTGAAGATGGGTGCGGTGCCGCCGGGATTGTAGCCGATGGAGATTATCAGCAGGTTCACGCCGTAGTCGCAGATGGAAAGGCCGATGACGGTCTTGATAAGGTTATACTTGGTGATGATGGTGTAAAAACCGAGAGCGATGAGGAAGAAGGAAGCAATATAGTTTAACTGTATCATATCATTCACCTCATTCTTATTCTTCAGCAGCCAGCAGACCCAGCATGGACAGGGCCAGCACTGCAACGCCGGTAAGCACCTTTGCGCCAACGGCGGTGTTCATAAGGAATATGGTACCGGTGGACCAGAGCTCACCGATATTGCCGGACTGGCTGAGAGCGTTGTAGCAGAAATTGCCGGCGTAAGCCACGCCCAGCATTGCAAGAGCAACATACACCACGGAGGCAAAGCCCTCAAACTTGTGCATGAAGTGCTTGTTGATGCTGCCGGAGGCTCCCTTGTAGCCGTAGCCCATGTAGAGAAGAACCACAACCGCAACCATCATAACGCCGCCCTGAAAACCGCCGCCGGGGGACAGGTGACCGTGGAGGATTATGTAGAAGATATACATAAGAGCGAAGGGGAGCAGAGCGTCAGCGCCGCACTTGGGGATGATGTTCTTTACCTTGATGTTCTTGTCATTCATCCTTTTCTTCCTCCTTCTTCTCAGCCTTTGCCTTGTAGAGGATAACGATGGAGCCTGCAACTGCGGTTATCAGTATGAAGGCCTCGCCCATGGTGTCGTAGCCTCGGAAGTCAAACACGATGGAGGTAACATCGTTTACTGCATGAACCTTGTCAAGGTTCTGCTGGACAATGGCGCCTGCGGCACCGTCGGTGACGCTGTCGTCATAGCCCTTGCCCTCGTTCTGCTGCAGCTCGTACACGGAAACTGCGGCCTGAGTACCGTCATAGGTACGGGGCATGTCTGCCATAGTCACACAGGCGAAAATGCCCATGAACAGGAAAACGCCCAGAGAGAACCAAGTAAGAAACTTCTTCATTTCTTTTCCCTCCCCTGAATTTTCCTGAGAGCCACGATGAATATCACCGGGGTAAGTGCTGCGCCCACGGCTGCCTCGGAGATGGCAACATCGGGAGCATGCAGCAGCAGAAACTCAGCCGCCGCGAAGAGACCGGTAACGCCCAGAGCGATAACGGCGGAGAGCAGATTATCAAAATGTACTGCCATGATTGCGGAAATTACAAGTCCCGCGACGACCAGCACATTCAGAACAACAATAAGATTACTCATCGAAATCCCTCCCGTAGTCGTCAGTTTCCATTTCTTTTTCGGGTCTGATGCCGGCCTTGTAAGCGCCCTTGGCGATGGCGTGACCGCCGATGGGGTTGGTGAGGATGATCATAAGGCCGATAACGCCCACCTTGACGGCGGTGCCTGCGCTGCCCATGATGACTGCGGCGTAGAGGATGCCGCCTATCATAACGCCCAGCATGCCGAGAGTTGCAATGCAGGTGGAGGCCTGCATACGGCAGAAGGTGTCGGGCATCTTGAGTATGCCGATGGTGCCTGCCAGCGCGAAGATAGCGCTGATAGCTATAAGTACATCAATAACTATTCTTATTGCCATGCTTACAGCCTCCCTTCCAGATAACGGCCCACAAGCAGAGTGTCGATTATGCCGAGCAGTGCGCCAACCAGAGCGATGTCAAGGTAAATGCCGCGGCCGCTGTAAAGAGAGAACAGCACCAGTGCGCAGCAGAGCAGAGTGTCCGCAGCGTCGGCAGCTACCATTCTGTCGGCGGCGGAGGGGCCCTTCTTCAGTCTGAACAGAGAGATAAGGGCAAACAGGGCGAAGATAACGCCGAATACGAGCAGTTCGATCATTTTCATTTAAAAATCCTCCCTACCCATTTTTCAAGTGTGCCCTTGATGGCATTGCCGGCTTCCTCACCGGAGGGGGCGGCAACATCGATCCAGTGGATGTAGTAGTAGGTCTGACCATCTTCCTCGGTAATGTCCATGGTAATGGTACCGGGGGTCAGGGTGATGGAGTTTGCCAGCATGGACTGGCCGTACTCGCTCTGAAGGTTTACGGGAACCTTTACAATGCCGGGATTGACATTCTTGCAGCCGCCGAAGCAGCGCTTTGCAACATCAACATTGGCCTTGATAAGCTCCACGAGGAACACGGGGATGTAGGCTATAAGTGCAAACAGCTTTGCGGGATTAAAGAACCAGAAGGCCTTTTCATGGATGAAAAAGCGACCGGCGAACAGAGCCACCGCAAGGCTCACCACCGCACCGGCTGCCAGCTCCTGAACGGTGAAGCTCCAGGTGATAAGCACCCAGAACGCCAGGCAGACGATAAATGTGGTCAATACAGCGGGAAATCTCAATTTTTGCAAGAGAAAACCTCTCCTTCCTGGTTTTTCCACAATTTAATATAAACTACTCAACTTTCAGGCTCTCAACGAAAAAGTCACGGCCTGCGGTCATGCGTATGGCTGTGCTGCCGCAGCGGGCGCAGCAGGCATGCTTCCTGTCCGCGTCGCCCTCGTGGCCGCAGTCAAGGCATTTGAAAACGGCCTTTATGGGCTCTACCACAAGCTCCGCCCTTTCCGCACAGCTTCCTGCTGCCGCAATGGGGAAAAATTCCCTTATGCACTCCGGCACAAGCCCGGAAAACTCGCCCACCTTAAGGCTTATTTCCAGTACTCTCTCAAAGCCCTGTTTTTTCTGCTCGGAATTGACTATTTCGATGATGCCCTTTGTTATGGCAAGCTCGTGCATGCTTATCTGTCAAGGCAGCTGAAGCAGGGGTCGATACTTGCAACGATAAGTCCTGCGTCCGCAACGGTGTTCTCACGGAGCATTACGGGAATGGTGGGAGTATTCTTGTAGCTGGGTACATGAATACTTACGCGGTGGTTGTTGAGGCCGCCGTTGCCGACTACCATGTGGCTGAGCTGGCCGCGGGGTGCCTCGTGACGGCAGACTGCCATGCCTTCCTGAATCTTGGGCAGCTTGTTGCCAAGATTGATGGCGGTGGCGGGCAGGTTCTCAAGAGCCTGACGGATTATCTTGATGCTTTCGTAGCACTCAAGTGCACGCACAACAACTCTTGCAAAAACGTCGCCGCTTTCCACCACGGGAACATCGAACTCGAAGTCGCCGTAGGAGGAATAGGGGGCGTCACGGCGAACGTCAACATTGACGCCGGATGCTCTGGCGTGGGGACCGATGGCGCCCATGCGCAGCGCAACATCGGTGGGCAGGGTGCCGACACCCTTTGTACGCATTGCGATGGTCTTGTCGGTAAGTGCGATCTCGGTAATTCTGTCCAGAGGAGCCTTCAGCTTGTCGCAGGCCTCCAGCAGCTCGCGGCGAAGCTCGTCGCTGATGTCGCGTCTTGCACCACCTATGGTGACCATGGCGTAGTTGACACGGTTGCCGGTCATCTTCTCAAGCAGGTCCATAACCAGCTCACGCTCATCCCAGATGTGCATGAACATGCTGTCATGGCCGATGATGTGGCAGGCGATGCCCAGCCACAAAAAGTGAGAGTGCAGTCTCTCAAGCTCGGCGGTGATAACGCGGATATACTGACCGCGCTTGGGAACCTCAACGCCGTTTATATTCTCCACGCACATTGCGTAGGCGAAGGCGTGAGAGTGAGAGCAGATACCGCATACACGCTCAACCAGAACCAGGGTCTGGATGGCGTTGCGCTCGGTGGCCAGCTTCTCAATGCCGCGGTGGTTGTAGCCTACGAATACTTCCGCATCCTTGATTACTTCGCCCTCGGTATAGAGCTTTGCGTGGATGGGCTCTTCAAGCGCCGGATGGTAAGGTCCAATAGGAACTATATAGCTCATCTTTTTCCTCCTGATTACTTAATGTTCTTTTCTACAAGCTCTTTCAGGGGAGTGACCATTATCTGGCCCTTGCCCTGAGTCTCCAGCAGGTCTTCCGGCAGGAAGAGACGCTTGGAGGTATCCAGCCCCTCAAACTCAATGCCAAAGAGCTCATAAAGCTCCAGCTCAGGCCAGGTGGCTGCGGTGTCAAAGATCTCACCGATGGAGGGGAGCTTGCTCTCACCCACCACATGATAGGACTCGATGACGGGGTCAACCGCATAGTCGTAGGATACATCGAACTGGCCTTCCTTGTTGATAAAGCCGTGAATCATCACCAGGAAATTGCCGGCCTTCTTCATCTTTTCCGCAACGGGCACTACCTGATCCTTGTCAATTGTGATTACCTTGTACTGCTCCATTATTTCACCTCTCGTTTATGTCATTTTGTTTTTTGAAATATATCAACAAATTCGCGGAAGCTGTGCTCCCGTGAGTTTTTGCATGATCCTGCTGCCGCCCAGCCGGGTTTTTACTACCAGCTTTCCCGGGTATTTTTCGCTTACCCGTCCAATAATGGCGGTGTTTTCTCCCTCAGGCAGGGAGCGCATTGCTTCAAGCGCCCTTTCAGCCTGCTCCGGGGCAACAACGGCAATTATCTTGCCCTCGTTTGCACAGTACATGGGCTCAAGCCCCAGCATATCGCAGGCGGCGCGCACATCGTCCCTGACCGGGACGCTGTCCTCCTCCAGCTCTATGCCCAGAGCTGTGCCCTCAATAAACTCGTTGAGGGTGGTGGCAAGACCGCCCCTTGTGGGGTCTCTCAGCACTCTGACGCCGCTGCAGGCGGAGAGCAGAGCCTCCGTCAGACCGTTAAGCGCCGCGCAGTCGGACTTTATATCCCCCTGCAGAAGGCCGTTTCTCGCCAGCATCACCGCCGTGCCGTGGTCGCCCACGGTACCGGACACAAGCACTGCATCACCGCTTTGAATTTTATCGCAGCCAAGCCCCGGATGCTTCATTATGCCTATGCCGGCGGTATTTATATATATCCTGTCTCCCCGACCCTTTTCAACCACCTTGGTGTCGCCGGTCACAACCTGCACGCCGGCTCTGTCGCACTGGCGGCGGATGGACTGAACGATTTTCTCAAGGGCGGAGAGCTCAAGACCCTCTTCTATTATAAATGAACAGCTTAAATACCTGGGCTCTGCGCCGCACACGGCAATATCGTTCACCGTGCCGCAGACGGAGAGCTTGCCGATGTCCCCGCCGGGGAAGAAAATTGGGTCAACCACAAAGCTGTCCGTTGAGAAGACCAGCGTATCCCCTCCCTGAAGCACCGCACCGTCCCCAAGGGCGCTGAGCGCGGGATTGTCAAGGGCGGGAACTATCATCTTTTCAATCAGGCGGGAGGTTTTCTTTCCTCCGCTGCCGTAATCCAGAGTAATTATCTCGTCCATCATATCACCTGATACTTATAGGCCGCGGCGCATGCACCCTCGGAGGATACCATGCAGGGGCCCACCGGGTCCTCCGGCGTGCAGCTTCTGCCAAACATGGGGCAGTCTGCCGGGGCTATCATCCCGGTTATCACCTGACCGCAGCGGCAGGCGGAGGGCTTTTCCTCTCCGTAAGTGATTTTGAACCTGCGCTCTGCGTCATATTCGGCGTATTCCTCCCTGAAGCCAAGGCCGCTGGCGGGGATTTTGCCAAGGCCGCGCCAGGCGTCCTCCCTCAGCTCAAGGCAGCTCATAAGGCAGCTCATGGCAAGGCTGTTTCCCTCTTTGGAAACCGCCCGCTTATAGCAGTTATCCACCTTGGGCTGCTTTTTTTCAAGCTGGCTCAGCAGGGAATATATTGCAAGGAGTATCTCGTCCGTCTCAAAGCCTGCGATTGCCGCCGGCATACCGAAGTCCCGGGGCAGAAACTCAAAGCCCCGCTCCCCGATTACGGTTCCCACATGGCCGGGGCAGATAAAGCCCTGTATATTGAAGCCCTCAAGCTCCATAAGCCGCCTAAGCGCCGGCTCCACGGTCTTGAGCATTGACCAGACGCTGAAATTTTTTATACCCCGCTCCCTTGCCGTAAGCACGGCAGCGGCGGTGCCGGGGGCCGTGGTCTCAAAGCCTACGCCAAGAAAAACCACCTGTCTGTCCGGATTTTCGGCGGCGTAATCCACCGCGTCCACCGGGGAGTACACCACGCGCACATCGGCGCCCATGGCCTTGCGGCGGCTCAGATTGTCACCGGGTCTGCTGCCGGGAACCCTCAGCATGTCGCCGTAGCTGCATACCGTTACGCGGTCGTTCATGGAAAGCTCCAGCACCGCGTCTATCACCTGTGTGGGCGTGACGCAGACCGGGCAGCCGGGGCCGCTTAACAGCTTCACATTTTCGGGAAGCATGCTCTTTATGCCGGACTTTGCAATAGCCATGGTGTGGGTGCCGCAGACCTCCATAAGCCTTATCTCCCCCTCAAGGGGAAGCTCCTTTATGGCGCGGAGTATCCTTTCCGCACGGGCATATCTATCTGAGGGCATTTTCCAGCTCCTCCCATGCCTCAAGATCCTCAAGAGCCTGCTGCTGAGGCAGCCTCTCAATGGCAAAGCCTGCGTGGACTATCACATAGTCGCCCACCTGCGGTTGGGGGATGAAATCCACCCTGACCTCTCTTGTAACGCCCATGGCCTCAGCCAGGGCTTTGTTTCCGTCAACCTGAACAAGTCTCAGGGGAACAGCAAGACACATTGTATTTTTCTCCCAATATCATCAGCTGACCGAGGGCTATGCCCTCGTCATTGCAGGAAACCCTTCTGTGCTTCCAGACCCTGAAGCCCTCAGCTTCAAGAGCGCGGGGAAGTCTGTTCATTATATACATGTTCTGGAAGCTGCCGCCGGAGAGCACCACATCGTTTATGCCGTAGGTGCTGCGCGCTGCGATGCACTGCTTCACAGCCATCTGTATAAGCGTGTTCATAAAGCCCGAGGCAATAAGGGAAGGGGATACGCCCTTTTCCCTGTCTGCGCAGACGGCGCGTATCATCTCCCGCCAGTCAAAGCGCATTGTGCCCTCCTCAAAGGCTATGGGGTAAAGACGGTCACTGTCCTCTGCGGCGGCCTCAAGCAGCACCGCGCCCTGACCCTCGTAGCTGCAGCCCTGCTTTATGCCGCAGATGGCGGCCACACCGTCAAAAAGCCGACCCATGCCGGAGCTTTTGGGGCAATTAAGGTTCTTTTCCGTCATTGCCGAGAGTATGGCTGAATTTTCAAAGCCGGACACATCAAGCCCTGCATCCTTCATCAGGGAAAAGGCAATTCTGCTTATCTCCTTAACGGCCTTATCGCCGCCGGGGAGAGGTATTTCCCTTATACTGCCGAAGCGCTCAAAGCCTGCGTAGTCTCCGATGAGGCATTCGCCGCCCCATATGCTTCCGTCGCTGCCGTAGCCTGTACCGTCCCACACAAGGCCGATGACCTTTTGACTTAGGCCGTTATCCGCCATGCATGAGGCCATGTGAGCATGATGGTGCTGGACTTGTATAAGCTCGATGCCCTCTGCCTCTCCGCGCTGCCTTGCATAAGCGGTGGATAGATAATCCGGGTGCATGTCACAGGCGATGGCCTTTGGCTTTATATCGAAAAGGCGCTGAAAGTGCCTTATCTGCTGCTGGTAATTTTCCAGCGTCTCCATGTTTTTCAAGTCGCCTATGTGCTGGCTCTGGAAAACATCGCTGCCCCTTGAAAGGCAGAAGCTGGCCTTTTGCTCGGCACCGCAGGCAAGCAGCGCTCCAAGCTCCCGCTGAACCTTAATGGGGCGGGGGGCATAGCCCCTTGAGCGGCGGGCGAAATACTCCTCACCCTCAAGCACCCAGCACAGGGAGTCGTCACAGCGGGTGACAATGTCTCTGTTATGGAGCAAATAGCCCTCTGCAATGCCCCGAAGCTCCTCAAGTGCCTCAGAGTTTTTGTGCATTATGGGCTTGTCTGAGAGATTGGCGCTGGTCATCACAAGAGCGTCAATGTCATCGCCCATGAGAAGATAATGCAGCGGAGTATAGGGAAGCATAACGCCAATGTAATTATTCTCACTTATGTGAAAATAGCTGCCGCGCTCACGCTTTTTAAGCAGAACGATGGGCCTTTGCCTGGAAAGAAGGGTTTTTTCCTCCTCGGCACTTACATGGCAGAGCTTTTTTACGCAGTCTGCGTCGCGGCACATAAGGGCAAAGGGCTTTTCATCCCGCTGCTTATTGTGCCTCAGTCTTTGTACGAGGGCTTCATCGTCACAGCGGCAGGCAAGATGCATACCGCCAAGCCCCTTCACGGCTATTATGCCGCCTTTCTTCAGCCTCTCCCGGGCAATTTCAACTGCATCGCCGGGAATTTCCATCCCGTTTTCGTCAAGGAAAAAAACCTGAGGCCCGCAGTCGCTGCAGCAGTCCGGCTGAGCGTGGTAGCGCCTGTCCTCTATATCGTGGTATTCCCTGTCACAGTCGGGGCACATGGGAAAGGCTCCCATGGAGGTCTTCGGCCTGTCGTAGGGAACATCCGCTATGATCGTAAAACGGGGGCCGCAGTTGGTGCAGTTTATAAAGGGATAGCGGTAGCGGCGGTCATTTTTGTCCCGCAGCTCCCGGAGGCAGTCCTCACAGATGCACATATCCGGGGAAATAAGGGTGTTTCTGAGCGCTTCGGTTTTGCTCTCGCGTATCTCAAAGCCCTTAAAGCCCATAAGCTCCGCAGTATATGTGACATGCATGCTCTCAATGTAAGAGAGCTTCGGCGCTTCAAGGGGAAGCCTTTTTATAAGCTCCTCAAGCAGAGAACGCTGACCCTCCAGCTCAAGCTCCACCCCGGAGGAGGTGTTTTTTATATATCCGCACAGTCCAAGTCCGTTCACCAGCTTGTGAATAAAGGGGCGAAAGCCCACGCCCTGAACTATGCCGCAGATTTTGATAAGTGCTCTTTCCAATAAATTTTCCTCTTCGTCAAGAATTTATCATACATAGCACACCACAGGCTATTATATAGCATTAGCCCAATACATTCAAGATGTAATAATTAACAATTTATTTATATTTATTTATATTTATTTGTATCCGTCATCTTTGCGTGAAATATGACGAAATGATGTATATATGTCTTTAAAGAAAAAATCCCCCCGGTTCAATTGAACCGGGGGGAAGCTGTCAGAGTGAAAACGCGCTTAGCCCTTCTCTTTCTTGTCAAGGACAAGGGTGATTATCCAGAAGAACAGCAGGATGGCTGCGGAGATAACATAGCAGACAGCGCTGACGGTGGCGCGGTTGTCAACAGTGAGGCTGACAAAGAAGTCGATCATCTGACCGGCCAGAACGAAGGCCATGACAACGGGAACCACGAAGCGGATGCAGACAGAGTAGAACACGGAGAACGCCTTGCCGGCGCCGCCGCCGATGCGAACCTCATCAAGGATTGCATTGGGCTTGAGCTCCCAGCCTATCATAACTGCCATCAGCATTGCGCCAAGAGGCATTGCAATACCCTCAGACCAGCAGTCCATGAAGTCAAGCCAGCAGTCGTTCCACATGGCGTATGCGGGAGTGCCTGTAATACCAAGCAGATCGGCGGGAGCAATACCGTTGGAACCCATGCCGCAGAATGCAACCAGCAGAGCCTCGGCGGTGATTGCCAGAGACACGAAGAGGGTGATTCTCTTGCGATTGTCGGGCAGACCCTTTTCGATGCGCTTGTCAATGAAGAAGGCAGCGATAACCTCCATCAGGGAGATAGCGGAGGAGATTGCCGCGATGAGAACCAGCAGGTAGAAGATAACGCCGAACAGAGGACCGACAGTACCCATGTTGGAGAAAACATCCTGCAGAGTAACGAACAGGAGCTTGGGGCCGCTCAGTGCGATCTCGTTGCGGGCAAGGCCGCTGGACAGTCCGTTTGCAACAGCAGCGGGGATAACTGCCAGACCCGCCATCAGTGCCACCAGAGAGTCGGAGACAACGATAATGGCAGAGTTCTTTACAAGGTTCTCTTCCTTGCTCAGGTAAGAGCCGTAAGTAACCATTGCGCCCATTGCCAGAGACAGGGAGAAGAACATCTGACCGCCGGCAGTACCCAGTACGGAGATGAAGTTGGGGGCTTTCTCAATGAAGCCGGCCTTTACAGCGTAGCCGGGAACGAACATGAACTTGAGGCCTTCGCCTGCACCGGGGAGGGTGAGTGCGCGGATGATGATGACGACCAGCATGACGAAAAGAGCGGGCATGCCGATCTTGTTGAATTTTTCAATGCCGCCGCCGATACCACCCTGAACAATGATCATGCAGATGAACATGAACAGCAGGGTAAACACAACGCAGCCGAAGGGGTTGGTGAGCATTGCGCCGAAGGTGGCGCCGCCGGTGATGGGAGCGCCGGTGAGGCCGCTGAGACCGAAGCTGAGCTCAGCCAGGTTAAGAGACATGTACTGGATGCAGTGGCCGCCAAGAACAGAGTAGAAGCTCATAATGAGGAAGGGTGCTATAATACCCAGCCAGCCTACCCATGAATACTTCTTGGATATTTTCTTGTACGCGCCTACAACGCCTGTGCCGGTCTTACGGCCAAGAGCCAGCTCGCTGACCATGATTATCATGCCAACGAATACAGCCAGCGCCGCATAGACTATAAGGAAGCTGAAGCCGCCGCTGCGGCCCATCTTGTAGGGGAAGCCCCAGATGTTGCCCAGACCTACTGCGGAGCCTATTGCAGCCAGCAGAAAGCCAAGGTTGCTGCCCCATGAACTGCGTTTGTTTTCCATATTTTTCCCTCTTTTCTTTTAATTTCCTCTTAAATAAAATATGGGTTTATGTTGGGATTATAACATTGGGCTTGCAATTTACAAAACTCTACATTATTATATATGTAATTAGAAATTCTCATAGATAACTTCATGTATAAGAAAGCGAAATATTTAACAATGGATACTAAAAAAATCAAGGCCCTTTTAGTAGCGCTGGACAGAGGCAGCCTCTCCTCTGCTGCCGGTGAGCTGGGCTACACTCAATCAGGGCTTACACACATGATGAATTCACTGGAGGATGAGCTGGGGCTCAACATACTGGTGCGCAGCAAGCAGGGCGTTTCACTCACCGGCGCGGGTCAGGCGCTGCTGCCGGAGCTTCTGGCACTTTCTCAGGCAGCGGAGGCTCTGGAGGAAAGCGCCGAGCAGCTTCGTGAGCGAAGCTACTCCACTCTGCGCCTGGGGGCATATTCCAGTATATCCCGCCACTGGCTGCCCTCCATTCTCTCGGCCTTTCAGCGCATGAGCCCGGACATGGAGGTCTCGGTCACCATGAGCTCCATAAAGGATATATATGAGGCGGTAAAAAGCGGCAGTCTTGACTGTGCCATTGTCAGCCGTCAGGCCTCGCTTATGCAGGGGCTTACATGGATACCCCTGAGGGACGACGAGCTGCTTGCAATTTTGCCTGCGGATTATGATGAAGAGGGCTTTTTCCCGGTGGATAAGTTCAGCGGAACGGATTTCCTTATGCCCTCCTCCGGCTTTGAGCTGGATATAAACCCTGTTTTTGCAGCAGCCCCCGGGAAGATAGTGCCCAGGATAAAATACACAAACCTTGACGACGACACGCTTGTTTCCATGGTGGCACACGGATTGGGTATAACCATTCTCTCCCGTCTTGTGATGCAGAGCGTCACGGCCGAGGTAAAGGCTCTGCCGCTTTCGCCTGCGGCTTACCGCAGTCTGGGGCTTATAATGAGTGAGCGCCACCAGAATGACCGCAGTGTAAAGCGGCTCATCCGCTGCGCTCAGGATACCGTGGCGCGGCTGTACAGCAGATAACCGGGAGGTATATTATAATGAAGTTTTTTGTTTCACTTTTTGCCGCAATATGTATTTGTCTTTCCCTTACTGCTTGCGCTGCAGCTCCGGCTCCTGCCGAAACGCCTGCCCCCACCGCCGAGGCTCAGCCCCTGCCGGTGGAAAGCGCCGCGCCCGCTGTGGAATACAGCAAAGACGACTATTTTGATCGGGTACTGAGCGATGATGAGCTTGAGGCACTGAAAGATGCCGACCTCAATACGCTGAGAAGTGAAATATCCACCATCGGTGACGCCGTGGCTTTTCTGGACGGCTTCAGCCCCGCATGTTATTCAAACATTGACGGGGAAATAAACCTGCAGATCACCTTCCTCTATGATCTGCACACACGTCCCGAGGCCACCTTCACTCAGACCTATGCCGCCTTTGCCGCATGGTGTCTCTGCGATGACTACGAGGACATAAAGTATGTGATATGTATCGGCGAGAATCAGGATTCCTGCCGGGTGATACCGGCTCTTGCCCTGCCCGTTTCCGGCGGCTGGTATGTCTGCGCCCCCTGGGAGGACTCCACCCTTCTTGATGAAGACTCCGGTCACGGCCTTGTCCCCGTAGAGCTGGAAAGTCTTGATGCCCTGCAGGACAAGCTCTTTCTTGAGCTTTCAAACCCCATGGCAATGCAGATATTCCTTGCTGAGGCAAACCAGCCCACCCTTCAGTTCAGTCTTGATATGGGAGGCTTCAGCGCAAAGCCGACCGTGGGCGAGGCAGAGACGGTTTACACCGTCAGCCCGGAGTATATGGAGGGCAGGGAGCAAAGCAAGCGCCGTCAGGCAGTGGAAAATCTGGATAAACTGGAGCTTCCCGGGCTGCTGGCCGCAAGTCTGAGCAAGGATGATATAAGCGCGCTTATCGGCAGGGATGCCGACACTGTGGCAGCCGAGCTCAAAACCCTTGGCGATGTTTTATACTATCTGGCTTTGAGCGGCTACCACACCACAGACGGGGATATAAAAATATGGGAAGGCGAGCTTTGCTGGAGTATGAACGAAGCGCCCCGTACCGTATTTGCAAACAACGCAGGCAACTGCGGCGGTACAGCGGCTCTTGTTCCCTTCCTTCTGGAGGGTGACTATGAGGAAGCCGGCTGCCTGAGTATGACCTGCGATGTGGAGATCGGCGGCGGTCATGTAATAAGCTACATAAAAAGCGGCAGCACCTGCTATGTATTTGACCCCCGCGGCGTGGTGGACACCAATTACACCTGGGACGGAGGCATCAGCACCGGCGGCGATGTCCGCAGCGCCGGTACCGCATGGCGCAGTAATGTGGATGAGACTTATAAGCTGATTTTCGCCTATCCCACCGTTACGGGAGATCTGCCCGGCATGGGTGACGGCAAAACCGTGTACCTGCCCGAGCAGTACAGGGATATTATCACCGTGGTTTATGAAGCCGACAACGAGGGCTACCGCTTTGACTGGCGCAGCATCGGTGAAAATGCCCTCCGGCAGATGGAGGTCTACCGCAGCAGCTTCACTCAGCTTCCCAACACAGCCGAAGCCGCCGACGGAGGCAGCGCCGTCAGCATCGACAGAAGCGGCGATTACTTCACTCCCCTGCTCAGTGCCGAGGAGCTTGAGGCACTTAAGGACGCCGACCTGTACACTCTTCAGGCATGGATCTCCACCGTGGCCGATACCGTGGCCTTCCTTGACCAGTATAACAATCCGTTTAACAATGCCATGAGCGACTGCTTTGCCGTCAATCTTGACAATTTCCTTATGATGCACAAAACGCTGGGTACTTCCCCCGATGTTTACACGGTTCTGTGTGCTTTCTTCCTTGCGGATGACTACCCGGAGGCTCAGATAATCGTAGGCTCAGTTTCGGACATGGGCCACAGCAGATACAGGCGCTGCCACTATGCTCTGCTGCTGCCGGAGGGGGATGGCTACTGCGTGGTGAATCCCTCCACCCGCTCTGCCTATGACAGTTGCATATACGGCTTTCAGGAGATAAGCGTGGGAAGCACGGATGAGCTTGCCGATGCCCTTGTCCCCTACACGCTGGACGTTCCCAAACGGGATAGCAAGCTGAAGCTGGAATCGCTGTATTCCCTGTCTGCCCATATAAACAATGTGCGCTTTGGCTATGAAAACAATGTGCTGCTGGCCCCTGCCGAGGCCACGGAGCTTTACACAGAGAACTGAACCATGCAAAAACAGCGTGTGCCGGATAAGGCACACGCTGTTTTGCTTCATGACCAGTTGCCGCTTACGCCGTCGGGGGCGTCGCTGCCGGGATTGCGGGGCTTGTGCTCCCTGCCTCTGTTGTCCTGCGGTGCAGGCTGAGGCTGCTTTTTGTCCTTGTTCTTTTCATGCTTGCCCATGATTTATACCTCCTGAGATGGGATGTGTATATTATCCGCAGCTTTGTGGAAAATATTCTCAGGGACTTTAAGAGTTCTTAAACAATTTTTGCCTTGCTTTGGCGGCGGCAGTATGTTATTCTGATACAGCATTATGTGATTGGGAGCAGATATGATAGCCTGGCTTACACAAACAACGATAGGGAAGCTCTTAGCGACTTTCTTCATATCCATGGTCCCGGTGGTAGAGCTTCGTCTGGGGCTGCCCTACGGCATTGCCCTCGGCCTTGATTACTGGCTGGCCCTTTGGGCGGCGGTGCTGGGGAATATGCTGCCGGTGCCTTTTATAATAGTATATATCCGCCGTATCTTCGCATGGCTGAGACGGCATTTCCCCTCTCTTGACAGTTTTATCAGCCGTCTGGAGAGCAAGGCCCACCTGAAGGGCGAAACCGTCAAAAAATACGGTCCCATCGCGCTGTGCCTTTTCGTTGCCATCCCCCTGCCCGGTACGGGGGCGTGGACGGGAGCGCTTATTGCGGCGCTGCTGGACATCCGACTTAAGCATGCCGTGCCTGCGGTGCTGCTGGGCGTGTGTATTGCAGCGGCCATAATGACCTGCATAACCTTTGGCATTATCCACATATTTTAATACAGATAAATCTCCTGCGGCGCGGAGCCGCAGGAGATTTTTTCGTTATATCGGTTTTTCAGCAGAGCTGTGCGCCGGCGGGTACGCTGTCATCCAGCATAAGGAGATTAAGCTCCTCCTTACCGTCCACCTCGCGGACAGCGGACAGCAGCATGCCGTTGGACATCTGACCCATCATCTTGCGGGGAGGCAGATTGAGTATGGCAACAACGGTCTTGCCCACAAGCTGCTCGGGCTCGTAAAACTTGCGGATACCGGAGAGTATCTGGCGGGGAGTGCCGCTGCCGTCGTCAAGCTGGAACTTAAGCAGCTTATCGCTCTTCTTCACGGTCTCGCAGGAGAGAACCTTGCAGACGCGCATATCGCACTTTGCAAAATCGTCGATGCTCACATCGGGCAGCACGGGAGGGGCCTTGGGGGCTTCGGGCTTCGCGGAGGCCTTTGCCAGCTCCTCCAGCATCTTTGCAGCGTCGATGCGGGGGAAGAGGGTCTCACCCTTGCAAACGCTGACCTCTGCGGGCAGAACGCCGTACTCGCCGGCCTTTTCCCATGCGGTGGCAGCCTCGTCTGCGCCTATCTGAGCGAAGGCCTTGGCGCAGCTTTCGGGCATGAAGGGCAGCAGCATAATAAGGGAGACGCGCAGAGCCTCAAGGAGATTGTACATGACGCTTGCAAGCCTTGCCTTCTTTGCCTCGTCCTTTGCAAGAACCCAGGGAGCTGTCTCGTCAATGTACTTGTTTGCGCGCTGAATGAGCTTGAATATATGCTCCAGAGCCAGATGGGGCTGGAAGGCGTCCATCTCACGGGCGTAGCTTACGGCGCTTTCACGGATGAGCTTTACAAGCTCCTCGTCCATGTCCTCTGCCTGACGCTCGGCGATGAGCTTGCCGCCGAAGTATTTCTCCACCATGGCGGTGGTGCGGCTGACAAGGTTGCCCAGGTCGTTTGCAAGGTCGGTGTTTATGGTGCTGATAAGCAGCTCGTTGGAGAAATTGCCGTCGGAGCCGAAGGGGAAGGTGCGCAGCAGGAAGAAGCGCAGAGCGTCCACGCCGAAGTAGTCGGCAAGGATATAGGGGTCGATAACGTTGGCAGACTTGTTCTCCTTGGACTTGGAAACCTTGCCGCCGTCGATTATCAGCCAGCCGTGGCCGTAAACCTTCTTGGGTACGGGCTCACCCATGCTCATGAGCATGGCAGGCCATATTATGGAGTGAAAGCGCACTATCTCCTTGCCCACGATATGTACCGCAGGCCAGTACTTGCTGTAATCGTCATACTTGTCGTTGAGATAGCCCAGAGCGGTGATGTAGTTGGAAAGGGCGTCAACCCAGACATATACCACATGGCCCTCGTCAAAATCCACGGGAACGCCCCAGCTGAAGCTGGTGCGGGAAACGCACAGGTCTTCAAGGCCGGGCTTGATGAAGTTGTTTATCATCTCATTGACGCGGCTTGCAGGCTCGAGAAATTCGCCGGTCTCCAGCAGTTCCTGAACGGGCTTTGCGTACTTGGAGAGACGGAAAAAGTAGGCCTCCTCCTCTGCGTCATGCACATCGCGGCCGCAGTCGGGGCACTTGCCGTCCTTGAGCTGGCTCTCGGTCCAGAAGCTCTCGCAGGGAGTGCAGTATTTGCCCTTGTATGCGCCCTTGTAGATGTCGCCCTTGTCGTACATCTTGCGGAAAATGCGCTGGATGCTCTTTACATGGTAATCATCGGTGGTGCGGATAAAGCGGTCGTTGGAAATGTTCATCAGCTTCCACAGATCCAGAATGCCGTTTTCGCCTTCAACGATGCGGTCAACAAACTCCTGGGGAGTGACGCCCGCCTGCTTGGCCTTTTCCTCTATCTTCTGGCCGTGCTCATCGGTGCCGGTGAGGAACATTACATCGTAGCCTCTCAGTCTCTTGTATCTTGCAAAGGCATCGGTTGCCACGGTGCAGTAGGTGTGGCCGATATGCAGCTTATCCGAGGGATAGTATATCGGTGTTGTAATGTAAAAGGTTTCCTTACTCATCTTTCTTTCCTCCTGTAATCTATGGGATATCAACCGAAGTTGATGTTGCCGTCTTCATCTTCCATGTTATCGCCGCTGTTGTCCCCGGGCTCGGGATCGGGCGTGGGCGTAGGGGTAGGCGTAGGCGTGGGCTCGGTGCCGCCCTCGCCGCCTTCGCCGCCTTCGCCGCCCTCAGGCTCGGTGGGCACCTCTTCGTCCTCCTCGGGCTCCGGCCACTGTATCTGCCAGTCGTGGTAATGATAGGCGCTGTACGACTCACGCTCGGTCTTTATCTTGTTGCCGTCCTTGTCGTAGTAGACGCGGTAGGAAACGGCGGTCTTGCCTACCGCTACCTCCGGGTACTCCTCGTCAAACCATGTGCCAACACCGTAGGTCAGCTCAACATAGCTGCCGTCGGTATCGGTGCCCCATATCTCTATGGTAATGGTCTTTGCCTTGGTGTCGCACTTGGAGACTACCATTACCGGATATTCACGGCAGTTTTCAAACTTGAAATCCGTATCCGGCCAGCTTACCGTGGCGTCAAGTCCGGGGGGAATATAGTCAACGGGGAAATAGTGGCAGGTACGCTCCACGGTTTCCATCTGTGCAAGCATGGACACATAGTACAGTGTCGAGGACACCTGACATATGCCGCCGCCAACCTCGTCCACCACATAGCCGTTAAGGTATGCGCCGGCAGGCTTGAAGCCCGCTTCCCTGGTGCGCTGGCCTATAAAGCCGTTGAAGGAGAAGCGGTCGCCGGGCATAAGGATAAGGCCGTTGAGCTTATCGGAGGCCAGCTTAATGTTGTTGATGCGGTTATCGGAGCTCCCGCTGAAATGAGTGGTGTGAGTTCCAAGCATATCCCGAAACAGCATATCTCTCAAATCATCGGAGCTTATTTCAGGCTCGGTTATGGTTATGGGTATGGTAACGATGCTTGCAAGACTTGCCCCGTCCCAGACCTGCTTTGCCTCGGCAGCGTTCAGGTGCACGCCGGTGACGGAGGGTCTGATGTCAAAATTCTCGTCAAAGTCGGCATTTGCTGCCTCCACATTGATCTCTCCCGCAATCTTTTCAAAGTCCGGGTAGCTTACATTCTTTTCAGGCAGCGTGTAGGTGACACTCTCCCGCTCGGCAAGCAGTCCGCTTACTATCAGCTTATACAGCGCTTCCTTATCTATCTGAAGCTCACCTGCACCCTTAAGAACGGTGAGGCGCCCTCTTGTCAGGTCAAGCTCGTAGCCGGTATCCGCCGTTTTCTCATTGAAGCGGGCAATGGCCTCGTCCATGGCGGCGTTTATATACTCGTAGTTAAGAGTCTTGTCAAAATAAATAATGTCCACCGGGGCAAAAATGTTGCCTGCGTAGGTGAAAAAGTCGGAAAACCAGTTGCCGCTGTGACCGTATTCAAAGGCAATTTCAGCCGCAGCCTGAGAGCCCAGCCTTGCGCCTGCCTCGCTGTAATCCAGCTTGAAGTTTGCGCCCATGGGCATCTTTACGCGCAGTCTGCCCTCGGCAGCCTCATCAAAGCCCTCCTGCTCCAGAAGCTGCTGAGCCTGCTCCACGCTGAGCCCGCCGAGACTTACGCCGTTGGCGTAGACATTGGGCAGAATATAGGGGCGGTTGCTGAGCTTGTAGCCTGCAAAGCTCATGCCCATGAACAGCAGCATAATGACCCCGAGGAAAATCACCAGCGCGGTTTTGACCCAGCCAAGGCCGGCCTTGGGCGCGGAGGCTTCGGAGGGGATGGCCTCCGGCTGCTCCTTTACGCGCTTTGTTTCCTTCTTTTCCTCCGCTCTGCTCTCCGCTGCG
Organism: Candidatus Limivicinus sp.; assembly: GCA_045592365.1. GTDB lineage: Bacteria > Bacillota > Clostridia > Oscillospirales > Oscillospiraceae > Limivicinus. The sequence continues at coordinate 6,089 of JAZNUQ010000039.1, read as the reverse complement.
GTTTTTTCAGGCTCCGTTTTTTCGGTCCCGGCGGCTTCAGGGGTGGCCGTCACCTGATTTTCGGTATTCTCGTTTTCGGATTTAATGAGTTTCTTCTTCAAAATTCTATCCTCAAATTACAGTTTTGTCCGTCCGCTGTTTGTACAGCTCCTGGAAAAGCTCCTCCTCACCCTTGGGCAGAACAATTTCTTCCGCTGCCTCATTGCCGTCTCTGAGCCAGGGGGCGCTTTCAACACGGTTGCTGGCCTGGGCCTCAAGCATAATGCCTATGAGGGTGTTGGAGATAAGAAAGCCGGGGATGGTGAAGTGCCAGCGCTCGCCGTTTTTCTCCACCCAGCCCTTTTCCTGAAAGGCAAGAAGAATTTTGTATATGGGCTTCCAGTCACACTGGCAGCGGTAGCGGTATTCCCGCTCGCTTATGCCGCGGGAGGTTCGCATGCCAAGCATGATGTACTCCACCGCACGCTCCAGCGGGTCTATGGTGCTGTGCTCGTCTATCAGACTTATACCCCGCTCCACACCGGAAATATACTGCTTCAGGTTTTTTACAAAGCTGTATCTCTGGTTGCCTATGCAGGAATGGGCGCCGGGGCCGAAGCCCATGTAATCGTCCATCATCCAGTATTTGATGTTGTGCTTTGACTCAAAGCCCGGGGCACAGAAGTTGGATACCTCGTAATGCTCATAGCCGTAACGGCCCAGCATTTCGGCAGCGTAGCAGTACATATCCGCCTGCTCGTCATCGTCCGGAAGTATTGGGGAGCCCATGTATTCATCGTGCATCTTCGTACCCGGCTCCAGCTTGAGCCCGTAGCAGGAGATATGCTCCGGATGCAGCTCAACCACCTTTGCCAGCGTCTCCGCCCAGTCGTTCTTGGTCTGGCTGGGAAGTCCGTACATAAGGTCAAGGCTCACATTGTCAAATCCGGCCTTTCTGGCGTTTTGCAGGGCGGTTTTGGCCTGCTGAAAATTGTGCCTGCGGCCTATCAGCTTCAGAAGATTATTGTCCGAGGCCTGAACGCCGATGGAAAGGCGGTTTACGCCCTCCTGACGCAGCAGCTTCATGGCATTGAGGCTTATACTGTCGGGGTTACATTCCACGGTAACCTCCGCGTCCAGACGCACATTGCCGTTGAGCTTGAGCGTGTCGAATATTTCCACTATACGGTCGGCTCCGTAGAAGCTGGGCGTGCCGCCGCCAAAGTATATACTGTCCACCTCGTAGTTTTTTATAGCATCGGCGGATTCCTCAATGTGGTCAAGCAGCGCGTCCTGATACTCGGGCATCAGATAGTCGCAGCCGGACAGCGAATAAAAGTCGCAGTAGCTGCACTTGCTGGCGCAGAAGGGGATATGAATATATATTCCCAGCCGTTTTCTCATGGGTAAACTCCAATTATTTCTTATTTAAAAAAGCTCGCTTACAAGCCCTGCAAAGGCTGCCGGGTCCTCAATTTCCATGCCGGCCATCATTTCTGCCAGCCCGGAGAGCACCCTGGAGAGCCTTTCGGCCTTTTCACGGTCGTTTTCATAGGCGCTTCTGAGAGCGTCAAAGGCGCTGTGGGAGCCGTTGAGCTCAAGGACGCGGTTTGCACGCACCTTGCGCATCTCCTCGCTGGGGCCGCGGCGGAAATACTTTTCCATCTCAAGGCTTATACCGCCCTCGGTGCTCAGGCAGCAGGGCTGGCTGCCCAGCCTGTCGGAAATTATGACCTTACTGACGCTTTCGCCTATGGCGTTTTTCACGAATTCAAGGAATTCCTTATTCTCAAGGTTGCGCTCCTCTGCGGCCTTCTTCTCCTCCTCGGTCTCAAAGCCAAGGTCGTCGGTAACCACATTGCAGAAGGGCTTGCCGCCCTGCTCACGCAGGCAGTCAAGCACCATCTCATCCAGAGGGCTTGTAAGGTATATAAGCTCAAAGCCCCGGTTTTTCACCTGCTCGCACTGAGGCAGGCTCTTTGCGTGCTTAAGAGTGTCGGAGCTGGCAAAGTAGATGCACTTCTGGCTTTCGGGCATGGCCTCCACATACTCCTTGAGGCTTACCTGCCTGTCCTTGTCGGTGTGGAATACCAGCAGGTCGCGGAGGAAGTCCTTATATCTGCCGTACTCGTCGCAGACGCCGCACTTAAGATGGACGCCGAAGTTGCGGAAGAATTCCTCGTACTTTTCCCTGTCATCCCGCATGAGCTTTTCAAGCTCGGACTTTATCTTCTTCTCAAGGTTCTGGCCTATTATGCGAAGCTGCCTGTCATGCTGCAGTATCTCGCGGGAAATGTTCAGGGAAAGGTCGGGGGAGTCCACCACGCCTTTGACAAACTCAAAGTAGTCATGCACCAGCTTATCGCACTTTTCCATTATCATGACGCCGTTGGAGTAGAGGGTGATGCCGCCCTTATTGTCGCCCACAAAGGCATTTTCGCTTTCCTCGCCGGGGACAAAAAGCATGGCCTTGTAGCTTACGGCGCCTTCGGCGTTTACGCGGATAAGGGCGCAGGGATCCTTGCGGTCGCGGTTTTTCTCCTTGTAGAAGGCGATGCAGTCATCGTCGGTAACCTCCATCTTGCTGCGCTGCCAGATGGGAACCATGCTGTTGACGGTCTCGTTCTCGGTAATTACACGGTATTCGTATTTGGGCTTGCCCTCATCGTCGGTCTCGCCTGTCTCAAAGCGCTCCTGCCGCTCCACATCCATCTTTATGGGCCAGCGCACATAGTCGGAGTACTTCTTTACAAGAGCCTTAATCTTCCACACCTCAAGGAAGGAGCCGTATATCTCCTCCTCGGAGTCGGGCTTGATGTGCATGATAACATCGGTGCCGGGCGTTTCCCTGTGGCAGGGGGTGACGGTGTAGCCGTCGGCGCCGGTGCTTTTCCACATAACGCCCTCATCACAGCCGTACTTGCGGCTTATGACGGTGACCTCGTCCGAAACCATGAAGGCGGAGTAGAAGCCCACGCCGAACTGACCGATAATGCTCAGATCCTCGGCCTTGTCCTCATCCATCTCACCCTTGAATTTGTAGGAGCCGCTTTTTGCGATAACGCCGAGATTGTTCTCGGCCTCCTCCATAGTCATGCCTATGCCGTTATCACGGACGGTGATGGTGCGCGCCTCTTTGTCGGGGATAATGTCTATTTTGTAATCGGCTCTGGACAGCCCCACCTTGTCGTCGGTCAGGGACAGGTAACAGAGCTTGTCTATGGCGTCGGACGCGTTGGAAAGAATTTCGCGGAGAAAAATCTCCCTGTTGGTGTAAATTGAATTGATCATCAGGTCCAGCAAACGCTTGGACTCTGCCTTGAACTGTTTTTTAGCCACTTTCGCACAGACCTCCATTTTAGTTTTTTCCATAATAAACTATTATAGCACAATTAAGCGCAATTTCAACAATTCTTAGCCTGTCGGAACAATATTTCTTGTAAACTTAAGGAATTTTAAGTAAACCGTGTATTTGATAATTATTTTGCCATGTTTTATGTTCAATCGTTGACTTTTATATGGGCTGCTGTTAAAATATTGATAATATCTTAGCAAGATATAATTATTTTTATTAGGAAGTGGTTTTTTGAAGCTCACACCTGAACAGCAGGCTCTGCTCAACGGTGAAAAAGGCGAGGTAATGGCCAAGGTAGTAAAGACTCTGGTCATGTACGGCGAAACCTTTGGTGCAGAACGCATGGTCCCCGTTACCAGCAAATTCGGTCACACGGTCATTTCCTTCGGTCTGAAGATAATGCGCCCCGTATACGAGCTGTATGACCAGCTTATCGAGGCCGGCCTTACCTCCGACCAGAAGTTTACCGCCGACCCCAGACCTCTTGACCCCAATGTTCCCGCCTCCTTCATTGAGAAGCTGGTTTTCAACAAGTTCATGTACACCGAGCAGAAGCGCTTTGAGGAGCAGATGCAGAAGCTGGGTCTTATCGATGACGACAGCTTTACCTGCGCCTGCTATCTGGACGAGGTGAACAACAAGCCCCTTAAGGGTGAGGTTCTCTCCTGGGCAGAGTCCTCCGCCGTCGTTTACGCAAACTCTGTTCTGGGGGCTAAGTGCAACCGCAACTCCGGCATTATTGAGCTGATGGGCTCCATTGCAGGCTTTGTTCCCGAATTCGGCCTTCTGACCGACGAGGGCAGAAAGGCCACCTGGATTGTTGAGGTCAAGTGCAAGAACCGTCCCGAGCCTCAGCTGCTGGGCAGCGCCATCGGTATGAAGGTAATGGAGGATGTTCCCTACATAAAGGGCATGGAGCAGTGGCTCGGCACCGAGCTCAGCCCCGAGACATGCACCTATCTGAAGGACTTTGGCGCAGCCACCGCCTCCAACGGCGCTGTGGGTCTTTACCACATTGAAAATCTCACCCCCGAAGCCAAGGAGCAGGGTGAAGCGCTCATCAAGGAGGGCGCACAGGTCTATGTTATTGACGATGCTGAGCTTCAGCGCGTGCAGGACAGCTACCCCGTTATCTGGAAGGATGTTAATGCAAAGCCTCAGCTTTGCTTCGTAGGCTGCCCCCACATGACCTTCAAGCAGCTCACCGACTGGACGCTGGCTGTTGAAAAGGGGCTTGGTGAGACCAGGCTTAAGAAGGTTGCCATTCCCACCGTGTTCACCGCTCCCTCTGCGGTTATCAAGGAGTTTGAGAAGACCGAGCTTTATCCCAAGCTGAAGGCCATGGGCATTGTGGTCAGCTCCATCTGCCCGCTGATGTACATGAACAATCCTCTCTGCAAGAAGAAGGCCGTAATTACCTCCTCCAACAAGCTCCGCACCTACACCACCGCCAGGTACTACACCGAGGCTCAGATTTTGGACGCCATCACCGGCAAGGAGGTTAAGTAATGAAGCAGTTTAAAGGACGCGTTATAGTTCCCGGCACCTGCACTGCCGAAGCTCTTGTAAGTCACGGCGGCTTCAATACCCTTGCAAGCTACCAGACCCCCATGCTCCTGGGTGACAAGCAGGTAAAGTGCAGCGACCAGAATAACCCCGGCCTGTACAAGCAGTCCATGATAGGCAAGGCTCTGTGCCTGCCCATGACCATTGGCTCCACCACCGGCGGCATGGTGCTCTACACCGTGTGCGCTCTTGGCAAGCAGCCGGCCTGCATGCTCTTCAGCGAAACCATCGACTCTCTGGCTGCCTCCGGCGCCATTCTGGGCGATGTGTGGACCGAGGCAAAGATGCCTGTTGTTGACAGACTGGGTCAGGAATTCCTTGACTATGTCAAAACCGGCATGACTGTCACCATCAAGGAAGACGGCGTTGTTGAGGTTGAGTAAATCATAAATATTTAAAACTCCGGTGCTAAATGCATCGGAGTTTTTTCATCATATATCAAATTCAGCCGCAAGGAAGAAATAGACCCTGGCATCTTCCCCGCAGTATTCAAAAAATCTTTTTACTATTCGGTATCTGCCGCTTTCAAGCTCCCCATAGGCATCACGCCAGTCAAGCTGCAGCTTCACGGGGCTGTTCTGCACATAGCCGTAGGCATGCTCCTGCTCGTCCGGCAGAGGAGTGTGCCGATGCATGGAATACCATTTGCCGTCCCGCTTTATCTGGAGCTTAAAGTCTTTCTCGTTGCCGCTTTCAATATCAAAGGGCGTGCTGTTGGTGACGAGAACCTCCGCCCCGGTTTTGCAAAGACTGTCCGGCAGTAGTTTCATGCTCATTCCTTTAAACAGGTTCACCTGCTTTAAAGAGGGTCTTTCCTTACACAGCGGGCATTGGCTCTTCCCTGCCTTTCGGCCTATCAGCAGTGCGGTTATTATCCCGGCTGCTCCAATCAGCAGTATAGCGTATCTCAGAATATCATCTCCTTAGCTAATGATACTCTTTTTTGACGCAGAGGTTTTGTATTAAGTTTCCATCCTAAATGTAAAAGTTCTGTGACCTTGACTATTCTCACCTGGGGTGGTAAATTAGTAAGGTATCCGCCGGGGTGGTGGAATGGTACACACCGGGGACTTAAAATCCCCTGGTAGCGATACCGTTCCGGTTCGAGTCCGGTCCCCGGCACCACGTCGGAGCAAGCTTTGTATCGCTTGCTCAACGGCAGCAAATCCCCGGCCCCCTTTATGGGGGG
>JAZNUQ010000038.1:0-8649 GCA_045592365.1 Candidatus Limivicinus sp. | reverse complement strand
GTAGATACGGCAGGAAAGAATACAAGCCGAATTGCAGAGTACATAAAGAACCAATTAAAAGAAGACCAGCTGGGTGAACAACTGACGATCAGTGAAGTAGGCCCGTTCACGGGCGGCAAGTAACAATCCCCACGCAGTTGGGAGGTCGTATTACACCTTTGACGTGTCGGCGAGGAACAGAGGGCTATGCCCGCAGGAGAAATACCCCCCGTTTTACGGGGGGATATTTATTTATAGAATACCTCAGGTCTGTAATGCTCAAATATCACCGCGTCGCGGCCCTTTTCGCTGCCCGGATCGGTGGAGGTCCAGCCCACCTTCATGGCACCCATAAGCTCACTTATGCGCACAGACAGGGGACGCCTGCCGATTTTATAGGCAATGAAATGGGGGCGGGCGATAACATTGAGCAGAACATGGCTCAGCAGGAAGGGCAGAGGCTTTTTGTTCTTGTACTCAGAGGCAGGGGCTGCAAGCTGTCCGCGGATTATCTCCGGGGCGTTTTTGCGAAACCAGGCCACTATTCTGGGGTCAAAGCTCTCAATGCAGTAATTTCCCTTGTAGCCTGCCAGCGTCTCGCAGGTCTTGCGGCAAAGCTCGTCGTTGCGTCTGCCGGTCTTAAGCTCCACAATAAGGGGGCTTCTGCCGTTTACGGTCTCAAGCACAGTGGAGAAAAGGGGAACGGTCTGCTCTGTGCCGCAGAGCTTCATCTCCTTAAGCTCGGACCAGTCAACCTCATCGACACGCCTCGGGTCACCGCAGACGCGTTTAAGCTCGTCATCGTGGAAAACAACTACCTGACCGTCTCTTGAAAGCTGAACATCAAGCTCTATGCCGTAGCCGGCGGATGCGGCCTTGTCAAAGGCCTCGAGGGAATTCTCCGGCACGGATTTATCCTCACTGTGAAGCCCGCGGTGGGCGTAATTTCTGCCCCTGAAGGGCTTTTTCTGCTCTCTGTCAGCCTTGCCCGGAGCCAAAAGCAAGGCGGCGCCGGCGCCTGCCAGCAAAGCTGCTCCCGCAAGGCCAAAAAGCAGAGCGGTGGATTTTTTCATCAAAAGCTGCCTCCTGTGTTTTTTCTGAGCGTATTTTATCACCATAAAGCCGCCGCGTCAATTTTGCCGCTTGTAATTTCTATACAAATAATGTAGACTTGACAAAGTACCGCAACAATACGACTGTGGAGGTCATAAATATGAAGCTCAACACCAAGCGTACCGTGCTGGTGGGTCTGGCCTTTCTGTCCATCAGTGCCTTCTGGCAGATGTATGACAGCATTGTTCCCCTGATACTCACCAATACCTTCCATCTCAACGAGACTATTTCCGGCGCGATCATGGCGGCGGACAATATTCTGGCGCTTTTCCTGCTGCCCATTTTCGGCGGCATTTCCGACAAGACTGACACAAAAATAGGCAAGCGTATGCCCTTCGTGCTTTTCGGCACAGGCTGCGCCGTTATCCTGCTCAATATCCTGCCCCTTATTGACAACAGCTATGCAAACGACCCCAGCCCCATGAAGCTGGCTTCCTTCGTTATCGTTCTGGGTCTGCTGCTTATTGCCATGGGCACCTACCGCTCTCCCGCGGTGGCTCTTATGCCTGATGTTACCCCCAAGCCTCTGCGCTCCAAGGGCAATGCCATCATCAACCTGATGGGCGCTGTGGGCGGCATTATCTATCTGGGCGTGGCCGCCGTCATGTACCCCAACTCCAAGGTTCAGGGTCTGGCCCATGTCAACTATCAGCCTCTGTTCATCGTTGTAAGCTCCATAATGTTTATTGCGGTGGCAACGCTGTTTCTCACCATCAAGGAGCCTAAGCTCACTGCCGAAAACAAGGCTCTCGAGGCTCAGCATCCGGAATGGAACCTGTCCAAGGATGACGGCTCCGGCAATGAGGTTCTGCCCGGGCCCGTCAAAAAATCACTGGCCTTCCTGCTTATGTCCATAGCCTTCTGGTTTGCAGGCTACAACGGCGTTACCACATGGTTTACCACCTATGTAAGCGTTGTTATGGGCGAAGGGCTGGGCGGTGCGTCCACCTGTCTGCTGGTGGGTACCGCAGGCGCGATCGTTTCCTACATCCCCATAGGCAATCTGGCCTCCAAGTTCGGCCGTAAGCGCATGATACAGTTCGGTATCTGCCTGCTGACCCTCTGCTTTATCACCGGCTTTATCCTTACCTCCATGTCCAATGAGATAACTGTGGTCATGTATGTGGTATTTGCTCTGGTGGGTCTTGCATGGGCCTCCATCAATGTAAACTCCCTGCCCATGGTGGTTGAAATGTGCAAGGGCAGCGACATAGGCAAGTTTACCGGCTACTACTACACCGCCTCCATGACTGCCCAGATACTCACTCCCATGCTGGCGGGCACCCTCATGCGCCACATCAGCTATCAGATACTCTTCCCCTACGGCGCTGTTTTCGTTGCATGCAGCTTTTTGACCATGCTGATGGTCAGACACGGCGACGCAAAGGCCGAGGCGAAGAAGGGTCTTGCAGCCTTCGAGGATCTGGACGACTGAGAGACACTCAAAAACAATAATTAAAAAGCACAGGCTGAGCTTCTGCTCAGCCTGTGCTTTTTCTTTTTGCTCGATCTCAGGCCTTGGGGGGCATAACGGTTGCCATACCCTTAATGACCACTTCGCCGTCCTGATTGGTGCAGACGGTTTCCAGCTTTGCGCGGTTCTTTTCGGGGATAAGCTCGGCCACGGTGATGGTGGCGGTGATGGTGTCACCGACAAAAACGGGCTTGGTGAAGCGCAGCTCCTGACCCATATAGATGGTGCCGGGGCCGGGAAGCATGGTGCCGAGAACGGCGGAGATAAGACCTGCGGAGAGCATGCCGTGGGCAATACGCTTGCCGAACATACCCTTTTCTGCCTCAACCTGATTTACATGCGCGGGGTTGAAGTCGCCGCTTATGCCGGCGTAGAGGTAAATATCGGTGTCGGTGATGGTTTTGGTGAAGGAAGCGCTGTCGCCTATCTTCATTTCGCCGATGGTAATGCCTTTCATATGTGGGCCTCCTTGAAGTAATTTACATGAATAATGGTTCATATAAAGAATAACACGATTGCTCTTGTCAGTCAATCCAAAAATTGAACTGAAATTTTGTACAAACTGCGAAGAACAAAAAGTTTTAGCGACGATTGACAACGAGTTGCCGGCCTGTTATATTAATAACATAGCATGAATAATGGTTCACTTATACGAATGACCACTCATAAAACTAATATAATACATTGGAGCGTGAACTGATATGAATAACATTCCCGTAGGTATTGTGGGCATAGGCGTATACCTGCCCAAGAAGATTATGACCGCCAAGGAGATCTCCGAGGCTACCGGCGGCGTATGGAGCGAGGATGCTGTGCGCAACAAGCTGGGCATCAACCAGAAGTACATTCCCTCCGACGAGCCCTGCGACGGCACTCAGGAAATGGGCGCGCTGGCAGCGCTTGACTGCCTTGAAAGCTGCGGCATCGACCCTCTGGAGATAGACGCTATTCTGTGCTTTGGCGAGGAGTGGAAGGAGTACCCCCTGACCACCTCCGCCTGCTACATTCAGGACCGCATAGGCGCAAAGAACGCATGGTGCCTTGATGTTCAGAACCGCTGCTGTACCACCGTTTCCGCCATGAAGCTGGCAAAGGACATCCTCCGTTCCGACGAGGACTGCAAGACCATACTGGTTGCAGGCGGCTACCGCAACTGTGACTTTATCGACTTTACCGACAGCGGCGTTTCCTTCATGTTCAACCTTGCAGCAGGCGGCGGCGCCGTTATCCTACAGAAGGGCTATGAAAAGAACCAGCTTCTGGGCAGCCACATCATGAGCGACGGCAGCGTTGTTCACACCTGCGGCTCCAAGGTGGGCGGCATCACCGACCCCGTCACCGCAGAGAATATCGGTGAGTTTGGTATGCTCCGTCTTATGGACTCTCCCAAGATGAAGGGCCTTCTGAACACCACCTCAATGCCCAACTGGTATCACTGCATTGACGAGGCTCTGCGCAAGTCCGGCATGACCCGCAAGGATATCGGCTATCTTGACATTCTCCACATCAGGCGCTCCGGTCACCTTGGCATGCTGAAGGACCTTGGCCTTACCGAGGAGCAGACCATTTATCTCGAGGACTACGGCCATGTGGGTCAGGTTGACCAGATACTTTCTCTTAAGCTGGCTCTGGAGCAGGGCAAGGTAAAGCCCGGCACCGTGGTCTGCATGATAGCAGCCGGCATCGGCTACACCTGGGCAGCAAATGTAATTAAATGGGGCTGATAACTTGTTTACTTCATTTTTATCAACTATATGCGGTTCGCTGCTGAGCATCTGCGTCACCGCCCTTGCGGCCTTTGCCGTAACGCTCATCTTCCGAACCTCTACAACCACAAATTTTGCACAGGGCTCAATAGCCGCCTTCGGCTGCTATGTTGTGGCCTGGCTGCTTAACGACCACGGTATTCCCGTGTGGCTGGGCGTGTTTGCCGGTATGCTCTCCGGCATGGTGCTGGGTCTTTTCATCGACCTTGTGATTTTCAGAAACGGCAGACATGTAAACGCCATCGGCAAGCAGATAATCACCATGGGCATTGTGTCACTGTTTTTCGGCGGCATACCCCTTGTGTTCGGCACTCCCGAGCGCATACCCTTTGAGGCCTTCTATAACACCGTTAAGGCCGGCGTCTCTCCCAACATCATAATCCCTCTGTTCGGCGGTGAGATAGTCATAACAAAGCATGCGCTTATCTGCCTTGCCATTACCGCTGCGGTGCTGGCGGTGCTCTTCATCCTGCTTAAGTACAGTAAGTGGGGTCTGGGCGTCCGCGCAACCGCCTCCAACGAGTTTACCGCAGAGCTTATGGGCGTTGACACTCATGTTATCACTGCGGTGTCCTGGTCCATAGCAGGCGCGCTGGGCGTTCTGGCGGCTGTAATGTACGCAGGCGGCGGCACCACCATTTCCGCTTCCTTTATGACCACCATTCAGGTCAACGCCTTCCTTGCGGGTATACTGGGCGGCTTCTCCACCTTCTACGGCCCGGTGATAGGCGCGGTGCTTATCCCTCTGGCGGCAAGCTGCGTGGGCTTTCTTGCAAACTTCAAGGGCTTTTACAGCATTTCCCGATGGCAGATGGTGATTGTGTATATTCTCATGCTTATTGCCATACTCATTAAGCCTCAGGGGCTTTTCGGCAAGAAGACGGTCAAGAAGGTTTGAGGTGCGGATATGGAATTTAAGAGAGAATACATAAACGCGGCATACCCCGTCAAAGCCAAAACGGACATTCCGGGCAATGTGAAGCTGTGCTTCGGCCGCCCCGATGTTCAGATAATTCTTGTGGGCGTCGTGCTTGCAATGATACAGATACTGGCAATGAACGGACTGCTGTCCTCCTCCTTTGCCTACGCCATGGGCAACACCCTTATCTACGCCATCGTTTCCATAGGCTTCTGCCTGCTGCTGGGCTATTCCGGCCTTGCATCCCTGGGCACCGCAGGCTTTATCGGTCTGGGCGCATACACCGCCTTCTATGTGATTCAGGAGGCCGGCGCACCCTATTTCGTGGCATTTGCGGTAACTCTGGCGGTATCCGTCATAATTGGCGTTGTGGTTGGCTTTATCTCCCTGAGAATTGAGGGTATTTACCTTGCCATCATGACCCTTGCGCTGGCGGAAATTATCAGAAACCTTCTCATGGCCATAAAGGCCACCATAAAAATCGACATTAACAATGTGCGTCTCTTCGGCGTAAGCGTCAACGAGAAGGCGGTCTATCTGCTGATAGTGGCGACCTTCATTATACTTATGCTGCTGACCTCAAATCTTATACGCAGCCCTGTGGGCAGAGCCATGCTCACCATGAAAAACAGCACCTCCGTTGCACAGGCCATGGGTATAAGCCTTATGAAGTTCAGGCTGCTGGCCTTCGTTATCTCAACCATCTATGCGGCTTTGGGCGGACTGCTGTACATGATGTATGTACGCAACATGACCACCGCAACCTCCACGCTGCTTACTCTGACCACCTCACTCAATATACTGGGCGCGGTCATAATAGGCGGGGCGAAAAGCCTGTGGGGAACCAGCTTCGGCGCCTTTGTAATCTACGGACTTCAGTCCATGTTCCTCAGCAAGATCCAGTTTTTCATTGACAATCCCGCCTTTATCACCATGGTCACGGGTCTGCTTATCATTCTTGTGGTCATGTTCTTCCCCGGCGGCTTTGCACAGATGCTGAGCATGCTTAAGCTCAGCATAAAGAAGAGAATGTTTGAGAGGAGGCTGCGTAAATATGGGCAGGAACCGTAAACAGAGCAGACTTCTCGAAAAGGTAAGACAGCTTGAAAGTCTGGAGAGCATACTGCGCGACTACCGCGAGCTTAAGCTCAGAGAGTGCGATGCAAAGTATGCAGCCGCAGCAGACAATGCAGCCTTTGCCCTTCTTCGCCGTCAGGCTGAGGCGGAGTTTGCCTCCCTGGAGCCGGAAAAGGTCATAAGCACTGTGGTTGCAGAGCGCGTCAAGGCGGAAAATGAGCGCTACGGAAGTCTTTTGACCGATGCGCTTCGCTGCGGCAGAAGCCTCAGCGAGCAGGAGCTTGAGGAGCTTGCAAGGCTCCACGGCGAAAAGCTGAGCCGTATCGAGGCTCAGGTTCGTGCAGACTATGAAAAGGCCGCCGCAGCTCAGCCTGCCGCCGCCCGGCCCGACGGCGCCTCTGCCGGGGCAGAGCGGGAAAAACAGCTTACAAGCGCAGAGCAGAAGAAGGCAGCCATATCCGCAAGGCTGGATAAGCGTATTGAAGCTCTTGCCAAAAAGCGTCATGCCGTGGAGGAGAAGCTCCGCGCCATGGGAAACAGCGACGCTGCACTTGATATGGCTCAGGAGCTTACCCTCAGCGTAAAGGGGCTCAAGATGTACTTCGGCGGCGTCAAGGCCGTGGATGATCTGAGCTTTGATGTGCGCAAGGGCGAGATATTCGGTCTCATAGGCCCCAACGGCGCCGGCAAAACCACCGTCTTCAACTGCATCACCCAGTTTTATAAGCCCACCGGCGGATCGCTGCTGTTCCGCGGAGCGGAGGATAAGATAATAGACCTGACAAAGCAGCAGGTACACGATGTTATCCTCACCGGCATAGTCCGCACCTTCCAGAATGTGGAGGTAGTGCCCGAGATGAGCGTGCTGGAGAACCTGCTTGTGGCAGGCCACCGGCAGTTTACCTCCGGCCTTGCGGTAAGCGCCCTGCATCTGCCCAAGCTCAAAATGGAGGAGCAGGTCATCCGCGCCCGCGCCGAAAAGGTACTGGAGTTTATGGGGCTTACCCCGTACAGCGGCATGTACGCCATGGGTCTTCCCTACGGCATACTCAAGAAAATTGAGATTGCAAGAACCCTCATGGCATCCCCCCGCCTTATCATTCTTGACGAGCCTGCCGCCGGTCTCAACGATACGGAGACTGCCGAGCTTGCTCAGCTTATCCGCCGCATCAGAGACGAGTATAAGTGCACCATACTTCTGGTGGAGCACGATATGAGCCTCGTTATGGATGTGTGCGACAATATCTGCGCCATAGCCTTCGGCAAGCTCCTTGCTTACGGCAGCCCCGCAGAAATTCAGGCGAACACCGATGTGCAGCAGGCATATCTGGGTGTTTCGGAAGAGGAGGCTGAGTGATGGCACTTCTTGAAATTCGCGACCTGCATGTAAACTACGGCCCCATTCAGGCCATCCGCGGCATAGACCTTGACATTGAGGAGGGCAGCATTGTTGCACTGCTGGGCGCAAACGGCGCCGGCAAGACAACGACTCTCCGCACCGTCAGCGGTGTTATCAAGCCTGCCTCCGGCTCCATAAAGCTGGACGGCCAGGAAATTTCCGGCAAGCGCGCCTGCCGCATCGCAAGAAGCGGCATCAACATGTCACCCGAGGGCCGTCTGGTTTTCAACGGCCTGTCCGTGGAGGAAAACCTCCGTGTGGGCGCCTACTGTCTCAAGTCCAAGACGGAGCTTGAGAGCAATATGAAGAAGGTTCTTGAGCTTTTCCCCCGACTGGAGGAGCGCCTTAAGCAGCAGGCCAACACCCTCTCCGGCGGCGAGCAGCAGATGCTGGCCATAGCCCGTGCAATGATGGCAAGCCCCCGTGTGCTGCTGCTGGATGAGCCCAGCCTTGGCCTTGCGCCGCTGGTTATAAAGGACATCTTCCGCACCCTGCAGGAGATACGCGCCGCCGGCACCACAATTCTCATCGTTGAGCAGAACGCCCTTGCAACGCTTAAAATTGCCGACACTGCCTATGTTCTGGAGCTGGGCAAGATAAGCATGAGCGGCCCGGCGGATGTGCTTATCCACGATGAAAAGCTGGTTGAAGCCTATCTGGGCAACAAGAAAAACTGATGTTCACGCGAAATGCGATGAATATAAAAAAGTCAAATTATTATTTATAAGGAGAAAATGAACATGAAGAAACTGCTTTCTGTCCTTCTGGCACTGGCACTGTGCCTCTCCATGGCAGCCTGCGGCCTGACCAATGAGCCCGCAGCCGCTCCCGCCCCCGCACCTGCAGACACCCCCGCAGAAGCCCCCGCAGAGACCCCCGCTGAGGCTCCCGCAGAAGCCGGCGACGGCTACGCTCCCTTTGT
>JAZNUQ010000037.1:0-9669 GCA_045592365.1 Candidatus Limivicinus sp. | reverse complement strand
CACCTCCCCTTACACAGGGGAGGCTTACGCTGCGGCGGGACTACTCATAGGCATAGCCTTTTTGGAACCACGGGCACAGCCCGTGGTTTCCGGTTACAACAGCAACAGCACCTGAGGAAATCTCAGGTGCTGTTTTATTCTTCTTAAGTATCTTATTTGCCTTTGCCCAGCATTTCCAGAGCGCCGCCCAGAATACCGCCCAGGCCGCCCTCTCCCTCCTCACGGTTTTCCATAAACTTGCCGATAAGGAAGGCCATATCGGGCATTTCGCCCTTGAGGATGGCGGTAGCCGCCTTTTTACTGTCGGAATCTGCCTTGCGGTAAAGCTCCACCAGCTTCTTTTCGGTGCTGCTGACCTTGATGCTTGACTTGTTGGAAGAGGAGGACGAGGAGCTTGTAGTCTTGCCGCTGCTGCCCTTTGCCGCCTCCAGCAGAGAGGACTGGGTAACTCCGGTTGCCTTTGCAATCTGCTTGAGCTGCTCCTGAGTAAGGTTCTTTTCTCCACGCTCGGCCTTACTGATGTCAGCGGCGGAGCAGTCCTTGACCTTTCTTGCAAGCTGCTCCTGTGTCATACCGGCAGCCAGCCTTGCCTCCTTGATAAGCTCGCCCACTTTTTTCTTTGCCATAGTCTCTACCCCCGTATAATAATTGCTTAGATTATACTATCCGCCGGCAGAAAACACAATAGCAAATAAAAATCACCCTTCAGATTGATTTTCAAAGTATTCTCTTACCCTTTGGGCGTCGCGCTTTATCTGCTCCCCAAGCTCCGGGAGAGAGTCAAACTTCATCTCATCCCTTATAAACTCAAGAAACTCAAGGCGAACCTGCCGCCCGTAGAGATTGCCCTCATAGTCCAGCAGATGACTTTCAACGCTTACCCGCCCGTCGTTGCTCACCGTGGGGCGAACGCCCACATTGGTAACGGCGGCGTAGCTTCTGCCCTCAAGATAAACCCTTGCGGCGTAAACGCCGTGCCTTGGCACCAGAACCCCGTCGGGGAAATACATGTTGATGGTGGGGCTGCCGATTTTAGTGCCAATATGGTAGCCGGAGCGGACGGTATCGCTGAGCATGTGGGGGTGACCCAGCCAGCGTGCCGCCTCCGCCATATTGCCCTCGGCAATAAGCTGACGAATGCGGGTTGAGCTTATGATCTCCCCGTCAAGGGTGACCGGCTCGATAATGTCGCAGCCTATGCCCCGCTGAGTGCAGTAAGCCTTAAGGCGCAGCGCAGTGCCCTGACCCTTGTGGCCGAAGCAGAAATCATGCCCAACCACTATGTGGACGATGTTCAGCCGCTCTATTATCTCCCGGGCAAAATCCTCCCAGGGCATCTGCATAACATGGCGGTTAAAATGAATAAACACCACATTCTCAATGCCGAAAAGCCTGCGGATAATGTCCTCCCGCCCCTCGGCGCTGTTTATAAGAGGGGTTTCCCGGCCGAAAACCAGATTGTCCGGATGCACATCGAAGCTCAGTACCGAGGGCTGAGCGCCTATCTCTGCGGCGCGCTGCTTTGTGCGCTGCAGGAGGGCTGCGTGTCCCATGTGCACACCGTCAAAAAAGCCCAGTGCTATTGCTCTTTTTATCTCTGCCATTTCATACCTCGTAAAAGCTCTTCACGGTTTTAAGGCTGCCGCCCTGTGCCCTGCTGAGAGCCAGAAATTCACCGCCCTGAGAGTAGACGCGGTAAAGCCCCGCCTCTGCCTCAAAGCGAATTTCGTTGCCGTTTTTGATGCGTTTTTCCTGTCCGGGGGAGACAATGTGCTTAGGATAGCCCTCAAACAGCCTGTCCACCGGGATAAGCAGCGCTCCGGCCTGCCCCTGGTCGGCTGCTCTCTGAACCTGAGCGAGACTGTACGCCCCCTCAAGGGAGAAGTCCCCGGCGCTTATGCGTCTGAGGCTGCTCATGCAGCCGCCGCAGCCCAGCGCCGCGCCGATGTCGTCGCAGAGGCTTCGTATGTATGTGCCCTTGGAGCAATGTATGTCCAGCAGCCAGTCAGAGCCCTGCCCCTGCAATATATCTATGGAGTGGACGGTGACGGGTCTTGCGCTGCGCTCCACCTCACCGCCCCGGCGGGCAATGTCGTAGAGCCGCTGTCCCTTTACCTTGATGGCGGAATACATGGGGGGTATCTGCATTATCTCCCCGGTAAAGCGGTGCAGCACGGTCTCCAGCTCCTGCCGGGTGCAGCCTGCGCTTTTTTCCTCAAGGCTTTTGCCCCAGATGTCCAGCGTGTCGGTTCTAAGCCCCAGCTTAAGCCCGGCAATATAGCGCTTGTCGTGGCTTTCGGCAAACTCCACGGCTCTGGTGGCTCTGCCGACAAATACCGTCAGCAGCCCCGTCGCCATGGGGTCAAGGGTGCCCGCGTGGCCTATGCGCTTTTGGCGCAGTATGCCCCGCAGCTTTGACACCACATCATTGCTGGTCCATTCCTGCTCCTTGTCTATAAGCAGTATGCCGTTCATTTCCAGACCTCGTCGATTACGGACAGCAGCAGCCTCTTTGCCTTTTCGGGGGATGCTGCAATGGTGCAGCCGGCAGCCATGGCGTGACCGCCGCCGCCGAACACGGCGCAGATGTCACTGGCATTCACATCGTGACCGGAGCGGACGGAAATCTTGCTGCTGCCGTCCGGAAGCTCACGGATGGTGATGTTGAGCCGGGAGCTCTCGGCTCGGCCTGCAATGCTTGCAAGGTCGTCCAGGTCATCCTCGGTGGCGGCGCAGGCCTTAAGCATGTCCTGCGTTACGGTGACCACGGAGATAAGCCCCTCACGGTAAAACTCCATTCCGCATATTGCCATGCCCTCCAGCTTAAGGCGGGCAGCGGACTGCTTGCGGAAAAACCGGATATTGACCCTGCCGTAGTCTGCCCCAAGCTCAAGAAGCTCGGCGGCGGCACGCAGAGTGTCCGCCTTGGTGTTGAGATACTGGAAGCAGCCGGTATCGGTGCTTACGGCGATATACAGCAGCGTCGCCTCCTGCTCTGTGACGCTGCCGGCAAGCTCCTTGATAAGCTCCAGCACTATCTCACCGCAGGAGGCCTTCTCGTCCCGGATAAGATACTGCTTTGCGTAGCGGGAGTTTGTGGGGTGATGGTCAACGCAGAAATCCGCTTCGCCCTTAAAGCCACGGGGCATAAGCTGCTCGGTGGCGGTGTCAACGCTTATAACGCTGCGGGGCTTGTAGCCCTCCGGGGCGAAAAACTCCCCCACATACTCCATGAGCTTCCTGCTCGTCTGCACATTGGGGTAAAGCCATGCGGTTTTACCCACCCGGCGCAGGGCGGAGCACAGGGCGGCGGCGCTGCCCATAGTGTCCCCGTCGGGGTTTTTATGGGTCAGGATGAGAAAATCATCGTAGCCCAAAAGCAGCTCGGCACTTGTCTTGTAGTCCATAGCCATATCATTCATCTCCGTCGTCGGCGCTTATATCAAGGCCGCTGATGACCTGATTTATGTGTGCGCCGTACTCGATGCTGCGGTCAAGCTCAAACACCAGCTCCGGGGTATAGCGCAGCTTAAGTCTGCTGCCAAGCTCCTTTCTCAGCCAGCCGGCGGCGGACCTTATGCCTCTTTTAAACTCCTTCTCGTCCTGCATGCCCAGAACGGAAAGCCAGATTTTGGAATAGCGCAGATCCCCGGTGGTCTCAACGCGGGTAACGCTTATCATGCCCTGCTGCACTCTGGGGTCCTTTATCTCCCGCAGAAGCGCCGAAAGGCAAAACTGAATATCATCATTTGTTCTTGCAAGTCTGTTGGATGCCATAATCTAAATACACACTCCTTATAGCCTTCCCCCTCCGCCGGAAGGTCGCTGCCCGCAGGGCAGACGGATGAGGGTTCATTATTCTCTGCCGTAATCCCTTCAGCAATGGGGCACTCGCCGAGTGCCCCATCAATAAATCTTACTGCTGTATCTGCTCCATGACGAAGCACTCGATAACATCGCCCACCTTGATGTCGTTGAACTTTTCAACCTGCATACCGCATTCGTAGCCGGTGGCGACCTCCTTGACGTCGTCCTTGAAGCGGCGGAGGGATGCAAGGCTGCCCTCATGGATAACGGTATTATCACGCAGGACGCGAACCTGGCAGCCGCGCTGTATCTTACCGTCGGTGCAGTAGCAGCCGCAGACGGTGCCGACCTTGCTGACCTTGTAGGTTTCGCGGACCTCGGCGTGACCGATAAGGCTCTCCTTGAACTTGGGAGCCAGCATGCCCTTCATGGCGGCCTCGATCTCGTTGATGCAGTCGTAAATGACGCGGTACATACGCATGTCAACATTGCTTCTCACGGCGCTGTCACGGGCTGCATTATCGGGACGCACATTGAAGCCGACGATGATTGCGCCGGAGGTGGCGGCAAGCATAACATCGCTTTCGTTTATGGCGCCCACTGCGCTGTGGATGACCTTGACGCGGACCTCCTCGTTGGAGATCTTCTCCAGAGAGGTCTTGACCGCCTCGGCAGAGCCCTGAACATCGGCCTTTACGATAATGTTCAGGTTCTTCATTTCGCCGGCCTGTATCTGGCTGAACAGATCCTCAAGGCTTACCTTCTTGGTGCCTGCCATGGCATTGTTTGCCATCTGGACGCGGCGTTCCTCGGCAAGCTCACGGGCCATGCGCTCGTCGGCAACGGCGTTGAAGATGTCGCCTGCACTGGGCACATTGTCAAGACCGGAAATCTCCACGGGGGTGGAGGGGCCTGCCTCGGTGACCCGCTGACCCTTGTCGTTTATCATGGTGCGCACACGGCCAACGGCGGTGCCGGCGATGATAATATCGCCCAGCTTCAAGGTGCCGTTCTGAACCAGAACGGTCATTATGGGGCCGCGGCCCTTGTCCAGCCGTGCCTCGATAACGGTGCCCTTGGCGGCGCGGTTGGGGTTGGCCTTAAGCTCCTGGACCTCGGCAAGAATGACGAGGTTTTCAAGCAGATTGTCCATACCCATACCGGTTTTTGCGGATATGGGGCAGATAATGGTGTCGCCGCCCCACTCCTCGCTGACCAGGTCATACTCGGTAAGCTGCTGCTTTATACGCTCGGGGTTTGCACCCACGGTGTCCATCTTGTTTATCGCAACCACCACGGGGATGTTTGCAGCCTTGGCGTGGTTGATGCTCTCCACGGTCTGGGGCATGATGCCGTCGTCGGCGGCAACAACCAGAATTGCAATGTCGGTAACCATTGCGCCGCGGGCACGCATGGAGGTAAAGGCCTCGTGGCCGGGAGTGTCAAGGAAGGTGATGGGGCTGCCGTTTATCTCAACGGTGTAGGCGCCTATGTGCTGGGTGATGCCGCCGGCCTCACCGGAGACAACATTGGCGTTGCGGATATAGTCCAGAGTGGAGGTCTTGCCGTGGTCAACATGACCCATGACAACGACGACGGGGGCTCTGCCCACCAGGTCCTCGGCTGCGTCCTCATGGTCGTCAATGAGGCGCTCCTCAACGGTGACGATAACCTCCTTCTCCACCTTGCAGCCCAGCTCCATTGCCACAAGAGCTGCGGTGTCATAGTCGATGACGGCGCTGACGGAGGCAAATACGCCCAGCTTGATAAGCTGCTTTACCACCTCGGAGGCGGTCTTCTTCATGCGGGAGGCAAGCTCACCCACGCTTATCTCGTCGGGTATCTGCACCTTGAGCTGCTGCTTCTTTGCTATCTCAAGCTGGAGCTTGTTCATCTTGTCGCGCTCTTCTTGACGGCGCTTGGCGCTGGCAGCCTGAGTGTTGGTGCGCTGCTTGGACTTGCTGGTAATCTTTTCCTTATTACTGCGCTTCATGTTGGAATTGTTGGCGCGGTGACCGGCCATATCCTCAAAGCGTTCATTGTACTTTTCAATATTGACTGCGGCGCCGCCTCTGGTGTCAACCACACGCTTTTCCGCCACGGGGCGCTGTACATGGGGCTTCTGGGGCTTTTCCTCAGCCTTTGCAGCGGGAGCTGCACTCTGTGAAGCGGCAGGCTGTGCCTTACCGGGCTGGGCGGGCTTTGCGGCAGGCTTTGCAGCCTGAGCGGGCTTCTCGGTCTTTGCAGGCTCTGCCTTGGGGGCTTCCTTGATGCCTGCCCTGAATACCTCCTCAAGGCTTGCCACCTGATTGTGCTGGGTCATGTACTCAAATATCACATCCAGCTCGCCGACGGTAAGCACCTGCATATGATTTTTCGGAGTTTCCGCATAGTCTGTAAGGATCTGGGTAATGACCTTTGTTGCCACGCCGAAATCCTTTGCCACCTCATGCACTCTGTATTTATTCATACTCATATGTTGTCCTCCTTAATTCCCTTGCTTTTCATACCGCCGCGCCTGCGCTTTTCAGCCTTGCGCCGCCGAGCCTTATCGTATCGCTGCTGCAGCAGAGCGGAAATTTCATCGTAGCGCCCCGGCTCCGTGCGCCCCAGCTCCTTTACAAGAGCCGCGGCAAAGCCAAGGTCGCAAATCGCTGCCATGGAGCAGCTTGACATTCCGAGAGCCCATGCAAGCTCCGCCTTTGTACACTGAAGCTCCAGCTTTATGAGCTTTCGTCCGGAGCAAAGACTGTCCGCCCGTCTGCGGGCATTGTCCGAGGCGTCCGAGGCCAGCACAAGGAGCTTGCCCTTGCCCTCTCTCACAGCCTCAATGCTGTTATCCTCTCCGCAGGCGATAGCGCCGGCCTTCTTCATAAGGCCGAGAAGCGAAAGTACCTTTTCCATCATTCCCTGGCCTCCATCTGCCTGTCAAGCTCCTCATATACCTCAGGGGGTATCTGCGCGGAGAAGGCCCGCTCTATGGCTCTGGCCTTAACAGCCTTTTTAAGGCACTGCTCATCGGGGCAAATATATGCGCCTCTGCCGTTTGCCTTGCCCTTGAAGTCAAGGAATATCTTCCCCTCCGGTGAGCGAACCACACGGATAAGCTCCTTCTTGGGCTTCATCTCGCGGCAGCCCAGACACTGCCGCATGGGTATTTTCTTTTGTGTCATGATCTGCCTCCTTCGTCAGAAGAAACTCACTCCGTTGCGCTTGCCCTATCGGGTGTAATTCCGTGTGGGATATTGCGGATTCCCACCAAAGGCTTCCCCCCTTGGGGGGGAGCTGTCAGCGAAGCTGACTGAGGAGGGGTAAACGCATCCCCAAATACCAAATCAAAGTCCGGCCTTTAGGCCTCGCTTTCCGGTTTAATATCTATTTTGTAGCCGGTGAGCTTTGCGGCCAGTCTTGCGTTCTGACCCTCCTTGCCGATGGCAAGGGAGAGCTGACCGTCAGGCACGATAACGCGGCAGCTCTTGCCGTCCTCCAGCATGCTTACGCTTATGACCTCGGAGGGAGAGAGGGCTGCTGCAATGTATTCCTCGGGGATCTCGGAATACTTGATAATGTCTATCTTCTCGCCGCCAAGCTCGTTAACGATGCTGGCAACGCGGCCGCCCTTGGGGCCTACGCATGCGCCGATGGGGTCAACATCCGCGTCTGCGGACCAGACCGCCATCTTGGTGCGGCTGCCGGCTTCGCGGGCAATGGACTTTATCTCAACGGTGCCGTCAAAGATTTCGGGAACCTCCAGCTCAAACAGGCGCTTTACAAGGCCGGGATGGGTGCGGGAGATAAGCACCTGAGGGCCGCGGGTGGAGTTGCGAACCTCAACAACATAGACCTTGATGCGGTCACCCTCTCTGAGAGCCTCGGTCTTGATGCGCTCGTTGGCGGAGAGCATTGCCTCGGTAAACTCGCTGTTGGAGGAGATACGGATGGAGACGCTGCCGTTTCTGGGCTCGATGTGGGAAACCACGCCGGTAAGTATCTCATGCTCCTTGGAGGTAAACTCCTCGTATATGATGCCGCGCTCAGCCTCGCGGATGCCCTGAATGATGACCTGCTTTGCAGCCTGAGCTGCGATGCGGCCAAACTTCTTGGTCTCCACGGGAACGCCCAGCATATCGCCCACCTTGGCTCTGCGGCTTATCTTCTTTGCAGCCTCAAGAATGATCTCATGGTTGGGGTCCTCCACCTCGGCAACCACGGTCTTGTTCACATTCATCTCAATGCGCTTCTTATCCTCGTCAAGGATGATAACCACATTGTCCTCACACTCGGGATTGTCTCTGCGGAAGGCTGCCAGCATTGCCTGCTTTATCTTGTCATACATGTAGGCTCTGGGTATGCCCTTTTCCTTTTCGATCTCCTCAATGGCCTCAAAAAATTCTGCGTTCATTTTTCTGCACTCCGTTCAAGTTTATACTGTGTCTTATATGCTCACATGGAGCCTGACCTGAGCAATTTTGCTCTTTTCAAATTTAATCTCACTGCCGCCGAAAACGATGATAACATCACCGTTTTCCCAGCCTTTAAGCTCACCCACAAAGGCCTTGCTTCCGTTAAGGGGCTGGTATAGCCTCACTTCCACCTGATGCCCCATAAACTGCTCAAAGTCGGAGGGGCGCTTCAGCTCTCTCTCGGCGCCGGCGGAGCCCACCTCAAACACATAGCTGTCGGGAATGGGGTCAGCCTCGTCAAGCATGGGGTCAAGCCTGCGGCTTATGCGCTCGCAATCGTCAATGGAGAGGCCGCCCTCCCTGTCGATAAAAATGCGCAGGAACCATGTTCCGGCTTCCTTTACATATTCCACATCCCAGAGCGTGCAGCCCTCCTCCTCAACCACGGGTCTTGCAAGCCGGGATACAATGTCGCTTATTCTGCTCATCTTATACTCACCTTCGGTTTTACTTTTTGCAAAGTGTTCGCAAAAAAGAGTGGGCCGCGACCCACTCTGACAATAGCTTAATAACTTACCCTGTAATAATACCACTATATGCAGTATATTGCAAGTCTTTTTTTGCGTCCGAAGCCAATAATATTGGTCCCTCTGCCTCAGGGCTGCACCCTGCCGCCTCCCCCGTAGGGGGGGAGGCAGGATACACCGCGCACCCACTTGGCTCTCCCTTTGGGAGAGCTGTCTGCCCGGCGGGCAGACTGAGAGGGTCATCACTTCTCCGCAAATACCCACTCTCTCTGTATGGAGTAGGATATGAAAAACAGCACCGTATCCACGCAGAACTTTATGACCGTTGCCACTATGGGCAGGCTGTTTGCAAACAGGCCGTTTATCAGCGTCACAAGCCCGGCGGAAAGGAGCATCTGGGGGATGCACAGGCAGTAGTAGCGCAAAAGCGCCCTGCGGTAGTGACCCTTGTTGCCGAAAACCACGCTGTTGTTGGCGTTGAAGTTGACGAAGCTGGAGCTGGCACGGGCAATCACCGTGGCGGCAAGCTCGGCATAGGGGCCGAAAAGATGCGCCAGAAAGCGCATTGCCAGATAGAACACGCCAAGGTCAATAATGGTGGAGCCCAGAGAGCTGAGCATGAACTTGAACATGACCTTGAATATACGCCAGCTGTCCTTCACCGCGTTATAGTGGGAGCTGTAATCCTCCGGGTCATAGACAGTCTCGATGGGCTGCTCGTAGAAGGCGATACGCATACGCTTCATGTTCAGAAGCATATTGGTCTCATACTCAAAGCGCTCGCCCTCGATGGTGCAGAAGCGCTCCAGATACTGCCGGGGAATTGCGCGAAGCCCGGTCTGGGTATCGTTTATCTTAATGCCGTAGCAGATGCGGAAAAGCCTTGCGGTGGTCTTATTGCCTGCAACGGAGCGGGGCGGCACACCGGGCTG
>JAZNUQ010000036.1:0-6566 GCA_045592365.1 Candidatus Limivicinus sp. | reverse complement strand
GCTACCATCTTTGCAAGGGTTTCCTCGTTGCCGCCGGAGGAGTTGAAGTTGCAGTAGGTAATTGTGACGGGCTCTGCCGGTGCGGGGGCGGGCTCGGCAGGCGCCGGTGCAGGCTCTGCCGGTGCGGGGGTCTGGGTCTGGCCGCAGGCGGACAGCAGCATAAGCGCCGCCAGCAGCAGGGTCAGAAGCGAAAACAGCCGGGATTTCTTCATATTGGTTTCCTCCTCAATTTGTGATTGATTTTTTAGCTCTTTTCGCTTAGAATATAATTTGGCGAAAAGAGTTGGCTGACTTTTTTCTCTCGGGTCTGCATGAACTTGTGGTGAGGGCATGCAGGCCCGTTTTTTACTCCATATCCTTAACGGAGCCTCTGGCTATAAGCTGCAGGGGCAGTATCTCCTCCTGCTTCGGAAGGCCGGGGTCCTCTATGTGCTTTAAAAGCAGCTCCACCGCCTTTTGACCCTTAAGGGATATATGCTGGCGCACCGTGGTAAGCCCCGGCGTCATATACTGGGCAAGCTCCACATCGTCAAAGCCTACAAGGGAATAATCCTCCGGCACCCTTTTGCCCGCCTCGAAAAGCCCCTTGGCGGCGCCTATGGCCAGAATGTCGGCGGCGCAGACTATGCCGCTGGCGCTTATGCCGCTGGCAAGGAGCTTGCCTGCAAGCTCAATGCCGCTGTTATAGTCTATCTGCCCTTCAAAAATATACTCCTGACGGAAGGGCAGGGAAAACTCCTCCAATGCCTGCCGATAGCCCAGCAGACGCTTTTTCATAACGCCGTTTTCCTTCATCTGGCCTGCAAAGAAGGCCACATTTTTATGCCCTTTTTCCAGCATGTAGCGGGTGGCAAGATAGCTGCCGTAGGCGTCGTCTATGCGGATATTGTGATAGTAATGGTCGTTGCAGTAGCTGTCTATCAGCACTATGGGTATCTGGGTCTTTTTCATCTGCTGGTAAAACTCGTCCGGGTACATGCCGATGACGATGATACCGTCCAGATTACGCTTTTTGGCAAGGGTAAGGTAGCTTTCGTTGGCGTCGGTGGCGGAGATTAGTATATGGTAGCCCTGCTGACGGGCGTAGTATTCTATGCTGCCGAGCACCTCGCTGTAAAAGCTGTTTTGAAACATCAGCCTCTCCCCCGGCTCGGTCTGAGGCACCACCACGCCGATGAGCTTGGAATCGCGCATGCTGAGACTGCGGGCGTTAAGGTCCGGCACATAGTCCAGCTCCTCTATGGCCTGCATTATACGCGCCTTGGTCTCCTCCGATATGGGGCGCTTGCCGCTGAGGGCATAGGATACTGCCGCGGTGGTGACACCCGCACGCTGGGCAACATCCTTCAGCGTAACTCTTGCCATTAAGTTCTCTCCTTTGTTTAACCGCTTAAACGCTTTTCTTGAGTTTATGATAATATTTCCCTCTCCGTTTGTCAACAGTTTTTTGGCTGCTTGCTGAAAAATTACATTGACAAGCGGATAATATTTGTTATACTTTATGTAAAAAATAGTTTAATCGGTTAAACGACAAGGAGCTTGAACATGGAGCAATACTTGGCAACAGGCAATGAATATGTTTCCCTGCCGGCGATAAATGAGCGCAGCGGCGCCATTGAGGACATGAGCTTTCTCTACATGTCCCTCAAGGGCATGATAGATGTCCGCGGCGGGGAAAGACCCCTTATAGCCCCCTTTGTTTCTCTCGGAGGCAGGGAGCTGCCCCTTGAGGAGACAGAATTCTGCCGCCTGCACTGGTGGATACCGAAGATGCAGGCAAGGGTCGGTGAGCACAGGCTGGAAATGACCGTTCTCTGTCCCGTGGGGGAAAGGGGCTTTGGCATACAGCTCAGGCTTCAGGCCGGGGCGGATGCGGAAATCGACTGGGGGCTTCGGGGGCTATGGGCCTCGGCATGGCACTGTGTCAACGAGGACAAGGCCCTTGAGGGCAGCATGCACTGCTACGAAAGCCCTTGGAACTCGGGGCTTATATTTGATATGAGAAGCTGCTCTCCCCTCTTTGCCTTTGCGCCCATGGGAGACAGGGAGCTTTGCTGCGAATATGAAAAAAGTGCCGCCGGCATCGACTACCGGCTTCACCGAAAAGATGAGCTTAAAAAGGGCGAGAGCATAAGCCTCTGCATCTGGTGGGGGCTGGGCTTTGAGGAGGTGGCGGCGGCAACCTCGGCAAAGGAAATGCTGCGCCGGGGCTGGCAATGGGAGCTTGAGCGCAGTGCCAAATGGCTGACCCTGAGAAGCCGGAGCCTGAAAAGCCCCAGGCTTACGGAGATATACAACACAAATCTGTTCTTCTGCCTGTTCTACTCCACCGGGCTCACCCTTGACACGGAGGAGCTTGTGTGCGTGACCAGCAGGAGCTGCCGCTATTATGTCAGCGCCGCCTACTGGGACAGGGATGTGCTTTTATGGGCCTTTCCCGCCATACTGGAGGCGGATATTGAGCTTGCCGGGGAGCTGCTGCGGCATGTATTCACCCGCCAGCGCAGGAATATCGGCATACACTCCCGCTATATTGACGCCACCGTGCTGGAGCCCGGCTTTGAGCTTGACGAGCTTGTAAGCCCCATTATCGCGCTTGAGGCCTTCATCGCCGCCGGCGGCGACGAGGCGCTTTTGCACGAGCCTGACACAAAAAGAGGCGTGGAGCTTATACTCAGGCGGCTGAGAGCCTCACGGCATGAAAGGCTGCCCCTGTACGAGACTTTTTTGCAGCCCACCGACGATGAGACGCTCTACCCCTATCTTTGCTACAACAATGTGCTGGTCTGGCGGGCGCTGAGGGCGCTTTCACGCCTGTACGGTGAGGAATATGCCTGTCTTGAGCAGCAGGCCGAGAGGGTCAGGGAGGCCGTCTACCGGCATTTCGTTTTTGAGGACAGCCGGGGCAGGCAGTTTTTCTGCTGGTCGGCCGACCTTGAGGGACGCTGGAATATCTACGACGAGCCGCCGGGAAGCCTCCAGCTTCTGCCCTATTACGGCTTTTGCTCTGCACAGGACGAGATCTGGCGTAACACCGTGGACATGATACGCTCGGCAGACTATGAGTACAGCTTCCACGGCTGCCCCATAGCCCAGATAGGCTGCGCCCATGCGCCCTATCCCTGGGTGCTGAGCCTGTGCAACAGCCTGCTCTGCGGCTTTGAGGCTGAGGCTCTCAGGCAGCTTGAGCTGATGAGGATGGATAACGGCATTGCCTGCGAAAGCGTGGACGCCTACACCGGCGAGTGTACCACCGGGGCGGCCTTTGCCACCTGCGCGGGCTTCCTGTGCCACAGCCTGTATCTCAGCGCAGGGGAGGTGCCCCATGAGAACTGAGCTTATGCTTGAGCCCTGGGGCTTTCGCCATCCGGCAGGCAGCGCCGACGACGATTTTTGCGAGAGCGTGTTTTTCACCGGCAACGGACGGCTGGGGCTGCGGGGCTATCTGCCCTTTGAAAAACACCCCCGGCCTGTAAAGCGCGGCTTATACATGGCGGGCATCTTCGGGGAGATAAAGCCGGGCATCACGGATTTTGTAAATCTGCCGACGCCGGTGTGCGAAAGGCTGTATATAAACGGACTGGAGGCGGAGCTTTCGACCGGAGTGGAAAGGGAGCTTGATATGCGCGCCGCCCTTTTCACGGCGCGCTTCGGCCTTGAGGCCGGAGGCAGGCGCGTAAGGCTCGTTTACCGCCGCTTTATACACAGTGAGCTGCCCGCTCTCATAGTGCAGCATTTCAGCTTCGAGGCGGAGGCTGACGCGGAGCTTGAGCTGCGCGGCGGCATAATGGCGGAAAGCTGCAACAGCCCCATCCCCGATGACCAGACCAAGGATAACGGAGAGCTTATATGTCTGGCTCTGCCCACGGCCCGGCGGCAGCACCGCGGGGGCTGCGGCATGAGCTTTGAGATAAGAGGCAGCGGCCTGAGAGTGGACGAGGATGTATATTATAAGGGCGCAGGCTTTGACATTTCAGGCGGGGACAGCGTGTGCTGCCGCATCAGTCTTCGCGCCGGGCAGAGCGCAGAGCTTACAAAGCTCTGCTGTGTGCTTTCCTCCCGGGATGTGGACGAGAGGATAGCCCCGCCTCCCCCCCACTGGGACTATGAGGAGCTTTTCAGGACGCACAGGGCTGAGTGGCAGCGTATATGGCAGCGCTGCGACCTTGTCCCCCGGGGCTTTGACGATGAGCTTCTGTGCGCCCTGCGCTTCAGCATGATGAACCTTGTCTCAAGCTGCAGCGGCAGAGACGCCACCGTTAGCATCGGCGCAAGGGGTCTCAGCCACGGGCGCTACAAGGGCTGCTACTTCTGGGACACGGATATGTTCATGCTGCCCTTTTTTATCCGGAACGACCCTCAGGCGGCGCGAAGCCTCTGTCTCTACCGCTGCCTCTCCCTTGAGGCGGCAAAGCGCCACTCCCGGGGCATGAACACCCGTGGGGCGCGCTTTCCATGGATGGCGGCGCTGGACGGCAGCGAGCAGTGCGAAACCTGGGACATTGGCTGCAGCGAGCTGCATGTTACGGCGGATGTGGCCTACGCCATAGATAAATACTGCCGCGACGCCGGGGATGAGGAATTCTACCTTGAGCACGCCGCAGAGCTTTTTGTGGAGACGGGGCGCTTCTGGCAAAGCCGCATAAGCCCCCGCGCCGACGGCAGCGCCGACATTCTCTTTTGCAAAGGGCCGGACGAGTACTGCGGCATTACAAGCAACAATCTGTTTACCAATATGATGGCTGCGCACAATCTGCGCCTTGCCGCCGAAGCTGCTCTTGTGCTTAAGGAGAGGCGAGGGGATAAGTACCGCTCTCTCGGCCTTTCCGATGAGGAGACGGCGGAATTTACCCGCCTTGCCGACGCTCTTAAGACGCCCCGGGACGAGGCAGGCAGGCTTCGGCAGGATGACAGCTTCCATCTGCTTGAGCCGGTGGACATCGCCCTTATAAAGCAGGGTGATGAGGCCAGCTACCACGGAGTGTGCTTTGACCGGCTCCAGCGCTATAAGCTCATAAAGCAGGCGGATGTGCTGCTGCTTATGACGCGCATGCCGGATGCCTTCACGGCGGAGGAAAAGCGCATGGCGTGGGAGGATTTTGAGCCGCTGTGTCTGCACGATTCCACGCTGAGCTTTGCAAGCCACGCTCTTTTTGCCCTGCAAAACGGCATGCACCGGCAGGGGCTTGAGTATCTGCGCAAGGCGCTGCTGCTTGATTTGCGCGACATTATGGGCAATACCGGCCGGGAGGGTCTGCACCTTGCCTGCATGGGTGAGGCTTGGCAGGCGGCTCTGGCATGGGACGAGGCATGACGGCTCAGGCGGCGAAGCGGGCGAAGGCAGTTGGCCCCTGCGGGTTTATGCGGGCTTTATTAAAAAAATCCTTGGAATATGGAAAAGAGTGTAGTATAATGTTCTATCGGTGATAAACCATATTCCAAGGCCGCTGAGCGGCAGAACGGAGATACAGCTATGGAAAGAACTATCGGTACCGTTGCAAGAGGCTTAAGAGCCCCCATTATCCGTCAGGGCGACGATCTGGCTCAAATTTTGACAGACACCCTCTGCAACTGTCTTGAGCAGGAAAAAATAGAAATAGGCAGCAAGGACATTATCGCCGTTACCGAGTCCATTCTGGCAAGGGCTCAGGGCAACTACGCCGGTATCGACCACATCGCAGCCGATATTAAGGCGAAGTTCCCCGGCGGTCACATCGGCATTGTCTTCCCCATACTCAGCCGCAACCGCTTCAGCATCTGCCTCAAGGGCTTTGCCAGGGGCGCAAAGAAGCTCACCATCATGCTCTCCTACCCCTCTGACGAGGTGGGTAACCATCTGTTTGACCCCGACTGCATGGAGGAAAAGGATGTTGACCCCTACACCGATGTGCTCAGCGAGGAAAAGTACCGTGAGCTTTTCGGCTACGGGCTGCACCCCTTTACCGGCGTTGACTATGTGAAGATTTACCGCGACACCGTGGAGGAATGCGGCTGCGAATGCGAGATTATCTTCGCAAACCGCCCCACAGCCATCCTTGACTACACCAAGGATGTGCTCTGCTGCGACATTCACACCAGAAGCCGCACCAAGCGCCTGCTTAAAAAGGCAGGAGCAAACACCGTTTACGGCATGGACGATATTCTTACCGCCCCTGTAAACGGCAGCGGCTACAACGATTTCTGCGGGCTGCTGGGCTCCAACAAGGCCACCGAGGACAGCATCAAGCTCTTCCCCATCAAGTGCCAGGAATTCGTTGACGATGTGCAAAAGCGCCTGTATCAGCGCACCGGCAAAATCATCGAGGTCATGGTCTACGGCGACGGCGCCTTTAAGGACCCCCAGGGCAAGATATGGGAGCTGGCAGACCCGGTGGTATCCCCCGGCTACACCGCAGGTCTTGCAGGCACCCCCAACGAGCTTAAGCTCAAGTATCTGGCGGACAATGAGTTTGCCGGTCTCTCCGGCGAGGAGCTGAGAGAGGCTATCTCAAGGAAGATACAGGAAAAGGACGGCGACCTTAAGGGCAGCATGGCCTCCGAGGGTACCACCCCCCGCCAGCTCACCG
>JAZNUQ010000035.1:0-8343 GCA_045592365.1 Candidatus Limivicinus sp. | reverse complement strand
TTCCATGCCGTCCCGCTTCAATTTATCACAGATGGAGGCGGTACGCCGACACTGCCAGACGATCGCATTGTGCACGGGTTTTCCGCTGCTCTTTTCCCACATGACGGCAGTCTCGCGCTGGTTTGTGATACCGATCGCAACTACCTCGCCGGGCTTCGCGCCGCTCTGCGCCAGACAATCCGCCATAGCCCGCAGTTCACTGTCGAGGATCTCCATGGCGTCATGCTCCACCCAGCCGGGCTTGGGGAAGATCTGCTTAAATTCCTTCTGTACGCTTGCACAGATATTTCCGGACTTGTCAAAGAGTATGCAGCGGGAGCTGGTGGTGCCTTGGTCAAGAGACATTATGTATTTCATTGGCAAGTCTCCTTTCGTGCGGTTTTAAAAGAGCCGCCGCAATGCGGCGGCTCTTGCGTTGCTTTTATGGGAACTTCAATTCTTATGAGAAGACAACAACCAAATGCCAGGTAATGAGCATTGCACTTATAAATGCACCAACATATACTCTTCCAGTTTTCCTGTTAAAGAATGTTGTAACTGCAGCCACAATACCCATTGATACAGGCAGACCCCAGAAACTACCATACATAACGCCGGTCCATGCGGGGATGCCACCAGCGGCTTCAAGCCAACCGAAGGGTCCAAGACGGATTGCCCAAAGTATGTACCAAGGGGCAAGCAGAAGAATATTTATCAGCATTTCTTTGCCAATGGAGAGCTGACCACTCTTTGGACGCACATTTGCCCAAATATTTGAGAAGAAGATAATATAGGCAAAAGCAAAGGGGATAAGGTACTTGAAGAAACGACCCAACTGTCTGGCATTCATTACCTTGTAGCCGTTTATCCAGACCTTAACATCGACATTGGACCATCTGAACTGAACCTCAAGGATGGCATAGATGGTACCTACAATCAGAAATGCAAGAAGGAGAGACTTGAGAATGTTGACAAGGGTGACCTTTTCGTAGGTGAGACCGTAATTATACAGGCTGAGCCTCTTTTCCTTCTTCTGGACAAGGCTCATAACAATATTTGCAAGGAGGATAATCAATGCCATGCCAACTGCCCACAGCATGGTGGCGTTGATTCTCTTGAGGGTGTAAATCTTAGCCAGTCCCGAGGCTGACCACCACGGGGCAACGGAAATCTGTGACAGTGGGAAATAGAGAACGGGACCCATGAGAATGGTTATTATTGCCAGAATCCACCAACTCTTGCCTTTAGAGCCTTTGTACTCAGGAGCTTCGGCGACAATGCTGCCGAAGAAAGGAATCTGGAGTGCGAAATAGCCAAGGGGGAATATCATAGAAATAAGAGCGAAATATGCAAGGGTTGCACCAAAAATTCTCCAGGGATAGACGATTTCGCTACTGTCAAAGTTGAAGCCGGTGGGGCTGCACTTCTGCACAAAATCAACTACAGCAGTAACAGCGCCAACGTCAATCTGCTCTTTGACGTGAACAGCATTCATTGCTTCGTAAACATATCGAGCAGTACCATCTTCAAAGGAGCCATAAATAGTTCCGGGTATGTATTCTTCCGGACTGGACAGACCACAGAAACCAACGAAGGAATCAATAGAGTTGGCATCAGGATCGTCTCGACCGACAACCGTCATAAGATTGATATTTGCAGCAACAAGCCCATCGAAAAGAGG
Source organism: Candidatus Limivicinus sp. (assembly GCA_045592365.1). Lineage (GTDB taxonomy): Bacteria > Bacillota > Clostridia > Oscillospirales > Oscillospiraceae > Limivicinus. The sequence continues at coordinate 6,683 of JAZNUQ010000035.1, read as the reverse complement.
GGGGTGATCATGTTCGTTAGCGATTCCGCCAAAAACAGCACCACCGGCAGTGGTAGGCACGCCATAGTCAGACATCCCGACACCTACGGGGATACATGCCTTAACATAGTCAGGCTCGTTGAAAGCAGCTCTGATTGCTGCAAAGCCGCCAAGAGAATGGCCACTGACGATGACATTTTCTTTGTCAACAAAGCTGAGACCTCTAAGATAGCCCAGAGCTTCGTTGCCGCCCCAGGACATCCACCATGCGGGATCTGCAGCAGCAGCTCTCGGAGTATCTGCATCTGAGGTTACGGATGCACCCTGATTTTTGATTTCAGACAGCATTACCACATAGCCTCTTCTGGATAGCTCCACTGCGAGAGGAGTGTATTTTTCTGTGTCACTGTCATTACCAGGGAAGAAAATAAATCCGGGGGCAGGGGTGTTTGCTGTAGCTGTGTTGGGAATGTACAACTTGGCGTACATTGAGCTACCATCGGTACGGTCTGTGTAGTAAACCTGCTGTACCTGTACATCTCCACCAGAACTGTCAACGCTGCGAGCAATGACAATACCAGTCAAGAAAAGCGCAATACAGAGAACCAGCGCCAAGCCGACTTTTGACTGTTTTGATAGTTTCATTTCTCTTTCCTTCCTTTCTGAATTTTATTTGTCGATTTTGACGAGTTGTGTCTAAATTACCCGTCATTCTTGATTTTAAATTAGCCCAATTGCACAAAAATGTCATTATTTATGTATGCTGAGTATTATGGCAAATTTATGCAGCAAATTTGCGCTTTAGGTCAAAATAGACATTCCGAATTGACAAAAAAATATCTTTTACGAATTTCAAAGACCGTATTTGTAGATAGTAAACAAAAACGCCTCCCGGATAGGGAGGCAATAAAAAAGCCTTCCCCCTACGGGGGGGAAGCCTTAGATATGCGGATTACTTCGCCGCGCTTGCAATGACAGCACTTACGGTGCTGTGCGCCTGCGGGCGCGGGGAGACAATCCCTCAGTCTCGCTTACGCTCGACAGCTCCCTTTACACAAGGGAGCCTGTACGGAGTGCTTCACTTGTAGTTATACTGCCGATAGACGGTAGGCGTAATGCCCTCGTAGCGCTTAAAAAGGCTTATATAATGGCTTGTGTCCTGAAAGCCCAGCTCCGCTGCGATCTGGGAAATGCTCTTGCTGGTCTCCCTCAGCATCTTCTGGCTGAGAACGATTTTCTGCCGGTTCACATAGCTGACAAAGTTTTCGCCCACATCCCGCGTAAAAATGCGGGAGAAATAGCTGGAGCTCAGATGACACAGGGAGGCCATGTCCTTCATGCTGATGGGGTCTTGGATATGGTCATGGATATAGGCCACCGCCGGATAAACCGCACTGCTTTTTGCCACCGGGAGCTGATGCTCCACGCTTACATCCTTCACCGGGGGAGGGGCGGGAAGCTCCTGAATTTCGTTTATATAAGAGGAGGTGTCACGCCCGCCGGAGTTAAGCAGCCAGCGGTAGGTCTGGCTGTCGTTATGGCTCTTTACCGCACGGTCAACAATGTACTGCACAATGGAGTTTATAAGGTCGGCAATCTGTACTATGCGTTTATACTCCATCTCCGGCAGCTTGTTGTAAAGCTCCAGCAAATCCTGCCGGGCGCTCTGCTCGTCGGCCTGAAAGGAGCTTATTTCGTTTACAAGACGCTCCACCTTGGCGTCGGTATCGTCGTTGGGGATGCGCACCTGACCGAACATTACCGCACCCAGATAATGGTCGCCCACCAGCACCGGCACCGCAACATCCACAATACCGCAGTGGCACAGGTAGATATAAGGTCGCTCAAGGCGCACCGCCTCAAGGCCTGCCAGTGCGTCGCAGCGATAGCAGCGCTTGCGGGAAACCGGGTTTTCTCTTATTACACTGCAAAATTCCGTGCGGCAGCTGTGCTTTGTAACAGGGATGCCCTTGAAATCTATGGTGATTATGGCCGTTCCCGTAAGCTGGGCAAGCTGGTCCTGTATCTGCTCCCACAGAGGAATATCCAATATGGTCTTCATGTCAAATTCCCGTCTTGCCATAGCGTTCCCTCCTTTTTTGATGGGATAATGATAAATTCAGCAAAAAAATAATGCAAGCATCCGCAGACAATTTCAGCCTATTACACAAAACAAGCATATCAATTTTGTGAACAATTGCAAATAAAAAAGTCTGAAAATACCGCAATATAGCAAAATTGCGGTATTTTCAGACAAATTTTCCATATATGGTAAAAATTACCGTACCATGCAGCTCAGCTCTCCCCGAGCCTCGTCTATTACAAGGGTATCCCCGGCCTTAAGCTCGCCTGAAAGTATGCTTCGCGCCACCAGCGTCTCCACGCTGCTCTGCAAGAAGCGACGCAGCGGGCGGGCGCCGTACTGGGGGTCATAGCCCCGCTCAATAATGAGACTGCGGGCAGCATCGGTGAGCTCCAGCTCCAGCTCCCTGTCGGAAAGCCTGCGGCGCAGGGCGGACACCATAAGCTCGATTATCTTGTTAAGCTCCGCACGCCCAAGGGGATGGAACATAACGGTCTCGTCCAGACGGTTGAGAAATTCCGGACGGAAGGCACGGCGAAGCTCCGCCATCACCGCGCTTCGCGAATCCTCGCTTATGCAGCCGTTTTCGTCAATGCCCTCCAGCAGGTAGTGGCTGCCCAGATTTGAGGTGAGAATGATAATGGTGTTTTTAAAATCAACGGTGCGCCCCTGAGAATCGGTTATGCGCCCGTCGTCGAGAATTTGCAGCAGAATGTTGAAAACATCCGGGTGCGCCTTCTCCACCTCGTCAAAAAGCACCACACTGTACGGCCTGCGGCGCACAGCCTCGGTAAGCTGACCGCCCTCGTCATAGCCCACATATCCGGGAGGCGCTCCCACAAGGCGGGATACGGAAAACTTTTCCATATACTCGCTCATGTCGATGCGCACCATGCTGTGCTCGTCGTCAAAGAGACATTCCGCCAGAGCCTTTGCAAGCTCCGTCTTGCCCACGCCGGTGGGGCCGAGAAACAGGAAGCTGCCTATGGGACGCTCCGGGTCCGCAATGCCTGCCCGGGAGCGGAGGATGGCTTCGGTGACCTTCTGCACCGCCTCATCCTGACCGATAACACGGCGGTGAAGCTGCTCATCCAGCTTCAGGAGCTTTTCCCTCTCGCCCTCCATCAGCTTTGCGACCGGGATGCCCGTCCAGCGGGCAACGATACCGGCGATCTCCTCCTCGGTGACTGTGTCGTGAACCATGCAGGAGGCGGAGCGCTGCTCGCTGAGCTCCTCGGCCTCCCGCAGGCTCTTTTCAAGCCGGGGCAGCTCCGAATATTTGAGCCGCGCCGCAGTCTCGTATTCGTAGCGAAGCTGGGCGTTTTCAATGTCGGCGTGGAGCTTTTCAAGCTCTGCCTTGAGGCGCTTTACCTCCTCGGCGCTGTTCTTTTCGCCCTCCCAGCGGGCCTTCATTTCGTTGAAGCTGTCCTTGAGGTTTGCAAGCTCCTCCCTGAGCCTTGAAAGCCTTTCCCGGCTGAGCCTGTCCTCCTCCTTTCGCAGAGCCATTTCCTCAATTTCAAGCTGCATTATCTTCCTGCGGATGTCGTCCAGCTCCGAGGGCATATAATCCATCTCCGTGCGGATAAGGGCGCAGGCCTCGTCCACCAGGTCAATGGCCTTGTCCGGCAGGAAGCGGTCGCTGATATAGCGCTTTGAAAGGGTGGCGGCGGCCACAAGGGCGCTGTCGTGTATGCGCACTCCGTGATAGACCTCGTAGCGCTCCTTGAGCCCTCTCAGTATGGAGATGCTGTCCTCCACCGTGGGCTCATCCACCAGCACCGGCTGGAAGCGGCGCTCAAGGGCGGCGTCCTTTTCAATGTATTTGCGGTATTCGTCAAGGGTAGTGGCGCCTATGCAGTGGAGCTCTCCCCGGGCAAGCAGGGGCTTCAAGAGATTTCCCGCGTCCATGCTGCCCTCGGTTTTGCCTGCGCCAACAATGGTGTGAAGCTCGTCGATAAAGAGGATTATGCTGCCCTCCGAGCGGCGTATCTCCTCCAGCACCGCCTTGAGCCTTTCCTCGAATTCCCCTCTGTACTTGGCGCCGGCTATAAGTGCGCCCATGTCAAGGGAGAAAACCGTCTTGTTCTTAAGCCCCTCCGGCACATCGCCCCGGACTATCCTCTGGGCAAGTCCCTCTGCAATGGCGGTTTTGCCAACGCCGGGCTCACCGATGAGCACGGGATTATTCTTGGTTTTGCGGGAGAGTATGCGTATAACATTGCGTATCTCGCCGTCGCGGCCTATAACCGGGTCCAGCTTGTTTTCCCGGGCCCGCTCCACAAGGTCGGTGCCGTATTTTTTAAGGGCGTCAAAGCCCGCCTCCGGATTATCCCCGGTAACGGGGGAGGTCTTGACCTTTGAAAGCTCGGAAGCAAAATTTGCCCGGTTAATGCCGTGGTCGGAGAGTATGCGCTTTATCGCCGCTCCTCCGGCGGCAAAAATGCCCAGAATAAAATGCTCAACGGAAATGTATTCGTCACCCAGGCTCTTTGCGCTGCGCTCGGCCGCGTCAAGGAGCTTTTCAAGCTCCGGGGATGCGTAGCTGCCCGCATTGGAGCCGATTTTGGGCAATGCCCCGATAAGCTCTCCAAGCTCGGAGGCGATTGCGCCGCAGTCGGCGCCCAGCCGTGAAAACAGGGAGGGGATAAGCCCGCCGTCCTGGGTCACAAGGGCATGCAGCAGATGCTCCGGCGTAATGGCGGGGTTACTGAGCTGCCGGGCAAGGCTCTGGGCAGACTGTATGGCTTCAATACTCTTTTGAGTAAACTTTTCCGCGTTCATAATTCTCCTTTCTCCGTCACAGATACAGTGCGGAATTTACAAGATATGAGTAGTAGGCGGCCTCGATGTCGTGCTCGTCCATTCTGCCGCCAAGGTAGGCCTTCATCATGCTGTCAAAAAGCTGCACATAGCCGGAGATCGCCCCGGCAAGCTCCTGAGATGAGCACTTTGCGGCGGGGGAGGCGATGGAGCGCTGAAACTTCCCATCATAAAGGGTATAGTCCAGCCTGCGGCCTATCAGTGGGGCAAGGTGCCTGTCCTCAATAGCCTTCCACAGGGCGAAGAAGCTGCCCATGGCCTCCAGCAGCGCCGCGGACTGGGTGCGGAATATCACCGAAAGCTGACCCAGCATGTCCGAGCTGCTGCGGTAAAGCTCCACCTCATATTTTACCGTGGGGCGGTATTTGTATTCCAGCGAGCTTTTAAGCGACATGGAAAGACTGTTGGGCGCAAAGAAGGGAACCAGCTCCCTTGAGGGGCTGAGAAGCTGCTCCACGGCGGAGAGAATGTCGTTTATGCGCCGCTCCGGGGTAACATAGTCCACATATTCGGCAAGTATCTGGTTGATGAGATTGGAGCGGTTGGTGCCCATCCTGTGAGCCAGAGCGTCCACCTGACGCACGACCTCGTCGTTTAGCATAAGACTGTACAGAGTTTTCTTCATAGCGCAGCTCTCCCTTTGTGTTTCTTACCTCAATAATAAATCTGCAAAAAACTTTTGTCAATAGATATATATAAATGTTAATACAAATTACATATATTTTCCTCCGCTTGGCATAAAAGCCGGCTGAGGGCGGCATGTCTTGTCATTGCCGGGGCACACAGCGCCCGCTGCATACGGCACAGCGCTGTTGTGCTTGCATTTTTGCTCTGTATCCATTATAATTATCGGGCAATATACGGAGATGTATCGAAGTGGTCGTAACGAGGCTGACTCGAAATCAGTTGGCGGGTAACACCGCCCGGGGGTTCGAATCCCTCCATCTCCGCCAACAAAAAACGCACTTTTGTCTTCCGACAAAGGTGCGTTTTTTGAATGATGTTTGCCTGCAGCAAATGATGCTGGCTACGCCAATGATGCTTCCTTTGGAAATGATGACGGCTTCGCCTAATGTTTTGGGGCAAACATCACATCATTGCGAGTGAAACGAGCAACATCATTATGCGGAGCATAACATCATATCGCCGCAAGGCGATGCATCATTGAAGTATACTGAATTTTATGATATAAAATCTTTTAAAGGAGGCGATTAAGTGAAGGAAAATAAGCTGGCAGAACTGTCAATGGAATTCTCTGTGGATATTATTAACCTTGTAAAGCGTTTAAAATCTAACCACGAATCAATTATCTCTAACCAAATCGGCAGAAGTGGAACGAGCATCGGTGCCAACATCCACGAAGCACAGTACGCACAAGGAAAGAAAGACTTTGTTTCCAAACTGGAAATCGCCTTGAAAGAAGCAAGCGAAACAGGCTATTGGCTTGAGTTGTTGCACAGAACCAACTACATCGATGAACAATCATATAAATCGCTTTCTGCAAAATGTACGTCTTTGCGTGTTATGCTGATCGCTTCTTGTCGAACTGCAAAGGAGAATTCGCAATGAAGCGCGTGATCGTGATCGGATGTCCCGGAAGCGGTAAAACAACTTTTGCCGAAAAACTAAGTAAGAGAACAGGTTTGCCGTTATATTACCTTGATGCTATCTGGCATAAGCCTGATAAAACACATATTTCAAGAGAAGAATTTGATCAAAGAATACAAGAGATTTTTGCAACAGACAAGTGGATCATTGATGGCAATTATAACAGAACGGTTGAAATGCGGCTTAAAGAATG
>JAZNUQ010000034.1:0-7625 GCA_045592365.1 Candidatus Limivicinus sp. | reverse complement strand
ATCCCGTAAAGCGCGGCTGCGCCTTGCCAACGGTCTGTAGTGCAGCTGCGCTACACCCGGATATCATTATTTTATTGTCTTTCTGCGCTGTTCCCTTAAAACATCTCCGGCGCGATACGCGCTACAGCCGACTAAAGTCGGCACACACAGCCCGTAAGGCGCGGCTTTGCCTTGCCGACGGTCTGTAGTGCAGTTGCGCTACACCCGGATATCTCTATTTTGTTGAGTTCCACGCGATGCGTGGCTCTCACGTACCGCGTATTATACAACAAAGCGGACTTAAGTTCAAGTTCTTTGTTGATGTTTTTGCGTGGCTGTGATACTATAATAAGACATGAAATTGTTATTGAGGAGCAAATTGGCTCATGAGAATGAGAAAAAGGCACAATCTGGAGCCGCGCATGGAAAAATGTGCTGCACTGCTTATAGAGGATGTTTCTGGCCGCAAGGGTAAATGGAGAGAGCTTATGCCAGAGTGCGATATGCTCTCGCTGGAGCTGGGCTGCGGTAAAGGCCGCTTCACTGCCGACACGGCGGAGAACGCCCCAGGCACACTTTTTATTGCCCTTGAGAAGGTGGCGGACGCCATGATAATTGCCATGGAGCGGGTGCAGAGCAGGGAGATTGCCAACGTGCGTTTTATCTGCGAGGACGTGGCAAAAATGGCAGAGATGTTTGACACCGGCGAGGTGGACAGGATATACATAAACTTCTGCGACCCCTGGCCCAAGAGCCGGGATGCCAAGTTCCGCCTGACTGCCCCCTCCTTCCTGCGCCTGTACGCCCAGCTTCTCGCCCCTGGCGGACAGATACACTTCAAGACCGACAACCGCCCGCTCTTTGACTGGTCTGTGGAGCAGTTTGAAAAAGAGGGCTGGAGCATATCGGAGCTTACAAACGACCTGCACTGTGACGGCATAAACGGCGTTATGACCGACTATGAGGCCAAATTCCACGCCGAAGGTGTGAAGATAAACCGCCTTGTAGCCACAAGGCTGGATGGCACGCTCACTCTGGCCGCCGGAACTCCGCCCAGGCTGCACGACAGCGCCCTGCGTGACTCCATAGGCTATGACGAGAGCAAGCAGGCCCACAAGAAAAACGCAGAAAAACAGGAAAATTGAAATTTCCCGGAGGAAATTGCACAAATGAGGTTTATTTCATGGAACGTTAACGGTCTTCGCGCCGTCATTAAGAAGGGCTTTGAAGACATTTTCTGGAATTTTGACGCGGACTTCTTCTGTCTGCAGGAAACAAAGCTTCAGGAAGGCCAGGTAGACCTTGATCTGCCCGGTTATGAAACTTACTGGTGCTACGCGGAAAAAAAGGGCTATTCCGGAACCGCCATATTCACAAAGCACACGCCTTTATCCGTAAGCTACAATATCGGCGTGGAGGAACACGGTCACGAGGGCAGGACCGTAACTCTTGAGTATGAGGATTTTTACCTTGTGTGCTGCTACACCCCCAACGCTCAGGACGGGCTTAAGCGCCTTGACTACCGCATGAGTTGGGAGGACAGCTTCAGGGAATATCTGCTTTCGCTTGATAAGAAAAAGCCTGTCATCATGTGCGGTGACCTGAATGTTGCCCACAATGAGATTGACCTTAAAAACCCCAAGTCCAACATCGGAAACCCCGGCTTTTCCTACGAGGAGCGGGAAAAATTCACTCAGCTTCTGGAAAGCGGCTTTACCGACAGCTTCCGGTATCTGTATCCTGACAAAGCGGAGGCCTACTCCTGGTGGAGTTACAGAGCTGCCGCCCGGGAGCGGAATGTGGGCTGGCGTATTGACTACTTTGTGGTGTCGGACAGGCTGCGTGATAACATAAAGGAGGCCTACATACTGCCGGAGATAATGGGCTCCGACCATTGTCCGGTGGGGCTTGATATGTCATGGTGAAAATAGGAAGCGTTGAGATAAACGGCAGGCTGAGCCTTGCGCCCATGGCGGGCGTTACTGACTTTGCCTTCCGGAGCGTGTGTGCCCGGCAGGGCGCGGCGCTTACCACCACGGAAATGGTGAGTGCAAAGGCACTGGTATATAAGGACGAAAAGACAAAATCCCTGCTCTATATCCCGCAGGGCGAGCACCCCAGCGCGGTGCAGATATTCGGTCATGAGCCGGAGGTTATGGCAGAGGCGGCGCCCATGGCGCTGGAGCTTTCCGGGGCGGATATTCTGGACATCAACATGGGCTGCCCCGTGGGTAAAATTGTCAAGTCCGGTGACGGCTCTGCACTTATGAGGGACATTGAGCTTGCAGGGAAGATAATCTCCGCCGTGGCTGCGGCTGTGGACAAGCCTGTGACGGTAAAATTCCGTAAGGGCTGGGACGGCGGCAATGTGAATGCGGTGGAGTTTGCAAAAATGTGCCAGCAGGCGGGGGCGGCGGCCATTGCGGTTCACGGGCGTACCCGGGTGCAGATGTATTCCGGCCGTGCCGACTGGGATATTATCCGCGATGTGAAAAAGGCAGTCAGCATTCCGGTGACGGCAAACGGAGACATTTTTTCAGGCCATGATGCGGAGCATATTCTCCGATACACCGGCTGTGACATGGCCATGATAGGCCGAGGCTGCTTCGGCAATCCATGGCTCTTTGCCCAGGCAAAGGCCGCCATTGCCGGAGAGCCGGAGCCTGAGCTGCCGCCTCTGGGCGAGCGAATGGACACGGCCCTGAGCCAGATAGAAGCGCTCTCTGAAAGGGCGGGGGAGCGTATAGCCTGCCTTGAGGCGAGACACTACATGCCCTGGTATCTGCACGGTGTGGCGCATTCCGGCATATACAAGCAGCAGCTTGTGCATGTGGAGACACTGGAGCAGCTGAGAAAAATTTGCAAGGACATCAAGCGAGATTTGGAATAAAGGAGTGAGACAGAATGACCCGTGAACAGGAGGCCATGATAATCCAGCGCGTCATCGGCGGTGAGACGGAGGCCTTTGAGCTTCTGGTGCTGGAATACCAGAAGAATGTGTACAATGTGGCTCTTCGCATCACCGGCAATGCCGAGGATGCGGCGGACATGGCACAGGAGGCTTTTATCAAGGCCTACAATTCCATAGCATCATTCAAGGGCGACAGCAGGTTTTCCGTGTGGCTTTACAGGATAGTCACCAATGTGAGCGTTGATTTTCTGCGCAGCAGGGCAAGGCGCCCGGCAAGCTCCCTTACGGTGGAAAACGAAGAGGGAGAGACTGTGGAGCTTGAGATAGCGGATGAGGGGCTCAGCCCCGAAAGGCTGATGGAAGCAAAGCTCACAAGTCAGGCTGTAAGGCGCGGACTTGAAATGCTGCCGGAGGATTACAGACAGATTTTACTTTTGCGTGAGATACAGGGACTTAGCTACGACGAGATAGCACAGGTGCTGGATATAGAGATCGGCACTGTTAAATCCCGCATTTTCAGGGCAAGAAAAAAGCTCTGCGCCTATTTGATAAAGGACGGGAACATTCCGGATTTCGTCTCGTCAGGGAATATCGAGGGAGGTGAGAGACCGTGAATGGCTGCGAATATTATCAGGAACTTATAAGCCGTCTTATTGACGGGGAGATGTCCGACGAGGGCAAGGCCGTTCTGGCTCAGCATCTCCGGGACTGCGCCGAATGCGCTGCGCTTTTTGACGCTTTTTCCGGCGTCTCTCAGGCAATTTGGGAGGACATGGAGGAAGCACCCGCCCATATAGCGGAAAATGTAATGGCTCATGTCAGACGCAGCGGCATTGTTGAGAAGAATACCGATAACAGGCGCGCAAGCAATAGCAGGCTTAAAGCAACGGGCAAAAAGAAGACCATGCCCGGCGCGGTGAAGGTGCTGCTCAGTGCGGCAGCCTGCCTTGCGCTGGTGATTGCGGCGGCATACACGCTGCCGGCATTCGACGGACTTGGAATGATGAAGGCGGAAAGCCCCATGGCGGCACCCGCGGCTCCTGCGGCCTCAGAGCCCAGAGACGCCAACATTGACGCTGCAGCGGGCCTGACCGGCACTGCCGAGTATGAGCAGGCTGCCGCACCGATGCACGGCGTGACTGACAATGCGCCTATGGAGGCATCCGTTGAGGAGGGGGAAGCCGAGAGCGCAGTAAGCATTTCCAATGTCTACAAGATTGAGATACTGTATGCGGGTGAGCTTGTTGAGGACTTTACCCTCCATGTGGGTGCAGCGCCCATAAGACTGACCGGCAAGATATACCCCATCTCCGTTGAGGATAGTCCCCAGTGGCGAAGCTCCGACGAGAGCATTATCACCGTTACCCCCGGGGATGACGGAAGCTGCATAGTCGAAGCCGTAGGCTCAGGCTCTGCCAAGGTGCTTGCCGAGTACGGCGGCAAAACCGGCGAATGCTGGGTGCGTGCCATTGCGGATACAAGCGCTCCCCCTGCCGAAGGGCTGGAGATACAGTACGCCGGCAGCAAAATATACGAGTTTACCCTGCATGTGGGTGACGCCAACATCCCCCTCAAGGGAATGGTGGACACCGAAAAGCTCAGCGGCAATATAAGCTGGAGCAGCACAGACGAAGGCGTCATTGTTGTTCACGACACAAACGACGGCTGGTGTGCCGTTGAAGCGGTGGGCGAAGGCTCTGCCTCCGTTGTGCTTGAGTGTGACGGAATGCAGGTGCGCTGCAAGGTCTATGTGGTTGAAAAAACCAAGGCTGAGTAAAATTACAGTCGTGTTTTGAGACATTTGGGGTGCTTTTGTACCTTGAAAAACACATCCTGTTGTGCTATAATCAACAAATAGGATGTGTTTTTTTCTTAAATACAGTCCCAAGGAAATTAAGGAGAGATAATTTCGTGAAGCGTCTTAAGGTTTCAAATAATGTTATTCGCCGCATGCCCAGATACCTTCGTAAGCTGGACGAGCTGGCAGACAACGGCGTGAGCCGCATATCCTCTTTTGAGCTTGGCAAGCAGCTTGGCCTGACCCCGTCTCAGATCCGTCAGGATTTCAGCTGCTTCGGCGAATTCGGTCAGCAGGGCTACGGATACAATGTGGCAGCCCTCCGTGAGCAGGTGGGCAATATTCTGGGTATGGACAGGGGCTTTAACGCAATTCTTATCGGCGTTGGTAACATAGGACATGCTCTTATGGACAATTTCTGTTTCTCCTCATGGGGCTTCAGACTGTGCTGCGCCTTTGATGTCAATCCCCGTCTTGTGGGAAGCGAGTTTAACGGAGTTCCCATTTACCACATGGATTCTCTGGTGTCCTACCTGAAGGACAATCAGGTGGATGTGGCTGTGCTCTCCGTTCCCAAGGAAGCGGCTGTTCCTGTCACCAGACTCCTTACCGAAAACGGCATTGATGCAATCTGGAACTTCACCAACATAGAGCTTACTGAGCCCAACAGCTCCACCATAGTGGAGAATGTTCACTTCTCAGACAGTCTGCTTTACCTGAGCTACTATGTAGCCGAGCGCAAGGACGAGAAGGCGGCAAAGGAAGCAAAGGCCGACAAATAACAATACTTAAGTTGTAAAGCCTCCTTTATGGGAGGCTTTACTTATATCGGAGGATGGTTTATGAAAATAGACGCGGTGATGTTTGACCTTGACGGTACCCTGTGGGACAGCAGCGAGACTGTTGCCGCCTGCTGGAGAGCTACCGTCAGGCAAAGAGGAAAGGCTCTTATTGAGCCGGACGGCGCACTTATACGCAGTCTCATGGGCATGACCTCCCAACAGATATGCCAAAAGGTGTTTTCCGTATTCGGCGCGGAGGGGGAGGCTCTCTGCGCAGACTGTCTTGAGGCGGAGCCGGAATACATTACCCTGCATGGGGCGGAGCTTTTCCCGGGGCTTGAGGATGTGCTGCGCCGTATTAGCGAAAGGCTGCCTGTTTTCATAGTAAGCAACTGCCAGAAGAACTATATAGAGAGCTTCCTGCACTGCTCCGGTATGGCTGAGTACATCCGCGACCATAGCTGCGAGGGTGATACCGGCCTTGGCAAGGCGGACAATATTAAGCTCATTATGGCAAAGCACGGCATAGAGCATGCGGTATATGTGGGTGACACGGCGGGGGATGAAAAAAGCGCCAGCGCTGCCGGCTGTTCCTTTATCCACGCGGCCTACGGCTTTGGCAAGGCTTTGTCTCCCGTGGCAAGCGCCGCAAGGCTTAGTGATGTGCCGGAGCTTGTATTTGCTCTTATGGAGGATAAGTGATGCCCGATACTATTGCAGCCCTTGCTACCTCTGCGGGGGTTTCCGCCATAGGGATAGTCCGCCTTTCGGGGGATGAGAGCATCGGCATAGCGGAAAAGCTCTTTCACCCCGCTTCGGGGAAAAAGCTCAGCGCCTGCCGTGAGCACAGCCTGATATACGGCGAGCTTCGAAGCCGCGACGGTAATATGCTGGACAGCTGCCTTTGCACCTACAGCCGGGGGCCGAAAAGCTACACCGGCGAGGATACGGCGGAGCTTCAGTGCCATGGCTCTCCCGTAATACTCAGAGCTGCCCTTGAGGAGATTTTTTCTCTTGGGGCAAGGCAGGCGGCGGCGGGAGAGTTTACTAAAAGAGCTTTTCTTAACGGCAGACTTGAGCTCACAGCAGCGGAGGCGGTGGCCGATATTATTGAGGCTGACAGCATTGAGACTGCCAGAAATGCGGCGGCTCAGCTTTCCGGCGCAATAGGCCGCAAAAGCGACGCGGTGTATGCAGCCCTTTCGGACATAAGCTCTCACTACCATGCGGTGCTTGACTATCCGGACGAGGATATTGAGGACTTTATCCTTTCAGGCTATGCCGACAGTATCGAAGGGGCAATAAGCAGCCTTGAAGGGCTTGTCAGAACCTTTGAGCGGGGGAAGCTCATGAAGGAGGGCATTCCTGCCGTTATAGCGGGAAGACCCAACGCAGGCAAAAGCTCATTGCTTAACGCTCTGCTGGGCTATGACAGAGCCATAGTCACTGCCGTTGCCGGCACTACAAGAGATACCATTGAGGAAAAGCTGCGTATTGGCGGTGTGTGCCTTCGCCTTACGGACACGGCGGGCATAAGGGAAACAGAGGATCAGGTGGAGCGCATCGGCGTTGAACGAAGCCGCAGCGCCATTGACCATGCTCAGCTTGTTATCGCTGTGGTTGACGCAAGCCGGCCTGTAAGCTGTGAGGATATTGAGCTTGTGCGTCTTGCGGAGATGGCGCCAAAGGGCATTCTTGTGCTTTCAAAGCTGGATTTGAACCGAGGCGGCAGCGAAATTGACACTGTTCTTCCCACAGTAAGCCTCAGCGCTGTGACCGGCGAGGGGCTTTCGGAGCTTGAGGAGACAATAAAGGGGCTGTTTCCTCTGCCCAATGTACCGGCGGGAGAGATACTCACTAACAGCCGACAGGCAGAGGCCATAGGCAGAGCTCTTGAAAGCATGAAGGCTGCAAGGGAAGCCATGCTTTTGGGCGCTACGCCGGACATTGTGCTGACCGAGACGGAAAACGCAATGGCGGCCCTGGGTGAGCTTAGCGGCAGAACCGTCCGGGAGGACATTACCAACAGAATATTTGAGCGCTTCTGCGTAGGGAAATGACCCCCGTAAATGAAATACACCCCGGAAGTCACACACCTTCGGGGGGCAATTCATTTACGGGGGATGGTTTTTCTCTGTTGCAGAAGGGCGCCTCA
>JAZNUQ010000033.1:0-3816 GCA_045592365.1 Candidatus Limivicinus sp. | reverse complement strand
GCCAAAGTAAAGGAGCGTTTCCCCGATATACAGCTGGTTGCAGGTAATGTTGCCACCGCAGAGGCAGTTGAGGCTCTGGCAAAGGCCGGTGCCGACTGCGTAAAGGTAGGTATAGGCCCCGGCTCCATCTGCACTACCCGTGTGGTTGCCGGTATCGGCGTGCCTCAGATAAGCGCAATTCTCGCCTGCAGTGAGATGGCTGAAAAGTATGGCATTCCCACCATCGCCGACGGCGGCATTAAGTACTCCGGCGATATAGCAAAGGCTATTGCCGCAGGCGGTAATGTAGTTATGATGGGCTCCATGCTTGCCGGCTGCGAGGAAGCCCCCGGCGAGAGCGAGGTATTCCAGGGGCGTCAGTTCAAGGTCTACCGCGGCATGGGCAGCCTGGGCGCAATGCAGAAGGGCAGCAAGGACAGGTACTTCCAGCAGAACAACAAGAAGCTGGTTCCCGAAGGCGTGGAAGGCCGTGTGCCTTACCGCGGACCCGTGTCCGAGACCATCTATCAGATGATGGGCGGCCTGCGCTCCGGTATGGGCTACTGCGGCGCTCACAACATTGACGAGCTGCGCACCAACAGCAAATTCGTTCGCATCACCAGCGCCGGTCTTAAGGAGAGCCATCCCCACGATATTTACATCACCAAGGAAGCTCCCAACTACACAATGAACCCCTGACGACAGAATAAACAAAGCAGCAGCCTCAGCTTAAGCTGTGGCTGCTGCTTTGTTTATTTGTTTTTGACCCGGTAATAGGTGACGGCAAAGAGGGTGAATATGATGACATAGGCGATGAACAGACCCACATAGACGCCGAAAATCACCTGTCCCGCTATGTGCCCGGTGTGAGACTGGATGAAAAGCTGAGGGATGATGAGCGCAAAGAATATCACCAGCAGGGGAATGAGCCTGCCCTTGAAAATACGCTCCACCATTTCCAGCCTGGAGGCATCGTCCGAGAATATCTCCTCCCGACCGTTCATCTCCGAGGCGCTTTTTCTGAAATAGCAAAAGCCCATCATGGTGTCCACATATTCCCAGCCGCAGTCGGCAAACATACGCAGATATTCGCTTTTGTTCTCAAGACCTTCGGCATTATAATCAAGCTGATACACCACATCCTCCGGCTCACAGCGGCTGAAGCTGTAAATACCCGGGAATTTGACGCCCTCAAAGCGCCAGCCCCTTGCATGCATTTCGGAAAGCCAGATCTGCTCCTTTTCCCACTCAACAATGGTAAACCACTTATATTTCTTCATATTGCTCCGCCTCCTTCAGGTTTCTGTAAAGCCGCTCTATTCTTGCCATTTCAAGCTCCAGCACCTGTCTGCCAAGCTCTGTAATGGCGTATATCTTCCTTTTGTCCTCCTCGCGGAGAAATTCTATCAGCCCGTCCTTTTCCATTTTGGAAAGACTGCCGTACATGGTGCCGGGGCTGAGCCGTATCTCCCCGCCGGTGAGAGCCTCCACCTGCCGGACGATGCTGTACCCGTGCATGGGCCTTTGCAGGCACAGCAGTATGTAAAAGCCCGTTTCCGTCATGGGGACATAGACCTTTTTTATATGAGCGTCCATGCTGAACCTCCTCCGTATAAAAATACATCGCAGTGCGATATACACTATATCGCACTGCGATGTATTTGTCAATAGCCTGATTTATCAGCCCCGGCCAATGTCTATCTGTCCCATGATCTCTTCAAATGCATGTACGGGATTGGGCCTGCCGCTGTCGCGTATTTCAAGCTCCCGGGCTATGTGTTCCAGAGTTTCCATATCCAGAGTTCCGCCGATTATTATAAGGAAGCCGTTTTGCTCATTAAAAAGCAAAATGTAATTGGCACTTTCGCTGGGCCAGCGAAGAGAGCAGCCGGTATAGTCCGAGTGAAGCTCCAGCACATGCCAGTCGCCCCAGTATTCCTCCTTTATAACACTGACATCTCCGTTCAGTATGAGGGTGCTGCCGTTTGCCGCTGCACCGCAGCTTATAATATATGGAAGCTCGGTATCCTCACCGGTCACAGCCAGATATGCGGTCCATCCCTCGGCATCTGTTCCGCCGGTGTCAGGCTCTTCCGGCAGCCAGAAGCAACGGAACTCCGGCACATTGGTAATTTCATCAGGTCCCGTGAAGCTGAATGCCATGCCTGCGTCCGGAAAAACCTGCTTGTGTACATTGAGAATGCCGCCTGCCTCATCGAGCTCAAGCTGGTATCCGCTCAGGCTTTTGTCGAAAACAGACCTGTTGGCCAGATAATAACGGCTTACAGCAAAGGCGGTGGTGGATAAAACGGATATTACAGCCGCTATAAGAGCAATGGTTTTTATTATGCGTCCCGGGCGCTTGCTCGGAGCTATATCGAGCCGGCTGAATACCCGTTCCTTTATCCTCCGGCTTGCCTTGCCGACTGCAGGGTCTTCGGGCAGTGCTTCGGGGCAGCACAGGCCGCATATGTCAGTCAAGTAGATTTTCACAGTCGTAGCCCCTTTCCGTAAGGTGTTTTTTCAGCTGTCTTCGACCCCGGGCCAGCTTTGTGCGAACGGTGGCGCCGTTCATGCCCAGCGCTTTTGCGATTGTCTCGGTCTTTTCATAAAGAAAATAATGGCGCTTGAATATTTCCCTGTCCGGCTCCGGCAGGGAGTCCACCGCGGCTCTTGCAATATGCGAAAGCTCCGCGCAAAGCAGCTCGTATTCCGGGGACGGACAGCCGCATATCAGTGCATCATCCTCCAAGGGCTCGTACAGCCTCAGCCCTCTTAGCCGGGATATGGCCTTGCTGCGGACAATGGCGGCAAGGTAGGGCTTTAGCTTGCCCGGCTGTATTTTCTGCCGGTTATACCACAGGGCGATAAAGCTCTCCGACACTATCTCCTCCACATCCTCCTGAGGCAGCCTGCTGCCCATTATGCCGGATGCAATGGCGTAAAGATAGGCTGTGTATTCGTCCATGACATGAGCCAAAGCTGCGCAGTCTCCCTTTTTCAGCCCGGAGACCGTTTTGCGTTCATCCATGGTCTGCCTGCCCTTCTTCCGGCCATATATGGGTGTCATAGCGCTGAGCAACACTTTCGTATCTTTGTTCAATAAAGTACAGCTCCTGAGTACGGCTGCTCATCTCCCACAGCTCAGCCGGAGTACATCTTACAAAGCAGGTGTATGAAGTTTCCTCCATACCATTCTCAATAAGCGTGTAGGCTTTGACCTGAGCCTCAGCGCCCAGAGCGGAAAAATCCTCCGCGGCTATAATGTCATTTTCATTGCTGCCGTAATCGGCGGTGGAATACAGATGGACCGTAAAATAATACGGCTCATCCTGGGGCAGAGCTTTGAACATCTCCAGCTCCCAGTCCTTAAAGAAGAAATTGTTTTCTCTTTCATACATGGATTCCAGCAGAGCCTCCCAGGATTCATAGGACTCCACCTGAATTTCCGGGCTTTGAGCTTGCTGACCCTGCGGACTTATGTAGGGGCTGCTTCCCGGCGCATGGCTTGGCCAGGGCTGCACAGGCGTGCCGCTGCCTTCGGTCTGAGAAGCACAGGCGGAAAGCATCAGCAGTACAAGGCACAGCAGCATAAAAAGCGGCTTTTTCATATTCACTGCTCCTTTCGATTATTCGATTATATAAACGCAGCAAAGGGGAAAATTGTTTCAGGTATACAGAAATAAGAATGCACAGCTCCGGTTTTGAGCTGTGCATTCTTTGTTGTAAGGGGATACGGATTGCCGTGCCATTGACAGCAGAAATCCTGTCATTGCGAGGAGCGAAGCGACGCGGCAATCCGCTTCTTTTCATATCGTTTTACCTGCCCAGCACCCA
>JAZNUQ010000032.1:0-14122 GCA_045592365.1 Candidatus Limivicinus sp. | reverse complement strand
GTCCTTGCGAAGATGTTTTAGAAATTCACCCATTTTTTGTTGGTTCATTCACACCCCTCCTTTCGTGGAAATCATATCACTGGTCAATTAAGAAAACCACGACACAAAGCGAGAAATGCCGTGGTTTTGAGGTAGACACATTATGTCCTGTGTATTCTGTTCACAAAATTCTTATTTATTGAACAGATTATATCACGCTTTGCTGCGCTTTTCAATGATATATCGCTGGCGCAATATGATATACGGCGTTGCCGTATGATATACTTGCCTGCGGCAAGCATGATATAATATCCGTTCCTCCATATGCCGAAGGCATATATCATCGCACGAAGTGCGATATCATACCGAAGGTATATCACCCGTTCCGGCAGGAACGGATATAATTGTAAAAATACCTCTTTTGTCTGGTAGACAAAAGAGGTTTTTTACATGGAGCGGGGTACGGGAGTCGAACCCGCCTTAACGGCTTGGGAAGCCGCTGTAATACCGATATACCAACCCCACGCTTACCTGCACATTATAGCACCCGGCTCAATTATTTTCAATAGCGAAATGTGTTTATTCTTGCATTAAACCGCCCGGGCGTTTAAAATGAAGAAAAAGGAGGCGCAGACCATGGCAGTATTCGACGATTTTATGAAGCTGGATATTCGTGTTGGAACAGTTATTTCGGCGCAGGTATTCAAGAAGGCTAAAAAGCCGGCTTATCAGCTTCAGGTGGATTTCGGTCCGGAGCTTGGGATAAAAAAATCCTCCGCACAGATATGTGATAACTACACGCCGGAGGCTCTTATCGGCCGGCAGGTGTTGGCGGTGGTAAACTTCCCGCCCCGGCAGATTGCCGACTTTATGAGCGAGGTGCTTGTGCTGGGTACATACAGCGAGGGCGGCGTTGTGCTTATCGCCCCCGAGCGTCCCGTTGCAAACGGCGACAGATTGGGCTGAGAATTTAAAGCAAGGGAGATGCTTTTATGCTTAAACGAATTATGGCAGTGCTGCTGGCTGTATGCCTGCTGCTGAGCGTCAGCGGCTGTGCGGTGCCGTCCTATTACATTGACCTTGGGGAGGAGCTTCTTTTCCAGCAGGTCTATGACGCAATGAACAACGCAAATCAAAGCACCCAGAGCCAGATGCTCAGCCCCAGCTATCAGCCTGCACAGCAGGAGGATTTTGACCTAAAGGCCATTGAAGCTGCCGGCCGGGGCAGCGATAAGGACACATGGGCTATTTACTGGTATCTCTGCGGCAGCGACCTTGAAAGCCGCGGCGGCTATGCCACCGCCGACCTTTTGGAGATGATGGAGGCAAAGCTGTCGGACAATGTGACGGTGGTCATTCAGACCGGCGGCAGCAATTACTGGCACAACAATACCGTAGGCGCAAGGAGCACCGAGCGCTATGTCTACAATAGTGAGGGTCTGCATCTGGCGGAGAAGAAGGAGCTTGCCAACATGGGCGACAGCGAAACGCTGGCCGACTTCCTCAAATTCTGCACGAAGAATTTTCCCGCCGACAAAACCATGGTGCTGTTCTGGAACCACGGCGGCGGCAGCGTTGCCGGAGCTGCCTTTGACCAGAACTATTATAACGATTCTCTCAATCTGGGCGAGTTCTATGAAGCCTTCAACGAGGCCTTTGAGCTTTCAAACGACGACCCTCCCATAGATGTGATAGGCTTTGACGCCTGCCTTATGGCAACGGTGGATGTGGCCTTTACCTTTGCGGATGTGGCAAAATACCTTGTGGCCTCCGAGGAGCTGGAGCCCGGCGAGGGCTGGGATTACAAGGCGTGGCTTCAGGCCCTGTCCGACGACCCGGGCATGGGCGGAGCAAAGCTGGGCAAGATTATCTGCGACAGCTACAAGGCCGCCGCCGACAGGCGCTCTCAGGGCAGCGAGATCACCCTCTCCGTCACCGACCTTACAAAGCTGCTGCCTCTTATTGAGGCTTACGACGCCATGGGTCAGGAGGCGCTGAGCATCGCCGTGCAGGACAGCAGCTTTTTCACGGGCTTCAGTCGCATTGCCTCCCGCTGCGAAAACTACGGCGGCAACAACTATCAGGAGGGCTACACCAACATGGTGGATTTAGGCCACCTTGCCCGCAGCGCAAGGGAGCTTTTGCCGAAGACCTCACAGGCTGTGCTGGACGGTCTTTCCCAATGTGTGGTGTACCGGGTGGCAGGCCCCTACCGCAGTCAGGCCACCGGACTTAGCTGCTACTACTCCTATAACGGCGACAAATCCGACCTTAAGGGCTACACGGAGCTGGGCTGCAGCCAGGCCTTCAAGTATCTGTACAGCTACGGCATTGACGGCAAGCTGAGCTCTGAGGGCATGCACTATGTGAGCCAGCTTGGTATTTCCCAGCAGGAGCTGCCTCAGGTGCCAAGCCTTGACAGTCCCGAATTTTCCGCCGACCTGCCGGTGACGCTCAGCGAGGACGGCTATGCCATGCTGGATGTGGGGCCGGAGCTTGCAGGCGTTCTGTCCGGGGTCTACTTCTACCTTGCCTATGTGAACACCGCCGGTGATACCATGCTCTTTATGGGCCGTGACAACGACATTGACGCCGACTACACAAACGGCATATTCATGGACAATTTCCGCGGCGTGTGGGGCAGCATTGACGGGCATTTTGTGTACATGAACATCATCTATGAGGATGATTACTACAATGTGTACGCCGTGCCCATACTCCTCAACGGCGAGCTTTACAATCTGCGCGTGGCCTACGATTTCAGAAGCGAGGCTTACAGCATTCTGGGCGCAAGGCGGGGTATGGATACCTCCGGAATGCCGGACAAGAACCTTGTTCCCCTCTATGTGGGCGATGAGATAAGCACCGTTTACTACGCCTCCAGCTTCACCGGGGACGACGGCTTTGAGCTTTACAAGATGGAGACCTTTACCGTCAACCGCAACACCCGCTTCTACGAAAGCGACCTTGGCGACGGGGAGTTTATACTGATATTTGAGCTTCTTGACGCGAAGAACAACAGCGTATGGTCTGACCCGGTATTTATCGAGGTTCACGGGGACGAAATGTATGTGAGCACCGGGGTGGAGTGACAATCCCCCACCGCCCTGAGGGCGGAGCCCCCTTTGCACAAGGGGGCCGTGAGCGTATGGTCTGACCCGGTATTTATCGAGGTTCACGGGGACGAAATGTATGTGAGCACCGGGGTGGAATGACAATATAATATGGCTCCCTTGTGTAAAGGGAGCTGGCATTTGCGAGGAACGAGCAAATGACTGAGGGATTGTCTGTCAACCCCTCCGCCCCTGCGGGGCACCTCCCCTTACACAGGGGAGGCTTATACTATAGCAAAAAACGCCTGAGGATAATCCTCAGGCGTTTTGCTTATATCCTCTCATACATTTCGGTGACGGAGCGGATGTGCTTTGCAAGAGCTTCGCTTGCAAAGCCCTTTTCAGCCCGCCATGTCCAGTTCTTATTGGACAGGGTTCCCGGGAAATTCATTCTGGCAAAGCCGCCAAGCTCAAGGTAATCCTGCATCTGGATAACACAGAGCTTGCTTACAGAGCTCATGCAGGCGCGGATAAAGCCCCAAACGAAGCCCTCCTCCTGATTGAGCCCAAGGTAGGCCTTGGCCTTTTTCACATCCTCCGGCAGAGCCTCGTCAAACCACTGCCCTGCGGTAAGGTTATCGTGGGTGCCGGAATAGCAGACGCTGTTTACCGGGTAGCTGTGGGGCAGATAGTTGCCGTCCTCACGGGAGTCAAAGGCGAAAAGCATGACCTTCATGCCGGGATAGCCGGACTGCTCCTGCAGGGCGCGAACCTCGTCGGTAAGATAGCCCAGATCCTCGGCTATAAAGTCAAGCTCAGGCAGCGCACGCTGCACCGCGCTTATAAAGTCCATGCCGGGACCCGGCTGCCAGCTTCCGCCGATGGCGTTTTTATCCCCTGCGGGGACTGCCCAATAGCTCTCGAAGCCGCGGAAATGGTCAAAGCGTACCACATCGTACATCCCCGCAGCGGCGCTGAGGCGCTTTATCCACCATGCGTAGCCGCTTTCCTTCATCCTCTGCCAGTCATAAAGGGGGTTGCCCCAAAGCTGACCGTCGGCAGAAAAGGAGTCCGGCGGGCAGCCCGCCACAAGCCTTGTGCGGCAGTTTTCATCCAGCAGGAAAAGGCCGGTATTTGCCCACACATCCGCAGAATCCAGCGGCACATATATGGGTACATCACCGATTATCCTTATTCCCTTTTCCCCGGCGTAGGCGCGAAGCGCCTCCCACTGGCGGAAAAACTTGTACTGCAGGAACTTATGAAAGTCCGTTTCGGACTTAAGCTCCCCGCGTGCCTTTTCAAGGGCTGCGCCGTCCCGGCGCATAAGCCCCTCCGGCCACTGCTGCCAGCAGAGACCGTTATAGCGCTCCTTAAGTGCCATAAAGAGACTGTAATCCTCCAGCCAATGGGCATTTTCCCCTACGAAGGCGTAATAATCCTCCGAAGGCTCAAAGCGCTCAAAGGCAAGGTGCAGCAGCTTAGCCCGGTTTTCGTACAGGCTGCCGTAGTCAACCCGGCAGGGGTCTGAGCCCCAATGAGGGGCAAAGGCCTCGTCCAGCCTTAAAAGCCCCTCCCCTATCAGCAGGTCAATATCGATAAAATAATGGTTGCCTGCAAAGGTGGAAAAGGCCTGATAGGGAGAGTCGCCGTAGCCGGTGGGGCTGAGAGGCAGAAGCTGCCAGTAGCTCTGGCCGGCGCTGTGGAGAAAATCCACAAAGTCAAAGGCACATTTGCCGACGCTGCCTATGCCGTAGGGATTGGGCAGAGAGCTTATGTGCATGAGTATTCCGCTTTTACGCATAGTGTCAAGCATAGTTTATTCACCTAAACGGCGGGTGCTTTCGCACCTGCTAAGGACAAAAGGAACGGTTTCATGGCGGCAGGCGCCGCCGTTTTCAATGGCGTCGATAAGAATTTCCACGCTGCGCCTTGCCATAGTCTCCACCGACTGGATAACGGTGGAAAGGCTCGGCACCAGATAGGAGCCAAGAGGCAGCCCGTCAAAGCCCATCACCGACACATCCTGAGGCACCCTCAGCCCGTTATTGTGCAGGGCCCGGATGGCGCCGATAGCCATAACATCCGCCTCGGCAAAAAGTGCGGTAAAGGGTCTGCCGTTGGATATGAGCTTCTGGGCGGCGTCGTAGCCGTCCTGATAGGAAAAGCGCACCCCCTGATAATCCGTCTCCTCGTCAAAATCAATGCCGTGCTTTTTGAAGGACTGGAGGCAGCCCTCATAGCGCAGGCGGCTGGTATCGGAAACCTTGCGGTCACCCCCCACCACCACGAAGCGCCGGTGACCCAGAGCCACAAGAGCGTCAATGGCGCAGCGGGCGGCCTGACGGTCATCGGTATAGACGCTGGAGAGATTTTGAAAGCTGAGAGCGGAGGCGTCGTTTGAAGCAAGGACGCAGGGAATGTCTATCTTATCAAAGTCGTTCTGGAAATTCACGCTGTTGCCGCCCAGAAACAGTATGCCAAGGGGCTTTTTCTCCCGGCAGAGGCGGACGGCGCGGAGGACCTCGTTGCTGTCCTCGTCGATATAGTCAACATGCAGCGGATAATGGGTCTGAGCCACAAGGCTCTGGATAATCTCGATCATCTCGCTGAACATTTCGTTGGAGGTGCCCTTTACGATGACAAGAATGGATGTGGCGCGCTGCTTGAGCTGGCGGGCGTTTATATTTATCTGAAAGCCGCTTTCGCTCACCGCGTCCATAATGACGCGGCGAGCCTTCTCGCTCACATTGGACTGGGCGTTGAGCACACGGGATATGGTGGCGACGCTGTATCCGGTTTTTTCGGCAAGGTCCTTAATTGTCACGGGGAGCACCCCCTTCCCTGATTTTTACTTTGGCTTAGCCCTTTACTGCGCCGGCGGCAACACCCTTGATGATGTACTTCTGGCAGAACAGGTAAACGATGATGATAGGCAGAATTGCCATGAAGATAACGGCCATGGTTGCACCAAGGTCAACGGTGCCGTAGCTGCCCTTAAGGTACTGCACATGGATGGGAATGGTGCGGTACTCGGTAATATCAAGAACCAGATAAGGCAGCAGGTAGTCGTTCCAGACCCACATGAGCTCAAGGATGCCAACGGAGATAAGGGTGGGCTTGAGCATGGGCAGAACCACCATGAAGAAGGTGCGCACGGGGCCGCAGCCGTCGATCGCGGCGGCCTCCTCTATCTCAAGAGGCAGACCCTTTATAAAGCCCACAAACATGAATACCGCAAGTCCCGCGCCAAAGCCCAGGTAAACCACGGGGATGGTCCAGGGAGTGTCAAGATGCAGTACATCCGCGGTGGAGGTCAGGGTGAACATGACCATCTGGAAGGGAACTATCATGGAGAAAAGGCAGAGATAATAGCAAATGTTTGCCATTCTGGACTGAACGCGGACAATGTACCATGCGGTCATGGAGCAGAAAAGCAGAATAAGCACAACGGAGACGACGGAGATAAACACGCTGTATCCGGCGGACTTGATGAAGGGATAGTTGCCGAAGGTAACGCCCTTGACATAGTTTGCAAAGCCGGTGAAGGTTTCGCTGTTGGGCAGGGCGAAGGCGTCAAGGTTGACGGCGTTGTTGGTCTTGAAGGAGTTTATTACCACCTCGAACACGGGGAAAACCCATATAAGGCAGAGGACGGTAAAGAACACGGTGAGTATTTTGCTGCCGAGAGTGTATTTTTCCTTAGCTTTCATTACTGGGTTACCTCCTTGGAACGAGTCATACGCTGCTGAGCGATGGCAAGAATAGCCACCAGTATGAAGAAGACAACAGCCTTGGCCTGTGCAACACCGTGGTAGTTCTTGCTGATGTTGTAGGTGGAGAAGATGTTAAGGGCAAGAAGCTCGGTGGCGTTGATTTTGGCGCCTTCCACCATTATGCTGGGCATACCGCCGGTAAGGGCAAGGTTCTGGTCAAAGAGCTTGAAGCCGTTGGTAAGGGTAAGGAAGGTGCAGGTGGTGATGGCGGGCATAACATTGGGGATGATGACCTTGAACAGGGTCTGACTGCCGGTGGCGCCGTCGATCTTGGCAGCCTCCAGCATGTCCTCAGGCACAGCCTGCAGACCTGCAATGTAAATTATCATCATGTAGCCTATCTGCTGCCAGCACACAAGGATGACCAGACCCCAGAAGCCGTAGGTGGCGTTGGCGGTGAGGTAGGTGGCATAGCCCTTGAGAATAGCGTCAAAAATCATGCTCCAGATGTAGCCCAGAACAACGCCGCCGATAAGGTTGGGCATGAAGAAGACGGTGCGGAACAGGTTGGAGCCGCGCATCTTCTGGGTAAGGGCATAGGCAATGGAGAAGGAAATGACATTGATGACAACAATGGTGACTATGGCAAAGGCCGCAGTATTCTTGAAGGCGCGGAAAAAGCCTGCGTCGTTGAAGGTTCTCACATAGTTATTGATACCTATCCACTTTGCATCGGAGGGAACATTGAAATTGCAGAAGGACAGATAAATGCCCTGAATGAAGGGCCACACAAAGCCAATGCAGAAGGCTGCAAAGGTGGGAAGCAAAAACAGCCATCCGTACTTTCTGATGGGACCTCTTATCAGGTCGCTGTTCACGTCATTGGGACGCTTTTTCTTTTTCAAAACTCTCTACCTCGCTTTACATTAGAACTTGCCTTTTGGCAAGGCAAAAAACCCGCCCCGGGGCGGATGCTTTGGCTCGGCAAAAGGGATGAGCGGGAATTGACGTGTAAAAAAATGACAACCCCTCAGTCTCGCTCACGCGAGCCAGCTCCCCTTACACAGGGGAGCCATTGGAAATGGTTTTTACAAGCTGAAAAAGGGGGCGGGCTGATAAGCCCGCCCCCAACTTTTGCTTTGTGTTAAGTTATCAGCTAAAATCAGCCGTTAACAACGCTGTACTCGTATGCCCAGCCGTCAACGAATGCCTTCTCAACAACGGACCAGTCAGCGCCGTTGGTGTACTCAGCCAGAGCGGTAACGAGAGTTGCGCGGAAGCTGTCAACATTGGGAGTGTAGTTGAATGCCCAGGAGATAGCAGTCTTGCCTTCTGCCAGCAGAGCGTTGCCGTCAGCAACGAACTTGTTGGTGGAAGCGGGGCAGTTCTTGAAGGGGACAGCGCCCAGCTGCTCAACATAAACTGCGGATGCCTCGGGATCGCTTACCAGCCATACCAGGAAGTCGATGGAAGCCTTCTGGTCAGCCTCGGAAGCCTTTGCGTTGACTGCCCAGCAGTTCTCGGTGCCGGAGCAGAGAGCGATGTCAGCGTCATTGTCAGCGCCGGAGTAGATGGGGATCATCTGGATCTCGTCATCGGTGAGGCCAGCCTCGATGATGCCGGCGTACTCCCAGGTACCGTTCTGGTAGAAGACAGCCTTGCCTTCCTTGAACTGAGCGGTGGACTCGTCGCCGGTGGAGGTTACCAGCTCAGCGGGAGTGGCAGCGCAGTTGTTGACGTACAGATCCCAAACGTTCTTGAAGAGGTCCAGGTACTCGCCGGTGATGGTGGGAACAGCCTGGTTAACGCCTTCGTAGTGGAGGGGAACAGTTGCAAGGTGGCCGGAGAAGCGCCAGGAAGAGGAGCCGTCCAGACCGCAGTTGGAGAATGCATCGAAGCCCAGCTCGGCAGCGCGGGCGTGGATGTCCTCAGCGACAGCCTTCAGGGAAGCGAAGTCGGTGATGTCCTCGATGGAGTAGCCTGCCTTGGCAAGCAGAGTCTTGTTGACGATGATACCGTAGGACTCGAAGCAGTTACCGATGGCCTTCAGCTCGCCTGCCTCGTTGTAGAGGTTGAAGCTGTCGGTGGCAAGCTCAGCAGCGATTGCGGAGCCTTCCAGGTTCAGTGCGTACTCATCCCAGTCTGCAAGACCGGCAGCGTTGCCGATGTTGAAGATGGTGACGTCCTTGATGTTTGCGTTGAGGGAGTCGGAGTAGGTACCGGAAGCAGCGGTAACGACCTTGACCTCAACACCGGTCTTTGCGGTGTAGGAAGCAGCCAGTTCCTGCAGAGCAGTGTCGAACTCGGGCTTGAAGTTCAGGTAGTAGACAGAGGGCTCGTCAGCCTTTGCGCCGCAAGCGCACAGGGCGAAAACCATGACCACTGCCATGAGCAGAGCGATGATCTTTTTCATGTTTTTCCTCCTAAATTTTTTGTGAAAAAAATATGCTTAACGGCGTTTGCCGGAAAAGCCGGAATAAAACCGCTTCCAAAAAATTGAAAACGGTTACATATCAGCCGTTAATAATATAACTTATAGCCGTGTTAAATTCAACACAAAAAACAAATTTGCCAAATTTTCTGCATATCCAACAAAGCGGAGAGTTTTTGATTGTCTAATTTGCCGAAATTTTTCATATGTAAACGATTACACTCCCCCATTGCAGCCAAAGGCAAAAAACACTTGCGGCAGGCTATGGCAAAGTATATAATCAATACAGATATATAAAAGGAGGCGGCGGCATGAGCAATAAGGAAAAGAAAGAGCTTAAGGCTCAGGCAAAGGCTTTTATAAAAGAGAGAAAGGGCTACACCACCAAGGACGAAAGGCGGGCTTACCGTCTCGCCCTTAGGGAGCGCAAAAAGGCATGGCGCGCCTCCCTTGCCGGTATGGACGAGGCCGGGCGGAGTGCCGCCGTTAAGAGGGCGCGCCGCTTCTGGGCGGAGGTTTACAAAAAGGAGCTTCTCATCCTTGCAGCCTTTCTGCTGCTGTGTGCTGCGGCACTTATTATATTTCTATGATAAAGTGCATTGTCATTTTGTGTATTGTTTTGCTTTTGCTGTTTTTTGTTCTGGCCTATGTATGCTATCTCACCTTCTATAACAGCAAAAAACGGCGCAGCGGTGTGAATTTTGAATTTACCGGCTCCTACGCCCCCTACGCGCAGCAGCTCTCCCGCCTTAATGCGGAGCTTGAGGCTGCGGACTGTGAGCCGGTGGAGTGCATGAGCTTTGACGCGCTCAGGCTCAGAGGACGCTACTACCACATGAGCGACACTGCCCCGCTGGACATTATGGTGCACGGCTACAAAAGCACCGCAGGCTCCGATTTTTGCGGCGGCTTTAAGCTGGCAAGGGATATGGGGCACAATGTGCTGCTTATAGACCAGCGCTCCTGCCGGGAAAGTGAGGGGCTTTTTGCCTGCTTCGGCATCAAGGAGCGGCGGGACCTTATAAGCTGGATAAACTATGCCCTCTGCCGCTTCGGTGAGGATATTGACATCAACCTTTTCGGCGTTTCCATGGGCGCTGCCACGGTGCTTATGGCAAACGACCTTGGCCTGCCGGAGAATGTAAGGCACATTATTGCAGACAGTCCCTACAATAGCCCCCGGGATATTATAATGAAGGTGGCTGCCGACATGGGGGTGCCCCGCTGGTGCTGGATATTCGTAAAGCTCAGCGCATGGCTTTTCTGCCGGATGGATATTGAGGAAAGCTGTGCCATTGAGGCGGTGAAGCAGTGCATGATACCGCTGCTTATCCTCCACGGTGAGGCGGATACTCTTATCCCCTGCGATATGAGCCGGGAGATTTTGAAGTGCTGCCCCCAAGGCTCAAGGCTCGTTACGATACCGGGCGCCGACCATGTGGCGGGGCTTCTGGTCAATCCCGGGAAATACAAGGCCGCGGTAAGGGAATACCTGGACGGCTGAATGACAATATAAAACCGGTGCCTTATTTACGCACCGGTTTTATGGTATAGACAAAGCTGCTTGGCGTACTGAGCCTCCCTCTGACGAGGGAGGTGGGTTGAGCAAAGCGAAACCCGGAGGGAGAGAAAATGCTCATGTTTTATGATATTTCATATTTAAAAAACTTTTACTACCCCTCAGTCTCGCATGCGCTCGACAGCTCCCCTGACAAGGGGATCCTTTTCTTCACTTTGTCAACAGTCTCAAGCCGGTGCCTTATTTACGCACCGGTTTTATGCTTTTAAGCGTATCTATAAGCTCCTGACGCAGGTCAAGAAGACAGGACACATGGTAATTTGTCACCGTGTCCTCAATGCACACAGCCTCCGAGGAGAGCCTGCCGCTTATGTCCGCGCCGCAGGCAAGAAGCCGCAGGCGGTTTTCCGCGCTGAGCCTGCCGGGTCTTGCCAGATGGCACAGCACCTGCATGTGGGCTATAAGCTGCCGCGCCTTATCCTCACAGCAGCGGAAGGAGCAGAGCTCCTGCTGCTGCCATCTCAGGTGCAGCAGTATCTTCTGCCCGGCAAATACCCTGAGCTGTGCGGAGAGGCTGTCTATTTCCTTTACGATCTTCTCCGTATCGGGCAGTATATTGTCCCCGTCAAACATATCCTCCAGAAAGGAGATAACATAGCTTTCCAGACTTTCAAGGGTATTGCGTATCTGGCGGCTGTTGTCATAGGGGAAGACCAGCATGTTTATGAGCATGCCTATTGCAAGTCCGATGGCCGTATCCCAGAAGCGCTGCACGGCATAGGTAACAGGCTGAATATCCGGCGTTACGCAGAGCAGCACCACTATGAAGCAGGGCAGCGAGGGTGAAAAGCGGATGCGAAGGCCGTTATACAGGGTTATCACAAGGATTATGCCTATGCCCACGGACACCAGCTCATGCAGAGGCAGCATGCGCAATATGACCCCTGCCGCCGCGCCGAAGAAAAGCCCCACCGCCTGGGTAAGGCAGGACAGCAGCGAATCCCTGAAGGTGGGCATTACCGCAGCCATTGCACCCAGCATGGCAAATATCAGCCTGGAGTCGCTGCCGGAGCCGTAATAATCCACCAGCACCATGGCAATTATCACCGCCACGGCGGTTTTCACGGTGCGAAGACCTATATGAAATCTTGAATGTTTTTTCTGCATCGTATGCTTCCTTTATATATTCATGGACGGTATTATACCACAGCCCGTCAAATTCTTTAAGCCCCATATTGAAAATTCTTCAAAATGCTGTATTATGTACCTATACAAAATTTGTTTCCGGGAGGTACTTATGAAACGGTCCGAAATTAACCGAGCATTGAAAGAGCTTGAGCAGATGTGCATCCGCGAGCACTGCTATCTGCCCCCCTTCTGCCATTTCACCCCCGAGCAGTGGCAGAGCACAGGCCACGAGTATGACGAGGTCCGCGACTGCATGCTTGGCTGGGATATTACCGACTACGGCATGGGCAACTTTGACAAGATGGGCTTTTCCCTTATAACCATAAGAAACGGCAACCGCGCCATGGCGGACAAATACCCCAAGGTCTATGCGGAAAAGCTGCTGTACCTCAAGGAGGGTCAGTACTCCCCTCTCCACTTCCACTGGTACAAAACCGAGGACATCATCAACCGCGGCGGCGGCAATGTGCTGATAAAGGTATATAATTCCCTGCCTGACGAGAGCATTGACTATGAAAGCCCCGTTACCGTTCACACCGACGGCAGAACCTACACCGTGCCTGCCGGCTCTCAGGTGCGCCTCTGCCCCGGCGAGAGCATCCATGTGCAGCAGTTCCTTTACCACGACTTTACCGTGGAGGAGGGCACAGGCGCCGTGCTTCTGGGTGAGGTAAGCCAGTGCAACGACGATAATACCGACAACCGCTTTGCCGAGCCCATAGGCCGCTTCCCCACCATTGAGGAGGACGAGCCCCCCTACCGTCTGCTCTGCAATGAGTACCCCGCAGCAAAGGAGTAAGCCATGTTTGATGTAGTTGCCATAGGAGAGCTGCTTATTGATTTTGCCCCGGTATCCGTCAACGCCGGGGGCTACCCCACCGTAGCCGCCCACCCCGGCGGTGCGCCCGCAAACTATCTGGCAGCGCTGAGCAAATTCGGCAAAAGCACCGCCCTTATAGGCAAGGTGGGCAACGACGCCTTCGGAAAGCTGCTGCTTAATACTCTTGAGGGCGTGGGCATAAGCACAAGAGGCATGATAGTGGATGATGACAGCTTCACCACCCTTGCCTTCGTAACGCTGGACGATAAGGGCGACAGGGAATTTTCCTTTGCAAGAAAGCCCGGCGCCGACACCCGGCTGAGAGCCGATGAGCTTGATAAGCTCATGCTTAACGAGACTAAGGTTCTGCATTTCGGCACCCTCTCTCTTACCGACGAGCCTGCCCGCAGCGCCACCTATGAGGCCGTCAGATACGCAAAGGAGCGGGGCAAGCTCATATCCTACGACCCCAATCTCCGCCGCCCCCTGTGGAAAAGCATGGAGGAGGCAAAGGAGCAGATGCTCTGGGGTCTTGAGCAGGCGGATGTTATAAAAATAAGCGATGAGGAAGTGGACTTTCTCTTTGGCCTTGAGCCTGTGTCGGGAGCAGAGCATATTCTCGGCAGCTACGGGGCAAAGCTGGTATTCGTCACCTGCGGCGCCCGGGGCTGCTTCTGCTCAAACGGCAGCGCAAGCGTCAGCGTGCCCGGACTTTCCGGCCTTAAGGTGGTGGACACCACCGGCGCGGGGGACATCTTCGGCGGCAGCGCCATGTATAAGCTGCTTGAGACCGGCAAGGACCCGGCAGAGCTTTCCGCAGCGGAGCTTGAGGAGATATGCGGCTTTGCCGTGAGAATGAGCGGCCTTTCCGTTACCAAAAGCGGCGCAATACCCTCGATACCGGATAAGGATGAATAAGAAGAAAACCCGACCTTCCTTTGAAGGTCGGGTTTTATGTTGCCCTCTCCGTCCTCGCTGCGCTCGGCCACCTCTCCCAAAGGGAGAGGCAAGTCACGCAAGGATGCCCACGACAAAGCTCACAAATTCAATTACAGGCAGCCTTGGCTCTCCCTTTGGGAGAGCTGTCACCGCAGGTGACTGAGAGGGCTTTGCAGCCGGTTTTGAACGGTAATATCTATCTGCTCGCACACGCCGCGAAAATCCCTGTCGATGTCCCGGTTGGAGAATCGCAAAACCTCCAAACCAAGCGCCGCAAGAAATTGTGACCGCTCCGCATCATATGCCACACCTTGCGGCTCATAATGCTGAGAACCATCCAGTTGGACGACCAGCCGTGCAGATGCGCAGTAAAAATCGACAATAAATCTGCCAATGATCCTCTGTTTGTAAATTTTTACCGGGTATTTGCGAAGAAAAAGATACCAGAGCTTGCGTTCATGGGGCGTCATTTCCCTG
>JAZNUQ010000031.1:0-14962 GCA_045592365.1 Candidatus Limivicinus sp. | reverse complement strand
TTTCTGCGCTCTCACCCTGCCCGTTTTTCGCGGCAGAAGGTATTAGGCAGGTATATTGCCGATTTTTACAGTGCTAAAGCAAGGCTGGTAATTGAGCTTGACGGCTCTCAGCATTTTGATGAAATCGCTCTTAAAAAGGATGCCGAACGCACAGCCTTTCTTGAGGGCTACGGCTTACGGATAATACGCATACCAAACAACGAAATAAACAGTAATTTTTCTTCGGTTTGCGAATATCTTGAGCTTGTCATCAAACAATCCCTCAGTCAGCCTGACGGCTGACAGCTCCCTGCGTCAGAACAAAGTCATCAAGCCACTTTCAGCCCCGCAGGGGCAGAAAGTCGGCGGATGACATTGTTCTTCCTTTCCCCACAAAAGGCCGAGCCTTTTGTGGGGGGGACAATCCCCCACCGCCCTGCGGGCGGAGCCCCCTTTACACAAGGGGGCCTATGATATAAATGCCTCCCTTGTGTAAAGGGAGGTGGCACGGCGAAGCCGTGACGGAGGGATTGCCATGCAGTACAAGCATAACAAGCAGCTTGTCGCCTATGCAATTTTCTTCAGTTTGCGAATATCTTGAGCTTGTTATCAAACAATCCCTCAGTCAGCCTGACGGCTGACAGCCCCCTTTACACAAGGGGGCCTATGATACGCGAAAGCCTCCCTTTGCACAAGGGAGGCTTTGTTTTATCTCAGCTTTTCTGCAAGCTCGTCAAGCTCATTGAGGAGCATTTCGTTTTCACGGCGGCAGATATAACGGTAGGTCTCATCGGCGCATTTTGAGCTCATGTCCAGAATATAGGCGGCGGCGCAGCGGGCAGCGCCTACGGAAAGGGCGGCGCACTCGGTGAGCAGGTGCCCCTCGGTATGCCCCTTAAGCTGCAGGGCAAGCTCCAGCATTTTTATCTGCATATTCACTATCTCCGCGCAGACGGCGCTGGCGGGATGGCGGGCCGCCTCTATCTCATGGGCATTGCCCTCCTTCAGGGCTTTGCGCAGAGCCACGCGGCTTTTAACATCCTCGTCAATAAGATGCACCATGTAGGAGCGCAGTATCTCGGCGTTGCGCTTTACATAGTCAAGCCCCTCAAAGTCCACGGCACTCTCAGAGGCACGGCACAGAAGCGCCGCCGCCATGGACGCCGAGGCCGCCGCCGCAGAGCCCGCCTCGGCGCGGCAGTCAGGGCTTGCGATGGACTTGCTCAGCTCGTCGCAGGTCTTGGTTTTGAATACCTCAATGATAATTTTTTCAGCCATTGCAATCTCCTTTCTCAGTCTCTGTTAAATTCTCTGAGCCTCAGACCTTCGTTCTTCTGCAGCGCCCAGTTTACACACCAGCCGGAAGTAAACAGCAGCAGGTTATTGCCGCGGAAATCCTGCACCCACTTGGTGTCGCTGGTAAGGTTCAGGCTCTTGATGTCAATATCCTCGTTCTCCACCCAGCGAACCACCTCGTAGGGCATGGAGCGGCGGCGTATATCCACGCCGTATTCGCTCTTAAGGCGGTATTCCAGCACTTCAAACTGCAGTACGCCCACCACGCCCACAATGACCTCCTCCACGCCGGTATAGGGCTCGTGGAAGATCTGGATGGCGCCCTCCTGGGCTATCTGCATGATGCCCTTTTCAAACTGCTTGCGCTTCATGGTGTCCACACGCTCAACGGCGGCAAAATGCTCCGGGGCGAAGGTGGGTATGCCCTCAAAGGTGATGTTCATGCCCTTTTCGCATATAGTGTCGCCTATGGAGAAAAGACCCGGGTCAAAAACGCCGATAATGTCCCCGGCGTAGGCGGTGTCGATTATGGCGCGCTCCTGTGCCATAAGCTGCTGGGGCTGGGCAAGGCGCAGGCTCTTGCCGCCCTGAACATGGAAGTATTCCCTGTCCCGCTCAAAGCGCCCCGAGCATATACGCATAAAGGCGATACGGTCACGGTGAGCCTTGTTCATGTTGGCCTGTATCTTGAACACAAAGGCGGAGAAGCGCTCATCAAAGGGGTCCACCACATCCTCGTTGGAAAGGCGGGGCAGCGGCGGCATGGTCATGTCAAGGAAGGTCAGCAGGAAGGGCTCAACGCCGAAGTTATTGAGAGCCGAGCCGAAGAACACCGGGCTCAAGCGCCCCCGGCGAACCTCCTCAAGGTCAAATTCATAGCCCGCTCCGTCCAGAAGCTCAATATCATCGGTAAGGCTCTCCCGCAGGCGGTGGCCTATAAGCTCGTCCAGAAGCTCAGTGTCCTCAAGGGAGCATTCAATGGCCTTTATACGGCTCTGGCCTCTGTGAAACTCGTTGAAGGCAAGTATGCGCTGCTTTTCCCTGTCGTACACGCCCTTGAAGTCCTGACCGCAGCCTATGGGCCAGTTCATGGGGTAGGTGCCGATGCCGAACTCGTTTTCCAGCTCCTCCATCAGCTCGTAGGGGCTGCGAGCCTCACGGTCCAGCTTGTTTATAAAGGTGAAAATGGGGATATGGCGCATGGCGCATATCTTGAAGAGCTTTCTTGTCTGAGGCTCGATGCCCTTGGCAGCGTCGATGACCATAACCGCAGAGTCCGCCGCCATGAGGGTACGGTAGGTATCCTCGGAGAAGTCCTGATGGCCGGGGGTGTCCAGTATGTTTATGCAGTAGCCCTTATACTCAAACTGCATAACCGAGGAGGTTATGGATATACCGCGCTGCTTTTCCAGCTCCATCCAGTCGGAGACTGCATGGCGGGCGGTGGCCTTGCCCTTTACGGAGCCGGCCTGCTGTATTGCCCCGCCGTAAAGCAGCAGCTTTTCGGTGAGGGTGGTTTTACCCGCGTCCGGGTGGGATATGATGGCGAAGGTACGCCGTCTTTCTATTTCCTTCTGCATTTTAATGTCAGGCATAGTTATCATCCTTATAAAGTCATATTAAGCCTTCCCCCTCCGGGGGAAGCGAGGCGGTGGATTGTCAATCCCTCAGTCAGCCTGACGGCTGACAGCTCCCTTTACACAAGGGAGCCTTTGGCTAATGCTCACGCTCACCCAGCTCACACAGCACCACCGCTGCGAAGATAAGCGCAAAGCCCACCACCAGAATAAGCGTCAGCCTCTCGTCGTAGAAAAGCACGGAGATAAGCACGCCGAACACCGATTCAAGGCTCATTATAAGCGAGCCAATCGCCCCTGATACATATTTGAGCGTCCACGCCTGCAGGAAAAAGCACAGGGCGGTGACCACAAGGCTCATATAGCCTATGGCAAGCCACACCTCCGGCGGCACATTGCTGGGCACAGGCTCAAAAATGATCGCAAGCAGCGTACAGAATATGCCCGCAATGCCAAACTGCATGGCGTTTAATGAGAAGGCGTCAACCTCCTCACGGTATTTTTCGAGAAACACTATCTGCAGGGCGAAGAACACGCCGCAGCCAAGGGTCAGCGCATCGCCTATATTGAAGGCAGCCTCACCCTCGCCGCCGTTGAGAGACACGCAGCCTATGCCCGCAAGGCACAGCACCGCCGCCAAAAGCACGGAGCGTCCGGGCTTTTTCTTATAAATAAGCCATGTGAGCAGAGGCGTCAGCACACAGTAGGTGGCAGTGAGAAAGGCATTCTTGCCGGGGGTGGTGAAGCTCAGACCGTAGGTCTGGAAAAGATAGGCGCAGATAACGCAAAGCCCCAGAAGTCCCCCGCCCTTATAGCTTTCACGGCTGAGCCTGAACAGGCGCTTGCCTGCAAAAAGCCCCAGCACCAGCGCCGATATAAGAAAGCGCAGTCCCATTGTCCACAGGGGAGTGATGCTGCCAAGGGTGTTTTTAAGCACCACGAAGGAGCTGCCCCAGACTATTGCCACCATAAACAGCAATATCTGGCATATCACGCCCAATTTCCTCTTTGTCATTTCTCTTTCTCCATCTGCTTTGCGGCGGCGCGGAGCATAAGACGCTTGCTGCCGTGCTTTGCAAAGTTTATCTCTATCAGATAATCCCCGCCCATAGGCGTCATCTTGACTATGACGCCGGAGCCGAAGGCATTGTGCCTTACACTGTCGCCGGCTTTATAATCCGTGCTCGCCTCCTGTACGGCGGCGGGGCGCAGGCTTGAGCGGCGAAGCTGAGTTTCAAAGCCCTCTCCGAAAAGGTCCCGGCGCTGGGAATAGCCGTAGCCTCTGGGAATGTCCTTTTTGATGTTCTCCTCGGGTATCTCGTCCACAAAGCGGGAGACACGGTTGGAGTTTGTGCGCCCGAAGAGCATGCGCTGCCTGGCGCAGACAAGGTGGAGGCTTTCCTTTGCGCGGGTCAGCGCCACATAGCAGAGCCTGCGCTCCTCCTCCATCTCCTCCTGCTCGCCTATGGCGCGAAGCCCGGGGAAAATGCTCTCCTCCATGCCTACGATGTACACATGGGGAAATTCAAGACCCTTGGCGCTGTGCATGGTCATCATCACCACACTGTCGGCGCTGCGGTCGTAATTGTCAAGGTCGGTGTACAGTGCCACATTTGCAAGGTAGCCCTGAAGCGTACTGTCCCCGCTCTCCTCCATATATGTGAGTATGGAGCTTTTAAGCTCGCGGACATTTTCCGAGCGGCTTATATCCTCGTCGCTGCCCTTTTCCAGCAGGGCGCGGACATAGCCGGTGCGCTCTATCACCTCGTCCAGAAGCTCCGCCGCATCATGCTCCCTCGAAAAGGCGGAAAGCTCCTCCAGCATAAGGGCAAAGCTCTGCATCTTCGCTGCGGCGCGGCTCAGCTCCGGATAGTCCCCGGCGCTTTTTATCACCTGAAACAGGCTCAGCCTCTCATCCCTTGCTATCTGCATGGCAGTCTCCACGCTCTTTGCGCCTATGCCACGGACAGGCACATTTATAATGCGCTCAAGGCGCAGATCGTCGGAGGGGCTTGCGATAACGCAGAGATAGGCCAGCATGTCCTTTACCTCGGCACGGTCATAAAACCTTGTGCCGCCGATAATGCGGTAGGGCACGCCGCTTCTTTTGAAGGCCTGCTCTATCTGGTTTGACTGGGCATTCATGCGGTAAAGCACCGCATGCTCACGCCAGTTATTGCCCTTTGAGAAGGAGTTGAGTATGGAGTTTGCAACAAAGCGGGCTTCGTCCAGCTCGTTATCCGCCACATGAAGCTCCAAGGGCTCTCCCCTGCCCTTATCCGTCCAAAGCTCCTTGCCCTTGCGCCTGAGATTATTGCGTATGACCGCGTTTGCAGCCGAGAGTATATGCTCGGTGCTGCGGTAATTCTGCTCAAGACGAATGACGCGGCAGCCCGGGTAGCTGCGGTCAAAGCCCAGTATATTCTCAACGGTGGCGCCTCGGAACTTGTATATGCTCTGGTCATCGTCGCCCACCACGCAGATATTGCCCCAGCCGCCCGAGAGCAGCTCACACAGCAGAAACTGCGGCACATTGGTGTCCTGATACTCGTCCACCATGATGTATTTGAAGCGGCGCTGCCAGTAGGAGCACACATCCTCATTGCTCCTTAAAAGCCTTACCGTGTGGCAGATAAGGTCGTCAAAGTCCATGGCGTTGGCGGCAAAGAGACGGCGGCTGTACTCGCTGTAAATGTCCGCTATTTTGCGGCTGTATATGTCCATGGAGCTGATGCTGCGTTTATACTCCTCGGGGCTCAGCATGCTGTCCTTTATGCGGCTTATCTGGCTCAGAAGCTGACGGGGCGGAAACCTTTTCTCGTCCAGCTCCATGTCCTTGACTATGTGCTTTATAAGGCTCTGGCTGTCGGTGGTATCGTAGATGGTGAAATTATCCGAAAAGCCAAGGCGCTGAGCGTCCCGGCGCAGTATGCGCACGCAGGCGGAATGGAAGGTGCAGGCCCATATATCCCCCGCGCCGGAGCCCAGCATATTCTCAAGGCGCTCCTTGAGCTGGTCGGCGGCCTTGTTGGTAAAGGTGATGGCAAGAATGCGCCAGGGCTCGCAGGGCTCATAAGCTGCAATGGCTCTGGCGTCCGCGCCGCCCTTGCGTAAAAGCTCAAGCTCACGCTGACCGTGTCCCTCCGGGATACAGTCCGTATCACTGGCCTTGCCGTAGCGCAGGATGTTGGCGATGCGGTTGATGAGCACGGTGGTTTTGCCGCTGCCCGCTCCCGCAAGGATAAGCAGCGCCCCCTCCGTTGCCATTACAGCCTGACGCTGCATGGGGTTGAGACGCCTGAAATCCCGGGCTATAAGCTCGTTTCTGGCCTGTATGTAGTTTTTTTCAAATTCGGTACTCATAACTTTTAGATTTTAACATAGAGGCCGGGGATTTACAAGGGATATAAAAACAAAAAGGCTCCCCTGTGCAAGGGGAGCTGGCACGGCGAAGCCGTGACTGAGGGGTTGACAATCCCCCAGTCAGCTTCGCTGACAGCCCCCTTTACACAAGGGGGCCAAAGTTGAAATTCATTCAAAATATCACATTCATATCCACCGCGGTGGGGATGCCCTTTACGAAGCCGCGGTCGGTAAACTGCCATATATCGTAGCGGTTGGAGAAATCCGGCAGGCGGTTGTTGCTTGTATAGCTTGCAAGCCATATAGGGTAGCCGGACAGGGCGGAATAGTCAAGCTGGTTTTTGAAGAAGTTCTGGCCGGAATACACGCCGGGGCGGTAGCCGCCGTTTTGTATGGTGTCGCAGAAGGCGCGGATGATGGCGGTGCGCTCATCCCGGGTGAGATTATCCGAGCGTGCCTCCGGGTATATGCC
Source organism: Candidatus Limivicinus sp. (assembly GCA_045592365.1). Taxonomy (GTDB): domain Bacteria; phylum Bacillota; class Clostridia; order Oscillospirales; family Oscillospiraceae; genus Limivicinus. Next base: position 8,275 of record JAZNUQ010000031.1, on the reverse strand, counting down.
GGAAAACTCCGTGTCGAAAAACACGGGGAAATCAAGGCTTGCGCCGTTGAGCCGCTCAAGCACCATGCTGGCCTCCTGCACCGCCTCCAGCTCGTCGATGGCGGTGGAGTAGAAATACACGCCTACCCGAAGCCCCGCATTCTTTGCGCCCCATAGGTTCTGGCTGAAGCACACATCGTCGTACAGCGAGCCGTCGCGCCACATGCGCCCGCCCACGCGGATTATGGCAAAGTCAACGCCGTGCTCCTTAACCTTGTTCCAGTCTATGGTCTCGTTATAAAAGCTCACATCAACGCCCACATAGCTTGCCTTCACGCCGTAGTCGTTGAAGTAGTAGAGCTTGCCGTCAATGTCCTTAAGGCCGGTGACCCGGCTGCCGCTGCGGTCAAAGTAATACTGCTGACCGTCTATGGTCTGCCAGCCTATCATGCTCACCGCCGGGGCAAAGCCCACGGTCTGCTCGGTGCTGTCAACAATAGGCGTGGCCTCGATGGAATAGGGCCAGACAGGGGTATTGTCCGAATTATAGAGCATTACGCTTACATAATAGTCGGCGGTGGCGCCGCTTTCGTCATGGATAAGCTCCAGACCGTATTCAGGCACACCGTCGCCGTTTTCGTCAATGGGCAGCACATTGGTCTCAAGGCCGGTGCTCTTATCCAGAAGGTATCCGTTGGCACCCACCGTGACGGAGTAGGTATAGAGCTGATTGCCCGCAGCGTCAAGGCGGGGCGTCTCAATGACCTCCGTCTGAGGCGGCTCGGCAGGGGCGGGCGTCTCCGTGGGGGTGACTATCACCTCCGCGCTCTGCTGAGTGTCCGCCACGGTCTTGGTCTCAGAGGCGTCCACCTGTGTGCTGTCGGTAAATTCCACCAGCTCACCGAGATTTTCTATCTGCACATGCTCCACCGCCGCCTTCACCTGAAAGCGGGCGATTTCCACCGGGGCATAGCCCTTCTGCTCACGCATGGACACGCCGTATTCCCCCGGCTCAAGGCGCACAAGATAGCAGCTTCCGTCAGTCTCGGTGTCAAAGCTCCAGCAGTTGCCGTCGGGGTAATGCACATCAAGGCGCAGTGTCTCCCCGGTGAGAACGCTGCCCTCCTCGTCCAGCACCTTTATGTACAAATCCCGCTCCGTGGAGCTTGCGGTGAAGCTAAGCTGAGTAAGCGGCACGGGAGTGGGGCTGGGCGTAGGCTCGGGCGTGGGTGTGGGGCTTGGAGTAGGGACAGGCCTGGATGTAGGAACAGGGGCGGGCGTGGCTGCGGGGGCGGCTGTGGGAATGGGCGCCGCTGCCTGTATCTGCGCCGTGGGTGCAGGCTCTGTGACCGCGATTTCCGCCATCTGCCTTATGCCCGGCAGCAGCACAAGCGCCGCTATCAGCACCGAAAGGCAGGGCAAACCCACGGCAAGCCCCCGCGCAAGGGCAGGCCGCTCCAGCAGCTTATCTATGAGCTTGGCGTTTTTCTTCATACTACGCCCTCTTTCAACAGAATATTATGTTTACATAATACTATAAGAGCCCTGTCTCTGTCAAGAAACAGGGCATTGCCTCCCCTGTGTAAGGGGAGGTGGCATTTGCAAAGCAAATGACGGAGGGGTTGCAGAACAACGGTAACAATCCCTCAGTCGCCTGCGGCGACAGCTCCCTTTACACAAGGGAGCCATTGCCCCTCTCAGTCTGCTCCGCAGACAGCTCTCCCGGAGGGAGAGCCAAGTGGGGTGCGGCAATGTAACTTGCCTCCCCCTATGGGGGAGGTGGATTTTCGCGAAGCGAAAAGACGGAGGGATTGTCAAGCCCTCTCAGTCTCGCTTCGCTCGACAGCTCTCCCAGAGGGAGAGCCAAGGGACTTGCCTCCCCCTATGGGGGAGGTGGCAGGGCGTATTGGGACCCCGGCAAAGGCGTAGCCTTTGTTGGGGAGAGGAAGAACAATGCAATGTGCCGAGCTTTTGCCCCGGAGGGGCTAAAGCTGGCTTGATTGCGTTGTTCTGACGACGGAGAGGGTTCATTGTTAAATCAAGCTCAGTATCCAATCCCGCAGGGGGAAGTAGACAAGGGGCAGGAAGATAGCAGGTAGCATATCCCCCACCTTTATCTTTTTATCGGAAATGCCGATAAGGTTAAAGCCCATGCCAAGGAACATCGCCCCGCCCACGGCGCTCATCTCTGTAACAAGCTCGGTGGTGAGAAAGCCGGAGGCTGCCCCGGCAAGCAGGGTAATGCCGCCCTGAACCACCAGCACCGTAAGGGCGGAGAATATCACCCCTGCGCCCAGAGCCGAGGCAAAGGCAGTGGCGCTGACCAGATCCATGACGCTCTTTGCAATGATTATCTCGTAGTTGCCGTTAAGCCCCGCCTCGATGGAGCCCACCACCGTCATGCTGCCAACGCAGAACAGTATGCTGGTGGTGATAAAGCCCTCTCCGAAGCTGCCGGAGGCAAAGCGGGTCTTTTCAAGGCGCTTTTTCATGTAGTCTGCAGCGCCGTTCATCCTGTCGTCAAGGCGAAGGGCAACGCCTATAAGCGTACCCAGCACGAGAAACACCGTCACAAGCAGTATGCTTGAGGTGCCGATGGCGCTCTGCACGCCGATTATAAGGGTAATAAAGCCGATGGAGCACATTACGGCCTTGGTGTAGCGCTGAGATATGACGCTGCCGAAAAGAGTGCCCAGCGTGCCGCCGATAATTACGGTGGCCATGTTTATAAATACAGCGGGCATTGTACCGCCTCCCATTTTGTGGAATGGGGGAATTTTAGCACAATGGCGCGGGATTTGCAAGGGTGTGGCCGGCGCGGTGTGTAGGGTACTGTTGTAGGGGCGGCTATCAGCCGCCCGCGGGGGAAGGCAGTTGGCCTACTACCCCTCAGTCTCGCATACGCTCGACAGCTCCCCTGACAAGGGGAGCCTTTGAAAATCAGCTTTGTCTGCACAAGGATAACATCTGCTACTGCGCAGGCTTACAATATGTCCAGAAGATTTGAAAGCCTGCGGATGCTTATATCGGAGTTCGGGTCGTTATCCTCGGTTCTGATGCCGATGACGCGAAAATGTCCCGCGCAGGCGGCGCGGACGCCGGAGCCTGCATCCTCCACCACCATGGCCCGCTCAGGCTGAACCCCCAGCATGGAGGCTGCCAGCAAAAACACCTCCGGGTCGGGCTTGGAGCGGCTTATCATGCCGCCGTGGGCCACCGCGTCAAAAAAGCCCGCAAGCCCAAGACGCTCAAGAATAAAGGGGGCGTTTCTGCTTGAGGAGCCTATGGCCAGCAGATAGCCCCGCTGCCGCAGGGTATTGAGGGTCATGCGCACCTCTTTGGACAAATCGGCAGGCTGCAGCCCTTCAAGATAGCTGCGGTAGAGAGCATTTTTCCGCTCTGCCAGCTCCGCCTTTTCTTCCGGGGTGAAAAGGGCGCTTTTCTCCCCCAGCACTATATCCAGACTTTCCATGCGGCTGACGCCCCGGAGAAGGGCGTTTTTCTCCCGGTCAAAGGCAAGGTTAAGACTGTGGGCAAGGCTCTCCCATGCCAGATAATGGTATTTATCGGTGCTGCATATCACACCGTCAAGGTCAAATATTATGGCGTATATATCATTCATCAAGGCTAAATCCGTTTCTTGTAAATACCGGCAGCCTGCCCGGCTCACCTGCGGTATAAAAGCATGCGCCCTCATATTCCCTGCCGTCAAAGAGGCCGCGCCACCTGCCCCGGGGCAGATAGACCCGGCGGCTCTGCGCATTTTCCTCAAGCAGAGGCGCCACCAGTATATCCTCACCCAGCATGAACTCATCCTCGCAGGCGGCGGCAATCTTATCCTCCGGCCATTCCAGCACCAGAGGGCGCAGCATGGGCTTTGACTGCTCCACGCACTGTTCTGCGGTTTTTTCCAGATAGGGGCGCAGGCGCTGCCTGAGCCTGTGCCAGAAGCGCATTTCCTCTGCAAAGCCCGGACAGGCAAAGGCCGCCTCCATGTTCCATGGGCTGCGCTCGTTATTGCCCTCGGCTCCCGGCATAAGCTCCCTGAACTGCCCGCCGTCAGGCTCCGAATGCCACTGCATTATGGGGCAGAAGCAGGCAAGCTGAGTGGCTCTGCGGTACAGATCCGGGCTTGGCAGAGCCCCGGCAAACCCGCCTATATCAAAGCCCCAGAAGATGATACCGCTGCAGGCGGCGGAAAGCCCCGCCCTCAGCACGCTTTTAAGCTCGGAGTTTACCGACTGCTGATCCCCCGCCCAATGGCAGGGCACGGTATGCTGGCCGGAAAAGCCCGCTCTGCTGAATATGACCCGCTGAGGCCCCACAAAGTCCCGGTAGCTTCGGGTATAGTCCATGGAATAGCGGTTTAGCCCCTCAGCGCCCCGGCTGCCGTCAAAAAACACCGCCTCGGCGCTGTGGATAAACTCGCCTCCGTCGGTTTTGAAGCCGTCCACGCCCATATCAAGAAGATAGCGGCGATTGTCAAACCAGCTTTTCACCGTGGCGGGATTTGTGAAATCCGGCACCATGGAGCCGGGAAACCACTTTCCCTCCGGGATGGTATAGGGCATGCCCGAGGGCAGCATCACGCAGAGCCTTTCCCTCACGGCAGCCTCACAGTCTCTTGTGTGGCGGGCATTGGGCGCTTCCCCCTCGCCCAGCCTCTTATACACGGGTGCCTGCCACAGAAGCAGGCGCAGCCCCGCAGAGTGTATGCTGTCCACCATGGCCTTGGGCTCAGGCCAGGGGGAGGCGGAAAAGTCAAAATCCTCAAGGCTCAGCGCCCCGGCCTTTTGCGGGTATTTCGCTCCGTTCCATATATAGAAGGTGGCCTCGTCGCTCCACGCCTCGAGCACCAGCACCGAGGCGGGAAAATCATATTCCTTCAGCTTATGCAGAAGCTGCTCCACATCACTTTGGCTGTTCCAGCGGTTTGCCGATACCCAGACGCCGAAGACCCAGTCCGGCGGCAGCAGAGCCTTTCCGAAAAGGGACATGTACTCCCCTATCATCTCATAGGGCGTGCCGGAAAAGAGGACAATGTCCGCATTTTCCGGAAGCTCCACGATTATCTCGCTCTCCCGGAAGTCAAAGACCGTGGTCTGCGCGGTGTCGGCATAAAAGCCAAAGCCGTTGTCAGTCCAGAAAAAGGGGGCGGGGCAGTAGCTCTCTTCTCCCTGAAAGCAGAATTTCTCCCGCACCTGATTGATGACCCGCCTCCCCTTCTGGTTCACGGCGTCAAAGCGCTCGCCCATGCCCCGGGCGGCAGAGTAGCTGAGGCTTATGCTTATCTCCCCGCCGCGGCGGCTGAGCCTTGCCCCGGCAAAGTATATTTCACTTACATTGGGTGCAAATCTTTTCATAAATCTCTCCGGCTTATAAATTAACTAGCCCTCAGTCGGCGCTCAGCCCTTGATACCTCCCGCCATCATGCCGTCCTTAAACTGCTTCTGGGCAACAATGTAGATGATTATAATGGGTATCATGGAAATAAGGCTGCCTGCCATAAGCACATTGTACTCGGTGGCGTACTGGCCGTTGAGGGTGGACAGGGCTATGGGCAGGGTCATTTTATTCTTGTCGCTGAGCATGAGCAGAGGCCAGAGATAATCGTTCCAGGCCTCCATAAAGGTGGTGACGGAAAGGGTTGCAAGGCTGGGTATGCACAGCGGCAGCGCCACACGGAAAAATACCTGAAACACTCCCGCTCCGTCAATCCGGGCAGCGTCAAGAAAGTCGTTTGGTATTGTCCGCATCTGCTGCACCAGCAGAAACACCGCAAAGGGTCTGAACACCGAGGGCAGTATAACGCTCAGGTAGCTGTCCGTAAGGCCAAGGCGGTTCATTATGACAAAAAGCGGTATCATGGTGACCTGAGTGGGTATCATCATGGTGGCAAGGTAGGCCCCAAGCAGCACCCCGCTGCCCCGGAAGCTGAGCTTTGCAAAGGCAAAGGCCGCCATGGATGCACAAAGCAGGGTTATAAGCGTATAGCTGACGGAAATGAAAAGCGAATTGCCTATGGTACGGGCAAAGGGGAACTTGGAAAAAACCTTTACATAGGCCGCCGCCGTGGGCTCCTTGGGCAGCCACTCTATGGGTATGCTCATAAGGGCGCCCCGGCTTTTGAAGGAGGTTGAGAGCATCCAGAAAAAGGGTATCATGGCGACGATGCAAAGAGCGGCGCCTGCCAGATAATACAGGGCTGTGTTTATTCTTTTCTTAGTCGTCATAGTGCACCCACCTTTTCTGCCCCTTCATCTGGAGGAAGGTAAAGAACATGATTATTGCAAACAGCAGCCACGAAAAGGCCGCCGCATAGCCCATGCGGTAGTAGCGGAAGCCATACTGGTATATGCGCTCCACCATCACCTGTGTGGCTCCGTTGGGCCCGCCGCCGGTCATTATCATTATCTGGGGGAAAAGCTGGAAGCTGTTTATCATGGCGACAATGCACACATAGAAGATGGAGGGGCTAAGCAGGGGCAGGGTTATGCGGGTAAACTTTGTAAGGCCGTTTGCCCCGTCAATGTCCGCCGCCTCGTAGTAGCTGCGGTTTATGCCCACGATGCCCGAGAGCAGTATAAGGCCGAAAAAGCCCATGTCCTTCCACACGGACACAAGGACGATGGCGGGCATGGCCCACCTCTCGTCCAGCAGCCAGCCGGGCCCCTCAATGCCGAAAAAAGCAAGTATGCCGTTAAGCGCGCCGTACTGGGGGGCAAGGAAGCTCTTCCATATAAGGGAGGCGGCTACCCAGCTTGTAAGCACCGGTATATAGCACAGCACCCGGAATATGCCCACGCCTGCCCGGGGGCGGCTCAAAAGCCAGGCTAAAAGCAAAGAGGCGCAGAGCATAAGCGGTATATAGAGGATGATGTACTCCCCGGTGTTTGTAAGGGTGCGCCAGAACTCGGGCGTTGTGAGTATGGCCCTGTAATTTTCAAGGCCGATATAATGCTCACTCATAAAGCCCGGCTCCGCCAGCGCATCCAGCCCGTTCCAGTCGGTAAGGCTTATAAGGCCGGAGATAAGCAGGGGGAGCAGGCTGAACACCAGAAGCCCCAGCAGGCTTGGCAGCAGAAAGGCTGAGGCCGTCAGCAATCCGCCGTCTTTTTGTTTGTTTTTTCTCATGGTTTTGACCTCGCTTATAGAAAACAGACCGCTGCCGGAGCAGCGGTCTGTGAGCTGTTTAATCAGCCCAGCTTTATCTGAGCCACGCACTCGGCCTGTGCCTGATCCAGTGCTTCCTGCACGGTGAGGCTGCCTTCTGCGGCGGCGGAGAGCTTCTGAGTGATAATGTCGCTCATAAGGGCATAGTCCTCGATAACGGGAGGCATGACCAGATAGTTAAGGCTCTCAAACACTGCTTCGCGGTTGTCGGGAGGAGTGATGTCAAGATAGGCGGAGAGAGCGCCCATGTCCTTCAGGGCGGGCAGGTCCCAGCCGGCCTCAAGACGGATGTCGGCGGAGGCGGTGGAGGATGCAAGCCATGCAAGCCATGCGGCTACCTCCTGGGGGTGCTCCGTCTTGGGGTTCATTACAACGCAGTTGGAGAAGAAGTGAGTTGCCTTCTGGGTGCTGCCGGGCTCAACGGCGATGTCCCATGCAAAGTCACAGCCGTCGGTAAAGGTCTGGAAGGCCCAGATGCCGGTGGGTATCATACCCAGACGGCCGCTCATAAACATATCCCAGTCGCCCATGCCGCCCTGCTGCACAGCGTTGGGCTGTACATTGCTGACCAGCACCCGCTCCACCAGAGCGGTGGCTGCGGCAAGGTTCTCGGCAGAGTTGATGGTAAACTCGGTCTTGTCCTCATTGAGCAGGGCGCCGCCGTACTGAGCGGCTACCTTGAAGAACTCGTTATAGGTGATGGGCTGCCAGATGCCGAAGATGTCATCGCCCAGGGCGCGTATCTTCTCGGCGGCAAGCTGCAGGTCGGCCTGGGTCCAGTCTGCGCTGGGATAGGCCACGCCTGCACGGTCAAACAGGTCCTTATTGTAGATAAGCACAACATTGGAAAAGCTCTCGGGCAGGCCGTACTGCTTGCCGTCAACCTTGAAGGCGTTAAGGGCGGTGTCGTTCAGCGCGCTTACATCAACGCCGCTTATCTCAGCCAGAAGCCCCTTGTTGGCGTAGGCTGCGAAGTTTTCAATATTAAGCTCGTAGCAGTCCGGTGCGGTGTTGCCGGCAACACGGGTCTGCATCTGGGTAAAGTAATCGTCATAGCCGATGGTCTCAACCTCAACTCTGATGTTGGGGTACTCTGCCTCAAAGGCGGCTACCATCTTTGCAA
>JAZNUQ010000030.1:0-7435 GCA_045592365.1 Candidatus Limivicinus sp. | reverse complement strand
CAAGGGAGCCTTTAAAAATCCCCACCGCCAACTTTTGTTGGCAGTGGGGCATGTGTGCGAGAGAAAATATTTTCGTAAGCCTTAAGGCTAAGCCTGTATTAAGCCCTTATAGGGCTCGTGCAAACCACCCGCTATACGGGTGCTTATGATTTTATACAACGGCCATGGGGCCTTTAAGGGCTGTTTTAAGGGCGGTGAGCATAAGCTCCTTAGCAGAGGCGCTGTCCCTGTCCTTCAGCAGCCTGTGAAGCATTTTGCAGGTGCTGAGCGTGGTTTCAACGCCGTTTTTCTCAAAATACATGCGGTAAACACAGGCCTGGGGCTCCTTGGTAGAGTTATAGAGCATGGACATGAAGCTGTTGCCGCTTATAAGGGTAAGCCTGTGATAATAGCCCGTGACAAGCTCGCAGAGCTCCCGGAAATCCTCAGTGCGGCGCATCTGCTCGATTATGGGCAGCAAACTGTCAATCTCCTTATCGCTTGCACGCTCAACCACCAGCTCCGCCACAAAGGGGTCGATGGCCATTCGCGTCTCAATAAAGGAGCGCACATCATTTTCCGTGAGTGTGCCGCCGTTATAGCGCATGATGGACACAAAGGTGTCCGCATTGCCGCGGCTGCGGTAGTCGGCAACATAGCTGCCCCTGCGGGGCACCGTCTCAATGAAGCCCTTGGAGGCAAGCTCGCTCATGCCGGCGTTCACCACCGTAAGGCTAACGCCCATCATGGAGCAAAGCTCCTTGGCGGGAGGCAGCTTGTCCCCCTGCTTAAGCTCACCGGAGATTATCATATTTTCTATTTTCCTAACAAAGCTCTCCCTGACGGTGGGCGTTTCAATCTTCTCAAAGGCCATAAGCTGTGCTCCTTGTTCTGTGGTCCTACCATTATACATTATTCTTGCCATTTTGTGAAGACTGTCATTTTATGGAAAAACATTTATACATCCACACTAAATTGTATAGTGCTTTTGTGCCGCAATGTGTACAAATCCCACAGTGGATTTATTGACAAGTTTTTTGCAAAATGTTAGAATAAGCTGAGATTGTAAAGTGGTTACAACTACACAGGTTTTTACTCAAAATACAATGAAGGGATGGATAAGACGGAATGACAAGAGAGCAGAAAATACTTAAGCTGGCAAGAAAAATCACAGACCGTGTGAAGGTCAAATTCCATGTGGAGCCCCTCACCACCAAGGACCCTGACTATTACGGAATTGATGCGGGACTGCAGATAGTCCGCAACAAGTACGGTCAGAATGTGGAGGAGGATGTGCTGGATCTGGCGCTGACCTTCGACAGACGCAAGCCCGTAACCTACGAGGTCATCAAAGGCCGCGTCGGCTGGGATGACGAGCGTCTCACCAAGGCACTGGACGCTATATGCGACTGCGGCCTTGTGGAGTACCACTGGGAAAATCTGGACGGCAAGAACCCCAATCACGAAAAGCGCTGGGTGCTGGACATCTTTGTTCCCGGCAGCGCAGAGATAATGGTCATTCACCCCACCATGTGCGATGAGAAGCCCATTATCGCAGACTTCTTTGAGCGCAGTGCATATCTGCCTCTGGCTGGCATCACCCAGATGGTGCCTCCCGGCGGCGCCGGCATAGGCATGCATGTTGTGCCTGTGGAGCAGGCCATTCCCGCAGAGTGCGAGTCCATGGACATAGAGCACATCAGCTACTGGCTCAAGAAGTACGAGGGTCAAATCGGCGTTGCGGTCTGCTCCTGCCGTAAGCAGCAGCGTATCCGCGGCGAAGGCTCCGGCGACATCGAGGCCGAATGGTGCATCGGTGTGGGCGACTTCTCCGACTACTGCCGTGAAACCGGCAAGGGCCGCGACATCACTTACGAGGAGGCCATGGAAATTCTTCGCCGCGGCGAGGAAAAGGGCTATGTACACCAGATAACCAACATCGACGGCGAAAACAAGATATTCGGTATCTGCAACTGCGCCGTGGGCGTCTGCAACGCTCTGCGCACCTCCCAGCTCTTCAACACCCCCAAGCTCTCCGCTTCCGCCTACATAGCCGAGAGCGACGGCGAAAAGTGCGTTGCCTGCGGCAAGTGTGTTGAGACCTGCCCCGCAGGCGCCGTGCGTCTGGGTCAGAAGCTCTGCACCAAGGACGGCCCCATCGAATACCCCAAGGCAATGCTGCCTGACAATCATATCTGGGGCAAGGATAAGTGGGACTTCAACTACCGCAACAACATCGGCTCCATCCAGACCTATCCCACCGGCACCGCCCCCTGCAAGGTGGCCTGCCCCGCTCATATAGCAATTCAGGGCTACATCAAGATGGCAAGCGAGGGTCGCTACAAGGATGCTCTCAAGCTCATAAAGAAGGATAACCCCTTCCCCGCCATCTGCGGCTCCATCTGCCGCAAGTACTGCGAGGACGCCTGCACCCGCGGCACCGTTGACCAGGCACTTGCAATTGACGAAATCAAGAAATTTATCGCCGAGCAGGATATGAGGGAGGAGCACCGCTACATTCCTCAGATGAATTCCTGCACCTATGCTCCCTTTGAGCAGAAGATAGCCATTATCGGCGGCGGCCCCGCAGGTATGAGCTGCGCCTACTTCCTTGCCATTGAGGGCTACAAGCCCACCGTCTTTGAGAAGGAAGCAGTCCCCGGCGGCATGCTTGTAAACGGCATACCCAGCTTCCGTGTTGACAAGGCCGTTGTTAAGAGCGAGATAGATGTTCTGCGCGAAATGGGCGTTGAGTTCAGATGCGGCGTTGAGGTCGGTAAGGACATCACCATCCAGCAGCTTCGCGATGAGGGCTACAAGGCCTTCTATGTGGCAGTGGGTCTGCAGAAGGCTCTGAAGCTGAACATCGAGGGTGAGGAGCTTGAGGGCGTCGTGGGCGGTCTTGACTTCCTGCGCGCCGTGAACCGCGGCGAGCAGCAGCCTCTCAGCGGCGACACCATCATTATCGGCGGCGGCAACGCGGCAATAGATGTTGCCCGTACCGCTCTGCGCGCCGGAAGCGACAAGGTCAGCCTCTACTGCCTTGAAAAGGACGAGGAAATGCCCACTGTTGTGGAGGAAAAGGAAGCCGGTCTTGCAGACGGCATCAGCTACAACAACTGCTGGGGTCCCAAGCGCATCCTTGGCGAGAACGGCAAGGTCACCGGCGTTGAGTTCATGCGCTGCCTGTCCGTCAGAGACGAGAACGGTAAGTTTGCTCCCAAGTACGACGAGAGCGAAACCGTCATTGTCCCCTGCTCCAATGTGCTGGTAGCAATCGGTCAGTCCTCCGACTACGGCGCTGTGCTTGCAGGCACCAAGGCAGAGACCGCAAACGGCAGGCTCATCCCCTGCGACAATGTCACCTTCCAGAGCGCCGAGGACGATATATTCGTCGGCGGCGACTGCGCCACCGGGCCTCTCTACACCATTGACGCAATTGCCAACGGCCGTGAGGGCGCCGTGTCCATACACCGCTTCGTAAACGAGGGTCAGTCCCTGACCATACACCGTAATCTCCGCAAGTTCGTTGAGCTTGACAAGAAGAATATCGTTGTTCCCGAGGATAAGAAGGCCGCTCCCGCAAGAGCCGAGCACCGCATTGATGTGAACAAGGTAAAGACCATGTGCGACGAACGCATGAGCTTCACCGAGGAGCAGATAAAGGCGGAGGCCAGCCGCTGCCTTGGCTGCGGACGCAGCATTGTTGACCCCAACAAGTGCATAGGCTGCGGCGTGTGCACCACCAAGTGCGAGTTTGACGCCATCCACCTTAAGCGTCTTCGTCCCGAATACTCCAAGATGATAGACTGTGATGACAAGTTTAAGGCCATCATCCCCTATGCTGCAAAGCGTGCGGTGAAGATAGTCAAAACCGCCATCACCGGCAAGTAAAAAACAGGCATACAGGCACGCCCCGGCGTGCCTGTATGCACAGGCGAAAGGAAACAGAATGCACGAACTGAGCATTGTCACCTATGTTATCAAGCAGGTGGACCGGATAGCACAGGAGAACAATTTTACAAGGGTCAGCACCGTTACGCTGGAATTTGGCGAGGTCAGCGGCATTGTGCCGGACTACCTTATCGACTGCTGGAACTGGTACGCGAAAAAGACGCCTCTTATCGAGGGCTCAGAGCTTCGCTGCCTGACCATACCCGCGGTTACATGGTGCAACAACTGCAAAAAAATATACCCCACCGTCAAGCACGGCAAAACCTGCCCCTATTGCGGCAGCGGGGAAACATGGCTCAAGCAGGGCAACGAAATGAATATAAAGGAAATTGAAGCCTGCTGATACTGAGACGGAACGGAGATTACGATGAAAGACTTAAAGCATCTTATCTATTTTGAAAATCTTCTGCAAAACGCCAACAATCCACTGATTGAACAGGCGCAGGCAGAGGGCAAAAAATGCGTTGCCTACTCCTGCGAGAACATACCCGAGCCTCTGGTGAACCTTGAGGGCTGCTTCGGCGTGAGACTGCGCGCACCCCGCACCGGCTCCATGGAGATGGGTACATATTATCTTACCAGCTTCCTCTGCGAATACTCCAGAGCGCTGCTGGAGCGCGCCATTGAGGGCGGCTTCAACTTTGCCGACTGCATCATCACCCCCGACGGCTGCACCATGATGAACCGCTGCATTGAGAATATGGAGCTTCTTAAGGCAGCCGGCAAGGAGAAGGAAGATTTCTTCTTTGAATACCTTGAGATACCCATGAAGGCCGACCAAAACGGTCTTGACCTGTACACCCTCCAGTGCAGAAACCACATTCTCACGCCGCTGGCAGAGAAGTTCGGCATTGATGTGTCCGACGCTGCATTGCGTGAGGCTGTGAAAAAGCACAACCGCGTCTGCGAGCTTATCCGTGCCATCGGCGAATACCGCAAGCAGGACAGACCCACCATCACCGGATATGAGTTCCATATTATCACCCTTGCCACCTACGCCGCTCCCAAGCATCTTATAATCGACAAGCTGGAGGAAACTCTGGAGGAGCTTAAAACCCGCCAGCCGGACGAGCAGAGCGATTTTCGCGCCCGTGTGGTGCTTGTCGGCTCTGAGATAGACGATGTGGACTTTGTGAAGCTGGTTGAGGATAACGGCGCCTTCGTCTGCGCCGACCGCTTCTGCTCCGGCTCCCTGCCCGGCAGAAACCCCATCGCCCTCAATGACGAGGAGGATGTTCTCACCCAGATTTGCCGTCACTACATGCAGTCCGGTCAGTGTCCCCGCTACATGAACACCGCAAAGAATGTTGCCCGCCGTGAGTATGTAAAGGCACTTGCCGAGGAATACAAGGCCGACGGCATAATCTACGAGCAGATTAAGTTCTGCGACCCCTGGGCATACGAGCGTATGGTGGGCTCTCATGTGCTTAAGGACGACTTCGGTTACCCGGTGCTCAGCGTTGACAGACCCTACTCCATTGCAGGCTCCGGTCAGATGCGTACCCGCGTTCAGGCCTTTGTGGAGAGCATTGAGATAAAGAAAATTCAGGGAGGTAATGACAATGGCTAAGCAGATAGGCGCCGACAGACTTGGTGACTTCTTCACCAAGGGCAAGGTAAGAAAACGCCGTGAATGGCGCGGCCTTGCCGACACCCTGTACGATTACAAGTGCTGGCTGGGCATTATGCTCACCCTGGGCAAGTTCATAATCAAGCCCCGCAATATCAAGGCCATGTTTCGCTACCGCTGGATGGCAAACTATCTGGCTGTTCCCATGATGGTTGACCGCCACACTCAGGGTCTCAGAGGCGAATACCTGCGCATCGCCCACACCGAGTTTGACCTTGTTGTGGACGATGTTGCAAAGCTGCTGGATAATCTTTTCCGCGCCGACCGCAGAATAGGAAACGACACGGAGTTCAACAAGAAGGTGGTTCTTGTTGACGAGAACGAGATGACCGCCGTTATGATGGGCTTCCCCACTCTCAAGGGGCTCAGCCGTGAAACCGTGTCCACCTATGTGCCGGTGCTTCAGAACCAGAGAGCCGCCATCCACTACATCGATGTGGCTCAGGACTTCGGCCTTGCCGGTGATGTTTGCCCCATGCCCGCGGCTGAGGCAGGCGTTTCCATAGACGATGATGCCCCCATTCTGGGCGCCTGCGCCATCCAGTGCAACACCACCTGTGACGGCTCACTGCTGGGTAACGGCGTTATCGCCAAGCGCCTTGAGCTTGAGGACGGCGTGCCCTGCTTCCAGCTTGCAGCGCCCCTGCGCCACCGTGAGGAGGATGTTCAGGAATACGCAGCGCAGGAAATTCGCAATGCCATTGCCTTTATTGAGGAGCATACCGGCGAAAAGTGGGACTGGAAGCATTATTTTGAGTGTGCCCGCCGTGTCAATGTGGCTACCGAAAGCCGTCTGGGCTGGCTTGAAATGAACAAGACCGACTATCCTCAGGTCTTCGGCTCCAACCTCGCCCTTTACACCGAGACAAACTACATGGCTATCTGCGGCAAGATACCCGAATTTGAAGCTGCCGACCGGAAGATCACAAAGCTGGCTGAGCAGGCATACGCAAAGAAGATGCGCGCCGCCAAGGAATACCGCCACCGCGCCATTGTATGGGGCGTTCAGTCCCACTACTACATGGACTTTTTGCTGTGGCTGCTTAACTGCTGGGGCATAGTGCCTCTTACCGACATGCTGTCCATGGTCTCCACCAGAAAGCTGGTCACCGAGGACACCCCCGAAAACCGCGAGACAGCCATTTACGACATTGCATGGCTTACCGAGAACATGATAATGCGCAACCGAACCCACGGCGGCTACAAGGTGCTCCTTGACGAGCTGTGGGAGTTCTGTGAGGAGTTCAACGCGGACATGGTCATTCTCTGGGAGCACATGGCCTGCAAGGCTCTGTCCGGCTTCCACGGTCAGTTTGAGGAAATGGCAAGAGAGCGCGGCATACATCTGGTCTGGGTCACCCATGACCTGTTTGACCCCCGCGTTGTTTCAAGACAGGGCGTGCGCGATCAGGTGAACAACTACATGCGCACCGTTATGGGCGAAGAGCCTATCGACCCCACGCTTGAGGTTCTGCCCGACGAGAATTCCTGGTAAGGAGGCTAAAACATGCTTATACTTAAAATACTGCTTATTGCTGCATTGGTGCTGGTGGGGCTTTTCCTGCTCACCTTTACGGTCTACTTCTTCAATCTGGATATGAAGCTCACCGCCATGATTGAGCCGCTGCTCATAAAGCACTACGATAAAATCAAGAGGGATTCACACCTGTAAAAAATCCCGCCCGGAGCTCAACTCCGGGCGGTATTTTATCTTTTTGGAAAATTACACGGGCTTCACTCCGGGTGCAGGGAATTTCGCTTTACGCGAAATTCCCTGTTTTTTTACCCTTCACAGTCACGCCAGAGCTCACTTGCTCCGGTAAACTCAGCAGCAAAGCCTTCAAGAGCCTCCGTCATCAGCTCTTCATTTTC
>JAZNUQ010000029.1:0-53816 GCA_045592365.1 Candidatus Limivicinus sp. | reverse complement strand
CTCCCCTTACACAGGGGAGGCTTACGCTGCGGCGGGACTACTCATAGGCATAGCCTTTTTGGAACCACGGGCACAGCCCGTGGTTTCCGGTTACAATAAAAAAAGACGGATTTACCCAAAGGTAAATCCGTCTTTTAGTTTTAGTTTTTTCTGCGCTTTGCAGCCGGAAGGAGCAGCGCAATTGCGGCAAGGGAAAGCAGTGTCAGCCCGGAGTAGAGGAAAACCTCACCGCTGTCGCCTGTCTGTACTCCCTTGATGGGGATTTCATCCACCTTGAATTCCCAGTCGATGTATCCCACCGAGTTCTGAAATTCATTGCCCAGAGTAAGAGGCACCTCAAGGCTCAGATCCAGCTTTATCTGACCGCCGGGGTATACCGTACCCAGATAGACCCAATCGCTGAGCTGGGCGGTTTCGTTGGCGGGAGCCTCAAACAGAATGGAGCTGTCCGCCTGCTTTACCGTCAGCTTAAGCTGGGAAAGCAGAGCCTCGGTGTCGTTCTGCGCGCCCTTGGAGCGCAAATAAACATTGAGCTTTATCCTGCTTACCGTGTTGTTGCGGACAAGTATCTGGTCGGTAAGAGTATCGCCGGGCATCACATTTTGGAAATTCCCGAACAGGTTGGTGGGAGATTGGGAGCTGCCGGGTGCGAAAATGAACTGGTCGGCATCTCCGTTATAGGTCACAGAACCGTCAGCATATGCCACGGTACAAAGGCTGAAAACCAGAACCAGTACCACAAGTGCGGCACAGAATTTTGCAAATTGCTTCATACCCGTACCTCCTTAGCTGCCGATTGAAGAAATCTTCCAGGCATTCTGATATGCCGGGACATCCCCAATGTCCGTTTCACCCTCGGCCTGGATTGCCTCTGCCACTACTTCAACACTCAGCTGATACCCATCCGGCACTGTTCCAGACACAGTTATTCCATCCACCAGCGCATCGGTGGAGCTGCCGGGTGCAACACTATTCTTGTAGTAATACAAGCCGGTAGAGGTATCCATCCACCAGGAAGCTGTGTTTACATTTAAGCTGTAATCAGAAGCGGTGGGGGCAATGCCTCTGACATTGCCCTGGCCATCCATCCAGTTGACCACAATGGCCGCCCGGATATAGACATCCACATTGCTGTTGGAATTGACTACGGTGATGGTATCGCCACTGACATTGACCGAAGATGTAACGCGGCCTGGCTCAAACTGATTCTGCGCCATGGCAGAGCTGGTTGCGATATAGGCAAAGGTTCCGCCTGCCGCAAAAGCAAGGAGCAGCACGACGCCCAACAGAAGAGAAAAGCTCTTTTTCTTCTGTTTATTGCGTTTGACATTCCATTCATGTTTTCCTCTTGCCATCGTCAGCTGCCTCCTTTCCTGCAATTATAGCTGTAAGAACTCAACCAGTGAACATCATCCACAATCCCGAAGTCAAAGGCAACGGTCTGACTTGCTGTTGTAAGATTTGCCGTCTTGCTTTCGACTGTGTTCTCACGCCAGCTCCAGCCGTCCTTTTCGGTTACGGTGTATACACCAACAGGCAGGTCCTTGATAGTGATACTGTCAGTACCCACAAGGACTACATCCAGCGTGATCGTGCCATAGCTGGGATCGGAGGGAGTACCGATGACCGTGAAGATGAAGCTCTGTTCCTCATCGGCACTTGTAGTGGTAATGGTCAGATCCACAAGAGATCTCTCCCAATTGGCATAGAATGCTTTGTTGCCGGTAGTGCCCTTCTGGATGGTAACTGTCTGCATATAGCCGGTATCATTTGCAGAAGTGGTCCAGCCAAGGAACTTATAACCCGCTCTCGTGGGATTGTTCAGAGTAAAGGTATCTGTCTCAACAGTATATTCTGCCGGATTACTGATGCCTTCGCCCAATCCACCGCCGTTCAGCTCGTAGCTGATGGTGTACTCAATGGGTACGGTTGTAACCTTAACATGGGTATCCTTCATTAGCTTTGCAACTTGGTAACCCCATTCACCCGAGGAGCTTGCAGGCAATACCTGCCCGTCATTCACCTGATATGTACTGACCGTATATCCCTCTGCAGGCTGGAACATGATTGTAACATCGGATCCGTAGTCTACAGTTTTGGATTCGGCGGTACCGCGATCAATCTCACCTCTCAGGGTGTACTGATTTGTTACTGACGTATAGGTAGCCGTGTAGGTGGCATCGCCTGCCACATACGCAATCTCGGGATCCCAGCCGCTGAATGTATAGGTGAACTCGGCGGTTGCTGCCTTGCTGGGGTCGGCGGGCTTGACGATGCTCGCAGCCGGGGTGCCGTAATCGTACTCGGCTTCGCTCAGAATCGTTGTGCCGTCATCATCCACAAAGGTTACCGTATACTTGTTTACCGTTTCCTTATACTTGGCTGTATAGGTCACATCACCGGTTACGGCAACGACTTCCTTATCCCAACCATCAAAGGTATAGGTATACTGTGCTGTTGCAGCCTTCTCCGGGGTTTCCCCATCGTAGCTGGGCATGGCTCCATAAACCACATTTTCATCGGTTTCCAGAACTTTGCCATCCTCATTCTTCCATGTAACGGTGTAATCGTTGAGGGACTCCGTGAACTGGGCGGTGTAGGTCACGGTACCCCTGACCACCGATACAGTGGGATTCCAGCCGGAGAACGTGTAGCTGAACTGTGCATTGCCAGCCTTGATAGGAGTAGCACCGTTGTATTCCGGCATCGTATTCCATACCACATTTTCATCTTTTTCCAGCTCTGTGCCGTTGTAATTCACCCAAGTGACGGTATAGAAGTTCTCATGCGGATCGAAGGTCGCGGTATAGATCACATCACCGGTCACGGGTTTGAGTTCGACACCCCAATCCCTAAAGGTGTAGCTGTACTGGTTGTTATCCGGCTTGGTGGGTGTTGCGCCGTCATAGCTGGGCATTGTGCCGTATTCCACACCGGTATCCGTTTCGAGAACAGTACCATCCTCGTTCTTCCAGGTGATAGTATACTTGTTCTTTTCCGCGGTGTAGGTAGCTTTATAGGTAGCTTCGCCTGTTACCGCTACCACTTCCGGTGTCCAACCGGAGAAGGTATAGGTATATTCGGCGGTGGCTGCCTTGCTGGGATCGGCATGGGTAGGTACCTTGCCATATTCCACGGTTGTGCTGTCAATCAGAGAATCATCGTCATTTAGCCATGTAATGGTGTAGCTTCTCTTTGCTTCCGTGAAGGTAGCCTTGTATTCAGCATCCTCGGTTACCGCAACCACTTCCGGTGTCCATCCTGCAAAGGTGTAAGTATACTCTGCGGTTTCCTCCTTGGTGGGATCGGCGGGCTTGACGATATCCGCAGCCTTTGTGCCGTAATCGTACTTGGCTTCACTCAGAACCGTTGTGCCATCCTCGTCCACAAAGGTGATCGTATACTTATTCTTCGTTTCGGTATAGATTGCGGTATAGGTCACATTGCCGGTTACCGCAACCACTTCGGGATCCCAGCCCGCGAAGGTGTAGGTATATACGGCGGTTGCAGCCTTGGTGGGATCGTCGGGCTTCACGATATCGGCAGCTGCGGTGCCGTAATCATACTCCGTTGCTTCCTTTAGAACCGTACCATCTTCGTCCACAAAGGTGACGGTATACTTGTTCTTCGTTTCGGTGTAAGTAGCGGTATAAGTCACATTGCCGGTTACCGCAACCACTTCGGGATCCCATCCCGCGAAAGTATAGGTATACTCGGCGGTTGCTGCCTTGCTGGGATTGGCGGGCTTGACGATGCTCGCAGCCGGAGTGCCGTGTTCATATGTTTTAGACGAAATCTCTGTGCCATCCGAATCCACGAATTTGACGGTATAGAACTGGAGTTTTTCATAGGTGTTGACAAAGTTCAGCTGGTTGGTATAACCGCCCTTGATGGTAACGCTCTGACTCTTCGCGTTGACGGTATAGTTGGCGGGTATGCCGGTCTCCGTCACCGTGTAGGTTCCATCAGCCGGAACCTGCGTAAAGCGGATAAACTGACCGTCCTTCAGGGTGAAGGTGCCGTTTGTCATGGTACCGGTGTCGATCTGCGCGCCGGTTGTTGCATTATAAACGGCATACGGCCAACTGCCCGACAGGTTAATGGAGAATGTAAAATCGTTTGCGCTGGGCTGCTGAGAATGAGCAGCAACCGTTACATCCTTATAAACCTCCAACGTACCGGTGGTAAAGCTGCCGCCGGTCCACTGGGCATACAGGGTCAAGCTTTCCGTCATGGTAAGCGTGCTGCCGGGGGCATAGGATTTACCCGTGCCGTCCGGTTTGGTGTTCCATCCCGTGAATGTCAGCGTTGCCGCATCGGTCGAGCCGGTAATGGTTGCAGTATGTGTACTGTTCGCAGCAATTTCGGTTGCTACGGTAACGTTCACGGAATCCAAAGAAGTTGTTGCAACTTCCGGGTCAGGAGTTCCAAGATTCTTCAGCGCATAACCCTCGGGAGCGTTCAGGTTGTAGGTCAGGGTCATGGTGTTGAGCGCATAGATGGAGCAGTCAATGTGCCAACCAAGTTCCACATACTGCAGACCCGTCATCAGCTTGATAATATGGGGCCGAACCTCATAGTTTGCCCGAACTGCAGCTTCACCGTTCGTGGCATAGTATTCTGTCAGATTGGTTCCGTCTGCGGCATACATAACAGGATCGCCGGCCTTCAGCGCCTCAATCACACGGTCCATTGCCCGGTTCTTAACACTCTCATCCAGATAAGGCAATGTTTCGTGACCGGTGTAGTCTACAACACCCATGGTACTCGTACCATCCAGAGAGCTGATGTAGTGGGCAGAGGTCGCAATTGCCTCGCTGACGATGCCGTTTGCAGAGGTTGCAAATCCCATGCCGCCTCCCACGTTGATCATGGGAACGTTGCTGGTATATTTGGGTTCGCCAGGGATATCCCGGGAGTCATGGATGATGTATACACCGACACGGTAAACATTTAGACCGGAGTTATAGGGATCGTTGATCGCCCATTTGGTGATCTGTTCCGTGGTCTGCACCACGATCTTGGCACAGTTCACGTTTGCACCGGTGCGGGAGTAGATCATCATGGTTGTGCCGATCGCAGCGGAAGCAGAAACCGTCACGGTTGTTGTGTCGGATGCACTGCTCCAGGATGTACCTGCGCTTGTGGTGATACCCGTATGCGCACCGTCGATGCACCAACTGCCGCCGCTGCATGCAAAGGTCAGGGTAGTACCGGGCGCAACATAGTAAACATTGCTGTCGCCTTTGATGTTGCCGTCAGTATTGCCATCAATGTTCTTGAGTTCCGCGCAGAAACCGGTGGTGCCGGGCAGGACATAGAAGGAGTTGTTCCAGCTTCCGTTGCTGTCCTGCTTGCCCCACATAGCGGTCATGGTGGTAGGTGCATCCTTAGTGTAAGTCTGATTGGGTTGATAGATAAGACCGTCATAGGAACTGTACCAGCCAAAGAACGTGTAGCCGCTGCGGGAAGTGCTGGGAACTACCGGGTCAGCATCGCTGTTGATATTGTACGTTATATCAGAGACAGCAGTTCCCCCCTTCTCATCATAGGTAACCGTTGTCTTCCATTGGGCATAGAGAATCTCTTCATATTGGTCGCTATACGTTCCGCCAACGTAGGTTGCATTATCATTATCCAAGAATACGTAAGAACCTGAGGACACTTTTTCGCCACCGGTTGCAGCGGTATACCAACCGTCAAAGGTGTAGCCTGTTACCGTGCCAGTAGGATTTGAGACTGGCACTCGGGTATAGCGAACGTTTGTAGATCCATCACCCAGAACGGTTGTGATTTCTGATGGGACCGTAACATTGCTTGAAGTGGCTCCGGAAGGGATATTTGCATTGAATTTTAATTTAACTTCCGGAACAACATAAATGTTTATGGTGCGTGTTTTCAATTTGTTATAGACTTTCAAAGTGTACTTTGTATAGAACGGAGCACTGGAAGAAACAGTAAGAACTTCATCATAATTACCGAGGCCACCCTCGTGTACAGTTTTTCCATTATCAAACGCGCCCAAATCGCCGGACGAAATCTTCCAGTTGTATGCTGCCATACCCCATTCATAAAAAGTTGGTCCAATATCTACATAGAACTTCTGTCCTCGTGTGAGCATATAGGTCGAACCGTCACTATCATCCATGGTGATTTCATGGGATGAACTGTAACCGTTACTATTCATTGCGCCGCCGTCATCGTTATAAACGGAATATGCACGGCCGGCATCAGTACCTGTATAAGTAACGGTGTAGATGGAGAAGCTGGTAACTGTAAAGGAGATTAAACCGTTTCCAACAACAACCTTACCCTCTGTAGAATAGAACATTTCTACACAAACCGTATCTGCCATACCAAGTGCTTCGTAGGCGGCGGCAGCTGCAGCAGGATACTGGGCAGCTATGGTAGCATCTGTCCAAACCTGAATGGTACCCGCATTGTAGCCACTCTGGATTGCTTCAATGTCTTCCAAATAGTGTGCAATTTTAACAAAAGAATCGGTAGTTACATTCAATCCCGAAATAGTGACGTTTACCCCTGTTTCCGGTTCATAGGCTTCGCCATCCACAGAAAGTGAAATATCATAATCGGTAACATTAGCCACACCTGTTTCCATAACCGTTGCGTCAATGTTGATTGCA
Source organism: Candidatus Limivicinus sp. (assembly GCA_045592365.1). Taxonomy (GTDB): domain Bacteria; phylum Bacillota; class Clostridia; order Oscillospirales; family Oscillospiraceae; genus Limivicinus. Next base: position 47,172 of record JAZNUQ010000029.1, on the reverse strand, counting down.
ATACCCTCCGGGAGTTCACCGGAGACAGTGACGGTCTGGCCGTTGACAGTATCGGAAATGCTGGGAACGGTGGGTTCTTCTTCCTTTTCGCAGAAGTCGCAGGCGCCGCACTCGCAGGCGCAGCCTTCGGCGCCCGTGCAGCCGTCGCAGCATGCACAGGTGTTTTCCGGTTCTTTTTCGCAGAAATCGCACTCGCCGCACTCGCAGGTGCAGCCTTCGGCACCGGTGCAGCCGTCGCAGCAGCCGCAGGTATTTTCCGGTTCTTCGTCCAGAAGGATCAGAGATGCGCCGCCGGAATAACTCACATTGTCCTGGAACACCCAGGCCGGAGCGGGAAACTCGGCAGGCAGAGAATATCCTTCTGCTGCTTCGATTTTATACCAGTAGATATCCTCCGCTTCATTGACATAGCAATCCGCAATTTTGACGATCATATCCGCAGGGATCACATCTTTGCTGACAGCAATATCCATGCCGAACACATCCACGGATGTAATCCCCGCAGGATCAGAAACGATGGGGAATTGGGAATAGGTTAAGTCAAATTGTGCCTTTCTGCCGATATTGGCATGGTAGGGAGAGGTATTTTCTCCATCATCAATTACGGCAATCTCGTTTGCAGGAGCTTCCGTGGGTTCCGTTGCGTTGTGATTCTCGCCGCAGTCGTACTTCTGACAGGTTTCGCAGTAAACATGGGTCTTTCCACAGTTGTCAGCCTTGCAGATCTCGCACCAGTTGGTGTGGTCAGCGGTGCAGTCCACAGCCTCGCACTTATCGCAGGCCTTGTGCTCCTTGGTGCAGTCGATGGCGCGGCAGGTGGGACAATGGTTCTGACCACAGTTGTCAACCTTACACTCGGCACACCAGTTGGTATGATCGGCGGTGCAATCCAGGGTGCCGCACTTGTCGCAAGTCTTATGCTCCGTGGTGCAGTCGATAGCACCGCAGGTATCGCAATGGTTCTGGCCGCAGTCGTCCTTCTGGCAATCAGAACACCAATGCAGATGCTCGGAGGTACAGCCAACGGTACCGCAAGTAGGGCAAGATGTTTCTGTTGCTTCGGTGGGTGCTTCCGTGGGTGTAATAGTCACGTCCACACTGTCTGTTGCATAAGCCGGGGACGGGAAAAAACTCACGACCATCAAAAGGGCAAGCATCAACGACAGTATTCTTTTCATCATATTCCGCTCACTCCTTCCTTAGTTTACAGGCCATCCAAGGGCCTCCCAAACGCTTGTGCCGTTGTTTGCCATCTGCACCCCCTGGGCTGTTACATCAACCACTACGGTGCAACGCTGATATTTGTTATCCATATTGGGTCCGGAAAAAGACAGTTCCTCAAACAGCGGTTCGGTAGCTTCGCCGGACTTGACAGAGGTATTGTAGTACCACCAGCCATCCTTCAGCGTCCAGTTGGTGGCGTCGGGATTGATAAGTATCGCTTTCTCCAGTTCCTCATCGGGAATTTCCAGAACCTCGCCCGCGTCATCGTACAGCGTTACAGTGTAGTTCATTCGCACCCACACAGGTTCCTGCACGCTCCGGATAGATACAATCTTGCTGACCGTTGTTGCGGGCATAACCGGAATCGGCTGATTGGAATAGGGCTGCAGCTCACCGTTTACCAGTCGCTGCTCCACCACCATGATTTCCACGCCGCCGGTGGTAATTACATTGCGGGCTGTATCCGATGTGGTGAAGTAAGCCAAAGTGCCTCCGGCTATAATCGACAAAACAATGATGCTTGCCGCAATATATATGATTTTCTTTTTCATAGGCTCAGCTCCTATCTGAAAAATCGCAAAACCGCAAATACGGACAGTTATCGGTAAAAGTCCCTTAACGCAGGACATACAAGGGCATCCGGAGAGGCTGCTCCGGGTGTCCTTGTATGCCCTGCGCCCTTTTCGGGCGCAGGGATACGGTCAAAGAATTAAATTACTGTGCATCAAAGGCTGCGAAAGCTGCCGCTGCATCGGCAAAGCCTTCAGACTGGATGGCATCTGCCTGAACCAGTATGTTGAATTCGCCGTCCTCGGTGATAACGCCGTTTGCGATAAATGCATCGATATGCTCATTGTCGCAGTCGGTGGTCAGACGAGCCTGCCAGAAGGCGGGCCAGTAGGTCATCTCAGAGGGAGCCAGAGGATTGACATAGGTGAATATGTACTCGTTGTACACAACATTTTCAATGGTCTTGCTTCCAGCTGCAACGGGGCCGGTGATGGAGCCGTCAGTGGTAGCAGTGGTGGTGGTCATGATCTCCAGGCCGGGTTTTCCGCTGAACAGTTCAGTGGGAACCAGCAGGCGAACACGGACATAAGCAGGGCTGTTGCCGGTATTTACAATATATGGAGCCTTGCGGACCCACACACCGGGAACGATATTGCGGCCATATACGGCCAGATACTCATCCTGGTAGGTTTTGGCGTCAGCCTTGATGGCATCGTCGCTGAGCTGGCTTGTGCCTTCCGCTTTATCAACCTCGCGATGGTACCGGGACTCGATCAGTTCGATTTCAACGGAGCCTACGGTAAAGGTATTGGTCTTCTCATCAGCATCGGTAAAATATGCCATGGTGCCGCCGACAATGGCGATAGCCAGCATGGCTACGCACAGGACAACGGCAAAAATCTTTTTCTTCATAGTCTTACTTCCTTTCATAAATTAGTTGGTTGCGTTTTTTGCCTGAGTCCAAGCATCAGCAACGGAATTGAATCCGTCTTTCTGGATAGCATAGGCGGTGAAAGTCAATTCCTTGGTATAGTCGCTAATATTAGCCTTGGTGATTTCAGAGCTGACGGTAATTTTGTTATCCTTAATAACGCTCCAGGACTGTTCGCCAGCATTTGCGGCTACTTCTTTGTAATAAACTCCATCTTCCAGTTTGGTCCAGCCATCCAGAACCCACTTCATTTCCTGGTTAGTGCCAATGGAATATGTATAAGTGGTACCCTCACCGGATACTGTCCAATCGGTGGCTTCCACTTTCAGGAATACATAGGCAGCAACATTGTTGCCATTGAAAGTAACGGTAGGATCTTTGGTAATATCCACACCGGGAATTACAATGTAGCTTTCACCCGTAGTTTCAGAAAGGGTAAGTGTACCGATCTCACCGGCGACGAAGGTATTGGTTACGGTCTTGGGTGCAGCAACCAGATAAGCAATTGTCCCGCCGGCAACACAGCCGACAAGAAGAACAACTGCCAGCAAAACCAACAGAGCTTTCATGCTTACACCATTTTTCTTTGCGTGCATAAGAATTTCCTCCTTTCTCCAAAATATACAATGGTTATTTCACGGAATTACTTCCGGGGAATATAAAATCAGGTATTTTCGGGATATGCTGCTTCCAGGGCGGTCCATGCTTCGGCCACGGTCAGGCCATCCTTCTGGATAGCATAAGCAGTCACAGTAATTTTTGCGCTTGCATAGGAGGCAACATCGGCATTCGTAGCCAGTCTGAAGTTTCTAAAGACAATATAGTCCACACCGGTTTCGCCGGTCTTGTCTGCTTCCTTGTAGTAGATGTTGGTTTCGCCCGCAAGCGGAAGCCAGCCGTTGGCTATAACCTGATCTTCAATATCAGTGTAGGGATCCTCACCGCTTGTAACTGTTTCGGCTTCGATGTCGGCAATGCCGTTATCAATCTTGACAAACAGCCAGCATGCTTCGCTGTTGGCACCCACATGTACGGTGGGATCCTTGATGTAGGTGTGACCGGGGATAAGTTTGTAGGTGTTGGAGGTAACGCGCTCAGCGGGAGTAACGGCTACACCGTACTCGTCAACCTTGGCTTCATCCAGACCGGCCTGGGCATCCCCGCCAAGAACAACCTTACCGACGGTGAAGCTGTTGGTTACGGTCGCCTGAGAAGTCAGATAAGCCAGAGTACCGGCAACAGATGCGCCTACCAGCAAAACTGCACACAGCAGCAGTACCAGTATCTTCTTTGCATTTTTCATTGTCCTCTTCCTTTCATATGTAAAAATTACTTATATATTTTCACGCGAAGCGTGGGTTCCACATTTTGAGTCGTCTTTTTTCTTTTTGCCCTCATCTGCGAATACATCCGGGAGGAATACCAGCAGAATCAGCACTGCGCCTGCAGCAATGGCAATATACATTCCGGGGGGATTTTGAATGTAGTTGGACACATAACCCAGATATGGGACGGAAAACACCGGCTTCCCTATAATGTTCTTATAGTGGACGGAGGCTCCGTCAGGCTGTTCGTTTGCATCTCCCTGTGTAAAAAAGCGAAGCGTTTCAGGATTTTCCTCATCCACCAGCACCTCAATGATCCGATGGGTAACCACAGTATCCTGACTGATCATGTATGTAATGGGGTCGCCAACTTTCAGCTCCCTGTAATCCACAGATTTCACATATATCAGGGACCCGACTTCATATGTCGGCCTCATGCTGCCGGAAAGAACCACATACGGTTTCAGGCCCACAAGGCGAACACCCACCAGGGCGAGCACCAAAAGAACCACAATCCCAACCAGCACGCCGCTGATCCAGTTCCATACCCGTTTGATTGTCATACCCATTATGTTTCTCGCTTTCCGGAATGCAGCCGCTTTTTCACGCAGCATGTATGTAGATTAAAATCCAATTTATATTATAGCCTATATATTCCCCGTATTCAATAGTATTGTTTGCATAATCGTCTTTTCTTTTATATATTTTTTCGTTAAATTCCACTTTTTACATCAAAAATGGTAACATTTTCCTGTTATTAAATTAACCATTTCCTTCAAAGGTCAGGTTTGCATAATTTAATTCCCATGCAATAAATCCGTGCATATTCGTCTGAATATGCACGGATTTATTCACTATATTAGTTTTTACATTTTCAGTCCATGGGCTTCATTGTAGGGAACCGAAGGACAGCAAAAACATATTGCAATACAACAACTTTTTATATCAAAATGCTGAAAATATACGAAAATATACGAATTTATCAGATCATACATATTATGATGGTGGCAGCAGGAAATAGTACTGCCACCCCATTTTTAGTATATTTGAAGTGCAATTTATTGTATTGTCAAACTCCAATTTTTGATAGAAGCTGCTGAATTGCTACATCATGGTCATCGGGATTAACACCTTCAATCAACGGAAGCATATCCGCAAAGGGGCTTATATCTTTTGAATTATTTTTCACTACCCGTAATCTTCAAACAATCCAACTATTTAGTTTTGGAATTTTATTAAGTGCAATTGAACCAGCAAATGATATAACCGCAACTACGATTGTAAGCACAGGAACAGAAATTAGCGTATTAAAAGATGCAACTGTTATGCCTGATATTTCGAACATCGAAATAACAAAAGCATGAACCAAGTAGGCACCAAAACTGTACTTGGATAATTTGGATACAATGTAATTCGCTTTCTCGTTTTTAAAATTCATGTGCTTAAATAATGTAAATACAGCTATGGCTCCAAGCGCAATGTTCAGAGACAAATACTGATAATACGTCTGGCTTGGGATACCGGTTTTCCACGCTACGGCTGAACTCAGTACAAGCGATACCGCAAAACCGAAAACACCTAGAATATAAATCCAAGTTCGCTGTTGTCTGTTGAAACTGGCATTGTTTATCCAATGTCCCAAAACAAAGTAGAAAGTATAGCCTCTTACATGATCCATGGTCATATAAGATACCAGACCATTGAGCAAATTAATGTGCTCAAAAATAATCTCTCCCGCAAAATCTTCAGCAAGACTTACAATCCATGGCAAAGCTAATGTAAATATAAAAGATAGAACAAGGAAATAGCCTGTAATCCTCTCTGATTTAACAATCAGCCTTATAAGTGGGACACACATATATAACCCAATAATCATTGGAATAAACCACATGTGGTACCAGCCACCTATGAAATTAGAAATTATTACTTTATATTCGGGAACAAAACCGTCAACTACAATGGCTTTTCCTACAGGAAAAGCCACCGCATAAAAAGCTGACCACAGGACATAGGCAACCACCAGTCTGAGTATATATTTTTTATATAGTTTCTCAATGCTGAGGTCTCTGGAGAGGAAAAGCGCCCCGCTTATCATTACAAAAATGGGGACAGAGCCTCTGGTCAGGGATTCAAAAAAATTTGCAACATTCCAGCCAAAACTACGAGTGTTGGTATTGACCCAGAATTCACCTATTAAATGAATAATAATAACACCAAGGGTAGCCAATACTTTTAAGTAGTTTAAATAATCAATACGTTTTCTTTCCATTGTTATATTTCTCATCATATCAATTCTGACGGGCTTTTACATGCTTATATATGCGCTGTACGATTTCCTTGTCCACATTGCTGTCCAGCTTCCTTGCAAACAGCATATCGCTGCCGCAAAGCAAAGCATAGTCCTCTTTCGTAAATGTATAGGGCCAGCCTCTTTCCCAGTCAATGTGCCTCAGCTCATCGCTGTACAGCCTGTCCTTGAACGGTGACTGCATCAGCATGGCTTCCACAAACAGCTCATCCGCACAGAAGCTGTTTTTAAAGGTCTTTTCCACCCATTCTTTTCTATCCAGTATCCATGAGGCAAACTCGCCGGATATATCCACCCAGTTGGAGCCTTTTACAAAGTACTGCTCCTGTCCCCTCACGCGGTTAAATCCAAGCAGCCGCTGCGCTGCCACAAGGAGCTTTTGAAGCCCTCTCAGCAGCTTGAATACAAAGCCCTTTTTTCTGCTCACAAAATCCTGAAGTGGATAGTAATACATCACTCTGTCCACGGCATACTGCGTGGGGGAAAGATTGACACATTCCCTTTGACCCAGAGCGTCGAAAAAGGCATGTATCTCGTCCTGAGTTTTCAGCGGCATATCAACGCCGGATATTAAGTGGCAATAAGCGTAGCCCTTGGGTGCAGCAGCCTCAAGCAGCATCATTTCCGCGCGAATTTGGGAGTAGCCGCCCCAGGACACATCCACACGCCTTACAAATTCAAGGCCGGAGGATTTCACAGCGGCACGAAGCATGTCAAAAGGAGGTTCTTTTACCTTTTTGTCCACATGGATGTAAATGTCGTTTCTCTCGTGATCCAAAAGCCCCAGCAGAAGGCAGAGCTGCTCAAAATTGTTGTGGCATATTATCAGGTAGGCATGCCGATTTTGGTTTTTGTAAGCATTTTCACTCATGTTTGTTTCCTCAGACAGAAGTATTCTCAGAATTTGCCGGGCGGCGGGATATGGTTTGTGCAACTATATAGCGGGGTCTGCCTTTCGTCTCTTCATATATGCGGGCGAGGTAAAAGCCAATAATACCGAGGCTTATCATAATAATGCTGCCGATAATAAGAAGCAGCAGAATCATAGTTGTAAAACCGCCCAATGCGATACCCATAAAGTATTGCACAAGGGATATTGTTCCGAACACCACGGCAATCACCAGGGTCAGAACTCCAAGAGCGGTAACAATTTGCAGCGGTGCGGTAGAGAAGGATGCAATATTGGTCAGAGCATATTTTATCAGAGATACGGTAGACCATTTACTTTCACCTGCAGCTCGCTCCTGCACCTCATAGCTTACCTCTGCCTTTTTAAATCCAACCCAGAAGGACAGCGCCCGGAAGAACACTATGCGCTCCGGCATGGCATTGAGCGTATCCACCACTTTCCTGTCCAGCAGCTTAAAGTCTGAGGAGGACTGCATGTCCATATTTGTAGCGCGGCTGATAAGAGAGTAAAAGGCTTTTGCGGCCATTCTGTGAGCCTTGCTTTCATTGCCGCGGTCAGATTTTTTACCTTCCACAACCTGATAGCCCTGCTGCCACAGGCGGTACATCTCCACCACCTTCTCGGGGGGATGCTGAAGGTCGCAATCGAGTACAACGCAGCAGTCCCCTTTTGCCTGCTCAAGGCCCGCAAACATTGCGGCTTCCTTGCCAAAATTTCTACTGAAGCGTACTGCGGAAACTCGACAGTTTTCTTTGCTAACCCGTTGGATCTCTTCCCATGTTCCGTCCTTAGACCCATCATCGACAAAAAACAGTTCAAAGTCTATTCCCTGTTGGTCAAGAATATCGGATATTTTTTGAGCTGCCAGTGCGATCATTCGCTCCTCGTTATATGCGGGAAGTATTACTGATATCATTCTATTTCTCCTCAGTTACAGTTATCGAACAGTTCTAAGCAACCTGGCTTAGCCTACCTATTTGATGCTTACCTTTTCTAATCCGAAATAAGCGGCAATGTCTGGATTTGGCCAGTTATTAGGGTCTGGATTTACATCTGAACCAGGGTTGGCTCCGGCGACACTGTATTTGGTCTCAGGCTCATATGCCTCAAATTCAATTTCGATTACTCCTGCTTCCTTCGCCTGTTGCACGGCAACAAGTCTTTCCTGTGCCTGTTCATGAATCTTGATAATATCATTAACTCCATAACGGAAAGTAAAGCAGAACAAAAACAGCATCAGGATTGCGGTAATAACGAAGCCCATACAAGGAATTTTCGTGCTGCATTCTCCAACAAGGGCCGAGAGAAGCCATGCACAGGCAATGCACAGATAAATCATGTAGTAACAGCATCCACGAGCCGGAATGTATAGTGCAAATATGAATATCGCAATAGAGCACAGCCCACCCATAAAGAATACCGCAGATATCACGAGAGTCTTGAGATCCACTCTGTAGTATAAAGCTGTAAGATAAAGGCTAAGAAATATAAAACATACAAGTACCACTGTTGTCTGTGTGTCGGAAATATATGACTTAAGTGTGCCTTCTGCGGTATGTGCAGTGGGGACCTCCCTCATAACATAAACTAGCAGACCCGCGCTCACCGCACACAGGCCCAGCCACAACAGGGAAAACAGAATCTTGCGGTGTTTGCGTAGGCAGAAAAGTAAAATCAGTGCCCCAACCAGCGCGGAAAAAGCCGCAATGACAAGCTCTGTGCCAAGAGCCTTGAACACTGACAAGAACTTTTCACCAAGAGAACTGAAAATCCCGAGTAAAGCATCAACGGACAGACTACCCCGCTTTTCTGACAGCATAGATGGAGAGAGCACTAAGAAGAGTAATCCCCCGCAAGCTGACACAAAGTTACACAGCAACGCCAGCGGGAGCTTCTTATCTCTGAGAGTGATAAGTGCCAACAGGCAGAAGGCAATAAATATTGCCGATAAGGATCCACTTTCCGAGTATGCCCCAGCAATGAAGGCCTGTACCGTCAGCAGCACCGCCACAAGTGGATGCATCTTGCTGTCAGCTTTGCAGTAATACTGTAAAAACGGAAAAATAAAGATAAGCACTGAGCATATTGCCCAGGAATAATTGCAGGAGCCGTCAAGCCAGAGATACACCTCGCCAAAAGCGGGGGTGAAATTCCACAGCATCATCAAAGCTACGGCGAACAGGAAGACGCTTCTTTTTTTGCTTTCGCAAAAGAGTGTGATTATGCGGTATATTACATAGCAGCTCAAAGCCGAAACAGCGGCATTTACAACATTGAAAACTTCCTTTGGCAGCATAAGGAACAGCATTGCAAACACATGGGAAAAATACCTGCCGTTTACCTGCTTGCGATGGAGATGCATTGAGGAGAAAATATCGTTCAGAGAGTTCACTCTCTCCCCATCGACCAGGCTGAAGCAGTAAGAATAATCATCCGCAAACATGGGAGTAAGGAAATTAAACCACAGCATTATAAAAAATATAGCCGCCAGAATAAGCGCAACGGATGATTTGATATGGTGGCCAAATCTGGCTTTCAGCGAACTATGATACATAACTTTTTCTCCTTTTGAGTGAGGCTGCAATGAGCGATGGGTCATGTTTCCCTAAGCAAAATCCTACCCATATTTTCCGTTGCCATTATAAACCCTTCCTCGCCTTTTGACAACCCCGTGCATCAGTTATGGGAATGAAACACAGCAAATATGCACAACGGATACAACCATATTATGAGCGCTTGTCAATCTGTACCCCATATGGTATACTCATTCTCGAATTAATATAGATATCGCTCCTCATTGTCTGCATATAGGAAACTGAGATTGAGCAAATCATATAATTCTGTGTAGAAATCAATATGAGCGAGATTGCATGTAAATCCAAAATCGTCATAATTAACTATACAGAAAAAACAGGGGGATATTGCCCATGAAGCTAGTATATAAGAGCAAAGGTGCAAGGGGTTTCCTACAAATCCTGTTGATTGGTTTTCTGCCGATACTGTTGATGTTTACAGTGGAACATGTGGAACGTGGGGCAATCGGTGTGCTTCTTCCCGACGCGGAACTGTATTTGAGCATCGCAGATAATTTTGTATCAACAGGCCATTTCATACAAACCGCTAGAGACATAGACGCTTTTGTGGTGCCGCCAGGAGTCCCCTTTATTCTGTCCGTGTTTCGTTTGCTTGGATTTTCGAACGGCATGATAATCGGCTTTCAAGCAATACTTTTTGGCGCATCCAACCTTTTATTGTACAGCACAGAAAAGCAACTTTTGTCTAGAGGTGGAGTCGCTCCGGCCATCTATTCCCTCTCCTATTACCGATGCAGAATATGGCTGGGAAATATTTTTGTTGAGCACTATTTCATGTTTCTTCTCTGCCTCATGATCTGGATATCTTTTAGCAGATTCTCGCAAAAAAGAAAATCACTTTCTTAAACATCACGGGTCTTATAGCTTGGTTTGTGCGGCCTATCTTACTGGTTGTATATTTGTTTGTTCTGGGTTACACAATATTCTATTCAGTAAAACATAGGGACATAGCTTTCTCTTGCTGGTTGTGTTTGTTAGCTGCCGCGATATTATCTATAAATACTGCAGTAAATTATAGAGAAACGGGAGAATTTATCATAATCGAAAATTATTCCGGCGCGGATATATATAAGGCTGCATCGCCAAACACACCCATATCCTACAGGGATAGTATGTATTTTTCAGATGAAAACTATAGCATGATTTATTATGATCAGAATCTTAGCATGTCCCAGAAAAGTGAGCAGCTAAAGCAACTTGCGATGGGGCTAATAAGGGAAGACATTTTCCGATACGCAAAAAATGCAGTACTGAGATTTTATGATTTGTTTTTAAGAAGCTATGCATTTATAACTGTTTTTGCGATAACAGGCGGATTCCTTTTAACAATACGTCAGAGGACTGGGAATGGGAAAATAAACATTATTCTTTTATGTCTCAATCTTCTTATTGCTGTCATTACCTGTTTTGGTTTCCCTGAAATTAGATATTCTATCTCAATTTGGGCTCTCGCCTCTGTACATATCGCCACATTTTTCTGGATTGTTATCGAAAACAAGATTGTGGGCATAATCCATCGTATACACAATTATGTGCAAGGATCATCATAGTTGCACATAAATACTAGGCAAGAAGCTCAATTAAAAATCACTTGGGGAGATACTTCGCATGAGAAGTATATTTAGAAAATTCTTTGATCGCACTTTCTGGAAATTCATTTTAGTTGGTATTACAAATACGTTATTTGGAACAGGAATTATGTTTGTTTTTTATAATGTTTTTCATTTTAGCTATTGGATTTCCTCTGCATCTAATTACTTTTTTGGTAGCATTCTTAGTTACATACTTAACCGCCTGTTTACCTTTCAAAATAACACAACTGCAACGAAAACGCTCCCTCGTTTTGCTATCAACATTAGTCTATGCTACTTACTGGCGTATGGTATAGCCAAACCTCTTGTCATTTATATCCTTTCCGATTTTACGCAGCAAACCCAGGAAAATATTGCTATGTTAGTAGGTATGTGCCTGTTTGTTGGGCTGAATTATATCGGTCAAAGATTTTTTGTTTTCAAGTGCAATGATGAGGAATAACCCTTAAGAATATAGCACAAACAAATAATGCTATGCTGAAGGAGACGTGACATGCAAAATAGTGGTATTGTAATTCCGACCAAATCTTCGAAATTTTATAATGTCTGGGTTATCCTATATAAACTTGGAGTTTTTTTTATTTTTTTACTGTTTGCCCTTTCGAGGATGTCTTCCAATCCAGTCGAAGCCCCCTTGCTTTCTCTATGCACTCCTCACACCACTGCTCACCCATGATGTCCCAGTAATCTGCTCCCTCATAGATGGGCTCACCACAGCCGGAGCAAATGAAAACGCTTTTAGGTACGGGCGCATTAGGGCATCTGTTATCACAGGGAATCTTCAAGCAAATTTCGCAAATATTAACTCCTCCCCTCTTCTTTCTTCTCAAAGAGCTTGTTTATATCCACTCCGTTCATTAACCACATTATCTTTATTGCTTCGTGCAAAGACCTTTTTGTTGCGCCTATCATTCGGCGGTACATAGCCATATCGCTGATCCCTACCTCTCGTGCCAAATCTCGATAATGCAAGTTTCTCTTTGACATCTCTATTTCCTTCCAGAGGTCAGGTTTGCATAATTTAATTCCCATGCAATAAATCCGTGCATATTCGTCTGAATATGCACGGATTCATTCACTATATTAGTTTTTACATTTTCAGTCCATGGGCTTCATGGTGGGGAAGAGAAGGACATCTCTTATAGAGCTGCAGCCTGTGAGGAGCATGACGCAGCGGTCAATGCCCATACCCATGCCGCCGGTGGGAGGCATGCCATATTCCAGAGCCAGCAGGAAGTCCTCGTCCAGCATCTCGGTTTCATCGTCACCGCGCTCACGCTGCTCCACCTGCTTTTCAAAGCGGTACCTCTGGTCAATGGGGTCATTGAGCTCGGAGTAGGCGTTGGCAAGCTCACTGTGGCAGACAAAAAGCTCGAAGCGCTCGGTAAGTCTGGGGTCTGCGGGAGAACGCTTGGTGAGGGGAGATACCTCAACCGGGTACATGGTGATGAAGGTAGGCTGAATGAGCTTTTCCTCAACGCGCTGGTCAAAGCAGGCATAGAGGGCGTTGCCCCATGTCTTCTCGGCAGCGGCTGCAAGCTCAACGCCTATGGCCTTGGCTGCGGCAACAGCCTCGGCGTCGTCGCTGATGGCGCCAAAGTCTATACCCACATACTCCTTGACGGCGTCAACCATGCTCAGTCTGCGCCAGCCGGGGCTCAGGTCTATCTGCTCGCCCATCCACTCCACCTGATAGGAGCCCAGAAGCTCCTTGGCAGCGCCGGAGATTATTCCCTCAGCAATGTCCATCATGTCGTGGAAGTCGGCATAGGCCTCGTAAAGCTCAACGGTGGTAAACTCGGGATTATGCTTGGTATCCATACCCTCGTTGCGGAAAATGCGGCCTATCTCATACACACGCTCAATGCCGCCCACAATAAGGCGCTTGAGGGGAAGCTCGGTGGCAATACGCAGATACATGTCAATATCCAGCGTATTGTGGTGAGTGATGAAGGGACGGGCAGCGGCGCCGCCGGCAATGGTGTTGAGAACGGGGGTCTCCACCTCCATATAGCCTCTGTTGTCCAGATAACGGCGCATGAAGCTGATGAAGCCGGAGCGGATGCGGAAATTCCTGCGGCTGTCGTCATTTACTATCAGGTCAACATAGCGCTGACGGTACTTGAGCTCCGTATTGGTCATGCCGTGGAACTTCTCGGGCAGGGGGCGCAGAGACTTTGAAAGCAGGGTGACCTTTTCCACATGGACGGAAATCTCCTCCGTGCGGGTCTTGAACACATAGCCGCCTACGCCGATAATGTCGCCGATGTCATACTTGCGGAAGTCCGCAAATTCCTCCTCGGTGACGGCGTCCTTCTTGATGTAAAGCTGGATGAGGCCACGGTCGTCCTTGATATGGCAGAAGATGGCCTTGCCCATGCCGCGCTTGGACATGATACGGCCTGCCACGGTAACGGTCTTGTTCTCAAATGCCTCAAAGTCGGCCTTGATTTCCTCCGACCATGCGCTTCTTTCAAACTTGGTCTGAACGAAGGGGTCTCTGCCTGCCTGCTGCAGCGCGCTGAGCTTATCCCGGCGAACCTGCAGAATTTCGGACAGCTCCTCTGCGCCTTGGGTCTGATTGTTTACTGTTTCGCTCATATCTTACCTCTGTTTCCGCTTACTGATTGTCCACAGACAGTATTTTCAGCTTTATCTCGCCTGCGGGAGCGCTGACGGAGACAAGCTCCCCTGCCTTATGACCGTGAAGAGCGCGGCCTACGGGAGAGTCGTCGGAAATGCGGCCCTGCATGGGGTTTGCTTCCTGAGAGCCAACTATCTCATAGCTCTCCTCAAAGTCCTCTGCCAGGTCCAGCACGGTGACCTTGCTACCGAGAGTTACGCTGTCCTTGGACATCATCTGGTCGTTTGCGTCAACGATCTCGGCGTTTTCGATAAGCTCCTTTATCTCGGCTATCTTGGAGTAGAGCTTGCCCTGCTCGTTCTTGGCCTCGTCATACTCGCTGTTCTCGGACAGGTCGCCGAAGCTCCTTGCCTCCTTGATCTGCTCGGCAACTTCCTTTGCCTTGACGGTCTCAAGAATGTACAGCTCTTCCTTAAGTGCTTCCAGGCGCTCCTGGCTCATTTTAAATCTGCTCATATGGTCCATAAAAACGGCCTCCTAAACTGCTTTCCGATTAATGGGTGTAATTATAGTTATAGATATTAAAACTGTCAACTCAAAAGTTTCAGAGCTGCCATAAGCTGCTCGTCATTGGATATACTGGCGGTACCGTCGCTGGCGGTGCCGGTGGTACCCTGAGTGGTACCGGTGGCGGATGCGTCGGAGTTATACACTATCATATCGGGTATGACGCCGCCGGAGGCGGTAAGGTCAAGCCCCTTGGGGGTCAGATAGGTGTGAGTGGAAAGGCGAACCGCGCTGCCGTCTGCAAGGGCGATAGTCTCCTGTGAACGGGTATTGCCCATGGTGGCCTCACCCAGCACCTGCGCCCAGTCATACTCCTGAAGCACAGCGGCAAACAGCTCCGCTGCGCCGTAGGTCTCGGTGTTCACCAGCACGCAGATGGGAAGCTGGATGCACACGCTGTCAGACCTGACGACCTCCTTGCGGCCGCCCTTGTCCACCGAGGTGAACAGATCCACATTGGGCAGCAGATGGTCAAGCAGCACCTGAAGCTCGCTCATAAGACCGCCGGGATTGCCGCGCACATCAACCACCAGCGCAACGGCGCCCTGACTTATAAGCTCCTCAATGGCGTTGACGGCGTCGGTACCGCTGCCGGCCTCAAAGTTTGCCATCTGCACATAGCCTGCTCCGGTTTTTTCAAGACGGTAGTTGACGGAGCTGACATAGGTCTTGGTGCAGTCCACATTAAGTATCTCGTCACCGTTTATTTCAATGGTAAACTTGGAGTTGAGTCTGGAGCGGATAAGGGTGCGAACCTCGTCCTCCTCCATGCCGCTGACATTTTCACCGTCCACAGCGGTGATGACCATGCCGGCACTGAGCCCTGCAAGCTGGGCGGGAGAGCCGGTATTCACCGACACTACCTGGAAGCCGCCCGAGCTGTGCTTGAGTATGGACATTCCTATACCGGAATATTCATTGGCATAGGACAGCTGATAGGTCTTGTACTCGTCCTGGGACATGTAGTAGCTCCACTTGTCGCCAAGGCCGGCAACCATGGCGGCTGCGGCATAGTCGCCCATGTCCTGCATGTCCACCTCGTCGATGTAGTTTTCATCCACCAGCCGTTTTATCTCAACATACCGCATGGCGTCGTCGTAGTTTTCCTTACCGCCCACATTGCGCATCATTGTGGAATAGGTAAGGCCGATGGCACCGCAGGTAAGAATAACGCACACGATAATAACATATTTCAGGCGAATTTTTATGTTAAAAATCGCCGAAAACATTGCCGCTATTGAAGCAAGCAATCTGTTTGCAAGATTTCCCAACTTAATAACCCCGCTTTTTGTCTGTAATAATATATGCCTTTATAACCGCGCTAACCGGAGAGCCGAATTTCGGCTCTCCGGTATTTATGGATTTTATCAGCCGCCGGAATCCGGGGCAAAGGTAAGGCCGGAGAACCAGCCCATAAAGTCCAGACTGCTGCCGCTGGAGTCTCTGAACTCAAAGTGCAGATGCGGACCTGTGGAAACGCCGGTGCTGCCCACATAGCCGATGGTGCTGCCCTTGGACACTGTCTGGTTAAGGGAGACGGCTATGGAGGAAAGGTGGCCGTACAGAGAGTAGTAGCCGTTGCCGTGGTCGATCATGACGCAGTTGCCGTAGCCGCCCTTGACACCGGCGCAGCACACGGTGCCGCTTTCGGTCGCCCACACGGTGTCACCGTGGGCAGAGCCTATATCCATACCGGAATGGTACTTCCATATACCGGACACAGGGTGGTAGCGGTAACCCACCGCACTGGTTATGTAGGTGCAGGACACAGGCCATATCCAGTTGCCGGAGCTGGTGACGGTGCCGCCGGTGTAGCCGGAGCTTACATTGCCGGAGCTTACAAGCTGCTGCTGACGGCGCTCCTCCTCGCGCTGGGCAATAAGGGCGTCCAGCTCCGCATCCAGCGCATCCTCACGCTCCTGAAGCTCTTGGAGCAGATCGCCGTTTTCCTGAAGCTGGGCTTCAAGGTCGATAAGCAGATTGTTTGCCTCCTCAAGCTCGGCCTGAAGCTGCTGCTGCTCCTCGCGGAGAGCCTGCTGCTTTTCCTCAAGCTCGGCCTTGTATTCCTCATACTCGGCCTGAACCTCCTCGGCCGCTTCCTTGGCGGCGATGTATTCCTTTTCAAGCTGCTTGTCGCTTTCCATTATCTCGCCCACATCGTCGATGGTGGTGAGAAGCTCGCCCAGATTGCTGGACTGGAAAACTATGGCAAGAATGTTCAGGTTGCCGTTTTCTTCCATGGCGCGGACTCTGGCACGATAGCGTGCCAGCTGCTCCTCCGCCAGCCTCTGAGCCTCCCTGACCTCAGCCTCCTTGTCGGCTATCATCTGGTCGTAGAGCTCAATTTCCTGGGCGTTCAGCTCAAGCTGCTCCAGAGTGTACTGGTTGCGCTCGTCCATTGCCAGTTTGCGTTCAATAACGCTTGCCTGCTGCTCTTCCAGCTCATCCACAACTGCCTGAGCTGCCTTGCGCTGCTCGGTAAGGGCGTCTCTTCTGGCCTCGGCAGCGTCAATGTCTGCCTGAGTTACGGCGAAGGCCTCACCGGGAAGCAGGCACAGCACAAGCACCGCGCACAGCAACAGGGACAGGCATGTACGAAGTGATTTGTTTATTTCTCTATACATATTCTTACCTTATCCTCAGCAATCGTAATGGGGCAGGCCGGGGAAAATACCCTCGGGGTCCACTCTTGAGCCGTTTATGTATATCTCATAGTGGAGATGGTCGCCCGTTGCCCAGCCGGTGTGACCGCAGTAGCCTATCACATCTCCCTGCGAAACCTGCTGGCCGTAGCTGACTGCAATGCCGGAAAAGTGGGCGTACAGGGTAACATTGCCGTTACCGTGGTCGATCATAACATAGTTGCCGTAGGAGTCGCTGTATTCGGCGCGGCACACGGTGCCGCCGTCGGATGCGACTATGGGTGAGCCCTCCATACCGTAGCCGTTTATGTCAATGCCGGAATGGAAGCGCTCTGTGCCGAGAATGGGATGGACACGCCAGCCGTAGCGGCTGGTGACCAGATTGCTTGCCGGGAAGGGCCAAAGGAAGGTCCCGGTGCCAACTGCGGGTTCAGGCTCCGGAGTAGGTGCGGGTGCAGGGCTTGCCCCGGCGCCGGTGTTCCCGCCGCCTCCGCTGTCCCCGCCGCCGGCGGTATTACCGCCTGAGCTGCCGGTATCCGTGCTGCCGCTGCTGCCGGTATCCGCACCGCCGCCACCGGCGTTGCCGCCGGTGTCTCCACCGGAGCTGCCGTTGTCGGGAGTGCCCACAAAGCTGTTATTATTGTTGTTCTGCATGGCGTTCTGCGCCGCCTGCTGAGCACGCTCCGCAGCCTCTCTTGCGATTTGAGCTGCGATTGCGTTCATCTGGGCTGCGAAGGCCTCCTCGGCAGCCAGCGCCGCCTCGTATTCCTTCTTGGCCTTTTCTATATCCTCCTCAAGCTCCGCCAGAAGGTCGTACGCCTCCTGAAGCTGAGCTTCAAGCTCGGCCTTTTCCTCAAGAAGCAGGCGCTGCTTTTCCTCGCAGTCGGCCTTAAGCTCCTCATACTCCGCCTGCTCGGCCTCGCGGGCCTCACGGGCGGCTATGTATTCATCCTCCAGCTTCCTGTCCTGTGCCATAATCTCGCCCATATCGTCAAGGGCGGTAAGCATGTCGGACAGGTTATCAGCCTGAAGGATTATGCCCAGAATGTCATAGTTTCCGTTCTCCTCCAGAGCTCTGACGCGGGTGCGGTAGCGGAGAAGCTGCCTTTCTTCCCTTTCCTTTGCAGCCTGAACCTCCAGCTCCTTTTCCGCTATCATCTGGTCATAGAGGTCGATCTCCTCCTGAACCAGAATGAGCTGCTCGGCGGTATATTCGTTTCGCTCGTCCAGAGCGGCCTTTTGCTCAAGCACAAGAGCATGCTGCTCCTTGAGCTTTTCAATCTTCTCCTGACAGGCTACGCGCTGGCTTGCCACCTGGTTTTTCTGCTCGCGTATGGCGGCAAGGTCGGATTCGTCCACGGCATAGGCCGCCGCGGGCAGCACGCTTATGACAAGGGAAATGAGCATAAGCGCCGCAAGAAGCATAGCTATTACGGATACGATGGTTTTCCTGTGTTTACGCATTGTTCCTCCTTGAAACAGGGACGCGGGCACCGCCCGCAGGGGGGGTGCTTAGACCTTAAGATAGTTGCGGATAGCATTTACGCCGCCGAACATACCCACCAGAACGCCCACTGCCATGTAAGCAATGAAAATCATCATGGACACGCTCTGGAAAGGTACAACGTTGATAATGTTGCCTGCAATGCCGCTTACCACCTTGTTGGAGACAACCTCATAGATACCCCACTCGGCAAGGAAGGCAAGTCCGCCGCCTGCCATGCCCAGCACAAGACCTTCTATAATAAAGGGCATGCGGATAAAGGCGTTGCTTGCGCCCACCATCTTCATAATGGCGATTTCCTCACGACGGCCGAAGGTGGCCAGCTTAATGGTGTTGGACATGATGAAGAAGGACACGAACACCAGCATTGCGATAAGTACAAGAGATACTACGGTGACTATGTTGCGGATGGAGATAAAGGCCTTGGCATATTCCAGATGGGCGTTGACATCCGCCACACCCTCAACAGCCTCAAGGTTGGCCTTGGTCTGCTCCATACGGGCAATGTCCGTGAGCTTGATGACATAGCGGTGGCGAAAAACCTCCGCGTCGATGCCCTCACGAAGCCCCTCGTCATATCTGCTCATGAAGTTCTCCATTGCGGCCTCGCGGCTTACAAACTCAGCCTCGCTGACATTATCCACCGCAAGGATGGCCTGCCCCACCAGCGCTGCCTGCTCATCGCTCAGAGTCTCGTCCACAAAGGCCACGACCTCGTTTTCGTTTTCAAGCTCGGCGATGAAAGCGTCAATGTTCACAGACAGCAGAGTTACGCTGCCCATGATGATAAGGCAGGCAATAATTATAGTAACCGTTGCGAAGGACATGAAGCCGTGGGTGGTAATGCTTCTGAAGCCCTCGCGGATAAGATAACCCCATTTATTCAATCTCATAGCTGTAATACCCATCCATTCCGTCACTGACAATGCTTCCGCTGTCTATGGTGATGACGCGCTTTGCAAAAGCATTGACCAGTTCCTTCTCGTGAGTTACCACCAGAATGGTGGTTCCCATGTCGTTTATCTTTTCAAACAGGAGCATAAGCTCAAGACTTCTCACAGCGTCAAGGTTGCCGGTAGGCTCGTCGGCAACTATCATGCGCGGCTCGTTTACCAGCGCTCTTGCGATGGCGACACGCTGCTGCTCGCCGCCGGAAAGCTCGCTGGGCAGACGCTTTTCCCTGCCCTCAAGACCCACCAGCTCAAGCACATAGGGAACGCGCTTTTTAATCTCTCTTGCCGTTGCGCCCACGACGCGCATGGCAAAGGCCACATTGTCGTAAACGCTCATATTCTCGATAAGACGGTAATCCTGGAAAATAACGCCCAGGGTGCGTCTCATCTTGGGCAGCTTCCTTCTCTTTATGTTGAGCATATCGAAGTTATTGACCATAACCTCGCCGGAAGTTGCGCGGATCTCGCCTGTAATCAGCTTCATAAGGGTGGTCTTTCCGGAGCCGGAGGGGCCGACCAGAAAGACAAATTCCCCGTCCTCAATGGTCAGATCGACACCGTCGAGCGCGACTGTGCCGCTGCTCTCATATATCTTTCTGACGTTGTTCATTTGAACCATATACCGTATGTCCTCCTAATGGAAATTGGCAATTGTGTCTCTATAAATCAATATCTGGAAGGATTAAGGGAATCCAGATACATTTTTACCATCATGGCTACCTTGAATACGATAGCATGGTCAAACTCCCGCAGGTCAAGGCCGGTGAGCTTTTTGATCTTCTCAAGGCGGTAGACCAGAGTGTTGCGGTGGACATAGAGCTTGCGGGAAGTCTCGGACACATTCAGGTTGTTCTCAAAGAACTTGTTTATAGTCTCCAGCGTGTCCTCGTCCAGAGTTTCGATGGGGTTTTTCTTGAAGACCTCGTTAAGGAACATCTCGCAGAGGGTGGTGGGAAGCTGATAGATTATGCGGCCCAGACCCAGGCTCTCGTAGTTGATGATGTTCTTTTCGCTTTCAAAGACGCGGCCCACATCAATGGCCACCTGAGCCTCCTTGTAACGGTCGGCAAGCTCGCGCAGATGGCGGGCATTGGTGCTGATACCGATGACACACTTGACGCCAAGCTCCTCGTGCAGGAGCTTTTCAATGCTGTGGGCGACCTTAAGTATCTCGTCTGCACAGTCATTGGAGGGCAGAGCCTTGACCACGACCACATCGGCCTCGTTGATGCTCAGCACAAAGTCACGCTGCTTGTCGGGGAAGAGCTTCTGAATGACCTCAACCGCGGTAACATCGGAATTTTCCATCTGGCGCACCAGCAGCACGCTGCGGGGCTCGTCGGTGACAAAGTGCAGCTCCTTTGCGCGCACATATACATCTCCGGGCAGAATATTGTCGGAAATGATGTTCTTTACAAAAGCTGCCTTGTTGTGCTTTTCCTCGTAGTTGTTCTTGGCCTCGTTGAAGGCCACTGCAGCCACTGCGCACACAGTCTTTGAGAGAGCGTCGGTACCGTCCACAAAAGCGGCATAGTCAAAGCGGGAGCCGCTGGAAGACAGAGGATAGTAGGTTCTTGCGGCGCAGGCCACAGGCTGCTCTGCATTTTCCAGTGTCTGGGCGCGGAAATCGTCAAGTCTGGAGCCTATCATGGCAAGCTCACTGCTGGCAATGACAAAGCCCTGATCGTCCACTACGCCAAGTGCCTTTTCTACCGAATCCTTCATCTGAATTATCACATTCTGGAAAATTCTGCTGGACATTATGTATTCCTCCTAAACGAGTTATGGCAATTCTGCCACTACTCCACATTCTCACAGCATACATAATACATCCGTTTTGCGTAATTTTCAATAGAAATCGGCATAAAATTTTGTGAACTTTTTCGTGATTGTTGTTTTAATGCTGAAATTAATGGATTTTTGCAAAAATTTTATGGCTAATTTACCATATATTACTTACTGAACACTTTGCACAAATCCTCCCGGGTCATTTCCCGGTATTCACCCGGCAGAAGGCGCTCGTCCAGCTCAAGGCGACCTATGCTCAGACGCCTGAGCTCAAGCACGGGCTTGCCCCTTGAGGCCAGCATGCGTTTGACCTGATGGTACTTGCCCTCCATGACAGTGACAAGGCATTCGTCCCCACCCAGAAGCTGCAGCCTTGCCGGCAGACACCTTGTTCCGTCCGCCAGAACTATTCCCCGGGCAAAGGCCTCTGCATCCTCGGCGCAGGGCTCGCCCTCTACTCTTGCATAATACAGTTTTTCGACTTCGGATTTTGGCGAAATGACACGATGGGCAAAATCCCCGTCGTCGGTAAGAAGCAGCAGACCGCAGGTGTCCTTGTCAAGCCTGCCCACGGGAAAAAGCCCAAGCCTTTTCATCTGCGGACTTACAAGGTCAAGCACCGTCTTCTGTCTGCCGTCCTCGGTGGCGCTGAGCACCCCGGCGGGCTTGTTCATCATGTAGTAATGAAATTGGGAATAGCTGAGCCTTTCCCCGTCAAGGCAGACTGCGCTTTGGCTGTCTATCTTCATCTCCGGGCTCAGAGCAGGCTGCCCGTCCACGCTGACGCGGCCGCTTTTTATAATGGCGCGCAGCTCCTTTCGGGACGCAAGCCCCATATCGCTCAAGTATTTATCAAGTCTCATTACGGGCATTTACGCCGCCTCCCAAGCATATATTGCAGTGTGAATATTAACTGAGTATATCACACTTGTAACTATTTTGCAAACTTTTGGGGTGCCCTATGGAGAAAACCGCCCCCTTCACAAAAGCAAAAGCCCTGAGAATAATAGCTTTTTGCGCAGCGCTTATACTGCTGCTGATAGCTCTGCGCTATGTGTTTACGCTGAGGCAGACGGGACTTATGACGCTTCAGGGGCGGCAAATGTTCCTGCAGGAGCTGGGCTGGGAGATAGACCCGGACAGCGAGGAATACCGTGATGTGGTTATACCCGGTGAGCTTGAGGGTGTGATGGAGGAATATAACCGCATGCAGCGGGCTCAGGGCTACGACCTGAGCCGCTACGCCGGCAAGACCTGCCGTCAGTACAGCTATACCGTGACAAATTACCCTGACTATGAGGGCAAGGTTATCGTTACTATTTATATAGTGGGGCGGCAGGTCGTAGCAGGCGATGTGCATACAGCCTCAGCCAGCGGCTTCATGCACAGCATAAAGCGCAGCGGGGAATAATCAGCTGTGCTCTGAGATAAAGCTCTCCACATCCTCCCGCTCAATATCCACGCTTTCTCCGCTCGGCAGATGGTAAAGGCGAAAATCCTTCGGCTCACCGTTGGGATGCATGCTGTACACCAGCTCAAAATCCCCCTCCATTTCGTAATGGAAGGCAGGCTCATACTCTCCATCCAGCCTTGCGTAGAAATCGGCAAAGTCCATGTAGCTGAGCTTGCCGGGCTTTTGGCTTATGCTTATAATATCCTCAAGGCTCAGTGTATTTCTTGGTCTTGCTTCATCGGGGTGATAGTAAATAATCTCCGCCCATACATCCCTTTGGCTGAAATGCTCATGGCAGCGCTCTATCCTCTGCCATATCTGCTCATCCATATAGATGTCGCTCCTTTGAAGCAGCATGTCCTGCACATAGGGGCGAAGCTCCTTGTAAAACAGAGGGCTCATTTCGTAGAGAACATAGCCTTCATCCTCGTAAATCTTATACCGCTCCATGTCCTCAAAGCTCAGAAGGCAGCCCCTTATAAAGGCGCAGCTTTCCGGGCTTTGTGTCTGTCCGCGCTCATAGGCGAAGATAAAAAACAGGGGAATGCTTGTGCCTCCGGTTTTGATATTGCCCTCCCCGTCGGCGCAGGGCACATACACCGAGCATATAAGGGCATGGTCTGACATCTGTCTGCCCACTATCTTGTTGTAGCCGTCAAAGCAGCTGTAATTGAGTGCAAGGAGCCGGTCGTACATATCCGGCAGCAGATAGGGCTCCACCGGGGCAGCCACGGTTCTGCCGCTTTGGGCTATAAGCTGCTCCACCAGCTCAAAATACTCGTCAGCATCCGTCCAGCGCCGGAAAATATCGTCGGTGAAGCTGTCATAATACCAGCTTAGCTGCTCCTCCACCAAGGCGGGGCGGGCATGCTCCCCGGTCTCCCGGTTTGAGGGAACATAGGGCTCTGCCCCGGGGCGGAAGTTTACTATACAGCTCCAGCGCTGCCCGGGCAGGAAGGAGCGGTTTGTTATCTGAAGGCAGTAAAAATCGTTTCGCAGCAGCTCCTCCAGCATGCTCACATCGTAGGCTGCGCTTATATCCACGGTAATTTCGCAGCTTTCACCGGCAGGAACAAGACTGCCGTCAAAAAGCACAGCTCCCCCAAGCGAAGGAACATCGCTCCCGTCCTTGTAATAGTAGAGCTTCAGGCTCTCCTCCAGCTTAAGGTCACGGTTAGAGCGGTTTTCTATGCTGAGCTTTATAACGCCCTCTCCCTGATACAGGGCGCTTAGAGCAAGGCTGTCTCCGCTGAGTGATGAAAAGGCGCTGACAGCAAAGGCGGTAACCGTCATAAAACAGACTATGACCGCGGCAATCAGCAGCGTTCTAAGCAGCTTGCCTTTTCCTGCCGGGCGACAGACAAGATATTCCTCTGCCTCCATTATGTAGCCAAGGCGTATATCCCCCATGGCACGGGATAAAACTTCTCCGCTCACAGTGCAAAGCCCTCCTCTCTAAGATGCTCTCTCAGCTTTTCCCTTGTTCTGAGAAGCCTTACGGATACATTGTTGGGTCTCAGCCCCATTCTCCGGGCAATATCCGCCACCGGACAGGCATGGTAATATCTGAGCACGAACATCACCCTTGTTTTCTCCTCCAGCAGGTCAAGAAAACGGTTAATGCTCCGGCTCAGCTCCCTCTCGTTCAGCGCCTCCTCCGCAGAGCCGCCGCTCAGAATGCCCTCCAGCTCCTCAAGAGCCACATCGTAGCTGCTGTTTCGCTTTTTGGCGGTATTTGCGTGATAGCGGCTTATGGAGAGATTTCTTACTATGCGGCAGAGAAAGCTGCGCAGCGGGTCCGGTCTTTGGGGCGGCACGCTGTTCCACACCCCAAGATAAGCGTCGTTGACGCATTCCTCCGCGTCCATGCTGTCGCCCAGAATGTTTTCGGCGATGCGGCTGCAAAGGGCTCCGTATTTTGCCGCCAGCGCCTCTATTGCAAGCTCCGAGCGGGCAAAAAACAGGTCGATTATTCTTTTGTCTTCCACAGTATCACTTCCTGTCTCGTTTATATACTATGGTTTTATGAGCGCATATTACAAAATCCGGGGAAATTTCCCCGGATTTTGCAATGCTTATATTCTCTTCCACTTTGCGCCGTGGGGAATGTCGGTTATCTCGATGCCCTCGGCCTTAAGCTCGTCGCGGATGCGGTCGGCCTCGGCAAAGTTCTTGGCCTTCTTTGCGTCCTGTCTGGCCTGTATCCTTGCTTCCACCTCGGCATTTTCCTCGCCGCTTTCGGAAATAATCGTAAACTGCCCTGCGGTGACAGCCTGCTTTTTAAGCTCCTCGCGCTTCTTTGCAGCCCTTTCGGTAAGCTCAAGGCTCAGCACCCGGTCAAAGTCCTTAAGAGCATAGAGCTTGGTTGCGTCATTGGTCTTGACCTTCAGCACATCGTAAATGGCGGTGACTGCAAGGGAGGTATTGATGTCGTTGTCAAGTCCTGCCATGAAGCGGGCTTTGAGAGCTTCAAAGGCCGCCATGTCAAGCTCGCCGTCCTCCGGCTTGAGAGCTGCTATCTTGTTTATTATCTTATTATAGGTAAGCTGTGCATTGTCCAGATTTTCCCATGAGAAAACAAGGCTCTTGCGGTAGTGGCTCTGCAGGCAGAAAAGTCTGTAAGCCAGAGGGTCATAGCCCTTTTCCTCAAGGAGGCTTACGGTGAGGAACTCGCCCTTGGACTTGCTCATCTTGCCGCCGGTGGTGTTCAGGTGCAGAACATGCATCCAGTACTTGCACCACTTGTGGCCCAGATAGGCCTCGGACTGAGCTATCTCATTGGTGTGGTGGGGGAAGGCATTGTCTATGCCGCCGCAGTGAATGTCAATATCCTCGCCCAGATGCTTCATGGAGATGCAGGAGCACTCGATATGCCAGCCGGGATAGCCTACGCCCCAGGGAGAATCCCACTTGAGAGCCTGATCCTCAAACTTGGACTTGGTAAACCACAGCACAAAGTCGTTCTTGTTGCGCTTGTTGGTGTCCTCCTCCACGCCTTCGCGCACGCCCACATCGAGGTCCTCGGCGTTGAAGTCGTTGAAGACATAGTACTTTTCCAGCCTGGAGGTGTCAAAATACACATTGCCGCCGGCAAGATAGGCATATCCCGTGTCAATGAGCTTCACTATCATGTTGATGTACTCGTCAATGCAGTTGGTGGCAGGCTCCACCACATCGGGGGTCTTGATATTGAGCTTGGCGCAATCGGCAAAGAAGGCGTCGGTATAAAACTTCGCTATCTCCATAACGGACTTGTTCTCACGCTTTGCGCCCTTGAGCATCTTGTCCTCACCCTCGTCGGCGTCGGAGCTGAGATGGCCAACATCGGTGATATTCATAACGCGCTTTACATTGTAGCCGATGTAGCGCAGATACTTTTCAAGCACATCCTCCATGATGTAGCTGCGGAGGTTGCCTATATGGGCAAAGTGATAGACCGTGGGGCCGCAGGTGTACATCTTCACAAGCTCGGGATTATTGGGGATAAAGTCCTCTCTGGTTCTGGTTGCGGAATTGTAAATCTTCATGGGAAAAATTCTCCTTGGGCTTAAATTTCTTTGAAAACATCACGGTTGACCCAGAAATACTCAACACCGGAGTAAACGGTGGTCAGCAGGATGATAATAGTGCATATAAGGTTAACAAGCTCGTTTCCGGAAAGCAGCATCATGGCGCAAAGGCAGACCATGGTGGAGGCGGTTTTTATTTTGCCCGACCATGCCGCGGCTATAACGCGGCTCTGCTCCACGGCGATAAGGCGAAGGCCGGAGACGGCAAACTCGCGCAGCAGCACGATGGCAACCGCCCAGCCGGGCATCTGGCCGTTTTCAACAAAGAAGCACATGGCCGCAAGCACCAGCACCTTGTCCGCCAAGGGGTCCATGAACTTGCCGAAGTTGGAAACCTGATTGTAATGCCTTGCTATGTAGCCGTCTACAAAGTCGGAGACGCAGGCCAGTATGTAAACCGCCAGCGCCCAGTATAGCTGCCCTGTATAGGCCAGCACCAAAAACACCGGGATAAGCGCAACGCGCAGCATGGTTATCTTGTTTGCGGTAGTATTCATATCTGTTCTCCAATCAGCAGGCCGTCCTCGCTGTCCCGTATAAGTACCGTGACCATATCGCCCTCGGTGCATTCTCCGTCAAAGAGCACAAGCCCGTCTATCTCCGGGGAGTCTGCGTAGCAGCGCCCCACCCTGTATCCGCTTTCCTCGTCTGTATATTCGTAGAGCACGGTGAGCCTTTTGCCGATGAAGGAGGCGCAGAAGTCCTCCATTATCTCATTTTGAAGCTGCATCACAAGCTCAGCGCGTCTTGCGGCAGTCTCGGCGTCGCAATGCTCCATTTTAGCGGCAGGAGTACCCTCCTCCGGTGAGAAGGGGAATACGCCAAGACGCTCAATGCGTGCATCCTTCACGAACTCGCAAAGCTCCTCAAACTCCGCCTCCCCCTCGCCGGGAAGACCGGCTATAAGGCTGGTGCGAAGCACAAGACCGGGAATTTTCTCCCTGAGCTTTTTAAAGAGGGCGCGTATCTCGTCGCCGGTGCCCTTGCGGTTCATGCGCTTGAGTATGCCGTCATTTATATGCTGGATGGGAATGTCCAGATATTTTACAATTTTATCGTTGGAGGCTATCTCCTCGATGAGCTCATCGTCAAACTGGTCGGGATAGAGATAGTGAAGCCTTATCCATTCTATGCCCTCAGTTTTCTTAAGCTCCCGGCAAAGCTCCGCCAGACATCGCCTGCCGTAAAGGTCGGTGCCGTAGCGGGTAATGTCCTGAGCGATGACAATAAGCTCCTTTACGCCGTGCTGTGCAAGCTCCTTAGCCTCGGCGATAACATTTTCCATGGTCCTTGAGCGGTAGCGTCCGCGGATATAGGGTATGGCGCAGAAGGCGCAGAAATTATTGCAGCCCTCGGCTATGCGCAGATACGCCCACGCGGGCCCTGTGGAGATAACTCTGGGTATCTCGTCCACCGGGGCGCTGTTGTCCCCGAAAAGGCTGAGGCTTCTGCCCTCCATGACGGTGTTGGCAGCAGCCACAATATCCTTGAAGCTGCCTACGCCCAGCACCGCGTCTATTTCGGGCAGCTCCTCAAGTATGCTGTCCTTATATCTTTCACTGAGGCAGCCGGTGACTATAAGCCCGCCCAGCTTCCCCGCCTTTTTAAGCTCCGCCATCTCAAGTATATTGTCGATAGCCTCGCTCTTTGCCGCGTCTATAAAGCCGCAGGTATTCACAATGGCAAGGTCTGCCCCCTCAGGCCGGCTTACAAGCTCAAAGCCCGCCTCGCTCATAAGGTAGAGCATCTGCTCGCTGTTTACAAGGTTCTTGGCACAGCCAAGAGAAATCAGCGCAAAAGTTTTGTTCATCAGTATTCCTCCGCTTCCGCGTCGAAGCGTCTCAGCGCCTGCCGTATCTCCTCCCAGGAAAATCCCCTGCGGTACAATGCGGCGCTGACCTTGTTTATCTGCTCCCGGTCGGAGCTGTCCTTAAGCCTTGCGGCAATAAAGCGGTCTATTTTCTCCCGGTTATCGGGCATGCTTTCAAGGGCCTCATCCCACAGCTCCCGCTCAAGCCCCCTGCGGGAGAGCTCTGCGCGAAGTCTCCCCGCGCCGTAGCCCTTGGCGCTGTAATGCCTTGCAAGAGCCTGAGCATAGGCCTGCTCGTCAATAAAGCGGTTTTCCTCCAGCCAGAGGATGCACTTATCCGCCGCCTCCGGGTCTATGCCCTTTGAGATGAGCTTTTCCCTAAGCTCCTTTGCCGAATACATCCGCCGGGACACAAGCTCCAGAGCCTTCGCCCTTGCCCTGTCCCGCTGGGCAAGCTCAATAAGCCGCGCCCTGTCCGCCTCGTCTATTTCCCTGCCGGTATAGAGACGAAGCTCCGTTACTGCGGAAAGTCCGGCCTTTATTTCCTCTCCCCCGTCAAGGCTCACAAGGAGCAGCTCGGGGGAGATTTGTTTAATTCCGGTGACTGTCACAGCCTAAAGGCCTCAGCCCTCGTCAAAGTCGGCAGCGGTAATATCCACCGCACGGCCGGAAACCTTTGCGGCCTTCTGGGACTGGGGGCTCATGAGCTTGAAGGAATTTTCCCTTATTTCCTTTTCCACCGCCTCGCAGGCCTCGGGATTGTTGAGCAGATACTCCTTCACACCGTCGCGGCCCTGAATGCGCTGACCGTTGCAGGTGTACCATGCGCCGGCCTTGTCGATTATCTCCAGCTTCACACCAAGGTCGATTATCTCACCCACCTTGGATATGCCCTCGCCGTACATAATGTCAAACTCAGCCTCACGGAAGGGAGGAGCCACCTTGTTCTTTACCACCTTTGCGCGGGTGCGGTTGCCGGTCATCTCGCCGTTTGCCTTGAGAGTTTCAATGCGGCGCACATCAATGCGCACGGAGGCATAGTACTTGAGAGCCAGACCGCCGGGAGTGGTCTCGGGGTTGCCGTACATGACGCCTATCTTCTGTCTGAGCTGGTTTATAAAGATGACGGTGCAGTTATTCTTGGAAATCGCGCCTGCCAGACGGCGCATGGCCTGAGACATAAGGCGTGCCAGAGCGCCCACCACCGTGTCGCCCACCTCGCCCTCAAGCTCAACTCTGGGGATGAGGGCGGCAACGGAGTCTACCACCAGCACATCGATCGCGCCGGAGCGGACCAGAGACTCGGCAATGTCCAGAGCCTGCTCACCGGTGTCGGGCTGGGAGATAAGAAGACTATCTATATCCACGCCAAGGGCTCTTGCGTATGCAGGCTCCAGAGCGTGCTCAACATCAATGTAGGCAGCCTCGCCGCCCAGCTTCTGTGCAGAAGCCACAACATGCAGTGCAAGGGTGGTTTTACCGGAGGCCTCAGGGCCGTATATCTCAACGATGCGCCCCTTGGGAACGCCGCCTATGCCCAGCGCCAGGTCCAGAGACAGAGAGCCTGTGGACAGAGCCTCCACATTCACGGGAATATCGTCGCCAAGGCGCATGATGGTGCCTTTGCCGTAGTCCTTTTCTATTTTTGCAATGGCTGTTTCAAGGGCTTTTTTCTTGTCGCTGCTTACGCTTGCTGCGGCAGCGCTGCTTTTTTTCTTCTCTGCCATGGCTGTTTCTCCTTTTTGCTTAGTAATATGTAAAATTATTTATAACCGATTACCACTCTGTCAACGCCCAGAGTATCCTTACGGCTGTCCGCCGCCTTGAAGCCTGCCGACAGCAGCATCTCCTTGACGGCCTCGGCCTGACCCTCGCCCACCTCAAAAAGCAGCTCGCCGCCGGAGCGCAGCACGGTTTTCCAGTACTTGATGATGGCCTTGTAGAACTTAAGCCCGTCCTCGCCGCCGTCAAGGGCAAAGCGGGGCTCGTAGTCCTTAACGGAGCTGTCAAGCTCCTCTATCTCGGCGCTGGCAATATAGGGGGGATTGGAAACTATCATGTCAAACTGACCCATGCTCAGAGGGGGCTGGGCGGCGGCGTCGGCCTGCACGCAGATAACTCTGCCGCTGAGCCGGTTTGCCGCAACATTTCTTCTGCACACCTCAAGAGCCTTGGCGCTCAGGTCAACCGCCACAAGCCTTGTGGCGGGAAGCTCATGCCCCAGCGCGCAGCTAATGCAGCCGCTGCCGCAGCAAAGGTCAAGTATCCTTGCGTCCATTTTGCGTCCGATAAGAAGCTCCTTTGCGGTGTCCACCAGGATCTCCGTATCCATGCGGGGGATGAGCACATCGGGATTTACCTCTATGGGCAGACCGTAAAACTCCCATGTTCCGGTGATGTATGCCACCGGCTCACCGTTAAGGCGGCGCCGGGTAAGCTCCATCACCTCTGCCTCCACCTTGTCGGAGGTATAGAGATTGATGTCCCGCAGAAGCTGGGCCACGGTCTTGCCGGCAGCTTTTGCAAGCATTATGCGCGCTTCAAGGGTATGCGCCTCGATGCCGCTGCTTCTCAGGGCGTTTCTGACCTGAAGATATATATCGTTATAGGTCTTCAAAAACTCACCTCATTCACCCCATGCGTCGCTGCCCTGTTTTTCGGGGATAACCAGCTCCATAGCTCTTATGGCACATTCGATCATTTCATCGTCCGGCTCGTAGGTGGTCATGTGCTGCAGCCACTTGCCCGGCGCAGAAAGAGCGGCGGAAAGCCAGTTGTCATGCTTGCCGCACCAGCGGTTAATCTCGTAGCTTATACCCACCACCAGCGGCAGCAGCGCCAGATGGCACAGCATGCGCAGGAAGGTATTGTCCACCCGGACAACGGAGTTTACAAGGATGCTGACCACAACCACCACCAGCAGAAAGCTGGTGCCGCAGCGGGGATGAAAGCGGGATTCCTGACGCACATTTTCCACCGTAAGCTCCCTGCGGTGCTCGTAGCAGAAGATGGTCTTGTGCTCGGCGCCGTGGTAAGCAAAAAGGCGCTTTACCTCGCCCATGGTGCAGCAAAGGCGCATATACAGAAGAAGTATAATTATACGCACCACACCCTCGGATAGGTTACGCACAACATAGTTTGCGGTAAGAGGCTTGATAAGGCCGATAATGAAGGCGGGCAGGAAAATGAACAGAAACACCGCCAGCGCAATGCCCAGCACCACGGCGGTGCCGATGATGACCTTCTGTGCCTTGTCGCCGGGAAAGTGCTTTTCTATCCATAGATCCAGCTTGTCCGGCTCCCCCTGCATTTCGGGGGGCAGAAGCTCTGCCGAATAGGTCAGCGCCTGCATGCCCTTGACCATGGAATCAAGGAAGGTGGCGCAGCCTCTTATGAAGGGCCAGCCCAGTATGGGGTATCTGTCCTTTATGAACTTAAGCTCCTCCACCTTTTCCACAAGCCCGTCCGCCGTGCGGCACACGATGGCCTGGGTTTTGGGGCCGCGCATGAGTATGCCCTCCATCAGGGCCTGACCGCCGATAGAGGTTTTGAAGGAGCAGGAATTTGCGTTTTTATTGTCTGCCATAAGTATCTCCGTTCTGCTGTGGAAGGACGATGCTGACGATGCAGCCGCCGTCCCGGGCATTTTCAATGCTGAGCTCACCGCCGTGGCGGCTTATAATCTCGTCACACACGGAAAGGCCGATGCCTGTGCCGCGGTTCTTGGAGCTGCCCTTATAGAATTTTTCTTTCACATGGGGAAGCTCGTCCTCGGGTATTCCCCTGCCGTGGTCCCTGATGCTGATTTTCACTCCGGCGTTTTCAACGCCTATGCTCACATCCACCTTGTCTCCGTCGCAGCCGTGGTTAATGGCATTGTCCAGCAGATTGAGGAAAACCTGCTTGAGCCGCTCCGGGTCGCCGGGGATAAGGGGTATTTCAGCCTCGGGCTGGGTGTAGTTTATCTCCACGCCGGCCTGACGCATAAGCTCCCCGTAGGTAAAGAGGGCGTCCTCCAGCTCGGCAGCGATGTCGATAAGCTCAACGCGGAGGTTGAAGCGTCCGTCCTGTATGCGGGTAAACTCCAGAAGCTCCTTGACCATGCCGGTAAGGCGCTCGGCCTCCTTGGAGATTATGTGTATGCCCCGCAGGGAATCGCCCTGCACCGCCGGGTCATAGGCAATCGTCTCACTCCAGCCGGTTATCGCCGTAAGAGGCGTTCTCAGCTCGTGGGAGACCTGAGAGATAAACTCTGTTCTGGACTTTTCCGCCACGGCCACCTTCTCCGACATGTTGTTTATCTCGTCGGTAAGGTCGCCTATTTCATTGTCAAAGCGCTTTTCTATCCTTACGCCGTAGCTGCCCTCCGCTATGTGCCTTGCAATATCGGTAAGCTCCTGTATGGGTCGGCTCACAAAGAAGGCAAACCATACATTCACCGCGATCACATACAGGCACAGCAGCACAAGTATTGCCACAGCCCAGCCGCCGTGTCCGCTGCTTACGAGCCATATACCCAGCACCAGCAGCAAAAGCGCGGCAAGGGCGGACACAGCAAGCTGTGTCTTAAGTTTATTAAACATGGGGTGTTCTTCTTCCTGTCTGTTTTATAGGGATAGGGGTATCAGTAGCCCCACTTGTAGCCGTAGCCCCAGACCGTGGTGAGGTATTCGGGCTCGGTGGGGTCAGCCTCTATCTTGATGCGAAGTCTGCGGATGTTCACATCCACGGTCTTAAGGTCGCCGGAAAAGTCGCTGCCCCATACGGCGGAGAGAATGTCCTCGCGGCTCATGGCCTTGCCGGGATTTTCCATAAAGAGCCTCATCAGCAGATACTCTATCTGGGTCAGCTTAAGACGCTGGCCGTTCTTTTCAAGGGTACGGTTAAGGGTCTTGAGCAGGAAGGGGCCGCTTTCTATCTCGCCGGAGTTCTTCTCCTCCTCGTCTATGCCAAGCCTGCGGATAAGCGCGTCAACGCGGGCGGTAAGCTCCGCAGGAGAAAAGGGCTTGGTAACATAGTCGTCGGCGCCGGTCATAAGCCCGGTGACCTTGTCTATCTCCTGGCTTTTTGCGGTGAGCATGATAATGCCCATCTTGGAGCCGGTGGCGCGGATGCGGCGGCAGACCTCAAAGCCGTCGATATCCGGCAGCATCACATCCAGCAGAGCAAGACAAATGTCCGGATTTACCCTGAGCTTTTCCAGCGCCATGGCGCCGTTTTCCGCCTCAATGGGCTCAAAACCGCTGCGGCGCAGATTAATGACCACAAAACTGCGGATATTGGCTTCGTCTTCAAGCACCAGTATTTTCTTCATTTATCGGCAGCCTCCTTAGAGAATTTATAAATAATTACAATCCGAATTTTATATCACATACTTTGACAAGGTATTATAACATATATTTTACAATTTGGGTAGTAAAAGTTTTTCATATTCTAAATATATGATTACAGAATATATACATAAAATTCCATCGAGCCCCTAAATGCGGCAAAGCTCCCCCCGGCAAGCTCTGCTTTGCCGGGGGGAGCTTTTAAATTCACTGCTTTTCTTTCATCAGCTTCCGTGCATAGCCAAGGCTCTGGCGCAGAGCGTTCTCCTTGTCTATCCCTGCAAGATGCAGCTTGTGGGCGTAGGCAAGAAGCTCCGTAAAGTATTCTCCCGGACGCAGCCCCGCCTCCACAAGGTCGCGCCCCTGCACACAGGGCTTTGCCATGAGGCTTATGTAGGCCTCCAGCTTTTCGTTGAGAAAGGCTGCATTGCCCCCGCCGGGCTTATGAGCGATGCGACCAAGGTCATCCGCCAGCGCAAGGCATAAAAGTCCCTGAGGGTCAACGGAGCTGTCAAACATGTGCATTATCGTTTTTTTCGAAGAGCCGGCCTCTGCCATGGTGTTTGGCTTCATGTGAAGCTCAGTCATGTTAAGCACATATTTTATGAGCTTGCTTTCTAAAGTCAGACGGTTCAGAAAGGACTTCACAATGGGAAGCCCCGCCTGCTCGTGCCGGTAGGCGTGGATGGTGCCGTTTTTTTCCTCGGTGCATACGGCCTTTCCCATGTCGTGGCAAAGGGCGGAGAGCATGAACCAGAGCGGATTTTCCGCCTGTGAACGGAGCTTTGCCGCCTCATCCAGCACCATCATGGTGTGCCTCCACACATCGCCCTCGGCGTGATATACCGGGCTCTGAGGCACGCCGATAAGAGCCTCAAGCTCTGTAAACCAGAAGCCAAGCTGCCCCATTTCCCTCAGCACCTCAAAGAAAACGGAGGGCCTTTCGGCCTTCAGAAGCGCCTTTTCCAGCTCTCCCATCACCCGCTCACGGGGCAGATGCTCAAGCTCCATACCACTGCAAAGGCGCATCGTCTCCTCCGCCACGGTATAATCAAAGCGGGCTGCAAACTGGGCGCAGCGGAGGACCCTCAACGCATCCTCAGTAAAGGAGGCATCGCAGACATGGCGGATTATACCCCGCCGAAGATCCTCCCTGCCGCCGAAATGGTCGATAATCTCCCCTGTCAGCACATCCTGCATCATGGCATTTACCGTAAAGTCCCGACGGCGGGCAGCACTCTCCGTGCCTATAAAGGGATCAACGAATATATCAAAATCCCGGTGTCCCTGCCCCCGCTGCTCCTCCTTGCGGGGCATGGCAATATCGAGGGAGCAGCCCTTGATATTATATACGCCAAAGCTCTCCCCCACGCTCAGGCGCTGCCCCAGGCTGTCCAGAATATTCTCAAGCTCACGGGGGCTTATGCCGTGAACCTCGATATCCACATCCTTATTTTCGCGCCCTGTGAGACTGTCGCGCACAAAGCCGCCCACATAGTAGGCACGCCCGCCGCTTTCGCTGACACGCCTTGCAATGCTCTGTGCTGTCTGTATATCCTTTTCCGCTGCGCTCATACAAGCCCCTCCCTTCGGCGCTTTTATATTATTCTAACTCATCGGGCTATAAATTACAAATAAAAAGCCCGCTGTCTCTCGACTAATATCTTTGTTTATGATACAATACCACAGTATTTTAGTCCAACGGGAGGCCTTTTCATGGGTGCAGAGAGCAAAAAGCATATATGCACGGCGCTGCTTGCCCATGTGGACGCAGGCAAAACCACCCTGTCTGAGGCCATGCTGTACCTGTCCGGCAGGATAAAAAAGCTGGGGCGCGTTGACCACAGGGACAGCTTTCTGGATACTCACAGCCTTGAACGGCAGCGGGGCATCACGATTTTTTCAAAGCAGGCGCTGATGTCCCTGAGCCACACTCAGGTGACGCTTCTTGACACCCCCGGCCACATGGACTTTTCCGCCGAGACGGAAAGGACTCTTCAGGTGCTGGACTATGCCATACTTGTAATAAGCGGCACGGACGGTGTGCAGGCACACACGGAAACTCTGTGGCGGCTTCTGCGCCGCTACTGTGTGCCCTGCTTTGTATTTGTAACCAAAATGGACCTTCCCGGCCCGGGCAAGGCCGCCATCATGGAGGATCTTCAGCTTCACCTAAGCGAAAACTGCCTTGAATTTGAAGCCGGTGAGGATTTTCAAGAGAGGCTTGCCATGTGCAGCGAAGGTGCCATGGAAAAATACCTCTCTCAGGGTCGTCTTGAGGACGCTGACATTGCAGAGCTTATTAAGGAACGCAGCCTTTTCCCCTGCTTTTTCGGCTCGGGGCTCAAAACCGACGGTGTGGAGGATTTTCTCCGCTGCTTTGAGCGCTTCACCCTGCAGGAAAAGCACGGCAGCGACTTTTCCGCAAGGGTCTTTAAAATTGCCCGCGACGCTCAGGGTAAAAGGCTCACATACATGAAAATCACAGGAGGCGCGCTCAGGGTGCGCGACGCGGTAGCCTACCGGGATGAAAGCGGCGAGGAACTTGAGGAAAAGATAAGTCAGCTACGCCTCTATTCCGGCAATAAATTTGACGCAGTGGAGGCTGCGGAGGCAGGGCAGATCGTTGCAGCTCTCGGGCTCAGCCGCAGCTACCCCGGTCAGGGTCTGGGCGCTGTGGGCGCCGCGGCGCGTCCGGTGCTGGAGCCGGTGCTAAGCTACAAAATCAAGCTGCCGCCCCAGACCGACCCAAGACTTTTTCTCCCCAAGCTCCGCCAGCTTCAGGAGGAGGACCCCCAGCTTGGCATAGTGTGGGAGGAGCAGAACTCCTGCATAAGCGTCCAGCTTATGGGTAAGGTGCAGACGGAGATTTTTATAAGCCTTGTAAAAGAGCGCTTTGACACAGACATCACCCTTGACGGGGGGCGGATAATGTATAAGGAGACCATTGCCTCAAAGGTGGAGGGCGTGGGGCATTTTGAGCCGCTGCGCCACTATGCGGAGGTTCACCTTATCCTTGAGCCCCAGCCTGCCGGCAGCGGCATTGTTATTGACAGCGTTCTGTCTGAGGATGAGCTTGACCGGAACTGGCAGCGGCTGATTTTGAGCCATGTGCTTGAAAAGCAGCACAAAGGCGTTTTGACCGGCTCACCCCTGACGGACATCAAGGTGACCCTTGCCGCAGGCCGCGCCCATCTCAAGCACACCGAGGGCGGCGATTTCCGCCAGGCCACATACCGCGCCATAAGGCAGGGGCTCATGCAGGCGGAAAGCGTGCTGCTTGAGCCGTGGTACAGCTTTACCATGGAGCTGCCTCCCGAGCAGATAGGCCGGGCAATAAGTGACATACGGGCCATGAGCGGCAGCTTCTCCTCCCCGGAGGATGCGGGGCAGCTTCTTCGCATTGAGGGCTTTGCGCCGGTATCGGAAATGAACGGGTACATGAACCAGCTTGTGTCCTACACCCACGGCAGAGGCAGGCTTTTCTGCCGAAGCTGCGGCTACCGCCCATGCCACAACACTCAGGCCGTGGTTGAAAGCATAGGCTACAAGGCGGAGAGCGACACGGAAAACACCGGCGACTCCGTATTCTGCGCCCACGGCGCCGGCTTCAATGTAAAGTGGGACAAGGTGCCGGAATACATGCACCTTGAAAGCGTGCTCAAACCGAAGACTGAGGCCGCCCCTCCCCCGCCGCGCCGCAGAAGTCTCGACATTGACGAGAGAGAGCTGGAGGCCATAATGGAAAGGGAGTTTGGCTCCATACGCCGTCCGGTGTATTCGGGAGGCTTCCGAAACGAAGCCCCCGCCGCCCCGGCCTCCCTTACGGCGTCAAAGAAGGAATATCTGATAGTTGACGGCTACAATGTTATCTTCTCATGGAAAAGCCTGAAGGAGCTTGCAAGGGACAATATGGACCTTGCCCGAACCCGGCTTATGGACATGCTCTCCAGCTACTGCGGCTATACAAAGGCCGAGCTTGTGCTGGTGTTTGACGCCTACCGCAGCAGCGGCGGGGCAGGCAAGCGCTATGACTACCACAACATCCACATTGCCTACACCGCCGACGGGGAGACAGGCGACGCCTACATTGAGCGCATTGCAAATCAGATAGGCAAAAATTATTCCGTAAGAGTTATAACCAGCGACAATCTCATCCGCCTTTCGGCGCTGCGCTCAGGCGTGCTGCGCAGCTCCTCGGGGGAATTTGAGGGCGAGGTGGACTGGGTTTTGACGCAGATAGAGGAAGTTTTGCGGCGGACAAACATATCCGCCCACACCACCAGACTGAAAGATGGAAAACAGTGAATTTGAAAAGCGGCTTGAAGACCTTGCCCGCCGCTGTAAAAAAAGCTGCGACATTACCCTGACGGGCTTTTTAAGCCCCGCCGAGCGAGCTGCCGCAGAGCTTTGGGCAAGGCGAAGCCCCGACTGCAATATGCTCTTTCACGGCGGGGATGAGCACTGTGAAAGAACCGTGGCCTTTTTCCTGCCCTACTACATGGAGCAGGAGAGCTTTTCGCCGGAGGAGTTTATAAAAGCCATACATCTCACCGCCCATTTTGCCAGCCCCGCTCACCGGGATTACATGGGTGCGCTGCTGGGCATGGGCATAGGCCGTGAGTGGCTGGGAGATATACGGGTCATTGAAAACGAGGCCTATATCTTCTGCCTCCCCAGCGTCCATCGGCACCTTATGAGCATAGACAAGGTGGGGCGCGTGGGTGTAAAGGCGGCGGATATGCCCCTCTCTCAAATTCCCGCTCCCCAAAGGCAGGTAAAGAATGTGAGCTTTTCGGTGATGAGCATGCGCCTTGACGCGGTAGCTGCAGGCATGTTCTCCCTTTCCCGCACGGAATGTGCAAGGCATATAGGCGCAGGCAGCGTGAGCCTTAATCACCTGCAATGCCTCAAGCCGGACACCCCAGTAAAGGACGGAGACATCATCTCACTTCGGGGCTCGGGCAAGGGCTGCGTCACCGGCACCGGAGGCACCTCCCGCAAGGGCAGGCAGTTTGTTTACGCTGAAATTTATAAATGACAGGAGATATACCATGAAAGCCTACGAAAGATTTTTAGACTATGTAAAAACCCACACCGCAAGCTCCGAGGATCTCAGCTGCACCCCCACCACCCGGTGCCAGTTTGACCTGAGCCGTATGCTGGAGAGTGAGATGAAGGCGCTGGGCATGGAGGATGTTTTTGTGGATGAGCACGCCTATGTTTACGGCTTCATAAGCGCAAGCAAGGGCTATGAGGATAAGCCCTGCATAGGCTTTATTGCCCATCTTGACACCATACCCGACTTCTGCGGCGAGAATGTGCAGCCCCGTCTTATTGAAAACTATGACGGCGGCGATGTGGTTCTGGGCGACAGCGGCAGAACCCTCAGCGTAAAGGACTTCCCCCACCTGCCCTCACTTAAGGGGCAGACCCTTATTGTCACCGACGGTACCACCGTTCTCGGCGCAGACGACAAGGCAGGCATTGCCTCCATCCTCACCGCCTGTGAGCGCATCATTGCAGAAAGCATTCCCCACGGCAAAATCGCCGTATGTTTTACCCCCGACGAGGAGGTAGGCCACGGGGCTGCCCTGCTTGACCTTGAGCGTCTGGGCGCAGACTTTGCCTACACACTGGACGGCGGCGAGCTCAACGAGATCAGCTACGAGACCTTCAATGCAGCAGCCGCAGTATGGGAGGTAAACGGCTTCAATGTTCATCCCGGCAGCGCAAAGGACACTATGATAAACGCAAACCTTGTCGCCATGGAGATTAACTCCATGCTGCCCGCCGGGGACATCCCCTCCAAAACCGACAACTATGAGGGCTTCTTCCATCTTACCGACATGAGCGGCACCGTGGAAAAGGCCACTCTCAGCTACATTATCCGCGACCATGACGCCGCCGTGTTTGAGCACCGCAAGCAGACCATGCTCCACATTGAGGCTCTTATCAATCAGAAATACGGCACAGGCACCGCAAAGCTCACGCTGCGCGAGCAGTACCGCAACATGGCAGAGGTTCTGGAGGACAGGATGGACATAGTCCGCCTTGCGGAAAAGGCCCTCCGTCTCAGCGGCTTTGAGCCTGTGTGCACCCCCGTGCGCGGCGGCACCGACGGCTCACAGCTTTCCTTCCGCGGGCTTCCCTGCCCCAATCTTGGTACCGGCGGCTACTCCTTCCACGGCCCCTATGAGCACATTACCGCAGAGCGTCTTGAGCTTGCGGCAGAGACCGTTGTAAACATCGTAAAAGAAAGCCTTAAATAATTCAGGGGGACAGAGATATGAACGCAAAGCTGGGAGCACGCAGATGGCTCAGCCTTATCCTTATAGGTCTTTTCGGTCAGTTTGCATGGACCATAGAGAACATGTACTTCAATGTATTTCTCTATAACACCATCTCCACCGATCCCAAATATATTGCCTCCATGGTGGGCTGGTCCGCCGCCACAGCAACCGTCACCACGCTTTTGATGGGGGCCCTTTCCGACCGCGTAGGCAAGCGCAAGGTATTCATCTCCTTCGGCTATATCCTCTGGGGTCTGGCCACCGCCGCCTTCGGGCAGATAAGCGTGGGCAGCACCGCCGGTCTTTTCACCATGCACTCTGCCGCCGCAGCCGCCACCATGGTAATAGTGCTTGACTGCGTGATGACCTTCTTCGGCAGCACCGCAAACGACGGGGCCTTCAACGCCTATGTTACCGATGTGACCACCGGTGAAAACCGCGGCCGTGTGGAAAGCGTGCTGGCTATTCTGCCCCTCGTGTCCATGCTTATTATCTTCGGCCTTTTCGACGGGCTTACCCAACAGGGCAGATGGACGGAGTTCTTTTCCGTCTTCGGCCTCAGCGTCACCGCGGTTGGCCTGCTTTCCGTCTTTCTTGTGAAGGACGCACCTCAGCTCAAGCCCCGCCATGACAGTTATTTTAAAAACCTGCTCTACGGCCTGCGCCCCTCCGTTATTAAGGAAAATCCCGAGCTGTACCTGTCCTTTGCCGCCTTCTGCGTATTCTCCGTGGCTGTGCAGATCTTCTTCCCCTATCTTATTATCTACATTCAGAATTATCTGGGCATTGACAACTATGCTATAATCCTTGGCGTGGTACTGATACTTGCCTCCGTTGCAAGCGTTGT
Organism: Candidatus Limivicinus sp.; assembly: GCA_045592365.1. Lineage (GTDB taxonomy): Bacteria > Bacillota > Clostridia > Oscillospirales > Oscillospiraceae > Limivicinus. The sequence goes on along the minus strand of JAZNUQ010000029.1, from coordinate 6,438 downwards.
TTCCGGCCGCTTCATAGACAAAATGGGCAAGCTCCGCTTTGCCGTTCCCGCTGCAGCGGTTATGCTTGTGGGTCTTGCAGCCATGTTCTTTGTCCGGGGTATGCTGCCGGTTATGATAGCCGGCACCGTGATGATGTGCGGCTACATGATGCTGGCCGCCGCGCTGGGCGCAAACATACGCGACTGGACCCCTGCCGACAAGGCAGGACACTTTCAGGGCATACGCATGATATTTGCAGTGCTGCTGCCCATGATAATCGGCCCCTCCATAGGCGCTGCAGTAATCTCCGGCAGCGACAGCACCTATATTGAGCTGGGTCAGGTCAAAACCGTGCCCACGCCCCATATCTTCATTGCCGCAGCCGCTGTTTTGCTGCTGACTGCAATCCCCGTATTTTTCCTAAAAAAGAGAGAACAGAAGGAAGAAAAATGATCGAACATATTTACCGCTTTCCCACCGAGGGAAAGCCTGTAAGCTGCGTACAAATCAAATCCGGACACATAAACCGCACCTATCTGATCGAGACGGACGCCGGCGTAAAATACATTCTCCAGTGGGTAAACCCCTATGTGTTCCCCAATATTGACGCCATAATGGACAATATGACCGCCCTGCGGGAGCATCTTGAGAAAAATCCCCGTGGCGATGTGCCCATGATAAGCTATATTGACACCCATGAGGGCAAAAGCTATTACAGGGACAGTGACGGAGGCTGCTGGCGCATATACAAATTCGTGCCCAACAGCGTCTGCCTGCAATACTCTCAGGACATTGAGGATTTTTACGAAAGCGCAAAGGCCTTCGGCAGCTTCCTCAACGCCTTTTGTGACTTCCCGGCGGAAAAGCTGCAGGAGAGCATCGTAAATTTTCACCACACTCCCGACCGCTACCGTCAGCTTCGCGAGGCCTTGAGCGAGGACTGCTGCGGCAGAGCGTCTCAGGTGCAGAGGGAGCTTGATTACATCTTCTCCAGAGAGGACGAGGGCTGCCTGCTCCACCGTATGCGGGAAAACGGCCAGCTTCCCACAAGGGTAACCCACAATGACACTAAAATAAGCAATGTGCTTCTCCATGAGGACAGCCGCAGGGCAATTTGCGTCATTGACCTTGACACCGTCATGCCCGGACTTTCCGCCCATGACTTCGGCGACGCAATACGCTACGGCGCCTCCACTGCAGAGGAGGACGAGCCGGATCAGAGCCGTGTAAGTCTGGACACGGAGCGCTACCGCGTTTTCCTGCGGGGCTATCTTGAGGCCTGCCCCGGTCTTACGGATACCGAGATAAGGATGCTGCCCAGAGGCGCATTTGTAATGTCCCTTGAGGTGGGCATACGCTTTCTCACCGACTATCTGAAGGGAGACAAGTATTTTGCCATAAGCCGCCCTCAGCAAAATCTGGACCGCTGCCGCAGCCAGCTTAAGCTCAGCTATGACATCGAGCAGAAATTTGAGCTTTTGCAGCAGATCACCCTTGAGGAGGCCGTCAGGCTGGGCAGGGAGCTTTAAGTTTACATAATTTTATAACCATGATTAAAAGAGGCTTGCTCTGCATACTGCAAAGCAAGCCTCTTTAGTTTCAAATATAGTTTACATAATTTAGTTAACTGCAAATTACGGCTTCCAGATTTTATCCCCGTTAATGTCCTTGAGAGTGGCGGCGCCGCACATGGTCATGGTGGATTTAAGCTCAGCTATCACCTTATCCATGTATACCCTGAAGCCCTCTTCCCCGGCGCCGAAGACCATGGGCAGCAGAGGACGGCCTATCAGGACAGCGTCAGCACCCAGAGCCAGAGCGCGGAACACATCCAGACCGGAGCGGATACCGCCGTCAACAAAGATGGTGAGCTTACCCTTTACTGCCTCTGCAATGGCAGGCAGGACCTCTGCCGTGGAGGGCAGTCCCCCCTGAACCCGGCCGCCGTGGTTGGATACCACGATGCCGGCAGCTCCCGCCTCAAGAGCCTTCAGCGCGCCTGCCACGGTCATCACGCCCTTGACGATAAAGGGCATTTTGGCATGCTCACATATTTCACGCATTTCCTCAACGCTCTTGCTGCCTGCGTTAGGATTGAATGCCTTCAAAAAGGGCAGACCTGCGCCGTCAACATCCATTGCTGCGGCAAAAATCCCCTTTTCATTGAGAATATCCAGCTTTTCAAAAACAGCCTCCTGATTCCAGGGCTTGATGGTGGGGCAGCCCATGCCGCCGACCTTGCTCATGTCTTCAACAGCGCTTTTCATGATCTCTGCGTTAAGTCCGTCGCCGGTAAGAGCCATCAGCCCGTATTCCGCAGCCGCCTTGACCATGAGGGAGTTATAGCTCTGGTCGCTGTGAAGGGCGCTGTAATGCATGCCTATGCCGCCAATGGGAGCCACAAAGATGGGAGCTTTAAAGCTGTGGCCGTACAGCTCGAAGGAAACATCCGGCTCTGCATTGGGGCAGAGGGTGTCCATATTGACGCATATCTCCTGCCACTTGTCATAGTTTCTTGCGGCAATTCCGGTCTGGGAGCCGGGGCCGGGTATGGCGCCGCCGCAGGCGCGGCCGTTGCATACGGGGCAGGCCTTGCAGTAGGGGCCGATAACATCTCTTGCTGCGCCGAGAATTTCGTTGTAGTTCATAGTTTTCCCTCTCTTTTTCTTCCAAATATAGTTCAATTATCTTTCAAAGGCCCTTTTCTGTCAACAATAAAATAAGCATTTCAGCAGCCGCTCAGGTCAAAGTCGGGTATCATTTCATCGGTGGCGGACACGGTATCCTGCCAGTAGCCGCAGACTATCCCACGACGCTGCATGTACGAAATAAGCAGCTCGTTTGTCTCCGGTGAAACGGGTGTGCAAAGCTCCGGGTATTTTTCCAGTCCCGGCATGGGCGTATACTGGGCCATCAAAGAAAAAAGCACCGAATTTTCAGGGAAGCTCTCCGCCACAAAGTCTATAACATCCATGCTGTTCATTTCCTGCCCGGGCAGGATAAGGTGTCTTATAAGAAGCCCGGATTTCAAAAGCCCATCGTCATCCATGACAAAAGCTCCGGTCTGCCTGTACATCTCCAGAATGGCCGCCTCCGCCACGGCAGGGTAATCCTCCGCCATGGAGTAGCGCTTTGCCGGGGCACTTTTTGCGTATTTATAGTCCGGCATGTATATCTGCACCAGCCCCTCAAGGCGTCTGAGGCTTTCCACACTGTCATAGCCGGAGCTGTTGTACACCACCGGGATGCCCAGCTCAAGCCCCTCGAGGGCGGCGGCTATGGCTTCGGTATAATGGCTGGGGGTGACGAGATTGATATTATGTACTCCCTCGTCCCTGAGCCTGAGCATAATATCACGAAGCCGGGCGACGCTGACCGTTTTGCCGCTCTCTCCCCTGCTTATTTCCCTGTTCTGGCAGAAAACGCAGCGCAGATTGCAGCCGGTAAAGAAGATGGTTCCCGAGCCTCGGGTGCCGCTTATGCAGGGCTCCTCCCCATAGTGCGGGGCGGCTCTGGCTATGCGGGGAAGCGCCGGGCTTCGGCATATTCCGGCGGGCTTTTCGTCCTCTCTTTTCACTGCGCAGCGGCGCGGACAGGCCATACAGATGTTTTCCATATATTTCCTTTTCCTCTTGCGGTTTTGACAATAAATTATCATAGGCAAAATGCCAATTGGCATGCCCTTAAGCCCCCTTATTATAGCCCCCTTTTGTCTATTATGCAAGAAAACACAAAAAACTCAAAAAAGTACATGATTTTTCCAATTTTTGTGCTAAAATGTTTAACTGGATAACAAAGTTATCACAAATTCCCGTTCCGGAGGTCAGCAGTGCTGAACATAGTTCTTGTTGAGCCGGAGATACCCCACAATACCGGAGCAATTGCCCGCACCTGTGCCGCCACCGGCGCCCGTCTGCATTTGATAAAGCCTCTGGGCTTTGACATTTCGGATAAGATGGTCAGGCGCTGCGGTCTGGACTACTGGTATCTTGTGGACATCACGGTTTATGAAAATATTGATGAGTACTTTTCAAAAAACGGTGATAATAACTTATATCTTGCCACAACAAAAGCACCCATGGCATACAGTCAGGCCGATATGAGCGGCAGCGATGTTACGCTGATGTTCGGCAAGGAAACGGCGGGACTTCCCCTATGGCTGAGGGAAAAGTACCGCCACAGATGCATACGCATCCCCATGATAAGCCAGGCCCGGAGTCTTAACCTTTCAAACTCCGTTGCCGTGCTGGCATACGAGGCGCTGCGGCAGCAGGGTTTTCCCGGCCTGCTTGACACCGGCTCCATGTCGGCTGAATAAATTTGTTATTTCAATATAGGAGGATAAATAATGAATTACAACAAAAAGACTATTTACGATGTAGACGTAAAGGGTAAGAAGGTTCTTCTCCGCTGCGATTTCAATGTCCCCCAGAACAAGGAAACCGGTGAGATCACCAGCGACAAGCGCATAGTTGCCGCTATCCCCACCATTAAGTACCTGCTTGAAAACGGCGCAGCCGTTATTGCCTGCTCCCACCTTGGCAAGCCCAAGGGCGAGTGGAAGACCAAGCTGACTCTTGCTCCCGTGGCAAAGCGCCTCAGCGAGCTGCTGGGTCAGGAGGTTATCTTCGCTTCCGACATTATCGGCGAGGATGCACAGGCCAAGGCCGCAGCCCTCAAGAGCGGCGAGCTTATGCTCCTTGAGAACCTGCGCTTTGACATCCGCGAGGAAAAGAACGGCGCAGACTTTGCAAAGGCTCTGGCTGACATGGCAGAGATCTTCGTTTCCGACGCATTCGGCACCGTACACAGAGCACACGCCTCCACCGCAGGCGTTGCAGCTTACCTGCCCGCATACTCCGGTCTGCTGGTTGACAAGGAGCTGAGCATCATGGGCAAGGCTCTGGACGATCCCAAGCGCCCCTTCGTCGCCGTTCTGGGCGGCGCAAAGGTCTCTGACAAGATCGCCGTTATCAACAATCTCCTTGAGAAGGCCGACACCATCATTATCGGCGGCGGCATGGCCTACACCTTCATGAAGGCTCAGGGCTTCGAGATAGGCAAGAGCCTGCTTGAGGCAGACCGTATCGACTACGCCAAGGACATGATCGCCAAGGCCGCAGCCAAGGGCGTTAAGTTCCTCCTCCCCACCGACAACTACTGTGCAGCAGAGTTCAGCAAGGATGCCGAGCCCGTTCTGGTTGAGGGCAGCATCTCCGACGATCTGATGGGCATGGACATCGGCCCCAAGACCGTTGAGGCCTTTGCAGAGGCAGCAAGCTCCGCCGGCACCATTGTGTGGAACGGACCCATGGGCGTTTTCGAGTTTGACAAGTTTGCAGGCGGCACCAAGGCAATGGCCAAGGCTCTGGCCGAGTCCGGCGCAGTCACCATCGTAGGCGGCGGCGACAGTGCAGCAGCAGTTGAAAAGCTGGGCTTTGCAGACAAGATCACCCACATCTCCACCGGCGGCGGCGCTTCCCTTGAGTTCCTTGAGGGCAAGGAGCTTCCCGGCGTTGCATGCCTGCAGGATAAGTAAGCAATAAAATAAATTTATCATATATTCAGAACGGAGACTGATCATGAACAGAAAGTACCGCAAAACCGTTATAGCCGGCAACTGGAAAATGAATATGCTGGCTTCTTCCGTAAAGCCCTTCATCGAAGAGCTGAAAGCAAACATGCCCAAGAGCAAGACCTGTGATGTAGTTCTCTGCACCCCCGCCGTTATGATTCCCGCAATGGTCAAGGCAGGCAAGGAACTGAAGGTCGCTGCTGGCGGTCAGGACGTTTCCAAGTATGAAAAGGGCGCATACACCGGCGAGATTGCCGCAAACCAGCTTGCCGATATCGGCGCCAAGTACTGCATCATCGGCCACTCCGAGCGTCGTCAGTACCACGGTGAGGACGATATGCTCATTAATGCCAAGGCTAAGGCCCTGCTTGCCAACGGTATTCTCCCCATCATCTGTGTTGGTGAAAGCCTTGAGCAGCGCGAGATGAACCTGACCATGGAGTACGTTACCTATCAGGTCAAGGCAGCTCTCAGTGGCATTGACGCAACTCAGCTTCGCCGCTGCGTTATCGCATACGAGCCTATATGGGCCATCGGCACCGGCAAGACCGCTACCGCCGAGCAGGCCGGCGAGGTCTGCTCCAACATCCGCGCCACCATCCGCGCTCTGTACGGCGCCCGTGTGGCCCGCAGCGTCACCATTCAGTACGGCGGTTCCATGAACCCCAAGAACGCTCAGGAGCTGCTGGCTCAGCCCGACATCGACGGCGGCCTCATCGGCGGCGCTGCCCTGAAGCCCGACGACTTTATGGCGATCATCAACGCTGCAAATCAGTGAAAAGAAGCGGCCGAGCCGGGGCGAGCAGGCGAGGCGTGACAAGGAAGAAGCGACCGAGCCGCGGCGAGCAGCGGGCTAAGACATCACGGAGACACCGGCGCGGGG
>JAZNUQ010000028.1:0-34436 GCA_045592365.1 Candidatus Limivicinus sp. | reverse complement strand
GCACATCAAAACTGCATAGCACCTATAAGCGGCGTAGAGCTTCGCCAGTTTAGGCAAAAAGCGCAGAAATACTTTGTGTATTTCGAGCATTTTTAACGCCAAATGGCGTAGTTATACGCCGTTTATAGGCGATTTATCCCTACGGTGCTCCGCCCAAATGTGCGGGGCAGTTTTTTCGGAGCAGATTTTCGTTCAGACGAGGCATTGACCGCAGGCAATACTTGCCGTATTGGCAAGGGCAATAACAAAGTATGGGCGGTAATCTGCCCGAATAAAACCGATACGGGTTCGTCTCCCGTCAGGCTTATGCATCCAAAGCCTGCAGGATACCTTTCAGGTAACCTATGGCATACAGCCTGCCGAGAGCGTCATAGCCCATGTTCTCAACTGTCTCTCCGTACATGGTCGGCACATGGTCAACCCTTATGGGCACATCCACTCCGCAGTCCTTATAAAGCCTGATCAGCTTGGGCATATCCAGACAGCCATTATCGTGAAATGTCTCACGGAAGCTGTCCTTATCCCCCACAACATTGCGAAAATGCACGAACATTATCTTGTCGGCAAGGCGCGGAATAACCTCATCCAGAGTTTCACCCATGGTGAAATAAGTGGCCTGGCAGAAGGTAAGACCAAGGTTGTCGCTGGGATAGATGTCCCGTACTGCGTGCTCAATATTGTCTGCGCTTATCATTATACGCTCTACATTACCAAGCCTTGCTCTGGGTGGGTCATCGGGATGTAAAGCCAGTTTTATGCCGTGTTTTTCCGCCTCGGGCATTACAGCCTTTATAAAATAGCGGTAGTTTGCCCAAAGCTCATCTGCGGTGATGGAAGCCTCTGTCGGTTTAAAATCCCTGATATCAAAGCCAGTCACCCGGGCTCCTCCCCGCTCCGCAAGGTCGTTTGCAGTGCGAAGCCAACCGATATAAGCCATAAAGTTAAAGCAGATGCAGCCAATATCCAGTTCCTCCATTATGGGGAACATCCTTATGACCTTTTCAATACACTCATCGCGCTTTTTGTCCCCTGCCTTGATATGATCGTGCAGGCAATTGGGCATAGGCTCGATTATGATGGGCTTTATGCCAAAGTCTGTAAAGCGCTTATGCACAGGCATCCAGTGTTCACGGCAGGCGGGGTCAAATTCAGAGTTCTCCGGCAGACGAATAACCCCATGCTCCACACCCAACTGTCTGCCGATGTTCCATGTCATATCGGGCTTACTTCGGAAGTAATCGGTAAGTATCATAGCTTAAATACCCGGATGTGACAGGAAGCCGCCGTCCACAGCCATGGTCACGCCGGTAACATATGCGGCACAGCGATCATCCAGCAGGAAGTTCACGCAGCCCAGCAGATCCTCCGGCTGACCGAAGCGCTGCATGGGCGTGTGGCTCATTACATTTTTGCCTCTCTGGGTAAGGCCGGTTTCGGGTGAGCCCAGAATTTTTATGCTGCGGTCATTGATAAAAAAGCCGGGAGCGACCGCATTTACCCTGATGCCGGCAGGAGCAAAGTAGGTGGCAAGCCACTGGGTAAGGTTCACGACCGCCGCCTTTGCCATAGCGTAGGCCGGAACGCGGGTAAGGGGGCGGTAGCTGTTCATGGAGGCAAAATTAAGGATCGCGCCCTCACCCTCCGCCGCCATCTGGCGGGCAAAAACGCGGGTCGGAATAACAGTGCCGAGGGTGTTGATTTTCAGAACGCTATGGAAAATGTCCATATCAAGGTCGAAGAAGCCTACCATCCCCTCGGGCTTATCCTCAGAAAGCTCAGCTGGGTCAAAATGGAAATTGGTGGTGATGGCCTTGTTGTTGTTTCCGCCGGCGCCGTTTATAAGGAATCTGCAGGGACCCCAGCTGTCAAAAATCTCCTGTGCCATAGCGCTTACTGCCGCTTCATCGCTTACATCACAGGTCATTATCCGGCAAACATCTCCGTTTGCTTCGATTTGAGCGGCAACCGTCTCCAGCTTCTCGCGGGTGCGCCCCACAAGAACCACCTTTGCACCCTTTGCCGCCAGATCCCTGGCAATGACAGAGCAGAGAGTGCCGCCGGCTCCGGTGACCACCGCCACCTTGCCATTAAAATATTCGTCTCGCATGGTTTTCTCCTTTTCTGGCTTATCAGAGTGCGGACTGATTGTCCACGCCGAGATCGGCCTCAGCGTATTCCTTGCTCCAGTCGATGCTGCGGTAGGCTTCGCCTCTGGGATCGTTGGCGATGAAATCCATAAGCATGTCCAGCATTTCGCGGCTCCACACATTTTTGTCTATCTGTGCGGTGGTGAGCTTGTTCTGGGTTATCATTTCAAAGCCAAATATGTCCTTTATCTGAGTTTTTGCGCCGCTGTCCACAACCTCCATCACAAGCTGGGGAGGAATAAACAGCACGCCGCCGCTGCAGCCGTACACAATATCTCCTGGAAGCACCACTGCGGCATGCTCGCCCTCTCCCATACGCACGGCCCCGTTGAAGCTGAGCATGGCGAAGTTTCGAATGGGTGTGGGGTCAATTCCGCGGTAATAAACCTGGGTGCCTATCTTCTGCATCTGCTCTATGTCGCGTATGCCGCCCCATATTACAGCACCGCCGGTCTTGGTCTTATTCTTTATGGCGGTAGTAAGGTTTCCTCCCACAAAGGTTCCCTTATACACCTTGTCGAACATGTCGATTACAATAACATCTCTGTCCGTAAGAGAGTCGATGACCCACTGATTTGGAGTTCCTGTGCGGTTTTCGGCTTTGGCCTGCGCCATTGAGGCCGCGTAGTAGTCGGGACGGTAGGGAACATAGGCTGCGGTAACAGCTCTGCCAATGAGTTTGCAGTTGAGCTGTCCGTCTTCTCTAAACTCGGGGTAGAGACTTTTCATTTCAAGGAACTGGTTTTCATAGCCTTTTACAAAAATAGGCTTCCACAGCTCCTCAAGGGTCATGCCGTACAGGGCATCCAGATAGCTGTCCGGCACCTTGGGCCGACCGTCGGGAAAGCGCTCGCCTGTCCACTCGGGTGTCAGGGCTATTATATCTTCCGGGTTGCTAAAACGCATTATCCACTTACCTCCTCTTAAATTACCATGCTCCAAATATGCGGGAAATTCCGGGGATGTAGGTCAGGGCAGCCAGTGAAATGGCAAGTATAATGTAGAACGGTATCATCGCCTTTACTGTGCGGGAGATACCTATGCCCGAAACTGCTGAGCCTACGTACAGGGAAGCGCCCACCGGAGGTGTAATGGTGCCGATACCCAGATTCAGTATCATTACCGCTCCGAACTGGACAAGGCTGTAATCCAGAGAATTTAGTATGGGAACCAGAATAGGAGTCATTATTATCAAAATGGAGCTGATGGACATGATGCAGCCCAAAAACAGCAGCAGGAAGTTAATAATAATGAGAATAACAAACTTATTGCTTGTAAAGCTCAGCACAGCAGTCGCTATCTTGTTGGGGATGCGCAGGAAGGCCACCACCCAGCCGAAAGCGTTGGCAATAGCAAGAAGTATCATAATGGTAGAGAGCATCTTGATAGCCGCGGTCGCAATGCTGTAATACTTGGAGAGGGGGACATCACGGTAAATAAAGAAGGCGCAGAGGAAAGACCACAGTGCTGCCACAGCGGCAGACTCAGTCGCGGTCATAATACCGAAGGTGACGCCCACGAAGATGATGACAATGGTCATAAGCCCGCCGAAGGCAGAGATGAAGGCCTTGCCGACACGCTTGAGGTTAAAGCTACGACCGTGAGCAATGTTATGCTTCTTGGAATAAAAGTAACCATATATTGCCAGCACCAGGCCTATAAACAGTCCTGCAGGCAGACCGGCCAGAAACAGCGCTCCCACGGATACGCTTCCGGCGCACACCGCGTAGATAACCAGATTGTGGCTGGGAGGAATAAGCATGCCCTGAATTGCCGTTGAGCAGGTAAGCGCGGTGGCAAAGTCCCTTGAATAGCCCTCGGATTCCATGAGGCGGATCTCTATGGGGCCGATGGAGGCAATATCCGCCGCAGCAGAGCCGGAGATACCGCCAAAGAAGGTGGAGGCCAGAACATTGACCATTGCGGCACCGCCGTGAATCCAGCCCACCAGAGCGTCGGCCAGCTCCACCAGACGGTCACCTATGCCACCCTGATTGATAAGCTCACCGCCAAGGATGAAGAAGGGTACTGCCATAAAGGTAAACACATTTACCCCGCCCACGGTGTACTGAACCACCAGGGACAGGGGCAGATTAAGATAGGCATAGGTGGCTATCGCGGCCACGCCCATGGCGACAGCCACACTGACGCGCAGGAACAGCAGCACAAGAAAGACACCAATCAGTATAGTTATGGCAACAGCATCGGTAGACATTACACCGTACCCTCCTTTGCGCGTTTTTCGTCAATATGCTTTGCAAACATTTCTATGGTGCAGATAATGGCATTGGTCACCATGAAAAGGCCGCCCGCAACAGCGCTCAGGTACTGCAGACCCGTGGAAACTCTGAAAGCGGAGAGCTTGACGCCCCAGGTAAGATCGCAGACCTTAATGCCATAATATACCATCACAAAGCCAAAAACTGCCGTACACAAATTGGCAAAGGTCTTGATGTAAAGCAGCACGGTTGGGGAAACAAGTGCATCGATTATCTCCATTTTCACATGGGAGTCAGTCCTTACGGCAAGCGCGATGGAAAACATGGAAAACCACACCATGCAGAACAGAGCAAACTGCTCCGTCCACTGGGGAATGGATTTAAATATGTATCTGCCTGCCACCATCAAAAGGATGGTCAGCGTCTGTGTAGTCAAGAGGACAACGCAGATAAAGTTGATAATTTCATTGTACACATTGGAAATTTTCATCAATGTCCGATACCATGGAGAATTCTGTATCACGGGGCTACCTCCTTGAGTTAACACAGAATATTGAAGGCGCGGGAGAGCCCGAGAACGGCATCTCCCGCGAAAATCGGTGCTGTTTTATTTGATGAGCTGTCTGTCAGCCCATTGCCAGAACCTGCTGTACCAGATCCTCTATGCCGTCGTCATACTTGTCCCATACGGGCTGAACTGCCTCGACCCACTTATCATAGTCCTGCAGCTCGATAATTTCAACGCCATATTCTTTGAACTTCTCAAGCATGGCTTCCTGAGTCTCGGTGAGAGCAGGTGCATAGAACTCAAGAATATTCTTGTCCCAAACTTCCTTCATGATAGCCTTGGTGTCGTCGCTGAGCTTTGCCCAGGTTGCTTCGCTGACCATCATAACGGGGAGGTTGAAGATGTGGTTATCAAGAGTGACATAGTCAATAACTTCGTAGAACTTGCTGCCGTCTATGGTGGAAATGGAGTTCTCTGCCCCGTCAACAACACCGCTGTCAAGGCTGTTGTAGAGCTCGCTCATGGAAACGGGAGTTGCGGAGAAGCCCAGAGTGGTGGCTGCATCGGAGTCGATTGCGAAGCTCTGCATACGGATCTTCAGACCCTTAATATCATCCAGTGCGCGGATGGGCTTGGTGGTGAAGTAGCAGCGGCCGCCGTCGGGCAGATAGCCAAGGCCTATCAGACCTTCCAAATTGTCGGTAACATCCTGAAGCAGCTCATCACCAATGTCGCTGAACAGAACTTCAATGAGAGTGTCATAGTCCTTGATGAGGTAAGGAAGGGTAAGGAGGGTCATCTTCTTTGCGCCCATATCTGCCAGGCCGCCGGGCTGCTGAACAGCAAGGTCAAGGGTGCCCAACTGGGTGTTCTGAAGCATTTCTGCGGTGCTGCCCAGAACGGAGCCGGGATAAACAACAACAGTCACCTTGCCACCGGTCGCCTCGCTGAGCTTGTTGCCGAACTCAACCAGAGTGTTTGCAACCAGAGAGCCTTCGGCAGAGGAGGTGCCTATCTTGAGCTCAATCTCGGTGTACTCGGGGCCCGCGGCTTCTGCCGGAGTCTCTGCGGGAGTCTCCGCAGGGGCTGCGGGTGCGGGAGCCGGTGCTTCGGTCTTTGCTCCGCAGGCTGCCAGGGAAAGAACCATCACAATTGCCAAAAGCAGTGCAAGCAGTTTTTTCATTTTTTCTGTCTCCTTTTTGTTTAGATTTTTTCGTGTCCGGAGCTTGATGAATACTGTACTCCGCTGATAGAAAAAGAATATTGCAAACTGAACATAATTGCTATGCATATTATATGATTTTCTTGTACTATTTTCCGATACATCTGCTATAACGGCCTTTTTTCACTTGTGGCTGAGCAATACGCACTTGACACATAAGCCAAAAAGGTATATTTGTATATTCGTATAAAACTTCGCATATTTGCCAAGAAGTGTTCGTGGAGGTATACAAATTGGCCGAAAGAATTGTTGTTCGTTCCGACGAAGATAATCATGTGCTGTTCTCCGTTTTCAAAGCATACTACCCTTCAAACCAGGAATATGATAAAAAACAGTATGAGCACAAGCACACCGAGCTGGAAATCTCCTGCATACTCGGCGGCAAGGGTAAATACAACTGCTGCGGAGTGGACTATCCCTTCTCTCCGGGCAGCGTCTTTCTCCATTGCGGTAACGATATACACTACTTCAGCGATATTGAGCAGCAGGATGGCCTTGCGCTGCTGGTCATGCGCTTCGATTCGCTGTTTCTCTGGTCACCCAGCGGCGAGTGGTCTGACCCCCAGTATCTGAAGCTCTTCAAGAGCGGCAGCTCAATAAGTCGCTGCATTTCAGACTCCGCTCCCGTATCCCCGGTCATCGGACAGCTGCTCAACGAGATATTTGATGAGTGCAGCAATCACCGTCCCAGTTACGAGCTGATGGTAAAGGCCAAGCTGATGACTATTCTTGCCAATATGGTACGGCATTTTCACTCCGAGCTCAGCTCAGCCTCCGAGCTGATTGCCAGCAGATCCCATCTTGAGCGTATGGAGCAATCAATAAAATATATATTAAGCCATCTGGGAGAGGAGCTGACGCTGAATGAGCTTGCTCAAAGAGCCTGTATGAGCCGCTCCTATTACTCAGCAATTTTCAAGGAGCTTAACGGTGTTTCCGTGTGGGATTATATCATAAGCCAAAGGGTGGATCTGGCAAAATACAAGCTGGAAACCAGTGACGACCCAATCACACAGGTCTGTGAGGACAGCGGCTTTACAAGCATAGGCAATTTTAACCGTGCCTTTAAGAAGCTGACCGGCAAAACACCCCGCGAGTACAGAAAGCAAGCCGGGAAAATGTGAGGAGGATACAGAATGCTTAGTGTTTTTAAAAAATACCAGGGTAATTTTATAATTTGCCTCTGTGTTGCCGCAGTCTTTGCATTTGCATTTATTTATGACGGGGCTCCTCCGGGAAAGGCTGCAATAGTCTTTCTGGTGCTGGGGCTGCTCTCCTTCCTGGTGTGGGAGGCAGCGGCCGGACTAATGCACAGACGACTGTTGACGCTGCTGTACAATCAGCAAAGACCCAGGGAGTTTATCGCAGCCTATACACCTCTCACGCAGCAGAGTCATGTGCGGAAAAATGTGCTTTTTTCCATGAACGCATATCTGTCCAATGCACATGCTGCGCTTGGTAATTTCAGCGCCGCTTTGCAGATTTTGGACGAGATGCCCCAACTGCCCCCGAAAAGAGAAGCGGCCGGGCGGGCACTTATCAGCGGCAACCGCTGCAGCTTCTATCTTGACGCGGGACAAACAGAAAATGCTCTGCAGATGTATGAGACTTTTTTACAGTTCAAAGGCAGCACACGAGGTAATCTTCGCCGGGAGCTGGAGGCAACAGACGCCCTGCTAAAGCTCAAAATCGCAGTCGCACAGGGGCAATGCGGCAAGGACGAGGAGGATGCAGGCAGAGAGATATTAAAATCCTGTGTAAGCCCGCTGCACAAGACGCAGCTGCAGCTGCTTCTGGGTCAAATATATTCTCAAACCGGCAGACACGACATCGCGGGAGAATATTTTAAATCCGCGGCAAAATCCGATTCCTCCCTTTGGGCCGTAAAGCAGGCCAAAGCCGAGCTCAAGCAGATATAATCAAAAAAATTGCCGCCTGTATTTAACAGGCGGCAATCTTTTTGACTATTATGCTTTATGCCTTCTGAGCATCCTGCTTGCTGACAACAGCGCGGATCACAAAGAGCGTTGCTACGGTGAGCACAGTGCCCACAAGGAGGCTGATGACCGCATTCTGAACAAAGCCGGCCACGATGTAGGTCACGAAGCTGACGGCAGCCACGGTGATGGCGTAGGGCAGCTGAGTGGAAACATGGCTCAGGTGCTCCATCTGAGCGCCGGCAGAGGCCATGATGGTGGTGTCGGAAATGGGGGAGCAGTGGTCGCCGCAGACAGCGCCGGCGCAGCAGGCGGAGATGCCGATGAAGAGCAGGGTGCTGTCAACAGGGAAGATAGCGGTAACGATGGGGATAAGGATACGGAAGGTGCCCCAGCTGGTACCGGAGGAGAAGGCCAGGATACAGGCAACAACGAAGATGACTGCAGGCAGCAGGCTGTAAAGGCCGGAGGCTGCGCCTTCCATCAGGGCGCGGACAAACTCGGCTGCACCAAGAGTGGAGGTCATGGTCTTCAGGGAAACTGCCAGAGTGAGGATGATCATGGGAGGAACCATGGCTACGAAGCCCTTGGGAATGCATTCCATAGCCTCCTTGAAGGAGACAACGCCGCGGGCAACCATGTAAACCACGATGATTATCAGAGCGATAATGCCGCCCCAGGGCAGACCGATGAAAGCGTCGGTGTTGCCGAAGGCGCCGATGAAGTCGCCTGCAAAGTCGGTGCCGCCCCAGGCGTCAACGCCGAAGAAGCCGCCAACATAGATCATACCGATGGTGGAAGTGGCTATGAGAACGATAACGGGGATAACAAGGTCGAGAACGCGGCCCTTGGGATTGCCGGCCTCGGCGTTTGCACCGTCGGCAGCGCCCAGATCGCCGTTGAGCTGTGCGCTCATCTCGGCAAGGCGCATGGGACCGTAGTCAAAGCGCATAAGGGCAATGGCCACAATGAACACCAGGGTCAGCAGAGAGTAGAAGTTGTAGGGGATGGCGCGGATAAAGAGCTGGATGCCGGAAATGCCGGTGTCAAGGTCGGCGGCAACGCCGGAGACGGCGGCGGCCCAGGAGGAAATGGGGGCTATCATGCAGATGGGAGCTGCAGTGGCGTCAATGAGATAGGCCAGCTTTGCGCGGGAGATCTTGTGGCTGTCGGTGACGGGACGCATGACGGAGCCCACAGTCAGGCAGTTGAAGTAGTCGTCAATGAAGATGAGAATGCCCAGCAGGAAGGTTGCAAGCATTGCGCCCACGCGGGTCTTGATGTTCTTCTCCGCCCAGCGTCCGAATGCGGCGGAGCCGCCGGAGGCGTTAACAAGAGCCACTATGATGCCCAGCAGAACCAGGAACAGGAATATGCCTGCGTTGTCCGCAATGGCGGTGATAAGGCCGTCGTTAAGGGCAATGTCAAGAGCGGGGATGGGAGCAAACTCAGCGCAGAAGAGAGCGCCCACCACTACGCCCAGAAACAGGGAGGCGTAAGCCTGCTTGGTTATAAGGGCCAGGACGATTGCAAGAATGGGGGGGACAAGAGCCCAAAAAGTTCCGTACATAATATGTACCTCCAAAAAATAAAAATCATGAACAGAGCAGATACTGTTCATGACACAAAATAATTTGCACTTGGTCTGACAGCTCTCCGCTTTCGCGACAGTCCGGCGGATATTCTCCGACGGCCCAGAAACAAAGCCCCAGGAAAGGCTCAGTTCTTCGGCGGTGACCCCTTTCGCTTCACGGTTCCTGCCGTGTTGGCAAGCTACTGATGATGACCGCGCCTCTATCATACTTTGTTCAGTTGAGTACATTATAACCGCAATTTCTTTTATGTCAACACCTGCAATTCATCGAAAATTCATTTTTGTAGCATTTAACAGCATAAAGCAGTAAAGCATGCGCATAATATGTAAAAGGTGTGTAAAATGTACAACGAAATCATTACCGCGCCTGCGGCTGCGGGCTTCAAGCCATACGCAGCGGGGCATATTTTATGGCTTTTTGGCGCTTTTTTGCTCTGGACGGAGATATATGCGCTGTGCAAGAACGCGGATGAACGCCGTTACAGACGCTTGAAAATCTGCCTTGCGGGGCTTTCCCTGCTTATGCAGCTTGCCCGCGCCCTTATCCTCAGGCTGCGGGGCGATTACGGGCTTTCCCAGCTTCCGCTGCATTTATGCAGTATAAGTGTATATCTATGCTTCGTTTATGCGCTTTACCCAAAGAGACTTGCGGCACAGTTTCTGTTCGCCTTTTCTCTGCCGGGCTGGCTGCTGGCGCTGCTGTTTCCCGGCTGGCGCTGCTGGGCATTGCAGGACGCCGTGTGCATTCTCAGCTTTCTGCTGCATATTCTGCCGGCAGGCTTTGTGCTGGCGCTGCTTTTCTCCGGGGAGCTCAGGCCGGACATAAGGCAGCTTCCCCGCTGTATCGGCCTTATGCTGGCCGCTGCGCTGCCCGTCTACATTATAAATAAAAAAACCGGGCAGAACTTCATGTTTCTCAGCTATCCGCCGGAGGGAACGCCTCTGGAGCTTTTCTCCTTTCTCGGAAGACCCGGCTATCTTCTGGGCATGCTTCCCATGGCAGGGCTTATATGGCTTGGGCTGTACAGAGCGGGCTTTTTAACAGGGAAGCTGCGAGGCGGCAGTCCCTCCGCACAGCCGGCGGCGAGGCGCCTTTTCTGTGTAAGGAGCAGCATTAAAAAAAGAGCGGACTGAAAATCAGTCCGCAAAAACAGGGTTGTGGGATAAAGATATGAGCCGTGACCGCCCGGAGGCGGTCAATTGGATAAGCTGTGATTAGAGAATAATACTTTTTCCTCCCTTTGTAAAGAGCGAGAAAGCACTACTTTTGTCGAATGAATATTTTTATTATTTACGGACAAACTATGACCGATAACTTTTGAGAGGAGTCTGGTTCATGATTATGGATCGTATCGCTCTGGTGCTTGCCATTATCGGCGGCATCAACTGGGGCAGCGTGGGTCTGTTCCGCTTTGACCTTGTTGCATGGCTTTTCGGCGGGCAGACTGCCACCGTCAGCCGTGTTATCTATACTCTTGTTGGTCTGGCGGCTCTGTGGTGCATTTCCATGCTGTTTCGCACCGACGCAGTTACCGACGACGGTATATAAGCCAAAAAGAACCGGACACTGTCCGGTTCTTTTTACTTATAAGAAGTGTGTCAGCAGCGCAAGCTGAGACAGAGCGATAAGGGGAAAGCCCAATTTAAAATACCAATGCCTTGTCTTGTGGCGGAAGGCGTACATGCCAAGGGTACCGCCCACAGCGCCGCCCAGCAGCGCCAGCAGGAAAAGCCTTGCCTCAGGCACACGGCGCCCGGCCTGCCTTGCCTGCCGCTTGTCGCTGCCCATGGTGATAAACAGCACAAGGCTCATAAGGGCAAGCAGGATAATGTAATATTTCATTTCTTTACCTTCCTGCTGTTGGGCTTGCCGGTCTTTTTGGGCTTGGCCTTTGCCCAGCCCTTTTTGCTCTGGGGCTTTTCGGTCTTGGGTGGCTCGGCGGGGGCAGCCTTTTTGACCTTGGGCTTTGCGCTGCCGCTCTTTTTGGGAGAATAGTCGGGGCGCACCAGGCATTCCGGGCCGAAGCCTATAAGGTCCTCCCTGCCGGCCTCTTTAAGCGCCTCAATCACCAGCTTTCGCTTTTCAGGCCGCTTCCACTGCAAAAGCGCCCTCTGCATGGCCTTTTCATGGAAGGATTTGGCAACATAGACGCTTTTCATGGTGATGGGGTCTATGCCGGTGTAGTACATACAGGTGGATATTGTGCCGGGTGTGGGGTAAAAGTCCTGCACCTGCTCGGGCTGTCTCCCCTTTTTGTTGAGAAACTCCGCCAGCGCCACCGCGTCCTGCAAAGTGCAGCCCGGGTGTGAGCTCATAAGATAGGGCACCACATACTGCTCCTTGGAGTAGCGGTCGTTGAGCCTTGCATAGCGCTCCATGAATTTCTCGTAGACATCAATATGGGGCTTGCCCATGTAGTCCAGCACCGAGTCGATGCAGTGCTCCGGCGCCACCTTCAGCTGGCCGGAGATATGATGCTTCACAAGCTCGGCAAAGAACTCGCTGTTTTTGTCCTGCAGCATAAAGTCATAGCGGATGCCGCTGCGGACGAAGACCTTTTTTATGCCGGGGATGGCACGGAGCTTGCGCAAAAGCGCCAGATAATCCGAATGGTCCGCGTCCAGATTGGGGCAGGCGGTAGGAGCAAGGCAGCGCTTGTCGGCGCACATGCCGTATTTCGTCTGCTTCTGGCAGGAGGGGCGGCGGAAGTTTGCCGAGGGGCCGCCCACATCGTTTATATAGCCCTTGAAATCCGGCAGCCTTGTAAGGGCAGTAACCTCGCGCTCCACGCTTTCATGGCTTCGTGAAGTGACCATGCGCCCCTGATGAAAGGCCAGCGCACAGAAATTGCAGCCGCCGAAGCAGCCCCGGTTGTGGGTGACGGAAAAGCGCACCTCCTCAATGGCAGGCACGCCCCCCTGCTCTGCGTACATGGGATGCCATGTGCGGGTATAGGGAAGCTCCGCCACAAAGTCCAGCTCCTTTGTGCTCAGGGGCATGGCGGGCGGGTTTACCAAAAGATAGCGCTTGTCATGCTGCTGGATAAGAGCCCTGCCCCGGATGGGGTCATGCTCCTGATACTCGATGCGTGTTGCGTCCGCATAGTGGCGGACATTGTCCCGCACATCCTCAAAGGATGGCAGGGTGACGCTGTCATAGGCGCAGACCGAGGGCTCGCTTACCACAACGGCGGTGCCGCGTATGTCGGTCATGGAGCTGATGGGCTCCTTCTTTTTGAGCCTTCTGGCGATCTCCCGGGTGGCATATTCCCCCATGCCGTAGCTGAGAATATCCGCGCCGGAGTCGATAAGTGCGCTGCGGCGCACCTTGTCATCCCAGTAGTCATAGTGAGCAAAGCGCCGCAGAGACGCCTCAAGCCCGCCGATTATAATGGGGCAGTCGGGAAAGGCCTCCCTTGCGCGGTTTGCATAGACTATCACCGCGTGGTCGGGGCGCAGCCCCGCCTTTTTGCCGGGGGAGTAAAAATCCTCGCTGCGGCGCTTTTTGGCGGCGGTGTAGTGGGCAACCATGGAGTCAAGGTTGCCGGAGCCTATCATAACGCCCAGTCTGGGTCTGCCCATGGCCTTGAAGGCCTCGCAGTCATGCCAGTCCGGCTGTGAGAGTATAGCGACCCTGTATCCCTCTGCCTCCAGCACGCGGCCTATAACGGCAGTGCCGAAGCTGGGATGATCCACATAGGCGTCTCCCGTCACCACAAGGAAGTCATACCACCACCAGCCCCGCTCATGCATATCCTCGGCGGAAACCGGCAGAAATTCAAAATTTTCCATTTTTTCCATAGCTCATTCCAATCTCCCGTCGTACCAGCCGGAGACACCCCTGTGCTTGATAAAATAGCCTCTTGAGCTCTCCTCCACCACGCTCACGCTGTCCCCCGCCTTAAGCTCCGGGCGAAAATCCGTGCAGTCGTTGCAGTCGGTAAACTCCTCATCCGTAAAGAGATATTTTGTGAGAATATCCATCTCGTAGCCGGTGCGTACATGTCGGCAGCGTGAAAACTCCTCGCCCCGCTCAAGCACCTGCACCCGGCTGTCGCCCCAGCGTATGTAATAGGAGCGCTCACTCTGTGTCTGTGCGTCAAGTACGGTTTTCTCCGGGAAGCAGTCATAGGACACGAAATCAAAGTCCTCGCTGCCGGCATGGGGGATTATAAGGGCGTTCAGCTGCCCGTCATCCTTCAAAACACAGCCGCCGTCAATGCTGATTATCCTGCTTTCCCTGTCTATGACCGGGTTTGCGCTGACGGTATCGCTGCCGTAGAGCATCACCGGCCAGTGACCCACGATCACCCACTTGTCAAAGCTGAGGCCCTGGGTCATAAAGCTGTCATAGCGCTGTATCCGCTCGGCGCTGTGCTCCTCAAGCGCAAGTCCCGGAACAATACCGCCGTGGGCGAAGATATAGCTTTCCGTCTCGATAGCATGGGGGAGAGAGGCCAAAAACGCCCACTGCTGAGCATAGTGCCGCCGCAAAAGCTCCTTGTTTTCGGGAAAAGCCTCCGGCTTTATCCCAAGCTCTGCGCACATATCCCAGAGAAGCCCGCTGCTGCGCCAGTTCATATAGCGCACCACCTGCTCGTCAGTGGGGGCGTCCGGCTCAAAAAGGGTGTGCCAGTCGTCGCAGTTGCCGCAGACGGCATAGACATTCCCCCGGCTGCAAAGCTCCATCACGAAGCGCAGAGTTTCAAGGCTGTGCTCCCCCTTTTCAAGAAAATCCCCGACAATGATGAGAATATCATCCTCACCGAAGCCCGTTTTCTCAAGCAGCCCCTTGAAATAGGGCAGATTTGCATGAATGTCCGACACTGCAAGTATGCGCCGGTCGGGCTTTGGCTCAAAGCGCAGAACGGAGGCCATGCGTTCAGTTTTCATTTTCCGCTCCTTTCAGCTGCTTTTCCATCAGAATGAGCCTGCCGAGGCCGTTATTCTCCGAGGAAAGCTCCTTAAAGCCCCAGCGCCGGTAAAATTCAAGGGCGGCCTTGTTATCCTCCGCCACATGCAGGCGCAGGCTTTTCCTGCCAAGGGCCCGGTAATGCACCATGGCTCTTGCCAGAAGCTGTATGCCGCAGCCTCTGCGGCGGTATTCTTCCTTCAAATATATGAGGCTTATCCAGCCGTAGCCCGCGTGGGCTCCCCGCTGTGTGTCAAGGTCGATAAGCCCCGCGCTTATATCGCCCTCAAAAACGCGAAGCACCGCCTTTTTATCCGCCGCGTAGTGCTCCACGGCGCTGCGGTAATAGGGTCCCGGGGTAAAGCCCTCCAGACTGCCGTGGGCGCAAAGCCACGCATCCTCATAGCAGGCGCAGTAGTATTCCCTGTCCGTCGCCGGGTCAAAGCTCTCCGTGCGCAGCATGGCGGCCTTGCCCCAGGCGGGAACGCTGAGTGCTGCAAGGTGGGAGCAGTCGTTCATATAGTCTACGGTAAATTCCCCGTCCCGCCACAAAAGCCTTGTGACGGCGGTGTTGCCGAAAACCGGCAGCGCCTCGGCGTCATTAAGGGGGATGCCGCTTATTTTGGAGAGGATGCAGCGTATGGTGATGCCGTGGCTTGCGATTGCCACGCTCTGTCCCTCATGGGCGCGGGCAATGTGGCAGAGGGCTTCATAGGCGCGGCTTTGTACCTGCATGTAGGTCTCTGCCCCCTCAAGATACCAGTTTTCCTGGTCGGCAATGAATTTGTGCATAAGCTCCGGGGTCTCGTGACTGATGTCGGCAAAAAAGCCCGTCTCCCAAGGCCCCACATTGATTTCTCTCAGCCGCCTGTCGGTTTTCAGCTCAAGCCCGTGAGCCCTTGCGATAACTCCCCCGGTAAGCCGGGTGCGGAGAAGGTCGCTGGAATACACGGCGTCGATATGTATATTTTCAAAGCGGCGGCCCAGCTGCTCTATCTGTCTGAGGCCAAGGGCGGTAACATCGCCGTCCCAATGCCCCTGCATCATCCTGTACAGATTGCCCTCGGCCTGAGCGTGGCGTATCAAATAAATTTCTGTCATATAGAGCCTCCAAACCTTGACCGTCCGCGTCGAATACAGTATAATGTGGTATTATGAAGACGGCTGTTGCATACATATTGTATTATAGCCTTATTTAGGTCATTGCACAAGTGTTTTAGCAGAGGGCCTGCGCCTGCGCAGGCAGAAACGGGGAGACGAGATGATCAGAGCCGCAGCACTGGCGTCCGGGGATGGAGTGAAGCTCCAGGCCATACTGGACTCCGTGTATTTTAAGGAAATACCGAATTTTGAGCTGGTTGCGGTGATCTGCCCGCAGAAGGACGCTTATGCCATGAAGCGCGCCATCAGCGCCAAGGTCCCCGCCTATGTTGTTGACCCGGAGCTGTTCCCCACCATGACCAGTCACTCCATGGCCGTGGCAAACAAGCTGAGAGATATGGACATTGAGCTGGTTATCCTTGCAGGCTACGATCTGCCGCTGGGGGTCATACCCTACCAATTCAAAAACCGCATGATAGGTACATATCCCGCGCTGTTTCCCGCCTTTGAGGAGCATGAGGGGGATATTCACAGAGCCGTGCTTGAGCGCGGCGTGAAGATAACCGGCGCCACGGCGTATTTTGCCGACGGCGACGGGCGTGTAGGCGGCATAATCTCCCAGAAGGCCGTGGATGTACTGCCCGGGGACGATACGGCAAGCCTCAGCCGCCGTGTCACCGAGGAGGCGGAGTGGAAGATACTGACCGAGGCTGTGAAGCTCTACTGTCAGGGCAAGCTCTCCGTCCGCGGCAGCCGCGTGGTAATTGAAAAATAAAAATCAAGACCTGAGTTCCTTTGAACTCAGGTCTTTGTGTTATTTCGCCCAGTCTGTGATTGCGGAAATATCCCAGCTTGCAGGCTCGCCCTTGCCCTCCTGTGCCATCTTAAGGGTGGCAAGCTCGGCCTCGGTGGGAGCCGGCAGCGCGGAAATGCGCTTTACTATCTTCTTGTTTATCAGCTTCATGACCAGCCTGTAAGGCAGAGGCAGCTTTTCCATGGAGAAGCCGCCCTGAACATTGAACAGCTTCACATCCTCGCCGATATTGTCCGCCTTGCGGGCGGCAGCCAGGTTCTTTTCGCTGGCGGGAGACATGCTCACCAGAACCGCAGCGGCAATGTCATACTTCTTTGCAGCCTTGGCATAGCCGTAAATGCTGCCGGCTCTTGCCCAACCGATGTAGATAACCTTTCCGTCGGTGCGCACCGCCTCACCCAGGGGCTTTGCGGGAACATGGAGAGCCGCCGACAGGAGCTTTGCGTACTTTTCGCAGGAACCGGTAAGGGAATTGTAAATTATTGCACTTATCATGCTTTTTCCTCCTTTGTAGTTTTAGTCCGGGATTTGTGTACTTAAGTTTATCACAGATAGTCGGCCTATATCAATATACAATATGCCCGCTTTGGCAAAGCGGGCATATTTTTCAGTCTCTCTCAAACAAAAAGCCGTGGACAAGCTGCATGGCGGGCAAAAGCGACCCTCTCTCAAGCCCGATGCTAAGCGCGCCTTCACTCAGACGCAGGCTCTGTACCTGAAAGCCCGCCTCCTCCAGAAGCTCCGCAAGCCCCCCGGCAAGCTCCGCATCTGCCCCCTGCCCCACTATGCTCAGGCTGCCCTGAGCCTCGTTTCGGGTAATGCCCGCAAGAGGCGGGCGCTTTTCAAGAAACTTCACGGCGGAGCCGCTGCCCTTTTCAAAGGAGGACAGCAGACGCAGATCCACTCCCCTCTCCATAGCCAGCGCCACGGAGCGCTGATGCAGCACCTGACTTCCCATACGGGCAAGGCGCAGCATATCTCGAAAATCTATCTCCGGCAGCAGCTTTGCCCCCTCCACCAGACGGGGGTCTGCGGTATATATGCCGTTTACATCGGTGTATATCTCGCAGCGCAGCGCCCCAAGCTCCGCTGCAAGGGAGACTGCGCTGGTATCGGAGCCGCCTCTGCCAAGGGTAGTCAGCTCCCCGGCGGCGTCAACGCCCTGAAAACCGCTTACAACGGCCACATAGCCCTCTTTAAGAGCGGAGAGTATTCTGTATGGCTCTACCTCCAGTATTTCCCCGCTGCCGTGGCTGCCCCCGGTGTGAATTCCCGCCTGCCAGCCGGTGAAGGAGCGGGCGGGACAGCCCATGCTCTCCAGCATAATGGCCATAAGCGCCGCGCTCTGCTGCTCGCCGCAGCACAAAAGCGCGTCCAGCTCCCGGGGCGGCGGGCTGGGGCTTATCCTGTGTGCTATGTCCAGAAGGTCGTCGGTGCTGTCGCCCATGGCGGAGACTACCACGACCGTATCATGCCCTTTGCGCCGGGCATCCATACAGATACCGGCTGCCCGGCGCAGTCTTTCAAGGTCGGCAAGTGAGCTGCCGCCGAATTTCTGCACTATAAGCATGCTGTTTTCCTCCCAATGACGGGGCTGCGCCCCGTGTCGGATGTTACATTATATACATTGTGGGGCTTTAAGGTTACGGGTATAATCCGGCGGCAAACTGTCTACAAATATAATGTACATATCACGGACAAGAGGGGGCGGCAAAATGCAGCAAAGAGCGGCAAAATGCTTCACACTGCTGCTGTACGGCGGGGCGGCCGTAGGCGGAATATGGCTGGCGGTCAGGTTTCTTCTGCCATGGGCAGCGCCTTTTCTGGTGGCCTTTGCTCTGGCTGCCGTTTTTGAGCCGGCAGTGGGCGCCATGGTGCGCCACGGCTGGCGCAGAAGCATAGCCTCCGGCACACTGAGCCTTGCCTCTCTCGGGGCGGTGGCCTTTGGGCTGGTGCAGCTTACAAGCCGGGGCATGGCGGCGGTAACGCGCTTTGCAAAACAGGCGCCTCAGCTTATGAGCGGTGTAGGTCAGGGGCTTGAGCGGCTTAAGCACAGCGCCCAAAGCTATATTCTCTCCGCCCCGGAGCCGGTTTCCGGCTATCTGGAGACGGCGCTGGAGGCCATGCTCGAAACTCTTTACAGCCTGCCGGGAAGCCTTTCCCAATGGGTGCTGGATGCAGCAGGCAGAATTGCCCAGAACAGTCCGGGGATTTTGCTTTTTGCGGTAACGGCGGGCATAGGCACCTATTTTATCTCCGCCGCCTTTCCCAAGACCCTTGCCTTTATTCAGGCTCAGCTTCCCCGGAGCTTCCTGCGGCGGCTGGAGGGTCTGGGGGAGAATCTTCGCTCCAGCTTCGGCGGCTTTATAAGAGCCCAGCTTATTCTGATGGCCATGACCTTTTTTGAGCTGATGACAGCCTTTATGCTCCTTAAGGTACGACGCGCCGCTGCCCTTGCGCTTATAACGGCGCTGGTGGACGCGCTGCCGGTTTTCGGCACGGGGATAGTGCTTGTTCCATGGGCAATATACAGCTTTTTGCTTGGCGATGTGGGCAGAGGTGCAGGGCTTATAATCTCATGGGCGGCGGTGACGCTGGTGAGAAGCTGCGTGCAGGCAAAGCTGCTGGGCGACCATATCGGCCTTGATCCGCTGGTGTCGCTTATCAGCATATATGTGGGCTGGCAGGTCTGGGGCGTATGGGGCATGCTGCTGTTTCCCATCGTGTTTGTTACCGTGCAGCAGCTTAACGACAAGGGCGTTGTAAGGCTCTGGAAAAGTATATGAAAATACAGAGTGCATACACATAAGGTATGCACTCTGTATTCTTCAGCTTGTCAAAAAAGTCATTTCTGACTTTTTTGACTGCGCTTCAACCGCCAAGCATTTTGCATAAGGCAAAATGCTGCTTCGCCCAAAAAGCTTGTATTTACAAGCTTTTCTGTGGCGGGTTATTGTACTGCGAGGCGGGCCTTGCCCCCTCGCGCTCCCCCGCGGCTCTGTTCCTTGCGGTTTGATACATTGTTTTTTGACAGTCTCGAAAATACAGAGTGCATACACATAAGGTATGCACTCTGTATTCTTATTCGCCGTGTGCGGGTCTTAGTCTCAGTGCAAGGCAGATGCACAGCATACCCGCGATATTCACCCCGGTCATGCAGGTAAAGGCAAGCTCGTAGCTTATCTCCGCCAGCGGGCCGATGGCAAGGTTTGACAGGGCGATGCCCCTTTGCAGCACCGCCGCAAAGGGGCCGATTATGTTGGAGTAGTCCTTTCTGCCGAAGGCCTCTGCCACAACGAGGGGGGGCGTCATGGTGCAGGCCTTTTTTGCACCGGCAGCAAAGGGGATGCAGCAGATAACAAGGCTGAACATGGCTCCGGTAACGCCGGTATAGGTCATCACCAGCACCGACAGGGCAAAGAGCAGGCTTGTTGCAAGCACATATCTTTTGCCGCCCAGCCTGTCATTTATCCTTGACATCACAAGGGAAATCACCGCTGCAAACAGAGAGTAGAAGCTGAGCACCAGAGAGGAGTTCATGGAGCTTAAGCCCCGGTACTGCCAGAAGGCAGGCATATAGTTTTCAATATTGGTTGAAAAGCCTATAAGGAAAATGCCCGGCAGCAGCAGCCAGTAGCTTGCGCTGCGTCTGGCTCTTTCGGCGCTGACGCCATGCAAGGCAGCGGGGGAGCTTTCCTCACTCTGTCCGATGCCGTAGGGGCTCTGCCCCAGCTCCTGGGGCTTTTCGCGCACCAGCAGCAGCACGGAAAGGACGGAGGCAAGACCTACGGCAATGCCCAGTATCCTGTATGCCCCGCGCCAGCCGAAGCGCTCGATAAGCATGGCGGCGGTGGGATTTAAAACCACGGAGCCCAGCATGGAGCCTGCCGTGGCGGCGGCAATGCACAGGGAGCGGTGCTTTACAAACCAGTTGGTTATTATAATGCTGCAGGGAGCCACCGTGCCCCAGCCTATGCCGATGCCGCCGATAAAGGCCGCAAGCCACAGCATGTAGACGCTTTGGCTTGCGGTATAAATAAACATGTGCAGGGCGGTACAGGCTGCGCCTATGAGCAAAACGGTTTTTACCCGCAGTCTTTTAAGCGCCCTTGTCAGCAGTAGATTTGTGATAAAGCCGCTGCCGGAGGCGAAGGTGGACACCTGCGCCACCATTGACAGGCTCCAGCCCGTACCCTGTACTATCTGGGGCAGGAACACCGCAAAGGTCTGCATTGCACCCTGCACGGTAAACATACAGAGTATGCAGCCCAGCAGCACCCGCCAGCCGGAAAATTTTTCTGTGTCGCTCATTTAAAAAATCATCTCTGAACTCTGCCGGAGGCATTGCCGGAAGCAAGGCTCTGCACCTCGGCAACACTCATCAGGTTAAAGTCATGCTCAATGCTGTGCTTCAGGCAGGAGGCTGCAACGGCAAAGTCTATGGCCTTCTGGGGCTCATAGCCGCTGATGAGGGAGTAGATAAGGCCGCCGCCGAAGCTGTCTCCGCCGCCCACGCGGTCAACGATATGCACGCGGTAGGTGGGAGAGAAGTATGCCTCGCCGTCTGCGTAGAGCATGCCCGCCCAGTCATTGTCATTGGCGGAAAGGCTGCCGCGCAGGGTGATTGCCACCTTTTCAAAGCCAAGGCGCTCGGTAAGCTGCTTTGCAACGCTTATATCGCCCTCGTGGCTCAGCTTGCCGCTGTCAATGTCGGTATTCTCGGCCTCGATGCCGAAAACATCCTTTGCGTCCTCCTCGTTGGAGATGCACACATCAACATAGGGCATGAGCTTTGACATGCACTCGCCTGCGGC
This sequence comes from Candidatus Limivicinus sp., assembly GCA_045592365.1. GTDB lineage: Bacteria > Bacillota > Clostridia > Oscillospirales > Oscillospiraceae > Limivicinus. The sequence goes on along the minus strand of JAZNUQ010000028.1, from coordinate 13,168 downwards.
CTGACGGCTCCAGAGCTTTTTGCGGTAGTTAAGGTCGCAGCTTATCTTAAGCCCCATTGCCTTTGCGGCCTTGCAGGCCTCAAGGCATATTTCGGGCAGCTGGCCGCCCAGAGCAGGGGTAATGCCGGTAAAGTGGAACCAGTCGGCGCCGGCAAAAATCTTCTCCCAGTCAAACTCCTCCTTCTTCGCCAGAGCAATGGCGGAGTTTGCGCGGTCGTATATGACCTTGGAGGGGCGCTGGGAAGCGCCCTTTTCCACAAAGTAAAGACCCAGCCTGTCGCCGCCGCGAAGCATCATGGAGGTGTCGACCCCGAAGTGACGCAGCTCGTTTACGGCGCACTGACCGATCTCATGGGCAGGCACCTTGCTGACAAAGGCGGCCTCAAGACCGTAATTTGCAAGGGATACCGCCACATTGGCCTCGCCGCCGGCATAGCTTGCCTCGAAGCACTTGGCCTGAACAAATCTCAGGTAGCCTTCGGGGTTGAGGCGCATCATTATTTCACCAAAAGTAACAACCTTCATATTCCTTTACCTCAGCCTTTCGCAATTTCCACCATGGTTTTTGCCAGGGCGGTGATCTTGTCAAACTCACCGTCTGCTATCCACTGCTTGTTTACAAGATTTCCGCCGATGCCGGCGCCGCAGCAGCCGGCGTCCAGATAGTCCTTGAGATTCTTCTCATTAACTCCGCCCACGGCCATCATTTTGATATGGCTCAGCGGCGCACGGACAGCCTTTATATATCCTGGCCCCATATTTCCCACCGGAAATACCTTTACAAAATCCGCCCCTGCCATGTGTGCCGTTTTAATTTCGCTGGGAGTCAGAGCCCCGGGCAGAGAAACCAGCCCAAGCTCTCTGGTTTTCTCAATTACCGCAACATCGGTATCGGGAGAGATTATAAAGCATCCCCCTGCCTGTGCGGTCAGTTCAACCAGCTCAACATTGGTTACAGTACCCGCGCCAACAAACATTTTCCCTTCAAAGGCTTTTGCTATTTGCGCTATGGCATCTGCCGTGGCCTGCCATGATTCGGGCTTTTTCTGGTCGTATGTAATCTCCACAAGCCTGATGCCGCCGGAATACAAGGCCTCTGCCACCTTCATGCACTGCCAGGGCTCAGCCCCGCGAACGATGGCGATAATCTTATTTTTTTCTATCCATTCCAGAACCTGTTCTCTCATGGCGCTCCTTTCCGTATCCTGTGTTTATATTTCAATTTCCTCAAAGCCATACACATATTTGTCTGCCGCTTCTCGGATTGCTTTTTCCATGTTCTTTGAGCTTTTATCATAAACGGCAACGGTGTTCAGCCCGGCTCTGCGCGCGGCACACAGGGCGGAATAATTGTCATCCACCATGGTGCAGCTTTTTGGCTCCGCCGACAGGCGTCGGGCGGCTTCGATGTATATCTGCTTATCCGCCTTGCTCAGGCCAAAGTCCTCAACAGACCACACATTGTCAAAAAGCTCCAGCACCCCAAACCGCCGCAGGCATGAGTCCACATAGCTGTGGGACGAAGCTGTAAGCACATGGAGGCAAATGCCGGAACTCTTCAGCTCCCGGAGCTTGTTTTCCACATTTTCTTTCAGGTATACATTACTGTTATACTGCCTGACGAGTTCCTTGTCAAGCTCGCTCATATACTCCCCCAGAGGCATCTTCAGCCCGAGAGAAACCGAGTACAGTGCCGCGCCTTCGTTCCCCAGCGGAGTGATGGTCTGAACATAATCCTTCGGGATAGAAATTTTCTGTTTCAGCAGCATACGGATATGGGTTCTCGCCCATATCTGCATGGAATCGACCAGCGTTCCGTCAAAATCAAAAAGGAAATGTCTCTGCTCCATTGTTCTATAATTCAATCATCTGAAAATCAGTTTTTCCAGCTGCCCGCATTCGTCGGCAATCACCGAGGCTCCGGCTTTTTCAAGCTGTTGGCTCGTTCTGAAGCCCCAGGACACCGATACGCAGTCCATCCCCGCATTGGCCGCCGCCTGAATATCCATTTCGGAGTCGCCCACATACAGGCAGTCTTCGGCAGACAGATCCAGCTTTTCCGCAGTCTGAAGCAGCAGATCCGGCCAGGGCTTAAGCCTGACCCCCGGGCTGTCTCCCACAGCCACATCCATCAGACCGGGGAAGTATTCATCAGATAACTGTTTTACATATTCGCTTATTTTGTTGGATATAACGGCCGTTGCCATACCCTGATTTTTAATTCTCTCAAGAAGCGGCAAAATCCCGTCATAACACTTTGTATTTACCCGACAGTTGCGGCTGTAATACTCCTTAAACTCAGCCAGAGCCTTCTCAACAAGCCCGGCATCCGCCTCCGGGGGCAAGGCCTGCTTCAGAAGCCGCACGGCTCCGTTGCCAAGCCAGGCGCGGCACTGCTCTATGCTGCAGCCCTCATATCCCAAGGCAAGGAGAGTGTGCTGCAAAGCCGAATACAAATCCTCAAGGGTATCCAGAACCGTACCGTCCATATCGAAAAAAACAGCTTTATATTTCATTGTCCGCTCCTTTTAATATCGCCCCGGTCAAAGACCGGGGCGATATTATCCTCGTCCTGCTCAGAGCTTGATAAACTCCGGCTTTCTGTCTTTAAACACCGTGAAATACTCATATCCGCAGGCTTTGAGCAGCTCCTGTCCCTTGGCGATGCAGAAGCCCACCTCGCGGGGTCGGTGCGAATCGGAGCCCATGGTGATTATTTCACCGCCAAGCTCCCTGTACCGTTTGAGTATCTCAGGCCCGGGATTACTCATACCGGACGAATACCCGCCGGTATTTATCTCTATGCCCTTGCCCCGGCTAATAAGCTGGCTCAGTATCTCCTCCACCAGCTCCCGATGCAGGGAATAGTCAAACAGTTCCCTGTACACATAGCGGGAGAAGTAGTCAAGATGGCCGTAAACATCATAGTTGTCATAGCTCAGAACGTTTTCAAGGGTATTTTCAAGAAAACGGGCAACACCCTCGCGCTTGTCGTACATTCTGCTGAAGCGCGGGTATATACTGGGCTTAAAGGGCATCCTGTCCACAAGATGGGTGGAGCCTATGACGAAGTCAAACCGGGCAGAGTTCACGAAGGCATCGTTTTCGTCGGCAATATGAGGCTGAAGCCCCAGCTCAACACCCAGACGCAGCTCCACCGAGTTATTGAATTTCTCCCCGAGGGGTGCAAAGAACTCTTCTCTGGCGCTGACATCGAAGCTGTAATCCTTGCCGGTGAAATCCAGATCCACATGGTCCGTTACACAGACAATATCCACTCCCTGCGCCTGTGCGGCATAGAGGATCTCCTCCGGCTCTGCCGGTGAGTCATGGGAAAATCTGGAATGTACATGGAAATCAACAAGCATTGTAATCTGTTCCTCCCTGTCCCTGCAGCCGCTATATCTGCAGCAGAGTTATCTCATCAAGATGGTCGCGGCAGTCTGCATACTCGATGCTGAACGCGCCCCAGCAATAGCTCAGCTTGGTGACCGAAGCATTTGCAACCAACGGAAAGCTCCGCGCCTTTTCAAGTCCCATACCGTATATTTTCAGTCTCATAAGCTGAATCGGTGTGGCGTGTGTGGCTATGACTATGGTTTTACCGGCAAATTCCTCCGCCGTGTGAAGCAAGGCGGAATTAACACGCTCACTGAGCTGAGCGCTGCTCTCTCCGCCCGGCATCTGCAGCTTTTCAAACTCTCCCGTCCAGCAGCCATACTGCCGGGGATACTTCTCTGCAATTTCCGCAAAGCGCATCCCTTCCCACTCGCCGGCAAATATTTCGCGAAAGCCCGCTTCGGCTTTAATACTCAGGCCGTGAGCCTGCGCTGTGGGCAGTGCCGTGTCCATGGCCCGCTTCAGGTCGCTGGAAATGACGGCATCTATATGAATACCCTCAAAGAAAGACTTTATATTCACAGCCTGTCTCATACCGGTTTCACTGAGGCCGCAATCCGTGTGTCCCATAAAGCGCCCTTCAAGATTTCCGGTGCTTTGGCCGTGGCGCACTATGTATATCTCTGTGTTCAAATCAGCACCTCCGCAGGCGGATATATTTACCATTCCGCAATTGTGCCGTCCTCGTCGCGCCAGATGGGATTGTGCCAGTTGTGGCCTTCCTCGGCCATCCTGCGTACATAGTCCTCATCCACCTCAACGCCCAGACCCGGGCTGTTCCAGATATTGCAGTAACCGTCCTTATACTCAAATATTTCACGGTTCTTGAGGTAGTTAAGCAGGTCATAACCCTCATTGTAGTGGATGTTTGCACTCTGCTCCTGAATGAAGGCGTTGGGAGTGCTGAAATCCACCGCAAGGCAGGCTGCCAGAGCAATGGGCCCAAGGGGGCAGTGGGGCGCCACGGAAACATCAAAGGCCTCCGCCATGGCGGCTATCTTTCTGGTCTCCCAGATACCGCCGCAGTGGCTTACATCGGGCTGGATTATATCCACGCCGCCGCCAATGAGCATGTTCTTAAAGCCCCAGCGGGTGAAGTTGCGCTCGCCGGTGGCAAGGGGTATGCAGGAGGCTGCGCGGAGTCTTGCAAACTCCTCCTCATTTTCGCAGAGAACGGGCTCCTCCACGAACATAAGGTTATAAGGCTCCAGCTTCTTCATAAGAACCTTCGCCATGGTCTTGTGGACGCGGCCGTGGAAGTCCACAGCTATACCAAGCTGAGGATATTTCTCTCTGATGGCGGCAACCCGCTCAACGCAGGCATCCAGCTTGTCATAGCTGTCCACCCAGCGCATTTCGTCCGTACCGTTCATCTTAACGGCCTTGTAGCCCTGTGCCACGGCCTTGCCGGCCTCAACGACCACATCACGGGGATGGTCACCGCCTATCCAGCGATAGACCTGAATTCTGTCTTTGACCTTACCGCCCAGCAAATCGTAGACCGGAACACCGAGGTACTTGCCCTTAATGTCCCACATGGCCTGCTCAATGCCGGACATGGCGCTGGTCAGCACCGGGCCGCCGCGATAAAAGCCGCAGCGGTACATAAGCTGAAAAGCGTCCTCAACATCGCCTGCACTGTGGCCTATAAGCTGGTCACCCAGTTCCTTCACGGCAGCGGCCACAGTGTCGGCCTTGCCTTCAACAACAGGTTCACCCCAGCCCACAAGGCCGCCTTCAGTGGTTACTTTTACGAATAGCCAGCGTGGCGGTACTTTGAACAACTCGATCTTTTTGATCTTCAATTCATGCATTATATTAATTTCACCTACCCGTCACTGTTTGAGCTTTCGTTTGTATCAATCGTCAGCTATTTCGGCGTCAATATCTGCCTCGGAAGCGCTGGCATGCTCCTTGAGCTTGGCTGCATTCCTGCGGTTCTGGCGAAGCATTATCACGGTACACAAAACAGCAAGGATTATAAACAGAAGACTTACGGGATTTCTGACAAATACCGTTACATCGTTTCTGTTCATCATCAAACCGCGGCGCAGGTATACCTCCGCGTCCGCACCCAGTATGAAGCCAAGCACTATGGGCGTGGTCGAAAACTTAAATGCCCTGAACAGATATGCCACCAGTGCAAAGAACAGCAGCACCCAACACTCGAACAGCCGGTTATGCACGCAGAAGCTGCCTACCATTACCAGCACCATTATAATGGGCATAAGTATATTGGTGGGTATTTTAAGAGACTTGACCAGCAGAGGCAGACCAAAGTACTCCAGAATAACGGTTGAAATACAGGACAGCAGCAGTGCCGCAAAAATCGCGTATACAAACTCACTGTTTTTTACAAACAGAGTGGGGCCGCTTATAAAGCCATGCATTTCAAAGGCGCCCAGCAGCAACGCGGTAAAGCCGTCGCCGGGAATGCCCAGGCCCAGCAGCGGTACCATGGAGCCGCCGATAGCGGCGTTGTTGGCGGTTTCGGGTGCAATAATACCGTCAAGGCAGCCCGTGCCGAATTTTTCGGGGGTCTTTGACATGGACTTTGCAACGGTATATGCCACAAGATTACTGGTAACACCGCCGATACCGGGCAGTATGCCGATGCCCACGCCGATAAGGGCGGAACGGGCAAAGTTACCAAGCTGACCCACAAACTCTTTCAGGCTTATTCCAAAGCCCTTTATGGTAAAGTCCATAACCGGCTGGTCTCCCCGGTAACTCTTGTCCGCTTTGGAGGCGGAGAAAAGACTGCCCACCACAAAAATACCGAGCATGGCGGGAGTTCTGGAAAAGCCCGACGTGAGTTTTCTGATGCCGACAATCATTCTGGTGGCGCCGTCCACGGTGCTGATGCCTACCATACCCAGCAAAACGCCCGTGAGAGCCACAACCCAGCCCAGTATGAGCTTGTCACCGGCCAATACGGAAATGAGGGACAGTGCAAACAGAATAAGGGAAAACAACTCAACAGGGCCCAGCTTTACGCCAAAACGAGCCAAAGGCTCGGCCAGAACAAACAGAACTATAAGGCTTATGAAGGTACCGAGGAATGAACACAGTATCGCGGTACCCAAAGCCTTACCGGGCTGTCCGTGCTTGGCCATGGGGTAGCCGTCAAAAACGGTGGTCAGGGAAGATGATGTACCCGGCACGCCTACAAGAATGGCCGAGATGCAGCCGCCGGAGCAGCCGCTTATAAATATACCCATGAACAGACCGAAAGCCGATACAGGGTCAAGAACCAGAGAAAGAGGGATGGCAAGGGTAAGGGCGGTTGAACCGGAAAGACCGGGGATGCAGCCAAAGATAAGGCCGCATACAACGCCGCCGAAAACCATAGCCCAGGTAAGTCCTGAGAATTGAGCAAAGCCTGTAATAATATTTTCTATCATTTATATGCTCCCTCCTTAAAATCCCCAGGGTCCCACAGGCAAGTGGAGCCGGAAGCCTTTTGCAAACAGCAAAAACACAACCGTAGAGACCACAATGCCTATTATTGCGGATTTTACAAAGAATTTGGGCCGAAAATCCACAGACAGCAGAGGTATCTGCAGGCTGAGGTACAGAGTGGATGCCAGCACAAAGCCTATCTTGCCCATGAGCCATATATACAGAGCAAGCAGCAGGAAAGTGACAGGGGGTGTAATCTTGCGCATCACTTCAAGCCTGTCAAGCTGAACATCCTCTTCCTGCGCCTTCTCCGGTGCCTTGGCAGTGGGTTTTTTAGAGCGTCTGCCAAACCACAGGATTACCTGCGCCACACCGAGAACAAATATTGCTCCGCACACAAAACGCGGTATGGTAACCGGCCCGATTGTGGATGTGGAGTAGGTCTTGCTTGAACCCATGGTGGACAGGAAAAACAGAATCGAAACAACAATCGTGAAAATTCCCTGCACCAGAGGCAGCTTGTCTTCTTTAATCTCAAAGCTGAGTATTTTTTTCAGTAACTTCATGGTATTCTCCTTTGCAAACCGGGCGTGCGACCGCAGTCGCACGCCCGGACAGGTTCAGCTTTTGGGCTGAAGCATCAGCACCGGGTCCTTTCCGTGACCCAAGCCAAAACTATTTTATTATGCCGTTCCTGTATCAGCCTACCTTAAGAACGGAATCAACGAAGGGCTGGAAAGTGGTCTCAAAATTCTGGATATACTCAAGGGCTTCCTCACCAAGCAGAACAGTCACGCCGGTGTAGCCCAGAGAATTGATGAACAGCTCCTGTGCTTCAGGAGTCTCCATTGCCTTCTTTACGGCCTCGCCCATCTGTGCAACGATGCGGGGATCTGTGCCCTTTCTGAAGCCCAGGAAGTAATAGGTGTCTGCTTCGCTGCCGCCGTAGCCCAGCTCTGCCATGGTGGGGATATCAGTGAAGGTCTGGGATCTTTCAAGGCCTGCGCGGGCAAGGCCTACAAAGTCATCGGGGTAGCTGTTAAGGTCGGAAGTGGATGCCATGAGGACATCTGCGTGTCCGCCCAGAAGTGCTGCGCTGCGCTCGGAGCGGGAGCCAAAGTCAACAACATTGAACTCTACGCCCAGCATGGACATGGTAGCAACTGCGGCAACATGTGACCAACCGCCGGACTCAACAGCCCATATCAGTTCACCGGGATGCTCTTTGCCGTAGGCTATGAGCTCTTCAAGGCTGGTCCAGCCCTTGGACTTGTTGACAGTTACGAAGTCACCGCCGCCGGAGGTGGCAACAACTGCTGCAAAGTCAAGATACTCGTCGTAGCGCTGATCCATTTCACCCTTCATGGTGAGCAGAATGCTGTCATAGTGATGCCAGATTGCGGTGTAGCCGTCCGGCTCGTAGTCAAGCAGCTCTTGGGTAGCAACTGCACCTGCGCCGCCGTTCATATTGGTGAGCATAACATTGGAACCGATGGTTTCCATGATGTTGGTGCTTATGGTACGGAAAGTAGTATCAGTACCGCCGCCGGGGTTAGCGGGGATAAGCACATTGATGTCACCCTCGGTGGGCCAGGTCAGGGGCTCTTCGGCAGGAACTTCTTCAACGGGAGCTTCTGCGGGAGTCTCTGCAGGGGTCTCGGCAGGTGCGGGTGCGGGTGCTTCGGTCTTGGCGCCGCAGGCGGCCAGAGACAGAACCATGACCAGAGCCAGAATCAAAGCCAATACTTTTTTCATCGTTTTTCCTCCTGTGTTTTTTATTTTTTACACCGTCCGTTAACGGTGCTTATTGACCATTTCAAGCAGAGCGTCCCGCTCGGGGAGTCTGCATACATTGAGATATGCCTCGCTTACTTCCGCCAGAGGCGGCTGTTTGCCGGTATAAAACCGATCAAGCAGAAACACCGAGAGAGCTTTGCCGTTTATGCCCACAAGGGCAGAGGCACTGTTCTGCTTGGCAAGCCTTTTCAGTCCCTGTTCCAGCCATGCCGGGGGTGTACCCCTGTTCACAAGCAGCAGATATTCCTCATTGAGACTGCGGCTCTGAAAGTCACAGGCCTCGTATCCCGCGCAGATGAAATCTTCTTCCCAAAGCTGAATATGGGGCAGCTTGCGGCTGAGACAGACAAGCTCAAGCTCCGCAGCGCCGGCCTCCGCAGAGAACAGCGTTCCGTTCAGAAAATCAAGGTCGCCCTTGCCGCTCCCCCACTGGAAGCCCACGCCGCACTCACATATATCGACTTTGCTTCCTCTGTATGTGCCGGATATCGCATGGCGGCATACCGCCCCCTGAGTCCACTTCTCCCCCGCGGAAAGACCTTTCTGCAGGAGAATATCCCCCTCCATGCTCTGCTTGCGCCGGTATGTGCAGTCCGCCAGCGGTGCTCCCGTCCCCAGAAGGCAGGCAGAGGATATTATGCGCTGCTTGCGCCTTCTGCGGGCAGGCAAAATAAGTATCAGCTCAAGAAGCAGAGCCACAAAGCCCGCCGCGTAGGATGCGGTATGGTTTGCCTTGTATATGAACATGGCAAAGGCCAGAATCAGAATGAGCAGCAGTAGCTGCAGGCCGATGTTTTTCTTCATCCTGCGGAGCGTTTCCAGCTCGGCAGTTATATTCTCAGGTTTATTAAATACAGTCATTTACAGATCTCCTCATTAGTCGGGGTGAGTAAGACCGGTACACGGTACTCAGCTTAGATGATTCGCATTTATGTGCAATCTATCCTAACAAACGCTGTCTGTATCGCTGATTTTATATATATTTTAATTTGGATACCGGTCAACATCAATTTTTAATTTGGACAAAAAAATAGCATTTTCAGACAAAAAGCGCCGGGTAAAAGCCCGGCGCCAAAGGGGAAAATTTATACACTTCTACTTCTCAGCAGCGGGTGTTCCGTCAGTCGCAGAAGCATCGGCATTTTTTCCGTGTGTTGATTTCCTGTATTTTCCGGGAGATTCCCCTACAAAGTGGGTAAAGTGCCGTATGAAGGCATATACATCCGGAAAACCGAAAATTTCTCCTATATCGGACAGGGAGTGTGCGGAAAACTCAAGCAAATTCTGCATTTCTTTGATGCGCCGTTGGGTAATATAGGCGTTTATTGAGCAGCCAAAGTATTGATTGCTTATTCGGTTGAGCTGCCTTGTGGACAGTCCCAGCATTTCGGCAACATCCTCGCCCCGGAGCTTTTCGCTGTAAATGTTGCTGTTAACGGTATTTACTATGGCATCAATACGGACATCCTTCTGTGAGCTGATGCGGGCAGGCAGGGAATTCAGCCCCAGCTCCTCGGTCAGACCGTCCACGGATTCCAGCAGAATGCTGTGGATCAGCAGCTTTGTTGAAAGGCTGGAATTAAAGTTTTTGGTCAGATGCTTCTGTTCAAGAGACTCTATCATGCTGCGCATGGGTCTTGTAAAGCCGGCTGCCATTGGCTTGCCTTCCTCGGAGAAGATGCTGTTAATGGATTCGTTGGTCGTGGAGACGGTAAAGGCTATCACCAGATATTCCAGCGCACTGCCGTTTTCTGCGGTTACGGTGTGCATAACGCCTTTCGGTATGATAACAAAGTTATCCGGCCCGGCGGTAAGACTGCCCAGATCCTGAAAGTCATATTTTATCTTGCCGGAAAGCACAAAGTGCATTTCATGGACTATGTGCTTGTGATTTTTTCTGGACAGGTTTTCGTTTTTGGACGAGGCAAAGCGGCACCATGCTATGTTACTGTCCATAATGTCACTTTTCAGCGACATCATATAGTTTGACAGCATCGTGCGATTGTCGTTTACAATGAAGGTTTCCATTTTAACACCTCCGGGAAGATTGAGTTATTGTTTAATGTAAACCAAAACAGACGGCAGAAAAAGTGTTTTTTTCATTTTCGGCAAAATAGACATTTATCCCTTTGTATTTTGTGCTGTTTGACGGCTGTATAATTTACTTTATTTTCACTCCAAAGGCTCAATAAGCCCCTTTCGCAAAGCGGCGCGGAGTGATATAATAATATTCAACCACGAAACAGAGGTCATTACCATGTACAAGCCCTTGGCAGACGAAATAAGACCCAATTCCATAGACGATGTTGTGGGGCAGCGGCATATTTTGGGCCCCAACGGTATGCTGCGCCGCATTGTTGAAAGCGGCCAGATACCCAACATGATTTTCTACGGCCCCTCCGGCACCGGCAAAACCACCGTTGCACGCATCATTGCGGAGAAAACCAACCGGAGCCTGCGCAAATTGAACGCCACCACCGCCGGCATTTCCGACATAAAGCAGATAATCTCCGAGCTTGACACCCTGCTTGCCCCCGGCGGAGTGCTGCTGTATCTGGACGAGATACAATATTTCAACAAGAAACAGCAGCAGTCGCTGCTGGAATTTATTGAGGACGGGCGCATTACCCTTATCGCCTCCACCACGGAAAACCCCTATTTCTGCGTATTTAACGCAATTTTGAGCCGCTCCACGGTATTTGAGTTCAAGCAGGTAAGCGCAGGCGATGTGCGTCAGGCCGTAAGCCGGGCCTTCTCCATTATGCAGCAGCGCAGCGGCGGCAGCCTCAGCCTTGAGGATGGGGTTATACAGCATATTTCCGCCTCCTGCGGCGGTGATGTGCGAAAGGCCATAAACGCCGTTGAGCTCCTCTGCTCCACAGCCGGGGAGCGCATCAGTCTGGAGGATGCCAAAGCCATAAGCCAGCGCAGCGCCATGCGCTACGACCGGGACGGGGACGCCCATTTTGACATCCTCTCGGCGCTTATGAAGTCTCTGCGGGGCTCCGACCCGGACGCTGCCATGCACTATCTGGCGCGGCTTCTGGAGGCGGGCGACCTTATCGGCGCGTGCAGGCGTATTCTGTGCTCTGCCAGCGAGGACATCGGCCTTGCCTATCCTCAGGCGGTTCCCATTGTAGAGGCCTGCGTGGACAGCGCCCTGCAGCTCGGTCTTCCCGAAGCGCGGCTGCCTCTGGCTGAGGCCTGCCTGCTGCTTGCCACCGCCCCCAAGTCAAACAGCGCCTGCGTCGCCATAGACCGGGCTCTTGCGGATGTACGCGCTGGGAAAACCGGCGGCATCCCCCGGGAGCTTCAGAATGTCCACGCCGACGGCACCGGCTTTGAAAGAGGGCAGGGCTACAAGTACCCCCACGACTATGTAAATCACTGGGTAAAGCAGCAGTATCTGCCGGACGAGATTAAAAACGCCCGCTACTACGAATACGGCGACAACAAAACCGAGCAGGCCGCCCTGCGCTACTGGGAGGAGAGGAAAAAGTAATGGATATTCAGGTGGGTGACATTCTGACCATGAAAAAGCCCCATCCCTGCGGCAGCAGGGAATGGCAGGTGCTCCGTATCGGGGCGGACTTCAAGCTCCGCTGCACCGGCTGCGGCCATGAGGTAATGGGCGCCCGGGCAAAGTTTGAAAAGAATGTGAAGCAGATAAAAAGATGAACTATACCTATATTCTCCGCTGCTGCGACGGTACGCTCTATACCGGCTGGAGCAATGACATTGAGGCGCGTATCCGCTGCCACAACAGCGGCAAAGGCGGCAGGTACACCCGCTCCCGCCTGCCGGTGAGCCTTGTCTATGCCGAGGAGCATGAGACGCAGCACGACGCCATGCACCGTGAGCGGGAGATAAAAAAGCTCAGCCGGGCGCAGAAGCTCAGGCTGATTGAGGAATATGAAAAAACAGACCCCTGAGGGTCTGTTTTTTCATATCAGTATTCCGTTGCAGTGGTCGATTTCGTGCTGGATTATCTGAGCTGTCCAGCCGGTAAAGGTCTTAATGCGGGGCTTCATGTCCTCGGTCTGCCATTTTACCTTTATGCTTTGCCAGCGCTTACAGGGGCGCGCTCCCCCAAGCAGTGACAGACAGGCTTCCTCAGTGTCATAAGCGCCGGAGGCTTTTATTATCTCGGGATTAAACATGGTCATATATGTCCCGTCACAGTCGAATACGATTATCCTCCTGTGAACCCCTATCATATTTGCCGCCATCCCCACGCAGCTGTCCTTGTGGGCGATAAGCGTATCCATCAGATCCTGCGCCGTCTGCAAATCCTCCCGGCCTGCCTCAAGAGAGGCTCTGCCCAGTATGAGAGGGTCATGTACAAGCTCTTTTACCATTTTTACCTCTTTCCGAAAAAACACTCCGCTGTGCGGAGTGTTTTTTTAGCCTGACGGGTATAATCCGAAAGCGTTTCTGAGAGTGTATACATCGACATTGCTTTGTTGCCGTCTTTTGAAGGGCGACAGCCCATCTTCAAGACGGCGCCTCGCACTGTCTTCCTATACGCTCTCAGAAATCTCCGACTTTGCGGGAGCGGATTTTTGCGTCA
>JAZNUQ010000027.1:0-42530 GCA_045592365.1 Candidatus Limivicinus sp. | reverse complement strand
CCTTGTCGAGGGTATCCCCGCAAAGGTCAAGGAAGGCATCTCCAAGGAAGACGCAGAGGCTATCAAGGCTCAGCTCGAGGCAGTCGGCGCCACCATCGAGATCAAGTAATTATAACTTGTGTACTTCAAAAGGCATCCGCTTTGCGGATGCCTTTTTCTGTCTGTGGGAAAGGGGAAAAGAATGGATATATCTGTTGTGTCGGGAAAGGAAAAATTCAATTACCGGGTGTGCGCCGTGATTATTGACGGCGGCAGGATACTTGCAATGCGTGATGAGCGCTCACCCTATTACTATCTGCCCGGCGGCAGGGTGCGGCTGGGTGAAAGAGCAGAGGACGCCGTGATCCGCGAGCTCTGGGAGGAGCTGGGTGTGACGGCAAGGATTTCGCGCCCTCTGTGGCTTAATCAGGCCTACTTTACCGAGGATGTGGACAATTTAAGATATCACGAGCTGTGTATATATTTTCTTATGGACATTTCCCATACAGAGCTTATGAGCCGGGGCGACAGCTTCACATGGCGGGAGGGGCAGCGCACCCACCGCTTCCGGTGGCTGCCCTTTGAGCGCCTGAAGGACGAGTATTTTTACCCAAAATTTCTGAAAAAGGACATTTTTAATCTTCCGGACAGCTTTACGATACGGACGGAAACAGAGTGATGTAAAGTCGCTCTCTCAGTCAGCTTCACTGACAGCGCCCTCATCAGAGGGAGCGGAGGCATTTATTAAACAAAAATAATCCCCCGGACTGTGAGCATTCACAGTCCGGGGGAGTTGCTTTTGGAACTAAGATTAATTTTCGGCCATAAGGCTCAAAACGGCGGCGCTGCTCAGCTCCGGGGCGTTGGTGTATTCGCTGGCCACGGTTATGGCGCCTGCCGCTGCCGCGGCTCTGGCGCAGTCTGCAAGGCTCATGCCCTGAGCAATGGCCCAGACCATGGCGGCGGTGGCACTGTCCCCGGCGCCGGTGGTGTTGACCACCCTTGCCTGAACACGGGGCTGGATTATGCTTTCGTCCCTTGAGCAGGCCAGCATTCCGTCAGCGCCCTGACTTATGAACACACGCTTTATACCCATGTCCAGCAGCACCCTGGCGGCAAACTCCGGCCTTTCGCAGCCGGTAAGCTCGTGGGCTTCCATAGCGTTGGGCTTAAGCCCCTCCAGCTTTTTAAACAGAGGAGCAAGCCTTGCGGCCTTGGCTGCTGATACGGTATCGGCAAAGAGGGGGGCGGTGCAGTTTTCCGCGATAAAGGCGATGGCCTCGGCGGAAAGGTTTGCATCCACCACCACGGCGTCTGCCCGGTTTATCTCATCCATGTGCACAGCCAGATACTCAGGGTCAATGCGGCGGCTTATATCCATATCGTTTATAGCCACCACCATATCGCCCTCGGCATCGGTGACATAGAGATAAGTGGAGGTGCTGCAGCCGTCAAGCACAGCCACCATATGAGTGTCCATGCCAAGCTCATCGCAATAGCTTTTAAGGCTTCTGCCGTAAAGGTCATTCCCAACCGCGGATACAAGGCTCACCTCAGCACCCAGCAGGCAGAGATTGTGGGCAATGTTGCGCCCTACTCCACCGGGGATAAGGCTTACCGCACCGGGGTTTGAGTCGGCCATGCGGAAAGCCCCGGAGGGCTTGCCGCATATATCCATGTTCATGCCGCCGATAACAACGGCGTGAATTTTTTTTACTTCACATTCCATATATCAACAGCGTATTCCCTTATTGCTCTGTCGGCTGCAAAGACGCCGCTCTGTGCGGTGTTGACTATTGCAAGGCGGGCGCGCTCGCTGCTGTCGGCTATGTGGGCGTACATTCTCTTCTGGCAGTCGGCATAGGCGCGGTAGTCTGCCACCAGCATGTACTGGTCGCCGCCGTAGAGGAGCATGGAGACAAGGTCGGAATAGCTCTTGCCGTCTCTGTATCCCTGACTGAAGCGGTCGAAGATGCGCTTTATCTCGGGGTCGGCAGCCAGCACCAGTGCAGGGTCGTAGCCCTGCTTGCGAAGTGCCTCGATCTCCTCGGTCTTAAGGCCGAAGAGGAACATGTTCTCGTCGCCAAGACGCTCGTACATCTCAACATTGGCTCCGTCCAGAGTGCCTATGGTAACGGCGCCGTTCATCATCAGCTTCATGCAGCCGGTACCGGAGGCTTCCTTGCCTGCGGTGGAGATCTGCTCGGAGACCTGAGCGGCGGGGATAATGTACTCGGCGGCGCTGACACGGTAGTTCTCAACAAAGTAGACCTGCAGTCTGCCCTTGCAGATGGGGTCATTGTTGATGTCATCGGCCATGCTCAGCAGCAGCTCGATGATGCGCTTTGCAGTCTTGTAGCCTGCGGCGGCCTTGGCTGCAAAGACGAAGGTGCGGGGCTGGAAGGCCATGCCCGGGTCATCGTGAAGCTGCATCTGGAGGCTGGCGATGCTCATGGCGCACAGAAGCTGGCGCTTGTACTCATGCAGACGCTTGACCTGAACATCCATAATGCCGTTGGGGTCAAAGGAGAAATTGTCATTCCTCTTTGCAAACTGGGCAAAGCGCAGCTTGTTCTGGTACTTTATGTCATTTACTCTCTTGCGCACCTCACTGTCGGAAGCGAAGGCGTTGAGCCCCTCAAGGCGCTCAGGCTCCACCATGTACTTATCGTCACCCAGAAGCTCGCAGATAAGGCCGTGGAGGCCGGGGTTTATCTGGCTGAGCCAGCGGCGGGGGTTATACCGTTGGTAACATGGGTGAAGCGCTCGGGTCTGAGGGTGTAAATGTCGTTAAAGAGGTCGGCCTTGAGAATGTCGCCGTGGAGACGGGAAACGCCGTTGACCTTGTAGCAGGCGGCAAGGCACATGTTGGCCATGTGAACCTGACCGTCGCGGATGATAAGGTTGCGGCCCACACGCTCGTCCTGACCGAAGTTTGCCACAAGATAGTCGCACCAGCGGCGGTTTATCTCGCACATGATCTCCCACTGACGGGGCAGCAGCTTCTGCACCAGATCCTGAGGCCACTTTTCAAGAGCCTCGCTCATAACGGTGTGGTTGGTGTATGCCACGCTCTGCTTGACGATGTCCCATGCCTCATCCCAGCCCAGATTGTACTGGTCCATGAAAATACGCATAAGCTCGGGGATGATGAGAGTGGGGTGAGTGTCGTTTATCTGGATGGTGTGATGCTTTGCAAAGCTCCTTATATCGCCCCACTTGCGGATGTGCTTGCGTACAATGTCCTGAGCGGTGGCGGATACAAAGAAGTACTGCTGCTTGAGACGCAGGGTCTTGCCCTCGATATGGTCATCGGCAGGGTAGAGAACCTTGGTGATGACCTCGGCCATGGTGCGCTGCTCCATGCTCTTGACATACTCGCCCTCGGAGAACAGATACATGTCAAGGGAGTTGGGGCTCTTTGCATCCCACAGGCGCAGTCTGTTTATCTCATTGCCGCCGTAGCCGGCAATGAGCATGTCTCTGGGCAGGGCGTAAACGGCGGTGTAGCCGGTGTGCTCTGCGTGGTAATGACCGTAGCTGTCCCACTGGGGAGAAATCTGGCCGCCGAAGCGAACCTCGACCATGTCATCGTACTTGGGGATGAGCCAGCTCTCGGCTGCGGTGCGCCAATTGTCGGCAACCTCGGTCTGTTTGCCGTTGGCAAACTTCTGGCGGAAAATGCCCAGCTCGTAGCAAATCGAGTAGCCGGTAGCCTCCAGACCCAGAGTTGACATACTGTCCATATAGCAGGCGGCAAGTCTGCCAAGACCGCCGTTGCCAAGGCCTGCGTCAGGCTCAGTCTCAAATATGTCGGAGGCGTTGCGGCCCATGTCCTCAAGAGCGCCGATGACAGACTGGGAGATACCCAGATTGTAGGCGTTCTTCATAAGGCTGCGGCCCATAAGAAACTCCATGGACATATAATGGACTTCTTTATCGGTGTGGGTGGGGTCTTCTGCGGCAA
This sequence comes from Candidatus Limivicinus sp., assembly GCA_045592365.1. Classification (GTDB taxonomy): domain Bacteria; phylum Bacillota; class Clostridia; order Oscillospirales; family Oscillospiraceae; genus Limivicinus. The sequence continues at coordinate 38,584 of JAZNUQ010000027.1, read as the reverse complement.
GAAAACGGCTCATAAGCTCGCGGATCACGATAGCCGTGGCCTGGAATACCTGCTCGTCGGTAGCGGTGGCCCCGGTAACACAGAAATGCGCGCAGAGCTTATCCTCTATTGCACTGCGGACTTCATCGCGGGAAATTTGACCAAACATAGGAAAGTTTACCTCCGTGGTATCAAATTACTGTTCTTTTGGGTACTACCATAGGCAGCTTGGGGCTTCCGGCAAGGATGGTGCCGGGAGCAAAGTCACAGGCCTTGTCTGCAATGACGCAGTCAAGCTCGGACCAGTCGCCAACATGGCAGCCGCGCATTACGATGCAGTTTCTCAGCTTTGCGCCCTTGCCGATGCGGACACCGGAGAAGACAATGCAGTTTTCGATGCTGCCCTCGATAATGCAGTTATCGGCTACGAGGCTGTTTACTGACACGGCATCCTCGCCGTAGTAGGTGCTGACGCCCTCGTGCAGACGGGTACGCACGGGCCTGTCTGCCGGGAAGAGCTGAGAGCGCAGCTCCCTGCACAGCATGTCGCGGTTTGCCTCGTAGTAATCCTCAACGCTGCGCACGATGCGTGCGTAGCCGTTATGGACATACAAATTCATTTTGCCGCCCTCACGAAGCCAGGTGAGAATAGCGTCTCTGTGGAAGCGGTAAAGATTTTCCGCTCTGCAGCGCTCCATAAGGTCAAGCAGAGCTTCCTTGGAAATTATATAGCCCTCAAGAGCACGGCAGCCCTCGCCCTCGCCGCGGCGGTCAAAGAGAAGCTGCTTTGCAAAGCCGTCCTCATCGGCAACATAGCGGTGATGGAGAGAGGCGCAGTCCTCCCTTGCGCACAGGGCAGTGATCTCGGCGCCGGACTCAAGATGCTGCTCAATGGCGGCGTTCAGGTCGATGTTGGCGCATACATTGCCCAGCATCAGGACCACATACTTCTGGGGAATATCCCTTATGTAGAGGAATACGGAGTTGAGAGCCTCCATGGTGCCGGCATAGTTGCCCTTGTGATACTCGGGCAGACCGAAGGGGGGCAGCATACGCAGGCCGCCCTTTTTAAGGCTCATATCCCAGGACTTGCCGCTGCCAACATGGTCAAGCAGAGACTGGTAATCCCGCTGAGCGATAACGCCTACATCGCGGATACCGGCGTTTGCCATGGAAGAAAGGGCAAAGTCTATCAGTCTGTATCTGCCGCAGAAGGGCAGGGATGCTGCGGTACGGAGCCTGGTAAGCTCACCAAGCTCGGGAGCTGCTTTGTACGCGAAGATTATTCCGTGAAAATCTCTCATTGCTCAGACCTCCTCCCCGGTATAAATCATGGATGCGGCGCCTACAACGGCACCGGCCTTTATCTCAATGTCAGGGCCGCAGGTGGCAACGCCCCAGCCCTCACTTCCGTCGGGTGCGGCACCTACATGGGCGCCCTGACGGATAACGGTGTTCTCGCCAACGATGGCATATTCCACTATTGCCCCGTCCTCAACCACGGCGCCGGGCATAAGCACGCTGTAAAGCACCTTTGCGCCCTTGCCTACCTTGACGCTGGGGGAAAGAACGGAATTTTCCACGCGGCCTTCTATCTCACAGCCCTCGGTGACGATGGAGTGGATTATCTCTGCCTTCTCGCCGGTGTAGTGAGGGGGGCAGACAGGGCTGCGGGAGCTGATGGGCCAGTTGGGGTCATAGAGGTTTATAAGGGTGGTGGAGAGCATGTCCATATTGGCGTCCCACAGGGAGGTAATGGTGCCCACATCACGCCAGTAGCCCTTGAACTTGTAGGGCCAGAGCTTTTCCCCGGCATTGAGCATGTTGGGGATGATGTTCTTGCCGAAGTCCTTGGAGGAATTGGGGTCTGCCTCGTCTGCGATAAGATACTCGCGCAGCTTCTTCCAGTTGAATATGTAGATACCCATGGAGGCAAGATCGCTCTTGGGCTGCTTGGGCTTTTCCTCAAACTGGTTCACAAAGCCGTCCTCGCCCAGGTTCATTATACCAAAGCGGGTGGCCTCCTCCATGGAGACCTGCAGAACGGAGATGGTGCAGGCTGCATCCTTCTCAAGATGCTCTCTGAGCATGTCGGCATAGTCCATCTTGTAGATGTGGTCGCCGGAGAGGATGAGTACATTTTCAGGGTCGTAAGTCTCGATAAAGCCGATATTCTGGTAGATGGCGTTTGCGGTGCCGGAGAACCAGGAGCCCTTTTCGCCGGCGCTCTGGTAGGGGGGCAGAATATAAACGCCGCCGTCGTTAACATCCAGGTCCCAGGGCTGGCCGCTGCCGATGTAGCTGTTAAGCTGCAGGGGACGGTACTGGGTCAGGACACCCACTGTGTCTATGCCGGAGTTTGCGCAGTTGGAAAGGGGGAAGTCGATAATGCGGTACTTGCCGCCAAAGGGTACGCTGGGTTTTGCCACATTCTGGGTCAGGGCGTAAAGTCTTGAGCCCTGGCCGCCTGCCAGAAGCATGGCAATGCATTTCTTCTTCATGGGCTGCCTCCTTGCTGTATGTTTAAAGATGGTTTCTGCTGTATATAAAGGAAGTTGTGCGCTTGATGGTTTTGCTCAGTTGTAAAGGTTCATGGCCTTCTGTGCGCCCTGCGTGATGTAGCACTCGACGGCCTCGGCGGCGCGCTTTGCGCTCTCCGCCATGTCAGCCGCGTCCTGATTTTTAAAGGTGGACAGAACCCAGTCCGCCATATCATAGTCGGGATGGGGCGGTGCGCCCACGCCCATGCGTATCCGGGGGAACTGGTCGGTCCCAAGCTGCTGAATGATATTCTTAAGACCGTTATGCCCGCCGGCAGAGCCCTTCTGCCTTATTCTCAGCTTGCCTATGGGCAGGCTCACCTCGTCGGACACCACGATTATATTTTCTGCCTTTATCTTATAGAAGTCCGCCGCCTGCTTCACCGCCTCGCCGGACAGGTTCATGTAGGTCTGGGGCTTCATAAGCAGCACGCTTTCTCCGCCGATGCTGCACTTCCCGGTAAGGGCGCGAAAACGCGCGCGGTTCACGCTGACGCCCCTGGCCTTTGCCAGCGCGTCACAGGCCATAAAGCCTGCGTTGTGCCGCGTGCCCTCGTATTTAAGACCGGGGTTTCCCAGAAATACCACCAGCCAGCCGGCGCCGCCGGTTTTTTTAAAGAACATAGTTTTTCACCGATAAGAGATTTGAGCCCCGGCTTAGGGGCTTTTTAACCGCTCCGACACCGCGCTGCCTCAGGCGGCGCGGTGTCGGCTCTTTATTAGTCAAACAGATTGGAGATGGAAACTTCCTCGTAAATTCGTCTGATGGCCTCTGCAAATACGGAGGAGGTGGTCAGATAGCGTATCTTGTCGCACTTGGGCTGCTCTGCGGGGTAGGGAATGGTGTCAAGGAACAGCAGCTCCTTGATGCAGCTGTTTTCAATGCGCTCAATGGCGGGGCCGGAGAGAACACCGTGGGTGGCGCAGGCAAAAACCTCCTTTGCGCCGCCGCGCTCCATGAGGGCCTGAGCTGCGCCGCAGAGAGAACCGGCAGTATCAACAATGTCGTCAAGCAGTATGCAGGTCTTACCTTCCACATTACCGATAATGTTCATAACCTCGGACTGGTTGGCTCTTTCACGGCGCTTGTCAACGATTGCCATGTTGACGCCCAGCTTCATTGCGAAGGCGCGGGCGCGGGCGGTGCTGCCCACGTCGGGAGAGACGACCATAACATTATCGTTTGCCTTGCCGAAGGTCTTTACATAGTGCTTCACAAACAGGTGGGAGCCCAGCAGATTGTCCACAGGAATGTCAAAGAAGCCCTGTATCTGAGCTGCGTGCAGATCCATGGTCAGAACTCTGTCTGCGCCGGCGGCGGTGATGAGGTTTGCAACCAGCTTTGCGGAGATGGGGTCGCGGCTCTTGGCCTTGCGGTCCTGTCTTGCATAGCCGAAGTAGGGGATAACCGCAGTAATGCGGCCTGCGGAGGCTCTGCGCATGGCGTCTATCAAGATAAGGAGCTCCATCAGGTTGTCATTGACATGATTACAGGTGGACTGAACGATAAACACATCCTTGCCGCGGACAGGCTCATAAACGGAAATGGAGCACTCACCGTCGGCAAAGCTGGAAACGGAGGCGTTACCCAGCTTCATGTAGAGCTGAGAGCAAATATCCTCTGCTAGGTCACGGTTGGAATTGCCGCTGAAAACCTTGATTTCTTTTCCGTGTGAAATCATTTTTCTTTCTCCTCTGTTTTCTCTATTGTAATGTTTTTTCTCCCGGGCACAAAGAGAGACGGTAGTATTGTAACACAAGCTCATTGAAATTGGAAGACATTTAACGAGAAAACAGGCTATAAAAGCCGCTAAAAATATGCATTTACAAACTGTATAAATTTGTGTATAATATTAGAGTTTGAAACTGAAATATGAAAGTAGTTGATTTTATGCTGCAATTTGAAGAATATAAGGCTAAGCTCAACGCCTCAAAGCCCGTGCTTGAGGTGCTGCGGGGCGCGCTTAAGCTGGAGGCCGCCAACAAGGAGATAGAGGAGCTGGAGGCTGCCAGCGAGCGTGAGGGCTTCTGGAACAATGTGGAAAATTCCCAGAAGGTGCAGAAGCGCCTGAAGGTGCTCAAAACCAAGGTGGAGAGCTTTGAGAAGCTGTGCTCGGCATGGGAGGATATGTACGCCATGTGCGAGATGGCCATTGAGGAAAATGACGACAGCATGCTGGAGGAGCTTCAGAGCGAGTTTGCCTCCTTCACCGAAAAGGCTGAGGCCATGCGTCTGGGCACCCTCCTTACCGGCGAATATGACGCCAACAACGCTATTCTTGCCTTCCATGCAGGCGCCGGCGGCACCGAGGCTCAGGACTGGGCCTCCATGCTCTACCGCATGTACAACATGTGGGCCGACGGCCACGGCTACAAGGTGAAGGCCATGGACTATCTTGACGGCGACGAGGCGGGCCTCAAGAGCGCCACCATTATGATAGAGGGTGAAAATGCCTACGGTTTCCTCAAGAGCGAGCACGGCATCCACCGTCTGGTGCGTGTCTCCCCCTTTGACTCGGCAGGCCGCCGCCACACCTCCTTTGCAGCCATCGAGGTAATGCCCGAGATAAGCAACGATAACGAGATAGAGCTGCGGGACGAGGACATCGAAATGCAGGTCTACCGTTCCTCCGGCGCAGGCGGCCAGAAGGTCAACAAGACCTCCTCCGCAGTCCGCCTTATCCACAAGCCCACCGGCATCGTGGTGGCCTCTCAGGTGGAGCGAAGCCACTTCCAAAATCTGGAAAACTGCCGCAATATGCTGCGTGCAAGGCTGGCGGAAATAAAAGAGCGCGAGCATCTTGAAAAGATAAGCGACATCAAGGGCGTGCAGATGAAGATAGAGTGGGGCAGCCAGATACGCTCCTATGTCTTCATGCCCTACCAGCTTGTAAAGGATCACCGCACCGAGTTTGAAAACGGCAACATAGGCAATGTTATGGACGGGGATATAGACGGCTTTATAAACGCCTTCCTCTCCATGCGCGCTGCAAACTGAACAGGGAACAAAACAGCCTGACGCAAAATGCGTCAGGCTGTTTTTGCTGTAAGGCTGTAAGTTTTATAATCCGTACCGCGTCCGGGGTACATTCAGCGCCTGCTGGGGCCGGGGTCATGGTCCCCGAATATCATATCGTCAATATCCTTTTCCATGCATATACCTCCTTTTGTCTGTATTCGATGTCTGTGAATGCAGCGTACTTTCAGTATATGCGCGTGCCTTAAGGTTTATGACCCGGCGCTTCTCAGCGTTATACATACCAGCTCGGGGCGGTTAAAGAGCCGGGGAACAAAAATGGAGTTTCCAAGGCCTGTGCTTACCTCCATTATAAAGCGCTGACCTGAATAAAGCCCCTTTTCGTATTCGGCAATGAAGCGGTGGGATGTGTTGAGAAGCCCGCCGATAAGGGGCAGGCGGATTATGCCGCCGTGGGCGTGACCGCTGAGTATAAGATCAACCGGCAGCGCGGGGTATTTTTCCGCCCAGAAGTTCCGGTGACCAAGCCAGAGCACAAAGGCGTCCGGGTGCACCTCCCGGATAAGCTCGGCAAAGGTCTCCGGGTCCAGACGGTCCGCTCTGCCGTTGGGGTCCTCGGCTCCGGCAATGACTATGGAGGCGCCGTCCTTTTCAAAGCTCTCGTACTGATTTTCAAGGCAGTGGGCGCCGTATTGGGCGAGAAGCCGCCGCATCCGGGGCATTACCTCCCCCACCCACTCGTGGTTGCCGCCGGCAAAGTATATGGGAGCTGCGTCACCCAGCTCCGAGAGCAGCCCCTCCGTGGCGCCAAGCTCGGCAATATTGCCTGCAAAGTCACCGGTCATGGCTATAAGGTCGGGCTGCTGCTGCTCTATAAGCCGGGCGAGGCTGCTGTTGTTTTCTCCGAAAATACTGCCGTGAAGGTCGGAGATATGTACTATTCTGAAGCCGTCAAATTCCGCGGGCAAGCTGTCAAACTCCAGCTCGTAGCGTGTGACGGTCAGGTTATATTTACTGTCGCGCACAGCCAGCACCGCCGCCAGAGATATGGCCGCCGCTGCCAGCGCAAAGGTCTTGAGCCTGCCTTTTTTGATATGGCTCACGCTCCCTTCCTGCCGTTTTTTTATATTTATAACATATATACCCTGCCAAAACAAGGCGAAAGAGGCGGCGGCAGAACCCGGAGCAGGCAAAAAAGTGCCTGCGTTCACAGATTTGTCTTGAAAGAGCGCACATCTTGCGTTATAATACCTTAGTCTGCTATATAAGGCAGCAATGATGATAAGATAAGAGGATGACTGTTAATGAGCGCATCAACCGAAAAGAAACTCCGCCGTGCAGCACGCGAGGCCGGCAATGACAAGAAGGCGATAGCCGCCGCAGAAGAAGCCGCAAAGAAGGCACAGAGCAAGCGCAGATGGACCCTTGGTACCATTGGCGTTATCCTGCTCATCGCCGTGATACTTTTCCTTAACACGGGCTTGCTGTATAAATCCACCGCAGCGGTGAAAATCGGCGGTGAGAGCTACTCCCCCGCAGAGGTGAATTACAGCTATGCCGCCCAGTACTTCAATTTCATGAACCAGTACGGCGACTATGCAGCCATGTTCGGCCTTGACCCCAATCAGGGTCTTGCAGGCGCTGCCTCCCAGCCCTGCTCCATGCTGGAAAACGGCACCTGGAAGGACTACTTCCTTGACGGCGCACTGACCCAGCTTGAGCAGAATCAGGCTCTGATCGACTACGCCAAGGCTCAGGGTGTCGTTCTCAGCGAGGAGGACATTGCCACCGTCGAGGCCAGCTTTGAGGGGCTTGAGGATATAGCCAAGGCCTACGGCTACTCCGGTACGGACAATTATCTGGAAGCAAACTACGGCAACGGCGTTGATCAGGCCGTTGTGCGTGAGGCTGAGCTCAATATGGTGCTGGCCTCCAATGCCGCTTCCCACTACTATGACTCCCTGCAGTACGAGCCTGCTGTGCTTGCAGAGCACTACGCCGGCTTTGAGGGCAGCAAGGATCTGTTTGACTATGTTTACTACTATGTAGAGGCCACCGCCACCGAGACCACCGCAGCTGACGGCACTGTCAGCAGCGAGGTAAGCTCTCAGGCTCTTGTTGAGGCAAAGGCAATTGCCCAGAGCATCAAGTCCGCCTATGTCCCGGGCGAGGACATTGAGGCTGCACTCAGCGCAGCACTTGCAGCAAACCTTCCCGAGGCAAGCGTCTCCGTGCGCAGCGGAACCAGCGGCGGCGCCATTCCCGCAGCGATCTCCCAGTGGGTGATGGGTGAGCGCACTCATGGCGACATTGGCACCATTACCGATGAAAAGGGCTGCTATGTTGTTGTTTTCGGCAGCCGTGAGGATAACTCCTACAAGCTGGCTCAGGTTCGCCACATTCTTATAAAGGCCATCCCCGCCGAGGACGGCACCTACACCGACGAGGCCAAGGCAAAGGCCAAGCAGCGCGCCGAGGAGCTTCTGGCTCAGTGGCAATCCGGCGACAAGACCGAGGAGAGCTTTGCGGCTCTGGCTGAGCAGTACTCCGAGGACGGCGGCTCCAACACCAACGGCGGCCTCTATGACGAGGTTTACAAGGGCCAGATGGTGGAGGAATTTGACGCCTTCTGCTTCGGCGGCCACAAGGCCGGCGACACTGCCGTGGTCTACGGCGAGAGCGCATCCTACGCAGGCTACCATGTGATGTACTATGTGGGCGAGGGCGAGCTTTACAGCGACTATATTGCCCGCAACGACCTTGCAAGCACCGCATTCAATGAGTGGCTGGCAGAGCTGACCGCTCCCTACACCGCAGAGAAGACCTTCTTTGCAAGACTTATAGGCTAAAAACATCAAAGTGCGCCGCAAAGCTCTGCGGCGCACTTTTTTCAGAGGTTAAGATGGAAGAAAGAACGATTCGAAGCGAAATGCTTTTGGGCAGCGCCGCCATGGAAAGGCTGCGCCATGCTCATGTGGCGGTGTTCGGCCTTGGCGGGGTAGGCTCATGGTGTGCGGAGGCTCTTGCCCGGGCAGGCGTGGGCAGGCTTACGCTTATTGACAGGGATACCGTCGGAGAGAGCAATATAAACCGCCAGCTCATTGCCCTCGGCTCCACCGTGGGTATGGAAAAGGCTCAGGTGATGGCTCAGCGCATAAGGGACATTAACCCCGACGCGCAGCTTCGCGTTATCTGCGGCCACTATGAGAGCGCAAACCGGGAGGCGTTTTTCTCCGATTATGACTATGTGGTGGACGCAATAGATCTGGTGTCCTGCAAGGTGGACCTTATACTAAGCTGCATGGAGCGGGGAATACCCATCATCTCTGCCCTTGGCACCGGCAACAAAAAGGACGCCTCCCAGCTCAGAATTGCCGACATTTCAAAGACCGGCGGCTGCGCGCTGGCACGGGTGGTGCGCAAGGAGCTGAGGGCGCGGGGCGTAAATCATCACGCGGTGGTCTTTTCCCCGGAGGAGCCCATGGAGGCCATGCAGGTGGAGGCGCCTCCTCCCGGCAGGCGCAGCGTTCCCGGCTCTCTGGTGTGGGTTCCGGCGGCGGCAGGGCTGCTTTTGTGCCAGCATGTTGTAACCGAGCTTATAAAAGAGTAAAAAATTTTCCTCGGGGCTGAAACAAAAAGAGGCTTTTCTCCGTCTCAGACCCGAGGACATTTTTATATCGCTGAAAGTGAGGGCAAAAAATGAAAAGACTGAGCATAGTTTTACTTGTAATTGCAATGCTTGTATCCCTCTGCGCCTGCGGAGCAAAAAGCGTATCCGCCACCGAGGCTGCCGCTCCCATGGAGGCTCCCGCAGCCATGTACGACAGCGCCTCCTTTGAGGAAGCGGGCTACGGCGGCTTTGCGGCCCAGAACGAGGCCATAGAGGCCGAGGGTGCGACAGCGCCGGAAATGGACCCGGAGAAGATAATCTACTCCGCCAGCGCCACTGTTGAGACTACGGACTTTGACGCCACCATCACCGCGCTCAGTGAGCTTATCGCTCAGTATGAGGGCTTTGTTGAGTCCAGCAGCAGCTCCTCCGGCAACTATTATCAGAAATCCCGCGGCACCGCCAGCCGCAGCGCAAGCTACCTTATCCGCATACCCAGCAAGCATTTCAATACCCTTATGGGCAGCCTTTCCACTCTGGGCAATATACCTTACAGCAATACCTTTACCGAGAATATAAGCGCCCAGTACTACGATGTGCAGGCACGGCTCACCGCCTACGAAACTCAGGAGACGAGACTGCTTGAGATGATGGCCATTGCCGAAAGCGTAGAGGACATCATCCTTCTGGAGGACAGGCTCACGGAGCTTCGCTACAATATAGAAAGCCTCCAGTCCACCATCAATAACTGGGACAGGCAGGTAAGTTACAGCAGCATAAACCTCGACATTGAGGAGGTGCGCGTTTACAGCCCCGAGCCTCAGATAAGCTACGGTCAGGAGCTTTGGATGGCGCTTAAGAATGCGCTGAAGAATACCGGCGACTTCTTCAAGGACCTGCTGGTGTTCATAGTGGCCTCCCTGCCCGCCATCGTTATCATCACGGTGCTGGCTGTGATATTTGTTCCCGTCATCAAAAAACGCCGCGCAAAGCGCAGAGCCAAAAGGGAAGAGGCTCAGAAATAAACAGAAATACGGCCTGTGGTTTATACCCACAGGCCGCATTTTTATTTCATATCGTACAGCTCCCCGCTTTCCCGGCGGCGGTACTCGTGCTTTTCATAGTAGCCGATAAGCGCGCCCTCTGCGTTTCTCAGAGCTATCATGTACACATCCTTGTCCTCCATATAAGACGCCGCCCGAAGCCGGAGACTGCGGGCGGCTGTGTTTTTATCTGTACCTGTCGTTATCGCGGCTTTGCCGGCGGGGCTGCTGCTCCACGGCGTCAAAGCGCTGGGTGGAGGAGCTGACACGCTGGCGGTCAAGCTCCTGATAATAGCGCTCCCTTTCGGCGCGGCGGCGCTGCTCGGCACGGCGGCGCTCCTGCATGTGCTTGCGGCGCAGGCGTCTGTAATGGGCAACCAGTGCCAGATACAGCACAAACAGCACCACAACAACGCCGATAAGCACCTTGACCCATGTCTTGTTGAAGGTCTCCTCAAACATCTGCCTCAGGTATTCGCTGCGGCTCAGCTCCACCTCTCTGTCGGCAACCAGACGGATGACGCCCCGGTTTTCACCGTTTACATAGAGAATGGCCTCGCCCAGCACCTGACCTGCGGCGATGGGTGCGGTGAGCTGGTCCTCATACACGGTGGGCATAAGGCTCACATGCTCGTCGGAAAAATCGTTGGGCAGCAGGAAGCTGACGCTCTCCTGCGGGTGCAGAGCCAGCTTGCCGCTGTCGGCTGCAAGGGCAATATCCACCGTCTGCACCGTGGCGGCGGAGGAAACTACCTCCCGGTAGGAGAAATTGTCAAAAACCCAGTTGTAAAGGTCAACACTGTCCTCAAAATTACCGTAGTCGCTGCGCTCGCTGTTCAAAACGCCGGTGCTGCCCATGACCACCGCCAGCACCCGGATGCCGTTACGCTGGGCAGTGGAGATAAGGCAGTAGCCTGCGGCGCGGGTGTAGCCGGTTTTGACGCCTGCGGCGCCCTCGTAGAGATAGTAGTTGCCGTCGGTGTTATAGATGGAGTTTTCGCTTATAAGGGCGTTGGAGTTTGCCAGCTTCCTCTCGCCGGACATGTTGCTTGCAGGCACCGTGTAGTTTATGGTGTTGCATATCTCCATAAAGTCCGGGTGGCTTATGGCCTCCTTCGTCATCAGATACATGTCATAGGCGGTGGAGTAATGCCCGTCTGCGGTAAGGCCGTTGGGGTTTTTGAAGTGGGTGTTCACACAGCCCAGCTCCGCGGCTCTTTGGTTCATAAGGTCCACAAAGGCGCTTATGCTGCCGGAAATGCAGGTGCCAAGAATGTTGCAGGCCTCGTTTGCCGAGGGAAGCATGGCGCAGTAGACAAGGTCCTTGTAGCTGAGCGTTTCACCCGGCATTATGCCGGCTGTGCTGCTGCTCTCGTCCATGCCCTGCCGGCAGTCGGCGCCGGCGGTAACCATTTCATCCCATGTGTGCTCGCCCCGCTCAACCGCCTCAACGGCAAGCAGGCCGGTCATTACCTTTGTAAGGCTTGCAGGGGACACCTGAGCCTCGGCGTTCTTGGAGTAAAGCACCCGCCCCGTGTCCAGATCCACCAGAACCACCTGCTTTGCCACAAGGGAGGGGTCCTCCAGCGCGGCGGCAGAGGGGGCCGCTGCGGAAAGCAGCAGGCAGATAAGCAGCATCAGGGGTATAAACTTAAATTTTTTCATTTTACTCTCCCGTTTTCTCAGGAATGTGGTATAGTATATAATATATCCTTGCCTTGTCAATTGCAAGTGCAAAAACTTCCCCCCCGCAGGCGCCGGTGGGCGCCGCACAAAGGAGCATCCCATGAAAATTCTTGTTGTAGACGATGAAAAGCTGCTTGTAAAGGGCATTAAATTCAATCTTGAAAACGAGGGCTACACCGTTGACGCCTGCTATGACGGGGAGGACGCGGTGAATATGGCTCAAAGCGGGGGCTACGACCTTATCATCCTTGCCCTGATGATGCCAAAAAAGGACGGCCTGCAGGCCTGTCAGGAGATAAGGGGCTTTTCCACCGTGCCGATAATAATGCTCACCGCCCGCAGCGAGGGGGCGGATCTGCTCATGGGCTTTGAGTCCGGGGCAGACGATTATATAACCAAGCCCTTCAACATCCTTGAGCTGAAGGCCAGAGTGCGGGCGCTTCTGCGCAGAGCCTCCATAACCGCGCCTCAGGCCGAGCCCAGCAGCCTTATTATCAAGGGCGCCATTTCCGTGGATACCCAGCGGCGCAGCGCCTTCAAGAACGGGCAGGAAATTGAGCTGACCATGAAGGAATTTGACCTTATCGAGTTCTTTGTGAAAAATCCCGGCAAGGTGTTCAGCCGTGAAAATCTGCTGGATCTGGTCTGGGGCTATGACTATCTGGGCGACACAAGGACGGTGGATGTGCATGTGCGCCGCCTTCGCGAAAAGCTGGAGCCGGACCCGGCTCATCCCGCCTACATTCTTACAAAATGGGGCGTGGGCTACTATTTTACCGACTGACGGAGAAGAAATATGCATAGCATAAGAGTTCAGCTATTGGCTTTTATACTGGCGCTGCTGCTGCTTTTGCTGCTGCTGCTGAACACCTTCCCGCTGACCACCTCAAGAGACATTGTTTTTGAGGAGAAGCGAAGCTCACTGAGCGCTCAGGGCTCGGTTATCGCCGCCTCCCTTTCAAACCTTGACCGTATGACGGCGGAGGGCGTGGCGGAGGTCATACGCATACTTGACCTGAGCGGCTATTCCCGCGTGGTGGTGACGGACAGCGCAGGCTCCGTTTTGTATGACAGCGGCGGCCCCGCCGGCGTCACGACCGACAGGGCGGAGCTGCTTGAGGCGCTGGAGGACAATGTGGTGTTCCACTCTGCCTTTGAGGACGGAGCCTTCCGCAGCATATACACCATGCCGGTGTATGACGGAGCCAACAAGCTGGGGGCCCTGTACATAAGCGAGCTTGACAATCAGCGCGCGGAGATAATAATCTCCATACAGACAAGGATCAGAAACTATTCGATAATAATAGCCACCCTTGCTCTGCTTATCTCCGGCATAATAACCACGCTGCTTCTCAGCCGCATAAAGGACATGGTGCATTCCATGCGCGTGGTTGCCGACGGGGATTACAGCCACCGCCTTGTGACCCGGGGCAAGGATGAGATCACGGAGCTGGGCAAGGAATTCAATATGCTTACCCAGCGCCTTGACGAAAACGAGCGGCAGCGCCGGCGCTTCGTGTCCGACGCATCTCACGAGCTTAAAACGCCCCTTGCCTCCATCCGCCTTTTGTCCGACAGTATCGTGCAGAACGAGAATATGGACGCGGATACCGTGCGGGAATTTGTTACCGACATCGGCAACGAGGCTCAGCGCCTCCAGCGCACAACGGAAAAGCTCCTTGACCTTTCCCGACTTGACGATGATGTGCAGGTGGTGCCGGAGCCGGTGGATGTAAAGCAGGTTTCCGTGGACGCGCTGGTTATGCTGCGGCCCCTTGCCGACGAAAAGAAGGTGCGAATAAAATGCGAGCTTTCCGAGGGCTGCGTCATAATGGCCAATGTGGATGATGTGTTCCACATTATATTCAACCTGATGGAAAACGCCATCAAGTACAATGTGCCTGAGGGCAGCGTGCTGCTCACCCTCAGCGGCGACGAGGAAAATGTGCATTTGGAGGTGTCCGACACGGGTATAGGCATACCCGAGGAGGACAGGCTCAATATATTTTCACGCTTTTACCGTGTGGACAAGGCCCGCTCCCGGGAGGCCGGCGGCAGCGGTCTGGGACTGAGCATAGTCCATGACGCTGTGCTTGCCCACGGCGGAACCATTGCGGTAGGTCAGAACAAGCCCCGGGGCTCACGCTTCATAGTGAGCTTCCCGAGGCCAACATCGGAGGAGACAGGTATATGAACAACATCTCAAAAATTCAGAAGGCGCTGTGTGAAAAGGGGCTTGACGCCCTGCTGATAAGCGGCGAAAAAAACCAGCGCTACGCCACCGGCTTTGCTTTCACCGACGGTATGGTGATAGTATCCCGCGAGGATGCGTGGCTGCTCACCGACTCCCGCTATATTGAGGCGGCCTGCAAGGAGGCCTCCTGCTGCTGCCGGGTGCAGATGTTTGACCGGGAGCACAGCATGCTCTCCCTTATGAAGGAGGCTCTCAGCTCCTGCGGCGCAGAGCGTGTAGGCGCAGAGGAGCGGGGGCTCAGCCACAGCGAGTATATGTACTACCAGAAGGAGCTGGGGCTGGAGCTTCTGCCCGCGCAGGAGATTTTTACCTCCCTTCGCGCCTCCAAGAGCGAGGAGGAGCTTATCTTCATGCGTCAGGCCCAGGCCATAAGCGAAAAGGCGCTGGAGGCGGTGCTGCACATTATAAAGCCCGGCATGACCGAGCGGCAGGTTGCAGCAGAGCTTGTATACCACATGCTCAAAAACGGCTCCGAGGGCAATTCCTTTGATCCCATTGTTGTTACCGGCGCAAAAAGCAGCATGCCCCACGGCGTCCCCGGCGACGAGGTGATAAAAGAGGGCGACTTTGTGACCATGGACTTTGGCAGCATCAAGGGCGGCTACTGCTCCGACATGACACGCACAGTTGCGGTGGGTCACGCAACAGAGCAGATGCGTACCGTGTACGACACGGTGCTGAGGGCTCAGCTTGCAGGCATTGCGGCAGCAAGAGCGGGGGTCACCGGCTATGAGATTGACGCTGCCGCCCGCAGGGTGATAAGCGCTGCAGGCTTTGGTCAGTACTTCGGCCATGGCTTCGGTCACAGTCTGGGGCTTGACATTCACGAGCCCCCCAACGCAAATCCCCGGGGTGAGACAATAATGCCTGTGGGCGCTGTTATCAGCGCAGAGCCCGGCATCTACCTGCCGGGACGCTTCGGTGTGCGCATTGAGGATGTGCTGGTGCTGAGAGAGGGCGGCTGCGAGATAATAACCAAGGCCCCCAAGGAGCTGATTATCCTCTGATTTGCAGGATATGTGCAAATAATACTTGCAAAATATGCGCATATACTGTAAACTATTTAAGCTAATATCAACATATTATATAAATTAACTTTGGGAGGACCCTTTTTATGATTACTGCAGGTGAATTCAGAAACGGCGTTACCTTTGAGATGGACGGCAACGTTATGCAGGTTGTGGAGTTCCAGCATGTCAAGCCCGGCAAGGGCGCAGCCTTCGTGCGCACCAAGATGAAGAATGTTATCACCGGTGCCGTTACCGAAACTTCCTTCAACCCCACCGCAAAGTTTGAAAACGCCACCGTCGAGCGCGTTACCATGGAGTATCTGTACAATGACGGCGACCTTTACTACTTCATGAACCCCGAAACCTACGACCAGGAGCCTGTCAACTCCTCCGTTCTGGGCGACAACTTCAAGTTCGTCAAGGAGAACATGGAGTGCACCGTTTACTCCTACAAGGGCAAGGTCTTCAATGTAGAGCCCCACTTCTTTGTGGAGCTTGTGGGTACCGAGACTGACCCCGGCTTTGCAGGCAACACCGCTACCAACGCAACCAAGCCCGCCACCCTTGAGACCGGCGCCGAGATTAAGGTCCCCCTCTTCATCGAGGTTGGCGAAGTCCTGAAGATAGACACCCGCACCGGCGAGTATCTGTCCAGAGCATAATCAGTATCAAGAAAAAGATAAGGGAGACTGGTGTCTCCCTTGTTTTATAAACCGTTATATGATAAGGAGGTTTTCTTTATGACAATTGTTGAAAAGGCCGCATATCTGAAGGGTCTTGCCGAGGGCATCGGCGTTCTGTCCGACGAGAAGGAGGGCAAGCTCTGGAATGCTCTTACCGAGCTTCTCAGCGACATAGCTCATGAGGTCGAGGACCTTCAGGAGAGCAATCTGGACTTTGCAGAGGCTCTTGACGACATCAGCGAGGAGCTGACTTATCTTGAGGAGCTGACCTGCGACCTTGATGTTCCCGAGGACATGATGGACGGCTGTGACGGTGACTGCTCCTGCTGCTGCGGCTGCGACGATGACGATGATGACGACGATGACGATGATGATGACGACGATGACGACGATGACGACGATGACGACGACGATGATGACGACGATGACGACGACGACGATGATGACGAGGAGCTGGACTACGACGGTATCATCTACGAGCTGAAATGTCCCGTCTGCGGAGAGGAGATCAACATCGACGAGGAAATTCTTGCCGAGGGCTCCATCAATTGCCCCGTTTGCGGCGAGGTTCTGGAATTTGACCTGAGCGAAGAATAATAAAATAAATGCAAGCCCGCTGTCTCCCGACAGCGGGCCTTTTTCATCGGTGTACCCTTTGCTTATCAAAATCTCAGGCTGAGCTCACCCCAGCGGATATGCCGGGTTTTTCCGTCGGGCAGGCGGACAATGAGGCTCATATCCTCCCCAATGTCCAGCGCATGGGCGCTTTGCGTCTCAGCGTTTTGGATCAAAATAACATCCTTCCCAAGACCTGTGCAGGCGGCGCGGTATTCCTCCCGGAAGCTGTGTCCGCCCTGCCACATGGCACAGAGGGTATCAAGCTCCGAAACAAGGCAGCGGGCAAAGCCCAGGCTGTCAAATTCCCTGCCGCAAAGCTCCCTGACGGAAACGGCAATGTCTGCAAGCTCCGGGGGAATGGCGCTGTTTAAATTTACGCCTATGCCCAGAACTACCGCAAGGCTCTCCCCCAGCAGACCCTCGGTGAGTATGCCGCAGAGCTTTTTGCCCTCATAAAGCAAATCATTGGGCCATTTTATATCCGCACTGACGCTGCAAAAGGAGGCAAGCGCCCTGCGCACCGCCAGCGCCGCCACCGCGCCAAGCTGCGGCAGCCTTTCCGCCGCCGTGTCCGGACGCAGAAGCATGCTCATATACACGCCGCCCTCCGGGGAGACAAAGCTCCTGCCCATGCGCCCGCGCCCCCGGCTTTGCCGGGCTGCGATAATAACCGTGCCCTCGGGCGCTGCGTCCCGGGCAAGCTCCTTCATAAGCGTATTGGTGGAGGTGCAGTGCTCAATATAATATACCGGGGCAGCGCGGTCAAAATCCAGCCTTTTCATGGGCAGTCTTTTGCGATGCGCAGGAATTCCTCCAGCGCGGCGGGACTGCCTGCCGCCACCGAGGAGGCTCTGCCGTCATAGGGAAGGGGATTTCCGTCTATATCGCAGCAGCGGCCGCCGGCCTCACTTACAATAAGGGCGCCTGCGGCGTAATCCCACATGGACAGGCGAAGCTCAAAGAAAATGCCCGCCCTGCCTGCCGCCACGCTGCACAAATCAAGCTCCGCCGAGCCCTCCCGGCGCACATCCAGCGCGCTTTGGAAGGCAGCCTTCGTGAGAGCGAAGGTCCTGTCCCAATGCTCCTGGTAATAGGGTGAGGTGCCGAAGCACACCACACTGTCGGACAGGGCTCTGTGGGCAATATGAAGCTGCCTGCCGTTAAGGTAGGCGCCCCGACCCTTCACTGCGGTGAACATTTCATCCACATAGGGATTATATACGCAGGCTGCGCAAAATTCGCCCCTGTGGGCGTAGGCCATGGAGATGCAGCTGTGATTGAAGCCCCGGACAAAGTTCATTGTACCGTCTATGGGGTCGATAACAAAGATGTGCTCGGAGCTTAAATCCTCCCGCTCCCCCAGCTCCTCACAGAAAAAGTGAGCCTCGGGCAGAAGCTCCAGCATGCGCCCTTCAAGAAACTGCTGCACCCGTCGGTCATACTCCGTTACCACATCCCGGCTGCCGCTTTTGGTTTCGCTGAGAATGTTGTGGGCGTGCATGACAAGCTCTGCCGCCTCCCGCTCCGCCGCCGCCATGGCAGCGCAAACTCTCTCATAAAATTCAAAATCCATTTTATCACCCGTAAAACTGACCGCCTTCACGGAAGAAAGCGGTCATTTCTTTTATTCCTCAAAGCTCTTTGCGACTTTTTTAAGCAGCTCAATAACAGGCAGCTTCTGGGGGCATATCCCCTCGCACCGGGCGCAGGCGATGCAGTCGCCTGCCTTGCCGGAGCGGCCTGTAAGCTCTGCGTACTCGTCCCTGCGCTGCTGCTTGTTCGCCCCATCCTCCCGGATGTTTCCGTTATATATGGCAAAGCAGGAGGGGATGGCGATGCCCATGGGGCAGCCGTCGGTGCAGTAGGAGCAGGCGGTGCAGGGTATCAGCTTTGCCCGGTTCACTATCTCCCGCGCCTTGTGGCAAAGCTCCGTTTCCTCAGCGCTCAGGGGGACGAAGTCCTGCATGAAGCCGGTGTTGTCCTCCATCTGCTCAAGGCTGCTCATACCGCTGAGCACCATCATAACGCCCTCAAGACCTGCCGCAAAGCGTATCGCCCATGAGGCCACGGAGCTTTCGCTGCGGGCGGATTTGAACATTTCCTCCGCCTCGGCGGGTACATTTGCCAGCGCCCCGCCACGGACAGGCTCCATGACTATGACCTTTTTGCCGTGCCTTACCACGGTCTCATAGCACTCTCTTGCTCTGACACGGGGGCTCTCCCAGTCAAGATAGTTAAGCTGCAGCTGCACAAACTCCAGCTCCGGATGCTCCGTCAGCAGCTTCTCCAGAAACTCCGGTGAGGAGTGGGAGGAGCAGCCTATGTGACGGACAAGGCCGGCCTCCTTCTTTTGGCGCAGCCATGTGAAGCAGTCAAAATCATTGAGGGCCTGATAGCAGTCCTCGTTTACATTATGCAGCAGATAGTAGTCAAAATATCCGGCGCCGGTTTTCCTCAGCTGCTCGTTGAATATACCGTCCCTGTCCTCAATGCTTTTTACATAGTGTACATGGAGCTTGGTGGCAAGGGTGTAGCTTTCCCTCGGGTGGCGCTGGGTGAGTATGCTTTTTACCGCTTCCTCGCTTTTGAAGCCGTGATACATCCAGGCGGTGTCAAAATATGTAAAGCCCCGCTCAAGGAACATGTCCACCATCTTTTTTGCCTGCTCAAGGTCTATGCTGGTGTCGTCGTTTCTATCCAGAAGGGGCAGGCGCATAAGGCCGAAGCCCAGCTTTTTTGTACTCATGGCGTTCTCCTTTTACTCGGCGTTCTGTGACTTTATTTTTTCCTTCCAGCACTTGTGGCACATGGCAATATAGCTGTCGTTGCCACCCAGAAGCACCTGTGCACCCTCTGTCACCACACGGCCTGCGCCGTCAATGCGGGCATTCACCGTGGCCTTGCGGCCGCAGGCGCAGACGGTTTTGATCTCGGTGAGGGAATCGGCCAGCTCCATAAGCCTTCTTGCGCCGGGGAAAAAGTGGGTGAGAAAGTCCGTTCTCAGTCCGAAGCACAGCACGGGGATATTTTCCTCGTCCACAAGAGTTCTAAGCTGGTCTATCTGCTCCGGGGTGAAAAACTGCGCCTCGTCTGCGATTATAACATCGTGCCTGCCGGCAGCAGAATATTCCTCGACGATGTTCTGCTCCGGGGTGATTATCCGGGCGCTGCGCTGAAGACCGATGCGGCTGCGGATAATGTCCGCACCGTCGCGGGTGTCGGTGCTGGGCTTTATGAGCCACACGCTCATGCCCAGCTCCTCATAGTTAAACTGAGTGATAAGAGCCTGAGCGGACTTGGAGGAGCCCATTGCCCCGTATTTGAAGTACAGCTTTGCCATATTATTTACCGTTCCTTTCCAGATGTGCTCTGACACGCTCGATTACCATTTCCAGCGCCACCTGATTGTGACCGCCCTCGGGTATGATAATGTCCGCATTGCGCTTGCTGGGCTCAACAAACTGCTCGTGCATGGGCTTTACTGTGCCCAGATACTGGTTCACGACGCTTTCAAGGCTGCGCCCCCTGTCCCGCACATCCCGGACGATGCGCCGCAGGATACGCACATCCGCATCCGTGTCAACATAAATCTTTATGTCCATCTCCCGGCACAGCTCCCTGCTCTGGAAGATGAGTATGCCCTCCACGATGATGACCTTTGCCGGGCTTACCTTCACGGTCTTGTCGGTGCGGTCATGGATGGTGTAGTCATACACCGGGCAGTATACGCTTTTGCCGCTTTTGAGCTTTTTCACATCCGCTATCATAAGCTCCGTGTCAAAAGCGTCCGGGTGGTCGTAGTTAAGCTGCGCCCGCTGCTCATAGCTCATGTCATGGTGAGCCTTGTAGTAATTGTCGTGATATATTACCGATACGCTGCCCTTGAAGCGCTGCATCAGCTTGCGGGTTATTGTCGTTTTGCCGCTGCCGGTGCCTCCGGCAATGCCTATTACCATTACATCGCTCATAGCTGTGCCCTCCGCAGTATTTATCTCTCCTCCAAATATAACACAGAAGCCGCGGCGTTTCAATTTGACTTTTGTATTTTCTGATATATAATTATTGTGAAAGTACAGAAATTACAGGAGGTACTAAAAATGGCAGTTCCTACCCCCCATATAAGCGCCGCCGTGGGCGATTTTGCAAAAACCGTGCTTATGCCCGGCGACCCCCTCAGAGCTAAATTCATAGCCGAAACCTTTCTGGAAAATCCCAGGCTTGTGAACAATGTCCGCGGTGTGCAGGGCTATACCGGCACATGGAAGGGCGTGCCGGTAAGCGTCATGGCCTCCGGTATGGGCGTTCCCTCCATCGGCATATACAGCTGGGAGCTTTTCAACTTCTACGGCGTTGAAAACATCATGCGCATAGGCTCTGCCGGCGCACTGAGAGACGATCTGCAGCTTATGGACATTGTTGCCGGTCAGGCCGCATGCACAAATTCCAATTACCTCAAGCAGTTCATCCCTGACGGCAGCTTTGCCCCCATCGCAGACTACACGCTCCTTTCCGCCGCAGTGGAGACAGCCCGGGAGCACGGCGTGGAGCTCAAGGTGGGCAATATCCTCTCCTCCGATAACTTCTACTCCCCCGAGGGCTACGACCGCAACGCCGCCTGGAAGCGCATGGGCGTTATGGCCGTAGAGATGGAGGGCGCCGCCCTGTATGCAAACGCCGCCTACGCCGGCAAGCGCGCTCTGTGCATCTGCACCATATCCGACCATATCTACCGTGAGGAATATCTCTCCGCCGAGGACAGGCAAAACTCCTTCACCCAGATGATGGAAATAGCTCTGGATGTTGCGGTCAAAATGGACAAAGTGTGAGCCTGCAAAACGGTAAAACTTTTCTTTTTATTACAAGCATATTGGCTTGATTTAAACGGAGAATGTGCTATAATCTACTCGTATGAATTATACATACGACACAAACAAATATTTTTTGGAGGAAAAAACATGAAGAAGATTCTTGCAATGCTCCTGGCACTGTGCATGGTCTTTGCTCTGTGCGCATGCGGCGCCAAGACCGAGGCTCCCGCTGAGACTCCCGCTGCTGCTTCCGCAGACGACATCGCAGACGAAATGACCTCCGCTGACGGCAAGTACGAAGTTGCTTTCGTTACCGACGTCGGCCAGCTGAAGGACAAGTCCTTCAACCAGGGCACTTACGACGGCGTTAAGCTGTACGCTGCCGCAAACGGCCTGAGCTACAAGTACTACCAGCCCGCAAACGGCGACCAGGCAACTGACACCGACCGTTACGACGCAATGAAGGCTGCTGCCGAGAACGGCGCAAAGGTCATTGTCTGCGCAGGCTTCATGCAGGGCACCGCTCTTGCACAGGCTGCTGCAGAGTTCCCCGAAGTCAACTTCATCTTCATCGATGGTTGGGCATTTGACGGTCTGAACAACATCGCAGGCATCGCATACAAGGAAGAGCAGAGCGGTTACCTTGCCGGTTACGCAACCGTTAAGGACGGCTACACCAAGCTCGGCTTCTGCGGCGGTGGCGGCGGCGACAACCCCGCATGCTGCCGTTACGGCTACGGCTTCGTCCAGGGCGCAGCAGCTGCTGCAAAGGAAATGGGCGTTGTTGTTGACGTTAACTACTCCTGGCTCTACGGCGCATCCTTCTCCGCTTCTCCCGAACTGCAGACTCTGGCAAACGGCTGGTATGAGGCCGGCACCGAGGCTATCTTTGCCTGCGGCGGCTCCATGTTCGCTTCCATCGTTGCTGCTGCTTCCGCTAACGACGGCGCAGTCATCGGCGTTGACGTTGACCAGTCCTTCGAGTCTGAGACCGTTATCACCTCCGCTCTCAAGGGCCTGACCGACTCCGTCGTATGGGCTCTGACCAAGGTCTTCGATGGCACCTTCGCTGAAATCGGCGGCAAGGCCACCAGCCTGGGCGCAGTTGAGAACGCAGTTGGTCTGCCCACCGCTACCTGGGCTCTCGAGGGTTGGACCGTTGAGGAGTACGAGGCAATGCTGGCTGACATGGCTTCCGGCGCTCTGGTTATCGACGCTGACTACGCAAATCTGGGCAGCATCGAGGGCGTTCTGAACCTGAACATCGTCGAGTAATTTCTCTTCTCAAAAGCATACAAAAAAGGAAGGCTTCAGCCTTCCTTTTTTTATCCTTTCATTTGTTTAATTTCTTGCAATCAAGGGAAGTTTCCTTTATAATGATATGCGGAAATTTGTTTTTCCGGTCGGAAAAAGAAGATAAACGAAAGTAGGTGGGCGATATGGACAATTCCCCGTATGTGATTGAAATGCTTCACATTACGAAGGAGTTCCCCGGCATCAAGGCCAATGACGACATTACCCTCCAGCTCAGAAAAGGCGAAATTCACGCCCTTCTGGGTGAAAACGGCGCGGGTAAGTCCACGCTGATGAGCGTGCTCTTCGGCCTTTACCAGCCGGAGGAAGGCGAGATACGCAAAAACGGAGTAAAAGTCAGCATCAACAACCCCAATGACGCTACCGCGCTGAACATCGGTATGGTGCATCAGCACTTCAAGCTGGTTGAGGTTTTCACCGTGCTTGACAACATCATTCTGGGCGCAGAGACCACGAAGCTGGGCTTTATCCAGAAGAAGGAGGCCCGCAAAAAGGTTGAGGCTCTCAGCGAGAAGTACGGCCTTAAGGTGGATCTTGACGCCAAGGTGGAGGACATCACCGTTGGTATGCAGCAGAGAGTTGAAATACTCAAGATGCTCTACCGTGACAATGAGATACTTATTTTTGACGAGCCCACCGCCGTTCTCACCCCTCAGGAGATAGACGAGCTGATGGCCACCATGAAGGGCTTCGCCGCCGAGGGCAAGAGCATCCTTTTCATCTCCCACAAGCTCAATGAGATAATGGCCGTGGCGGACAGAGTTACCGTTCTTCGCAAGGGCAAGTATGTAGGCACCGTAAACACCAAGGACACCAACAAGCAGGAGCTTTCCAACATGATGGTCGGCCGCCCCGTTCAGCTTGAGGTAAGCAAGGAGGAGGCCAAGCCCGGCGATGTGGTGCTGGATGTGCAGGGGCTGTGCGTTTCATCCCACCTCTATAAGCGCAATGCCGTCAATAATGTGAGCTTCCAGGTCCGCGCAGGCGAAATTCTGTGTATTGCCGGTATAGACGGCAACGGTCAGACCGAGCTTATCCACGGCATTACCGGCCTTGACAAGGCCAGCGCCGGCAAAATCACCCTATGCGGCGAGGATATAAGCAAGGCCGGCATCAGCGGACGCAGCAAAAATCTCAGCCACATTCCCGAAGACCGCCACAAGCACGGTCTGGTTCTGGACTACACTCTGGAGCAGAACATGGTGCTCCAGCGCTATAAGGAAGAGCGCTTCCAGCGCATGGGCTTTATTAAGGACGCCGCTGTGCGCGAATATGCCGAGAGCCTTATCGAGCAGTACGATGTGCGCTCCGGTCAGGGCCCCATAACCCTTGCCCGCAGCATGTCCGGCGGCAACCAGCAGAAGGCCATTATAGCCCGCGAGCTTGACCGGGAGAAGCCTCTGGTCATCGCCGTTCAGCCCACCCGCGGTCTTGATGTGGGTGCGATCGAGTACATCCACTCCCAGCTTGTCAAGGAGCGTGACGAGGGCAAGGCTGTTCTTCTGGTTTCCCTTGAGCTTGACGAGGTCATGAGCCTGTCCGACAGGATACTGGTCATCTTCGAAGGCGAAATAGTGGGCGAGTTTGACCCCAAGACGGTTACGGTCCAGGAGCTGGGTCTGTATATGGCAGGCGCCAGACGCAAAGGAAAGGAGGAGGCAAAGGCATGAACGGGTTTAAAAACTTCATGAGCAAGGACGCGACCCGCAAGGTGCTGGCTTCCCTGCTTTCCATCCTCTTCGGCCTTTTTGTGGGCGCGGTGGTGGTGCTCATCGTGGGTCTTACCAACGAGCGTATCTCCATCTCCGGCGCATGGGACGGCATCCGCCTTATATTCGCCGGCATACTCAGCACCGGCAGAAATGCCAGCGGCGCACTGAGCTGGGGCTTTAACTCCGCCAACATAGGCAATATGCTTTTCCGTGCCACACCGCTTATTATGACGGGTCTTTCCGTTGCGGTGGCCTTCAAGACCGGCCTTTTCAACATCGGCGCACCCGGCCAGTACCTGATGGGTACTCTGGCTACCCTGTATGTGGCTCTGGGCGTTCCCTCCGGCGCTATGCCCGAAATTATAATCTGGCTTCTGGCTCTGCTTGCAGGCATGCTGGCAGGCGCCATTTGGGGCTGCATCCCCGGCCTGCTGAAGGCTTTTCTGAATATCAACGAGGTTCTGGCCTGTATTATGACCAACTGGATCGCCGCAAATGTGGTAACATGGCTCTTTGATATAAGCAATTTCAAGAATGTTGTGGAAGGCACCAAGACCGCTTACATCTACAAGACCTCCTACGGCCTTGTGGACGGCGTTTATGTGGACGGTGCAGGCGTTGCCACCGCAAAGCTGGGGCTTGACAAAATATTCAAAGGCTCTCAGGTCAACGGCGGCATAATCGTTGCCATCATACTTGCCATCATTGTATACATCATCATCAGCAAGACCACCTTCGGCTACGAGCTGAAGGCCTGCGGCGCAAACCGCCACGCCGCCCGCTATGCCGGCATCAAGGACAAGCGCAACATCGTCCTGTCCATGGCCATTGCAGGCGCCCTGGCTGCCCCCGGCGGATCTCTCTACCACCTCTCCGGCATTACCCAGTTCTTCTGGTCCACCTACCAGGCTCTCCCCGCCACCGGCTTTAACGGCATCCCCGTTGCTCTGCTGGCGCTCAATAACCCCATCGGCGTTATTTTCACCGCCATCTTCATGGCAATGCTTGACATTGTGGGTCTGCAGCTTACCAATCTCACCGCCTACAATGAATACATCACCGATGTTATCATCGCAGTTATCGTTTACCTCAGCGCATTCTCCCTGCTGATAAGCACCATGCTTGGCCGCAGGAAGAAGGCCGCAAAGGAGGCAGCACCCGCTGCCGCCGCCGAAGAAGAAAAAAAGGAGGGTGAGCAGGCATGACTTTTCTTATTCAGCAGACCCTGATATTTGCCGTTCCCCTTATGATAGTGGCTCTGGCCGGCGTTTTTGCCGAGCGCAGCGGTATCATCAACCTTGCTCTTGAAGGTATAATGATATTCGGAGCCTTTATCGGAGTTCTGTTCGTGCGTATGGCTCAGGAGGCCGGATGGTTCATAGATGCAAAGAAGGCCGGTGACTGGATAGCCCTTCAGGGCTTTGAGCTTCTTGCAATGGCAGCCGCCGCTCTTATGGGCGCTGTATTCTCCCTGCTGCTGTCCTTCGCCTCTGTCAACCTCAAGGCCGACCAGACCATAGGCGGCACCGCCCTTAACCTGATGGCTCCCGCTCTGGTTCTGTTCCTGGTGCGTATCATTGCAAACCAGAACACCCTCCAGATGGCCACCGGCGACTCTGCAAGCTGGTTTATGATAAAGAAGACCACGCTGGGCTTTGACAAAAATGCCGACCTTGGCTTTTTCGGGAACACCTTCCTGCACAAGGTCTATCTTGCAACCTATGTGTGCATAATATTGTTCATAGTCCTGTCTGTTATCCTTTACAAGACCAAGTTCGGTCTTCGTCTGCGCTCCTGCGGTGAAAATCCTCAGGCCGCCGACTCTCTGGGCATCAATGTTTACCGCATGCGCTATGCAGGCACCACCATTTCCGGCGCTCTGGCAGGCATGGGCGGCTTTGTCTACGCCCTTACCACCGCCAACTGCTCCGCCAACGGTGATGTGGCAGGCTTCGGCTTCCTTGCACTGGCTGTTATGATTTTCGGTAACTGGAAGCCTCTGAATATTGCAGGCGCCTCTCTGCTGTTCGGCCTTTTCAAGTGCATTGCCGCTGCATACTCCAGCCTTGACATTAACGGCGACGGTGTGTATCTGCTGGCCGAGCTTGGCATCAGCTCCCACCTGTACCGCCTGCTGCCCTATCTCATCACCCTTGTGGTTCTTGCCTTCACCTCCAAGGGCTCCCGCGCCCCCAAGGCCGAGGGTATCCCCTACGACAAGGGCAAGAGATAAGCTGAATATAAGCTGTGAGTCTACTGTGAAAATTTGTGTTGATTGAAAAAACACCTGATTTCAGTTCTGAAATCAGGTGTTTTTTCAATTACATCTTCTGTTAGGGTATAGACTTATAGATACAGAAGCTGTTGGTGTACAACAATACTGGTCAACTCATAGTATAAGCGACAGCTGCTCAGGTTGATTTAACAATAATTCGTTTGACTGGCCATCAATGACATAATTTGTTAACAGCGCCTCTGTCATGGGGTTTCTGTTGTTCTCCTTTGCCCCAACATGATAAAAATGTTCGCAAGTTAATTTTTGACAAAATCCCCATATCTGGTCAATGCATTGGTTTTTTCGGAAACTGTTGTGATCCCAGGTGGATAACATGAACTTCGCTTTGCATTTGGTTAGAGCCTCGCAAAGAGCCTTTTCTGATTTTTCGTCCCAGCTATCGTAGTAGTCAACATGGCGCCCAACATATGGTGGGTCGCAATATATAAAGTCATCAACATTAGCCATTGAGATAGTTTCTTCAAACGATTGGCAGAGGAATGTCCATGAGTGCGCTTTTACCATGTCCTCTACATATCTGACTTGATTTACGATTTTTGTTACATACGCCTTGGAAAAACGCTGAGGTTTATGACCGTATGGCACATTAAAATCGTGATTCTTGTTAAATCGAATCATGCCATTAAAACAGGATCTGTTCAAAAAAAGAAAATCCAAAGGATCATGCGTCTCATTAAAACGGTCTCTTACATAATAATAATGCTCTGCATCGTAGGCTTCGAGCAGCCTGCCTTCGTACTCAAGAAATCCACGCACGCTATGTGCAGATACAGAACCCGATTTGATTCCATTGTAAAAATCAATAATATGCGGATTGATATCGGCAAATATAGCTTTTTCAGGGGCAATATTAAAACCAACTACTCCGGAACCCATAAAGGGCTCTATCCACACTGAATTGGCAGATAATGCTACATTTTGCAGAATCATAGGGACGAGTTTCGTTTTAATACCTTGAATTTTAATAGGAGGAACATGTATTCTATTCATAGAGAATTAACCTTTTTTTTAGGAGGCTTAGGATTGTTCATGGACTGAGGCAAATTGCGATAATTGAGATATTCAGAAAATGAGGTAATCTTTTTCCTCTTTCCCGATGCATCTACTATTTCAATTTTACCAAAATTTGCCCAATAGTCATCAAAATACTCCTCTCCGGCTTTCGCAAATACGCCATTGCCATTAATAATATCTGAGATGCGTTGGACACTGCCAATATTTGCTGTGTTGCCGCTACCGCCTTTATCACTGGCAATGCGCCACTTCTCCTCAGCAAAAAATGTGAAATTCTTAATTACTGCTGGGATTGAGTTTATTTCTGCAATGGTGTAGGAGTGAAATTCTTCGTTTTTGTGAAGAGGGGCACGCGAATATATGATACCAAGGCAGAAATGACCACTGTATTGCCCATATGGATATTGAATATTCTTTTTACTGGTTCTGTCTGAAAAGTATTCACCGTGAGAACCCAAGGTAAAACCGTTACAAAAACCTGGGTATTCATCATCTCTGTATGTGGTTTTAAGGTCCACGGCAAATTTTATGTTAGGATTGGTTGTGTTAATAAATGTCAGATCAGGATACCAATTTTGGTGAGTTGCCAACTCAATATTATAGCCGATAGATTCTGCGAAACTGAGAAAGTGAGGAAATAAATGCAATTCAAGTATTTTTGATACTATTTTTGTATCTGAAGAAATCGTGTAAACATTTTTGAATATATCTACAAACCCACGAACCGTCCATTCTCCGTTTTGTGCAATTCTATCTGCTAATGTTGCGGCAAATTCTTTCAAGGCAGTAGTAAAAATTCTCTTTTCCTCTAAGTAGCTCATTGTTTTCCTCGTTATTAGTAAGATTAGTATTAAATTATCCAAATTATAACACGAGGGAGCCAGAAAGACAATTATGTTAGTCATATAAGAGTAGCCTAATTTTAGCACGAGCAAACCACGCTATACAGACTTTATATTTTTCTATAATTATTTACATTGACAAAATACATATTAAAGTGATATTATAATAATATCAAAAAGGAGGTTAATACCATGAAAGAAATTATCCTTAACAATAAAAAGAACGGTATGGCAGTTCTGCTGATGGGCATAATTGCATACCTTGCGGCTATCGGTGTGCTGGTTTTCGGCGGTATAAGCATGGACGAGGGCAAACTCTGGGGCATTCCCCTTTTTGTGCTGGGCATAGTTTATGTGTGTCTGGGCTGGATACCCTTTCTGGGGCTTAAGGTTCTCAAGCCTCAGGAGGCGCTGGTGCTGACTTTGTTCGGTAAGTACATAGGCACGCTTAAGGGTGAGGGCTTTTACTTTGTAAATCCCTTCTGCACCGCGGTTAACCCCGCAGCGCAGACCAAGCTCAGCCAGAGCGGCGATGTGGACAGCGGCAAATCCGGTCAGGCTCTTGTAAGCGCCCTTGCCACCGGCACAAATGTGACCGCCGTAAATGCGGAGAGCTTTAATAAAAAGATTTCTCTGAAGATAATGACCCTTTCCAACAGCCGCCAGAAGATAAACGACTGTCTGGGCAATCCCATTGAGATAGGCATTGCCGTTATGTGGCGTGTGGTGGATACCGCAAAGGCCGTTTTCAATGTGGATAACTACAAGGAATATCTGTCCCTCCAGTGCGACAGCGCCCTGCGTGACATTGTGCGCATCTACCCCTACGATGTGGCTCCCGGTGTGGACACCACCGGCGACGGCGTTGCCGACGAGGGCAGCCTGCGCGGCTCCAGTGAGACTGTGGCTCTGCGCATCCGTGAGGAGATACAGAAAAAGGTGGCTCAGGCCGGTATTGAAATTCTGGAAGCCCGCATAACCTATCTTGCCTACGCTCCCGAAATTGCAGCCGTTATGCTGCAGCGCCAGCAGGCCTCCGCCATTATTGACGCCCGCAAGATGATCGTTGACGGCGCCGTGGGCATGGTGGAAATGGCGCTTGCCCGCCTGAACGAAAACGGCATCGTGGAGCTGGACGAGGAGCGCAAGGCCGCAATGGTCTCCAATCTTCTTGTGGTGCTCTGCGGCAACAGGGACGCTCAGCCCGTGGTCAACTCCGGCAGCCTTTACTGAGCCATGGCAGAGGAAGGAAAGAAGCAGGTACCTCTGCGCCTGTCACCCAAGCTGTATGCGGCCATTGCCGCATGGGCAGAGGATGATTTTCGCTCGGTAAACGGTCAGATAGAGTATCTGCTGACAGAGTGTGTGCGTCAGCGGAAGAAAAACGGCAAATATGTGTCCGAAACTTTGGACGAGAGAATAGAACTGGATATATAAAATCACGGAGGGCTTATGCCCTCCGTGATTTGCAATTACTTCCTATAAAGCATATAAGGACACCGCGATTATTACTGAGCTATTACCACTATGCAATCCTTCTCTCCGAAAATCAGGCTTTCGTCCTTTTTGGGGTTTACAACAACATTTTGAGTTGCTTCGTTGTGAAGGCGGTAGCCCACAAAAATCTCTCCCCTGCGCGCGGCGCTTTCGGTCAGAACATATGAATTCACAGGCACACCGACGCGTACATAGTCCGAAGCGGGCCTCATATAGAATTCAGAGCCATTTTCGTCTAAAATATCGTCTATGAGAGGGATTATTCTGCCGTTTTCGGATATTTGAGCCATAAGCAGGCTGTTGAAGTTGGAGCCGATAACAAAATCGTCCACTCTTGCCTGAGTAGCCAGTTTCTGATTCTGCGAGCTTCGCATTTCGGTTGTGATGGTAATATGACGCTGCGTCCTGTCGGCAATATCACGCAGCAGTATAAGACGCAGAAGCGTCTGTGAATCTGAGGCTTCGGGCTCAAGACTGTCATCATTGAGAAGCAGGAAGTTGTGGGCGCCACCGTCCAGATACTCACGCAGCAGCTGCTGAGTAACAGGACGCTTGCAGACGGAGATACTCAAATTACTGCATTCGGGGAGCATATCCTCGTCAAGGTCATCGTCTGTGATGACTACCCTTGTCCCCGCGGAGGTGTACAGACTGTATTCCGACAGGATGGTTGGCAGCTTGTCATTGCTGCCGAGAACTATAAGCTGCTCTCCGGCAGGAGGAAGTGCGATGCTGCCGCTGCTTATAAGGCTACAGTCAAGGGAAGCAGCTTCGTGCAGCCTGTATGCTCCGTCATCCTCTTCTATCAGAATAAGCAGATCATCCTTTTCGATTATTCTTTCCATGGGAGGATTCAGGAGAACCTGAGCCCCGGAGTAAAGGCCTGCGGGAACAGCGTTGGAAAAGCACAGCAGAGCCTCGCCAAAGCTCTTGCCAGTCATCTGAGGGATGGCTTCAAAATAAAACTCATTGCCGCCGAAATTGAACAGCTCCGTCAGCACCTGAGACAGGCCATGCTGGCGGCAGGTGTTTGCAATGATGCGGGAAATGGCATCCTTGGCGTGGATGATTCGCGCATAGCTTCCGCCGGCAATCCTCGCAGCTTCAATATAGCCCCTGTCCAGAATGGAGGCAACAATATGAAATTCCGGCTGTGTCACCGCTCTGCCCCTAAGATAGTTTGACAGGGAGAGAAGAGCTTTTACGGTTTCGGTATCGTTGTGGATGTTTACGATTACAGATTGAGCCGTTTCAACGGAGCATCGCTCAAGAGAATATGCTTCGTAAAGGCTCCCGCTGCGGCAAATGATGCGGGTTTTGCCTGTTCGGGGGAGAAGAGAGAAAAGCGCGTCCTCCATTTCCAGCTTTGGCTGGGCGCCAAGCACTACTATACATGCCTTGCTCTTGTTGGAATTGGCCTCAACAAGCTCACTGAGAAGGTCATATGTATTGCTGTCATAGCCGATAATGACAGTGTGACCGCTTTCCATCACCACAGAGCTTCCTTTGCGAAGCTCGCTGAGCTTGCTTTCAACTCCGGCAGCAATAACGGCTATCAGTATGCTGGTGAAAAACAGGCCGAACAGGGTGGCGGCAAACATTAAAAGCAGGTACGGTATATTATCTGTGGTGTCACCGGCAATTGTTCCCGGGTCTATCGTGTGAAGTAGGCTCATCCAAAGCTGATACACAATACTGCCCTCACCTGAAACCAGAAATGCGGCAAGTGCAAAAACAGCAATTGCAAGCAGCGTTGCGGCAAAGAGCAGCAAGGCCATTGCGGCGGGTCCTCTGGACATTATGCAGTCAAACCTGTACCGGATTCTCTTCAGCGAATTTTTCCACTTCATCTTTGTCCCTCGTTTCGGCACTATATGTAAGTTTTTACCAAAAAAGTACATATTTTTCTATATTCTAACCTGATTAGGGCGTCAAGTCAACATGAACAGAGGGGGACAGACTTGAGTTGGCGTTTGATTTTGCATGGACTGAGTGAAATACTTAAATTGTGATTTTATCACGGAAGAAAGCGGGCTCTGCGGGTATACTAAAGCCACAAAACAAAAACAGGGAGGATAAAACAATGTCAATTATCAATATAGGCAAGCATAATTTCAACGAGGAGGTAATGAACTCCGATGTTCCCGTCCTGCTGGACTTCTGGGCACCCTGGTGCGGCCCCTGCCGCATGATCGGTCCCGTTCTTGAGGAGATAGCACAGGAACGCCCCGACATCAAGGTGGGCAAGATAAATGTTGACGAGCAGGATGAGCTTTCCCAGCGCTTTCAGGTTTCCAGCATTCCCCTGCTGGTGGTGGTGAAGGACGGCAAGATAGTCAATCAGGCTGTGGGTGCAAGACCCAAAAGCCAGATTTTAGGATTACTGTAAGGAGATGACGATATGAGCCTTTTCGGTTTTGTCAAAGCCCCTGACATAAATCAGGGCGTGTTGGATTTCAGGGCCAGCCCGGGAGCATTGCTGCTGGACGTTCGCAGTGCTCAGGAATATCGGGAAGGCCACATACCCGGCAGCGTAAATCTGCCTCTGCGGGAGATAAACCGCATAGATGAGCTGGCTTCGGACAAGGCAGATCCTCTTTTCCTCTACTGCCTCAGCGGAGCACGAAGCCGTCAGGCCGAGGCGGTGCTGCAGCACATGGGATACAGCAATGTGCGCAATCTGGGCGGAATTTCCGCATGGCACGGCGGCGTTGAATATTGAACAAAACAAGGGTCTGTCCACAGGACAGACCCTTGTTTTGTACTTTATTATGCCTGAAGCTGCCTCAGACGCTTTTCGTCCTTTACGGTGACGGCGCCGCGGCTCAGCTCCACCAGACCCTCGCTCTGGAAAAAGCGCAGCATCCTTGTGACCACCTCGCGGTGGGTGCCAAGGTGATTTGCAATGCCCTCATGGGTTATCTTAAGCTGTAAGCTGCCCTCAATGGCGCATTCCTCCAGCAAAAAGGCGGCTATGCGCTTGTCCATGCTGCGCCACATGACCTGTTCCATAAGCCACATGGTCTCGGAAAGGCGGGCGGACATAATTTCAGTGGTGAAATTTGCCGCCGGAGCGGAGCTCTCCATAAGCTGCTTGAATATATCAGGCGGAATGAGCCAGAATTCGGTATCCTTTTCCGCCTCGATAAAAATTTCAAACTGTATGCTGTTCATCATGCAGGCGGCGGCAAGCACGCATATATCCCGGTCAAAAAGCCTGTAAATCGTCAGCTCCCTGCCCTCGTCGGAGAGGATATAGCCTCTGAGCTGACCGGATATTATCACCATATAGCCCAGACAGTCGGCGCTGCCCCTGTGTATCAGGGTGCCTGCGGCAGCCTTGCGCCGGGAGAGATTTTCGCTTATAAGGCGCTGATGCTCAGGGCTCAGCTTATCCCAGATGGGAAAACAGTCTTTAAATTCCATATGCTCGCCTCCCGTTGGACTAAGTATATACGCCTTAGGCCGCCTTGTCAAATGTGAAGGCGGCAAATTATTATCCCAAGCAAAAGCCCAAGGAATGCGGCGGCGGCAGGCAGCCGGCTATGCCCATTGCCGCCCTCCGGCAGCAGCTCTGCCAGCACACATACAGCATTGCTCCGGAGGAAAAGCTCAGGCTAAGTGCCAGAAGCTCAGGGCTCAGACTGCCCATGTACCAGCCGGCAAGCGCCCCCAGAACCGAGGGAAGCCCTGCCGCGGCGGTCAAAAGAAGGGTTTTGCCCCTTTTAAGCCCGGCGCAGCGGAGGCTCAGCCCAAGAGCCATGCCCTCCGGGATGTTGTGAAGACCAAGGATGGCAGCCATAATAAGCCCCAGCCCAAGCACAGCCTCTCCGTCAATTACCGCGGCAGAGCCAATGACCATCCCCTCGGGGAAATTATGCAGCGCAATGGCGGCACAGAGCACAAGGGCGCTGAGCAGCATTGCATTACGGCGGCGACGCCCGCCGTCAATGGTGCAGACGCCGCCGCTTATGAGCCCCACTCCGCCGTAGCCGCAGACAAGACCCAGCAGCACCCGGGCAAGCCCACCGCCGCCCCGGTGCCGGACGGCATCCATGGCCTCCGGCAAAAGCTCAAGGCAGACCACCGAGAGCATAAGCCCCCCTGCAAAGGACAGCATAAGCGCCACGGACTTAAGGTCATCCCTACGGATAAGCGTGGCGGCAAGCCCTCCCAGCCCCGTGCCGATAACCGCGGCCACAAAGCTCAATAGCAGCACCTTCATCAAAACCCACATTCAAAGTCCCCCCTTTTCCATACAATCTATGCGCCGTGCGCTGCCGTAATGTGGACAAGGGGAGCCTTTTTTGAGGGGGAAAAGAAGAAAACTCCCATGCCGTATGGCATGGGAGTTGATTGCATAGTGCGGTTAATCAGTCGGTCACGTAGGGCAGGAGAGCGATCTGACGGGCTCTCTTAATAGCCTCGGTGAGCTCACGCTGATGCATTGCGCAAACGCCGGTAGTACGACGAGGCAGGATCTTGCTGCGCTCGGACATGTAGCGGCGGAGCTTTGCGGTGTCCTTGTAATCGATGGCAGTTGCCTTATCAACACAGAACTGGCAAACTTTTCTGCGCTTGCGATTCTTGGGGTTGTTCTTATCGAAAGCCAAAGCTGTATCCTCCTTATAATTTATCAGAACGGCAGCTCGCCGTCGCCGTCATCCACTTCCGAAAAGCTGTTGGAGGCAGCGGGTGCGCTGCCGTAGCTATTGCCGTAGCTGCTGCCACTGCCGTAGCTGTTGCCATAGCTGCTGCCGGAATTGGAGCTGCCGGTGAAGCTGTCGCGGCCGGAGTCGCCGTCACGGCGGCTCTCGCCAAAGTAAACATTGTCTGCATTGACTTCCCAGCTGGTACGGTTGTTGCCGTCACGGTCCTGCCACTTGCGGGACTGGAGCCTGCCGGATACAACAATCATACTGCCCTTGCGGAAGTACTTGGAGACGAATTCGCCGGTCTGACGCCATGCAACGCAGTCGATAAAATCGGTCTGCCTTTCTCCGCCGTCGCGTGCGCCGAAATCACGGTCAACTGCAACGGTGAAGGATGCTACGCTAACGCCGGACTGGGTGCTGCGCAGCTCCACGTCGCGGGTCAGACGGCCCATAATGGTGATGTGATTGAGCATTGAGTGTCCTCCTTACTCTGCACGCAGGGTAATCAGGCGACGCAGAATGCCATCGGTGATACCGAGAATACGATCCAGCTCGGCGGGGAACTCGGGAGCGCTGGTGAACTTCATCAGCACATAGTAGCCCTCGGAAATGTAGTTGATTTCGTAAGCCAGCTTGCGCTTACCCATCTCCTCCATCTCTTCAAGAGTACCATTTGCTTCCACAAGTGCCTTGAACTTCTCAACAACAGCTGCGGTCTGCTCCTCAGTGAAGTTGGGATTGATAATGTACATTACCTCGTACTTTTCGCTTGCTTTTGCCATGGTTGCACCTCCTTTTGGTCTAATGGCCCCCGCTCACAGGCGGGAGCAAGGATGCCTGTACATTCTGACAGGCCATATAATTATATCCCGAAATTTGCAATTGTCAAGGATTATTTTGCCTTTTTTCTCTTAATCATCGTCCTTTTCCGCTTCCATGTCCAGAATGGTTCTGAACTGGGTCTCGTAAAGGCCGCGATACACGCCGCCGGCCTCCAGAAGCTCCTCGTGGGTGCCCTGCTCGGCTATAACGCCGTCCTTTACCACCAGTATGCTGTCCGCCTTGAGGATGGTGGAGAGCCTGTGGGCGATGACTATGCTGGTGCGCCCCTGCATCATGTGCTCAAGGGCGTTCTGGATAGAGCTTTCGGATATAGAGTCAAGGGCGGAGGTAGCCTCGTCCAGAATGAGTATCTTGGGGTCCTTAAGCACCACCCGGGCTATGGAAAGGCGCTGCTTTTCGCCGCCGGAGAGCTTGAGGCCCCGGTTACCCACCTCGGTATCATAGCCCTTGGGCTGGTTGACGATGAAATCGTGGATGTTGGCAACGCGGCAGGCTGCCTCTATCTCCTCATCGCTTGCGTCGGGCTTTGCGTAAAGGAGGTTTTCTTTTATGGTGCCGTTAAAGAGATAGCTGTCCTGAGTGACAACGCCTATGCTGTTTCGCAGATGGCTCAGCTTGATTTTGCGCACATCTATGCCGTTGAGGGTGACCTTGCCGCCGCAGACATCGTAAAGCCGGGGGATAAGGTTCACCACCGTGGACTTGCCGGAGCCGGAGGGACCCACAATGGCATACATTTTGCCGCCGGGCACGGTAAAGTCAATGTCGGTGAGCAGGGGCTTTTCGGGAGAGTAGGAGAAGGCCACATGCTCAAAGTCGATGGTGGCGTTGGTAAGGTCGGGCTTTCTTGCCTTTTTGGGGGAGACGATGGGGTTTTCCATGTCGAAGTAGTCAAAAATGCGGGTGAAAAGGGCAAGAGAGCGGGTGAAGTCCACCTGAATGTTCAGAAGGGATTCCACCGGGCGGTAGAGGCGGTTTATAAGCGCCACCGTGGCGGTGATGACGCCCACGGTCAGGCTGCTGTCGGTATGGCTGATGATAAGCCAGCCGCCTGCAAAATATATGAGCAGAGGGCCTATCTGGGTGAACATGCCCATAACCACGCGAAACCACTTGCCGCTGCGCTGCTCCCTCAGAGCAAGCCGGGTCACATCCTCGTTGACCTGAACAAAGCGCTTGTACTCGTCCTCCTCACGGGTAAAGAGCTTCACCAGCAGCGAGCCGCTGACGGAGAGTGTCTCGTTTATAAGCTGGTTCATCTCGTCGCTTTTGGCCTGACTTTCGGTGAGAAGCTGCCAGCGGGTGCGACCCACATTCCGTGTGGGCAAAATCAGCAGCGGTATCACCACTATACCCACCAGCGCAAGCTGCCAGCTCATGGTAAAGAGCGCCACAAGGGTGGTTATGACCGTGGCGATGTTGCTGACGATGCTTGAAAGAGTGCCGGAGATAACCGAGCTTACACCGGATATGTCCGTGTTCATGCGGGTGATGATGTCGCCCTGCTTTTCGGAGGTGAAGAAGGAGTGGGGCATGTGCTGGAGATGGTCGTACATCTCGTTTTTCATGTCAAAGATAATGCGCTGGGAGATCCATGCGTTTATGTAGCTTTCAAGCACGCCTATGACCTGAGAGGCAAGCATGGTGAAAAATGCCATCAGCAGCAGCTTCACCAGCAGCGCCATGTCCTGCCCCACAAGAGCCTGGTCAACTATCCGTCCGGTGATGACCGAAGGCAGCAGACCTATGCTTGCCGACAGTATAATGGCTATGAAAACCAGCATGAACTGGAACCAATAGGGCTTGAGATAGGAGAGGATGCGCAGAAGAAGCTCCTTTGTGACCTTGGGCATGTTCTTTTTTTCTTCCTCGGTGAGAAAGCCGCGGGGACCCATGCCTCTGCCGAAACCGCCTGCCATAACAACACGACCTTTCTGTTTATACACTGCATTTATTTTATCACAAGCCCCTGCGCTTGTATATAAAAACCTGCCCTTCACAAAGGAAAGGCAGGCTGCTTCAGCTCTCCATCTGCTTGCCGAGAAAGGCGGCTACGGTCTGAGCCAGCTTATATTCCACCTCGCCGGGGGCGGGGCTGCCCTGCTGGGCAATAAACAGAACACAGCCCAGCACATCCCCCTCGCTTATAATGGGAGCGGCCACGGACAGGCAGTATTTTTCGTCTCCCTCGCACACCGGCATGCACTCTCCGCTGTGGCGGTAGGTGCTGCGGTTGTCCATTATCTCACTGAGCTGGCGGCTTATGTGCTTGTCCTGAAGCTCTTTGCGGGCGCCGCCGGAAATGGCGATAAGGCTGTCCCTGTCGCAGATTGCGGCAATGCCGTCGGTGGTTTTTCTGAGACTGTCGCAAATCTGAGCTGCAAAGTCGCTGAGCTCCCCGATGGGAGAATACTTTTTGAAAATAAGCTCTCCGTCCTTGTCGGTGAATATCTCCAGCGGGTCACCCTCGCGGATGCGCATGGTGCGGCGGATCTCCTTGGGGATGACCACACGGCCAAGGTCGTCAATACGGCGGACTATACCTGTTGCTTTCATATATAAATCTCTCCTTGCATCAAAGCGTGATGTTAGTATCTGTCAAAGGTGGGGATTTATACTGGAGGATTTGTTTTTTTGAATAGCTGTGATATAATCTATAATGATGAATTCGCAGGGGGCGTGTTTATGACAGAGGAAATTCGCTATGAATATGACGCCAAAGGGCAGGCGCTTATAAGATGCGCCCCCGGAGAGCCGATGCTGATTATTGATAAAAGCAATGTCGTATGGCGGGAGCTCAGCCCCGAAGACGAGCCCTATGCAAGAGCCGTATTTCTTGGTCAGGGCTGCTGGGAGCGCCTTGTTACCATCAACGAGGAGACGGCAAAATACATACTTGGCCGCTGGCTTGTTGAGCTGCCTTAGCCTGACGGAAGTTGAACCGTGTCGCATTTCAGCGGCTCTGTTCGGCGCTTTTGGGCTTGTCGTCCTTGACTTACGCCAGTAAGCCTGCGTCCTCCGCACCCAAAATCATCCAAACATTTCTCGCTGAAATGTGCAGGGCAGTTTTTTCGGAGCAGATTTTCGTTCAGACGAGGCATTGACCGCAGGCAATACTTGCCGTATTGGCAAGGGCAATAACAAAGTATGGGCGGAAATCTGCCCGAATAAAACCGATACGGGTTCGACTCCCGTCAGGCTAC
>JAZNUQ010000026.1:0-24727 GCA_045592365.1 Candidatus Limivicinus sp. | reverse complement strand
TACGCTCCGACTTCTGGTAGGCGCCAGAGCCTGGGGGCTTTACCTGAGAAGAATTCGCTTTTTTGCGGCGGCGCTTACCGGCGCCGCCTACTCTGTGTGCGTATTTCTGCCGGGTCTGGGCTTTCTTATGACGGCGCCGGGAAAGCTGGCGGGAGCGCTTATGATGGGGCTCGTTGCCTACGGTGCGGAGCGCCGCCCCATACGCTGCACGCTGGTATTTTTAGCTGTGTCGGCGGGCTTTGCAGGGGCGGTCTGGGGTATCTCCATGGCGGCGGGACTGCCCTCCCCGGCAGGCATATTCGTGCCTGTGTCGCTGCGGGCAACGCTTTTGTCCTTTGCCCTGTGTTACGGTGCAGCCTCCCTGTTTTTCTCCCGCCGGGGCAGTCTGCCCCGGCGCTGCACCGTGTCGGTACAGCTTGAGCACAGAGGAAAAAGCGCTGCCTTTACCGCCCTTTGCGACACAGGCAACGCCCTGTCAGACCCCATAAGCGGCAAGCGGGTAATGGTTGTGGCCTCCGCAGCCCTCACCCCGGTATTCGGCAGGGACAGCCCGCTTTTAAGCGCACAGGATGCGGTGAGCATCCTGCAGAAAAGCGCAAACGAGCCCCTTCTCGCCGGAAAGCTGCGGTTGATTCCCTACTCCGCTCTGGGCGGCAGCGGTATGCTGCCCGCCTTTGAGCCTGACAGACTGCTTGCCGACGGCAGGGAGGAAAAGAACATTCTTGTTGCAGTCAGTCCCCGGCTCTCCGGAGACGGCTTTGATGCAGTAATATAGGAAAGGAGCATTGCATGCTGTGTAAGCCTCAGATTTTGTTTTTCCGTGAAAGGATACTCTCCATCTTGGGTCTGGAGCCGCCGCCGGTTTTTTACATAGGCGGCAGCGACACTCTGCCGCCGCCGTTGGAAAGAGAGCAGGAGGAGCAGGCCATAAGCGCGCTGGAAAGCGGGGATGAAAGCGCAAGAAGCCTGCTGATAGAGCGAAATCTCCGTCTTGTGGTGTACATCTCCAAGCGCTTTGAAAATACCGGTATAAACATTGAGGACCTTATCTCCATAGGCACCATAGGTCTTATAAAGGCGGTGAACACCTTCAAGGCCGGCAAGAACATAAAGCTGGCCACCTATGCCTCCCGCTGCATAGAAAACGAGATCCTGATGTACCTGCGCAAAATAAACAGCCAGCGAACAGAGGTCAGCTTTGACGAGCCGCTCAACACCGACTGGGACGGAAACGAGCTGCTTCTGTCCGACATACTGGGTACCGACGAGGATGAGGTGTCCCGCCCCATGGAGGATGACGCAGACCGGCAGATGCTCATGGCTGCCCTTGACACTCTCTGCGACAGGGAAAGGAGCATCATAATGCTGCGCTTCGGCCTGCCCTCCGGCAAGGAATACACCCAGAAGGAGGTGGCGGACATTATGGGCATATCCCAAAGCTACATAAGCCGCCTTGAAAAGCGTATAATCGAGCGTCTTCGCCGGGAGATGATACGCCAGCTCCAGTAGTCTCTTGTAAAAGGAGGGCTCTTGGGTTATAATGTCCACATCCTGTAAAGAGGAGAAATATATGGATATTTTTGACCTTATAGGCCCCATAATGGTAGGCCCCTCCAGCTCTCACACGGCAGGCGCCGTGCGCATCGGTCTTGTTGCCCGGAAGCTCCTGGGCGAGGAGCCTGTATTTGCAAGGCTCAGTCTTCACGGCTCCTTTGCCGACACCGGCAGAGGCCACAGCACCGACAGAGCACTTATTGCAGGGCTTTTGGGCATGGAGCCGGACGACACACGCATACCGGACAGCTTCAGCCACGCCCAGGAGCGGGGGCTTATCTTCGTGTTTGAGAATAAGGAGCTTCGCGGCGCCCATCCCAACAGCGTGCGCCTGCGGCTTCACGGCAAAAAGGGTGCAGAGCTTGATGTTACCGCAGCCTCCGTGGGCGGCGGGCGCATTCAGATACGGGAGCTTTCCGGTATGGAGCTTTGCTTTTCCGCAGAGCAGCCCACCCTTATCGTAAAAAACGAGGACCAGCCCGGCAGCGTTGCGGATGTTTCCCGCGTGCTTGCGGAGCGGGGCGTGAATATCGCCACCTTTCAGGTCAACCGCAGCTCAAGAGGCGGCGAGGCCATAATGGTGATCGAGTGCGACGCGCCTATTTACGAGACCACCGCGGAATATATACGCAGCATCCCCGGCATACTCAAGGCAGTATGCATAAACCCCTGAGGAGGTGGAGATATGACAGCATTTGACAGTGTTTCGGCTCTTCTGCACGACACTGAGGAAAGCGGCCTGCCTCTCTGGGAGTATATTATGAGCGCTTCGGCAAGGGAAAGCGGCATAAGCTGTGAAAGCTCCCTTGAGAAGATGGGGCTTCGGCTTCAGGCAATGCGCGAGGCGGACGCCTCCTATTGCGGCACTCTCCGCTCCCGCAGCGGTCTCACGGGCGGCGACGGTGAGCTTATGCGCTCCTATGCAGCCTCCGGCAAATCTGTCACCGGAGCTTTCATGGGTGAGGTCATATCCGCCGCCCTTCGCATGGGTGAGTGCAACGCCTGCATGCACCGTATCGTGGCAGCGCCCACCGCAGGCTCCTGCGGCGTTATCCCGGCGGTGCTGCTGCCCTACGCAAAGCAATTCGGTGTTGAGGATGCCGAGCTTGTAAAGGCGCTGTATATTACCGCCGGCTTTGGCGCGGTAATTGCAAGCCGAGCCTCCATTTCCGGAGCCGAGGCAGGCTGTCAGGCCGAGATAGGCTCAGCCTCCGCAATGGCAGCCGCGGCACTGGTATATCTGCACGGCGGCAGCGCACAGCAGATGGCGGACGCTCTGGCCATTGCTCTTAAAAACATGATGGGTCTCGTGTGTGACCCTGTGGCGGGGCTTGTTGAGGTGCCCTGCGTAAAGCGCAACGCCGCAGGCGCGGTAAACGCCATCACC
This sequence comes from Candidatus Limivicinus sp., assembly GCA_045592365.1. Taxonomy (GTDB): domain Bacteria; phylum Bacillota; class Clostridia; order Oscillospirales; family Oscillospiraceae; genus Limivicinus. The sequence continues at coordinate 21,786 of JAZNUQ010000026.1, read as the reverse complement.
GCCGCCGAAATGGCCCTTGCGGGCATAAGCTCCCGCATCCCGGCGGACGAGGTGATAGACGCCATGCGCGCCGTGGGCGACTCAATGCCCTCTGCCCTGAGGGAAACCGGACGGGGCGGCATCGCCGCAAGCCCCACAGCCGTGGCCTTTGCGGAAAAGTTTTACGGATAAGAAAAAATCAGACCGCTTCACATGAAGCGGTCTGATTTTTTTATCACTCTATGCCCAGCACCTTGTAGTCCTGTGCTTCAACGGCAGCCTTAAGCGTCTCGTCGCTTACACCCTTGCAGGTGACCACGGCGGTGCCGCTTACATGACTTACCACCGCTGCCTCAACGCCCTCGAGAGCTTCAAGGGTTTTCTTTACTCTTGCCTCACAGTGGGGGCACATAAGTCCTTCGATTTTCATGGTTCTTTCCATAGCTTTTTCCTCCTGTTTTTCAATTGATTTTCTTTTATGCCTTCTGTCGTGGCTGCTGTCTCTTATGTCCTTGAAATTCAGCCTCAGGGCATTGCTTACAACGCAGAAGCTGGAAAGGCTCATTGCCGCCGCTCCCAGCATGGGGCTGAGCTGCCAGCCAAAGGCGGAGATAAACAGACCTGCCGCCACGGGAATACCGACACTGTTGTAGAAAAAGGCCCAGAACAGGTTTTCGTGTATGTTCTTAAGCACCGCTCTGCTGAGCCTTATGGCTGCCGGCACATCAAGAAGGCTGCTGTTCATAAGCACCACATCGGCAGCGTCTATTGCAATATCCGCTCCGGCGCCAATGGCAATGCCGATGTCTGCCCTTGTAAGGGCGGGCGCGTCGTTAATGCCGTCGCCCACCATGGCGACACTGCCTCCTGCCCGAAGCTCCCTTATGAGCTTTTCCTTGCCCTCAGGCATTACCCCGGCAACCACCCGGTCAACTCCGGCCTGCTTTCCCACCACGGCAGCGGTGCGTTCATTGTCTCCGGTGAGCATTATCACCTCAATGCCCATGCCGTGAAGCTCGTCCACAGCCTGCCGGCTGTCGGGCTTTATGGTGTCCGCCACTGCCACCATGCCCATATACTTCTCCTCCTCGGCAAAAAGCAGAGGCGTTTTGCCCTCCCCGGCAAGGCTCATGGCCTGAGCTGCGGCGGTAACGGGAAGCTGTGTCACCGACTGGATATATTTAAGGCTGCCCGCCCTTATGAGCCTGCCGCCGGACACGGCCTCAAGTCCGCTGCCGGGCAGAGCACGGAAGCTCTCAGGCTGGACGGGGCTTATGCTGCGCTCTGCGGTATAGCGCATTATTTCCCTTGCCAGTGGATGCTCGCTGCGGCATTCCGCCGTGGCGCAGAGCATAAGAAGCTCTATTTCGCTGACGCCCTCTGCCGGCAGCACATCGGTAAGCCGGGGCTTGCCCTCGGTCACGGTGCCGGTTTTGTCAAGCACCACCACATCCACCTTGCCGCAGTGCTCAAGGGCGGAGGCGGTCTTGAAGAGTATGCCCTGCTTTGCGCCTCTGCCGCTGCCCACCATTATGGCAACGGGGGTCGCAAGCCCCAGCGCGCAGGGGCAGCTTATAACCAGCACCGACACAGCCCTTGTCAGGGCAAAGCCCACGCTCTGCCCAAGAAGCAGCCACACAATGCATGTAATGAGCGCAATGGACATAACCACCGGCACAAACACACCGGAGACCTTGTCCGCCACCTTGGCAATAGGCGCTTTGGAGGCGGCGGCGTCGCTGACCATACGGATTATACGGGAAAGCGCCGTGTCCTCCCCCACTCCGGTTGCCTCACAGCGGACATAGCCCGCCTGATTTACCGTGGCTGCATATACCCTGTCACCAACGCTTTTATCAACGGGTATACTCTCTCCGGTAAGCGCCGATTCGTCCACGGCGCTGACGCCCTCCGTCACCACGCCGTCAACAGGGATGCTCTCCCCCGGCCTTACGGCAAAAATGTCGCCCTTTTTAAGCTGCTCCACAGGCACCTGAAGCTCCTGACCGTCCTTTACAAGGGTGGCAGTTTTCGGCGCCATATTCATAAGCCCGCGGATAGCGTCGGTGGTTTTGCCCTTGGCTCTTGCCTCAAGCATCTTGCCCACGGTGATAAGGCTCAGTATCATGGCGGCAGACTCAAAATAAAACTCATGCAGCCAATGGGATGCATGCTCCCCAGCCGCCACCATGGCAAAAAGCGCCCACAGGCTGTAAACGAAGGCCGCGGCAGAGCCTAAAGCCACCAGACTGTCCATATTGGGAGCTCTGTGCCACAGCGCCTTGAAGCCGCTTATAAAAAACCTCTGGTTAATAACCATTACTATGCCCGTCAGCACAAGCTGGGCAATTCCCACAGACACAGGGTAGTCCGCCAGAAAAGCCGGCAGAGGCCAGCCCCACATAACATGCCCCATGGATATATACATAAGCACTGCCAGAAAGCCCAGCGATGCCAAAAGACGCTTTTTAAGCTGCGGCGTCTCCTTATCCGCAAGAGCATCGTCACGCTTCGGGGTTTTTTCCGCCCCCCTGAGATTTGCTCCGTAGCCTGCCGCTTCCACCGCGGCAATGATCTCACTCTCCGGGACGCTGCCCTCCACCGCCATGGAATTGGTAAGCAGATTCACCGAGCAGGAGCTCACGCCGGAAAGGGCGCTGACGGCCTTCTCCACTCTGGCAGAGCACGCTGCGCAGCTCATGCCCGTCACATCGAATTGTTTCATTCTCTCCCTCCCTATTTCAAAATCTTCTGCAAGGTATCCACCAGCTCCTGCGCTGTTTCCTCCTTGCCGCTGCGTATATCGTTTACCACGCAGCTTTTTATATGCTCACCCAGAAGCTCACGGCTGAAGGCGCTGAGCGCGGCGTTTACGGCGGATACCTGCAAGATAACATCAACACAGTAGGCGTCCTTTTCAAGCATCCCCTTTATGCCCCGTATCTGCCCCTCAATGCGGCTTAGCCGGTTCATCAGCTTCCTGTATTCATCATCACTGCGTTTTTTGGTTTTACAGCAGCAATTATCCATTCAAATCACCTCTTATGCCTCTATAATATACCCCCGGGGGGTATATGTCAATACCAAAAAAGCTCTCCCCGAGGGGAAGAGCTTTTTTGGTATTCTAATATCAGTCGCCAAACCAGGTGAGTATCTTACGCGGGCAGGTGTCTACGCAGTGACCGCACTGCACGCACTTGCTCATGTCGATCTCGGCAAGGAAGTCCTTTATAACAATGGCGTCGGCAGGGCATTCACGCTGGCACTTCATGCAGCCAATGCAGCCGAAGTCGCACATTTTGATGACCTTTGCGCCCTTGTCCTTATTGCCGCAGGCGGGCATGACCTTCTGGCTTTCGGGGATGAGCTTGACTATGCTCTTGGGGCAGGCGTCCACACAGGCTCCGCAGCCCACGCACTTGCTTCTGTCAACCTTGGCAACGCCGTTAACAATGTGCATTGCGTCGAACTGGCAGACCTTTACGCAGTTGCCCAGGCCTATGCAGGCGAAGGTACAGGTCTTGTTGCTCTTGCCGCCAAACAGCATTGCGGCGCGGCAGTCGATGGGGCCGTTGTAGTTGAAGCGCATCTCCACATGGCCCTCGGTTCCGGAGCAGGGCACGAAGGCCACCATTTTCTCCGCAGCACCGGCACTGACGCCCATGATCTCGGCAACGGCGGCAGCACACTCCGCACCGCCTGCCACGCAGCGGTTGGTGGGAGCCTCGCCTGCTGCCACGGCAGCGGCGTAGCCGTCACAGCCGGGATAGCCGCAGCCGCCGCAGTTTGCGCCGGCAAGGCAGTCTCTTATCGCCTGCTGCTTGGGGTCAACCTCAACATGGAATATCTTGGAGGCAAAGGCCAGTATTGCGCCGAAAAGCGCACCCAGAGCACCCAGAACTATAACGGAAAGAAGAATAGTTTTCATACTCTTACCTCCTTAAATGGGCAGCTGCATGCCGCTGAAGCCCATAAAGGCCAGAGCCAGCAGCGCAGCGGAAACAAGGCAGATGGGGAAGCCCTCGAAGCACTCGGGATAGTCGGCAAAGTCCACCTTCTCGCGGACACTTGCAAAAAGGACTATGGCCAGCATGAAGCCCAGACCGCCGGTGGTACCGTAAACCACGGACTCGATGAAGTTGTAGTTATTCTGGACATTCAGAAGAACAACACCCAGCACCGCGCAGTTGGTGGTTATAAGGGGCAGATAAATACCCAGAGCGGAGTACAGGGAGGGAATTGCCTTTTTAAGGAACATTTCCACGAACTGCACCAGAGAGGCGATTACCAGAATAAAGGCCAGCGTCTGCAGGAACGAAAGCCCCAGAGGAACGAGTATGTACTGGTCTATGACCCAGCATATTGCAGAGGCCAGCCCCATAACGAACACAACCGCAAGACCCATGCCGGTGGCAGTGTCCACCTTGTTGGAGCAGCCAAGGAAGGGGCATATACCCAGAAACTGAGCAAAAATGAAGTTGTTTATAAGTATGGCACCAAGGGAGATAGTAATGATATTACTGAGCATTATTCACTTACCTCCTTTTCTGCCTTCTTGGCTTCATCCTTTTTACTTCCCTTCTTCAGTGCATACTGCATTGCCGCAATCAGAAGGCCCAGAGTAAGGAAGCCGCCGAAGGGCAGATTGAGTATGGCAGCGCCGAAGCTGTCCGGGAAAAGCTGGATACCGGCGCCGGTACCGTCAAGGGTGAAGCGAAGGCCGTTGCTGATGTCTATAAGACCGCCGCCGAAGCGTCCGCTGCCCAGAAATTCACGGATAACGCACATAGCGACCAGAACCAGAGTGTAGCCCAGACCCTGGAAGATACCGTCGAAGAAGGATGCGCCGATGGTGTTCTTCTGGCAGAAGGCCTCTGCGCGGCCGATGATGATGCAGTTAACGACGATGAGGGGGATAAACACGCCCAGCGCCTCGCTGAGGGCGGGAATAAAGGCCTGAAGCAGCAGGTCAACTATGGTAACAAAGCCTGCAATAACAACAACGAATATTGCAAGTCTTATTTCGCCGGGGATTATCTTTCTTATTGCGGAGACCACCACATTGCAGCAGGTGAGAATTATAAGCACCGAAAGACCCATGCCCACACCGTTGAAGAGAGTGGTGGTAATGGCCATGGTGGCACACATGCCTATAAGCTGCACCAGAACCGGGTTATTGGTGATCAGGCCTTCTTTAAACTGTTTTTTGATGTTCATAGCCTATCCTCCTTAACCCAGAGATTTGACGGCGGAGATTGCCTCAGCCGCAGCCTCGGTAACGGCTCTTGAGGTGATGGTGGCGCCTGCGATTATCTCAACGCTGCCGCCTGCCTTGGTAATGGCCATGTCCTCACCCAGGCCTATGTACTGATTTCTGAAGTCAACGCCCACCTGCGCGGAGCTTGCGGCGTTTGCGCCAAGGCCGGAGGTCTCGGCATGGCTGATGATGGAAATGCCGGTGCACTTGTATTCGGCGTTAACGCCCACCACCATGGTGATGCTGCCCTGAGCGCCGGAGAATTTCACCTGCACCACATGACCGCTGCCGTCATTGGCGGCGAACATGCTTTCCACTATGGGATGCTCGGCATTGTCATAATCAAGCTCGGTGTAGCCGTCTGCGGGGAGAACCGCGGCAAAGGCCTTTTCGGTCTTTATACGCTCCTGCTCGGCTATTCTTTCAAAGGTGAGCTCGTTTATAACGCCAAGGACGCCTGCTACGATGGCGCATACAAGGAAGAGAATGAAAGTGAGCTTAAGTATCTTTTTCATTTTGCCGCCTCCTTTGCCGCCTTTTTGGCTGCCTTCTCGGCCAGTATGTCTTCCTTGCTGACGCCGAACTGGTGGCGGCGGAAGCCCTTGTCAATGGCCCAGGTGCAGAGGTTCATTATAAGGATGGCGTAGGTGACGCCCTCGGGATAGCCGCCGAAGTAGCGGATAAGCACGGTGAGCGCACCGCAGCCGAAGCCGTACAGAAGCTGGCCGTTAAGGGTAACGGGGCTGGTGGTATAGTCGGTCGCCATGAAGATGGCGCCAAGCATAAGGCCGCCGGAGAGGATGTTGTAAAGCATCCAGTCCACATTGCCGTAGCCTGCATGACCGAAAACAAGGCAGAGGACTGCCACGGTGCCTATGTATGCCACGGGGATGCGCCAGGAAATGACCTTGCGTATGAGAAGCCACGCGAAGCCCACCAGAAGCGCAAGGGAGCTGACCTCACCGATGCAGCCGGGAATGGTGCCTATAAACATGCTCTTAAGATCCATTCCGGCAGGCAGAGCCTCGCCTGCATACAGGTAGCTGAGGGGGGTGGCGGTGCTGACGCCGTCAACGATCACGCTGCCCATCACAATGGCGTAGGAGGCCATGAGGAAGGCACGGCCGGCCAGAGCGGGGTTAAGGAAGTTCTTGCCGATGCCGCCGTAAAGCTGCTTAACAACCACAATGGCAAAGAAGTTTCCTATTACGAGCATCCACCAGGAGGCGTTGGGCGGCACCACCAGTGCCATCAGAAGGCCGGTAACCGCGGCGGAAAGGTCGCCTATGCGGTTGTCCTTCTTCATGAGCTTTCTGTAAGCCCACTCAAAGAACACGGCGGCTGCCACGGAGGTAGCCATAACAAGCAGGGCATTGAGACCGAAGCGCCATACGCCCACTGCCGCTGCCGGCAGCAGAGCTATGATCACATCCAGCATAAGCCTTCTTGTATCGGTATTTGTCCTGACCTGAGGCTGATAGGCCACATCAAGAACTATTCTGTCTTTGTTTTCTTTCATTTGCTTGCCTCCTTTGCCGCCTCTGCCTTTGCTTTCTCAGCGGCGGCCTTGCTCTGGAACATGAGCTTTGCCGTCTTGAAGGCGTGAGTCAGGGGCATTCTGGCAGGGCAGTTATAGGAACAGCTGCCGCACTCAAAGCAGTCTGTGATATGGTATTTCTCCATATTCTCATAGTCGCCCTTGCTGTAATACATGTACATGAACACCGGCTCCAGATTCATGGGGCATACGGTAATGCACTTGCCGCAGCGGATACAGGTGGGATTTTCAACATCCTTGTCCTCTTCCTCGGTAAAGTAGAGAACGCCTGCGGTGCCCTTTATGGTGGGAGCCTCAAAGCTGGTGGCGCAAATGCCCATCATGGGGCCGCCCATAACGATCTTCCTGGGGGTCTTCACGAAGCCGCCGCACTGCTCGGCCAGATAGCCGAAGGGAGTACCCACACGGGTAAGGGCGTTCTTGGGGCCCTCAAGGGCGCTGCCGCCTACGGTGACGATACGCTCGATGACGGGCTTGCCCTCATAGCAGGCCTGATACACCGCGTAGCAGGTTCTGGTGCTGACAACATTGCAGCCCACACCGGAGGGAAGCCCGCCGGGCTTGACCTCACGGCCGGTGACGGCCTTTACCTGCATCTTTTCGCCGCCCTGGGGGTACTTGACCTCCTCGGGTACGATCTCGATGCCGTACTGTTCGGGATTAAGGGAGTTGAGCAGGTCGATAGCGTCCTGCTTGTTCTTCTCAATACCGTAGTAGACCTTGTCCAGCCCGCTGGCGATACGCACAAGCTCAATGCCCTTCATAAGCTCCACGGGGAAGTTGAGCATGGTCAGATGGTCGCCGTTGAGATAGGGCTCGCACTCTGCGCCGTTGATAATCAGCTTATCCACCTTACCTATGCCGCCGCGGATCTTGAAGGCGGTGGGGAACATTGCGCCGCCCATACCCACAACGCCGGCCTCCCTGATACGCGCAAGGATGGCGTCCGGGTTCTTAAGCTCCTCATCGGTGAGAGGGGCAAGGTCATTGCAGGGGGTGTCCTGATAGTCGTTTTCAATTACCACGGACATTATCATGTCCCCAAGGGGATGGGGTCTGGGCTCAACGGCAACTACCTTGCCGGATACGGATGCGTGTACCGGAGCGGATACCGGTGCCGGATTATCGCCGATCTTCTGACCCATGAGCACATAGTCACCGACGCTGACCAGAGGCTTGCCGGGAGCGCCGATATGCTGCGCCATAGGTATGACGACCTGAGCGGGCGGGGTTACAACCGACACCGGGACTTCCGGTGCTTTCATATAGTTGGGATGCACGCCGCCTTTGAAAGTATGGGACATATGCTTCACCTCGAATAATATTCTCCGTTTTTTCAAAATCACTACATCGAATAATATCACACAAACTTGCAAATTGTCTATAATTACGATGAAAAAAACATCTTTTTTCTCGACAAGTTCTTAACAATCCTGATAAACGCTTGTCAATGAATTAATAATTTACATTTATTTCCATTTATTCGTCGTTCGGCTAAATCTCCGCCGTTTTTATGCCGAATGCCAAAATTTTCACCTTGGGCATTGGGCTGCAATTCAATGTATATGTGGACTTCCCTAAAAAAAGCTCTACGGCGCCTCCGGGATGGAGGCGCCGTATCACGCTGCATGCTTTATGCTCAGCCCTTGATGTCGGCTGCGATTTCGTCTGCCAGAGCATCCAGCAGGGCAAGCTGGTCCTCCTTAAGTGCAGAGCGGACGGTGATGTTTTCACCCATGAACTGGGTATTTTTCAGCTTTGAAAGAAGCTCGCGGATGAGCTTGCCGCTGGTGACCGCCCAGCTGCCGTTTTCGATTACGGCTATCTTTCTGCCCTGAAGATTGTGATTGACTATGTCATGCACCAGATTTTCCATGGTGACAAAGATGCCTGCGTTGTAGCTGCTGGAGGCCAGCACCAGATGGCTGCAGCGGAAAGCGTCCGAGACGATATAGCTTGCGGGAGTAACGGAGGTATCGTACATGCGCACTCTCACTCCCCGCTCCCAGAGCTTGGCAGCCAGAATATTGGCGGCATTCTCGGTGTGGCCGTAAATGGAGGCGTAGGCCAGCATAACGCTCTTTTCCTCGGGGGCGTAGCTGCTCCAGAGCAGATACTTTTCAAGGAATTTTTCAAAGCCGGTACGCCACACGGGGCCGTGCAGCGGGCAGACATACTTAAGCTCAAGTCCTGCCGCTTTTTTCAGGGCGGACTGAACCTGAGGGCCGTATTTGCCCACAATGTTGGTATAATATCTGCGCGCCTCGTCAAGGCTCTCGGCCATAAAGTCGTATTCATCGGCAAAAAGTCTGCCGTTAAGCGCGCCGAAGGTGCCGAAGGCGTCGGCGGAGAAGAGTATGCCCTCGGTGCTTTCGTAGCTCATCATTACCTCAGGCCAGTGAACCATGGGAGCCATGACGAAGCTGAGCTTGTGCCTGCCGGTGCTGAGGGTGTCGCCCTCTTTAACAAGCTGAATTCTGCCGGTGAAGTCAATATCAAAGAACTGCCCCAGCATGGTCTGTATCTTGCTGTTGCATACCACCACGGTTTCGGGGTAGCGTGTCAGCAGCAGCTCCACGGTGGCGGCGTGGTCAGGCTCCATATGGTGTATAACCAGATAGTCCAGCTTCCTGCCGTCAAGAGCGTAGGCCAGATTTTCAAAGAAGGTCTGATAAACGGCCTTGTCCACCGTGTCAAAAAGCACGGTTTTCTCATCCAGCAGCAGGTAAGAGTTATAGGAAACGCCATCGGGTACCCCGTATACACCCTCGAAAAAGGCAAGGCGTCTGTCATCGGCACCCACCCATATAAGATCATCAAGAACCTTTCTTGTGCAGTGCATATATTGTTCCTCCCATGTTTTTTTATGCTTTTTTCCGATTATGTCATCGACACAGTCGTGCAGCTGTTGCTATTGCAACAGTATTATGTTATAAATAATTATATACTTTAAACAAAGAAGGGTCAATATGGAAAGAGCAGAAATCTTCAGCGGCATAAGTCATGACAGCATAGGCGCTATGCTTGAATGCTTCAAGCCCGAAGTACGCAGCTTCAAAAAGGGTGAGACGGTGCTGGTCTATTCCACGGAGCTTGAATACCTCTGCGTGCTGCTTGAGGGGAAGGCACATCTTTACTGCATGGACAGTGACGGCGAATACACCCTGCTGGAAAACTACACCGCCAACGATGTATTCGGTGAAATAATGGCCATGCCCTTTGGTTCTCTGGGCTACGCCGTGGAAGCCGACAGCAGCTGCCGCGTGATGTTCATACGCTGCTCCTGCATATACGGCCGCTGCCGGAATGCATGTCAGCACCACACACAGCTTACATCCAATCTTTTTGAAATAAGCGCCAGAAAGGCCCAATCCCTTGCCCTGCGGATAAATATGATAAGCAAAAAATCCATACGCCGGAAGCTGGAAAAGTATTTTGAGTATCTCAGCAGCAAAAGCGGCAGCCCCAGCTTTGAAATAGAGCTGTCTCTCTCCCAGCTTGCAGGCTACCTGTGTGTGGACAGAAGCAGCATGATGCGTGAGCTTCGTGCCATGAGCGACGAGGGGCTTATAGAGCGCAGGGGCAGACAGGTAACGGTTTTAAGCCAATAAATTTTTTTACATATCAAGGAGGAACAGCTATGGCAGAAAAGAAATTCGCCGGTCTCACAGGCACTGTGGACAGCCCGGAGGTAGCCGCCGACTATGAAGCGGCACAGAAGTTTGAGCGAGTCAAAATAGGCGCTCTGGGAGTTTATTACAGAGACGGCCTCAAAACAAGATTTATCCCCTACGATATTATGGAGCGTGCCTTCCTGCGCATTCAGGAGGTCAACGGCAAGCTCTGCTGCGGCAGCACCACCTTTGCTTATTACCACCTTCTCTTTGTTGTGGGCGGCAAGGAATACGGTGATATTCTCTCCGAAAACGAGCAGCTGATGCGTGATGCTCTTGCAGCAATAGCCAAGGCTGCACCCAATCTCAAGATAGGCGTATAAAACAAAAAACCGAAAGGCGGCAAACAGGATGAAAATAGTTATAGTTGGCGGCGTCGCAGGCGGCGCAAGCGCTGCGGCAAGGCTTCGCAGACTGGATGAGCAGGCAGAGATCGTTATTTATGAGCGCAGCGGCTATATCTCCTATGCAAACTGCGGCCTGCCCTATTATATCGGCGGCAGCATTACCGATGCGGAGGATCTGACCCTTCAGACCCCCCGCAGCTTTAACCGCCGCTTCAATGTGGCTGTGAATGTGCTACACGAGGTCACTTCGATTGACCCGGAGAGCAAGACCCTGAGCGTTAAGAACCTCGGCACCGGCGAGAGCTTTACCGACAGCTACGACAAGCTCATACTCTCTCCCGGCGCAAAGCCCGCCATGCCGGAGCTACCCGGCATTGAAAGCCGGCGCATCTTCACCCTGCGCACCGTGGAGGACACCATGCGCATCCACGATTTTATCCAAAGCAGCCGTCCCAAAAGCGCCGTCATTGCAGGCGGCGGCTATATCGGCCTTGAGATGGCGGAAAACCTGCGCCATCTGGGGCTTGAGGTAACAATAGTCCAGCGCCCGAAGCATCTTATGAACACTCTGGACGGGGACATGGCCTCCTTTGTCCACGCAAAGCTACGCTCCGAGGGCATAAGCCTCCGGCTGGGCAGCAGCGTCACCGGCTTTGAAGACGGCGGCGAGGGTATAAGCGTGCTTCTTAAGGACGAAGAGCCCATAAAGGCCGACATGGTGCTTATGGCCGTAGGCGTAAGCCCCGACAGCGCACTTGCCAAGGCAGCAGGTCTGGAGCTTGGCATAAAGGGCAGCATCGTTGTAAACGAGCGCATGGAAACTTCCGTCAGGGACATTTACGCCGTGGGCGACGCCGTTGAGGTAAAGCACTTCATCACCGGCAGCAAGGCGCTTATCTCCCTTGCGGGCCCGGCAAACAAGCAGGGACGCATCGCGGCAGACAATATATGCGGCATTGACAGCAGCTACAAGGGTACTCAGGGCTCCTCCGTAATAAAGCTCTTTGACATGACCGTTGCCACCACCGGGATTACCGAGGCTGCCGCAGCAAAGGCCGGCATCTGCTATGAAAAGCTGGTGCTCTCCCCCGCCTCACACGCCGGCTATTACCCCGGCGGCAGGATAATGACCATAAAGCTCCTTTACGAGAAGGAAAGCCTGAGGATACTGGGCGCTCAGATCGTGGGCGGTGAAGGCGTTGACAAGCGTATCGATGTTATCGCCACCGCCATCCGTGCCCGTCTCAAGGTGACGGAGCTTCAGGAGCTGGAGCTTGCCTATGCTCCCCCCTATTCCTCCGCAAAGGACCCCGTGAACCTTGCAGGCTTCATGGCGGACAATATTGTGCACGGCAGGGTAAAGCAGTTCCATTGGGACGAGATACCCGCCCTGAGACAGGACGAAAATGCCTTCCTGCTGGACAGCCGTACCCCCGGCGAATATGCAAGAGGCTTTGCCGAGGGCTTCGTTAACATCCCCCTTGACAGGATCCGTGACCGCATAGGCGAAATCCCCGCCGGCAAGCGGGTATATGTAATGTGCCAGAGCGGTCTTCGCAGCTATATCGCCTGCCGCATGATAGAGCAGCTTGGCTATGAGTGCTATAACTTCTCCGGCGGCTACCGCTTCTATAACAGCGTCACCACCGAGCAGCAAGCAGCCCGCCAGAGTTTCCCCTGCGGCATGGATAAATAATTATGTAAACTTACCAAATTCTCTATACCCCTTTTCTCTTTCTCATTCTCCGTTTTATGTAAACCAAATTATGTCCCCAACAAAAAAAGAAAGAACGGTTTTCCGTTCTTTCTTTTTTATTTGCCGAAGATGCCCTTCAGCTTCTCAATGAAGTCCGCTATTGAGCTGACTACCTTTTTCACGCTGTCCACAAAGCCCAGCACCTTTGTCTTTGCCTGAGAGAGCTTGCCAAGGGTCTGCTGTACCTCCTCAATTCTGGCCTTCAGCGCTGCTCCGTCAAGCTGCTCAAGGGAGCGGCAAAGGTCGATAAGCTGCTGTATCTGACCTTCTGTAAGGCTGACATTGTACTGAGAGGCGATCTGGATTATCCGGCTTCGTATCTCGTTGTCGCTCATTTTTGCCGTTTCGTCCAGTATCAGCTTAAGCTCATTGACAATGGAGGTGGAATCAATGCTGCCTATCTGGGCGGCAAGCTCACCGGTGATTGTAAGCTCCTGAGTGCTCACCAGCTTTGCAATATCGTCCAGCTTCTGCCCGGTCATGTCCTCATAGGCCTTGTAAATACCTGTAAGCGCCGCTGTACCGCTGACCTCAGCTGGGGCTGCCACTTCAATTCTGGCGTCGCTTATACCGGCGGTGGCAAGGGCGCTTATATACATTTCGGGGCTGCACCAGTTAATGTTTGAGGTGGTGATGCTCATGCCCTCCCCTGCGCTTAAAAGCTCCACATACACGCAGGAAACCGAGCGGGTGCCTATAAGGGCGCTGTCCACATAGCCCTCAAGATATTCCCGCTCCTCGGCGTTTGTGATGGTAAGCTCCGTGCAGTCGCCCCGGTTTATGCTGAACATATTGTAAACGGAGCTTATCTGCTCCGGGCTGAGATCCGCCCCCAGAACCACACGGCTGTCAACCCTCTCGGCAAAGGCGGAGGCTGCAAGAGATGTTAATATCATAAAGCAGAGTATAAAGCATATAAATCTTTTCATAAGGCATCGTCCTTTCTTCAGCCTGTAAGACGCGGCGGCTCCGCGCTTTGTTCCAAAGCCCCACCGTCCTGCGCATTATGTTAACATAACCTGCCCGCAAAATAAAGTCCGTTTTTATCTTCTTAATAAATTTTATGTTTAAAAGTCTTGTTTCAAATGTAAACAGCGCCCTGTGGTCGGGCTTCTTCCTGCCGGGGCTGCTTTGCTGCGGTCTTTTGCTGACGCTGCGCTGCGGTGCGCTGCAGCTTCGGCACTTTTCCCTGTGTATGAGAGGCAGCATCGGAAGAGCCTTTTTAAAAAAAGAAGGCGGCGGAGAGGGCATAAGCTCCTTTCAGGCGGCCTCCACCGCCCTTGCCTCCACAGTTGGCACCGGCAACATTGTGGGCACCGCTCAGGCGCTGTGCCTTGGAGGCGCGGGAGCTGTGTTCTGGATGTGGGCGGCATCCTTTCTCGGCATGATAGTAAAGTTTTCCGAGATATGCCTCTCCACATATTTTAAAAACACCCGGCCCGAAAGCGGCGGCGGACCTATGGCCTATATACGCGCCGCCTTCGGCAGGCTTGGCCCTCCCCTTGCGGCGGCCTATGCCTTTTTTGCAGCCCTTGCAGGCTTCGGCATGGGCAATATGACGCAGATAAACAGCGCTGCGGCAAGCCTTGTAGGCGCTGCGGAATATCTCCCCCTTGCCGGACTTGAGGAGAAGCAGCTGCGTCTTATTCTGGGCATTTGCCTTGGAGCTTTGTGCTTTATCATTCTCTCCGGCGGGGCAAGGGGCATAGGCAGGGCCGCCTCTCTGCTGGTTCCGGTAATGAGTCTGGGCTTCATTCTGCTGAGCCTTGGGGTGCTCTGCTGCCACGGACAAAGGCTGCCGGGAATTTTGGTTTACATAATCAGCGAGGCCTTCACTCCCCGGGCAGCCCTCGGCGGCAGTGCCGGTATCGCAAGCGCCTCCGCAATCGGCTGGGGGCTCAGGCGAAGCGCCTTTTCAAACGAGGCGGGGCTTGGCACCTCCGCAATCGCCCACAGCTTTTCCCGGGGCAGCAGCCCCGTGGAGGAGGGCTTCTGGGGAGTATTTGAGGTATTTGCGGACACGACGCTGCTGTGTACCCTGACGGCGCTGGTCATTCTGTGCAGCGGCGCCTCCGTTCCCTACGGCAGCAGCGCCGGGGCGGAGCTTTTGTGCGCGGCCTTTGCCACGGTCTACGGCAGGGGCTTTTCCCTTGTGTTTGTGGCGCTTACCATGGTTCTTCTGGCCTTTTCGTCGGTTTTGGGCTGGTCGCTTTACGGGCTGCGCTGCTGGGAATACCTCTTTGGCAAAGGCAGCGGCGCTCTTTACAGACTGATTTTTTCCGCCGCGGCAATCCCCGGCGCTCTTGTAAGCGCAGAGCTTGTGTGGAGCCTTTCGGACTTACTGAATGTGCTTATGTCGGTGCCAAATCTGATTGCTCTGCTGCTTCTCTCCGGCAAAGTGGGCAGGCTTACAGGGGAATATGTGAATAATCAAACTTATTGACGGCTGTCAAATCAGAGTATATACTGTTCTTACATACTTTAAGGAGGTTTTCCCATGAAAGTAATTATTGCAGAAAACTATGCGCAGCAGAGTGCATTTGCCGCCGACATAATAGAGGAAATAGTCCGCAAGGAGCCTGAATGCTGCCTGGGTCTTGCCACCGGTTCCAGCCCTGTCGGCATGTATAAGGAGCTTGCCCGCCGCTGCCGCGAGGAGGGTCTGGACTTTTCAAAGGTTCATACCGTTAACCTTGACGAATATGTGGGTCTTGAGGGCGAGCACGATCAGAGTTACAGATATTTCATGAACAGCAATCTCTTTGACCACATCAACATCGACAAGGCCAATACCTTTGTGGTAAAGGGCACCGGCGATATTGAGGCCAATATTAAGGAATTCAACGATGTCCTTGCAAGCAGCAAGGTGGCCGTTCAGGTTCTGGGCGTAGGCCCCGACGGGCATCTGGGCTTTAACGAGCCCAACGAGACTCTGTGGTATTCGGCGCACAAAGAGGTTCTGGACGAGAGCACCATTGACGCCAACGCCCGCTTTTTCGCCAGCCGCGACGATGTTCCCCGCTACGCCATCACCATGGGCATGGGCGGCATCATGCAGGCTCAGCGCCTGCTGCTGATAATCAGCGGCAACAAGCAGGAGGCCGCCACAAGGCTCCTTATGAGCGACGAGATAAGCTGCGCCTGCCCCGCAACCTTTATGAAGCTGCACCACGACGCAACCGTTATCATCACCAGGGAGCTTGCAGAGCAGATAGGCTACACCGCCTGACATTCCATATAACGAAGCAAAGGCTCGGCGCTTAAGCGCCGGGCTTTTATTATTATATCCTTAAGGGTATTTAGTTTTTGGGGCTGTTGTCAACAATCGCTGTACTGTGTTATAATATATTGTTAAGTTTTATTTTGAAGGGAGGATGCTGCATGGAGCTGTTCATATTCTATATACTGAGCGTCTGCAAATTCATGCTCATCGTCCTTTCCGCGGCGATACTTATACGCTGCCTGCGCTCCATGCTCAGCGAAAGATACGAGCCGGAGGTTTGGGCCTACATCAAGCTGGGTGAAAAGATGATACCCGTGCTCCATTGGGAAAACATCATAGGCCGGGGGCCCTCCTCAGATGTGCGAGTGCCGCAGGAGGGCATAAGCCGGGTACACGCCGTCATCAAGCGCAGCGACAAGGGTCAGTGGCATATCTACGATATATTCTCCAAGGGCGGAGTCTGGGTGGACGCCCAGCGCGTCACAGAAAAGGGGCTGCTGCTCAGCTCCGGGGATGTGCTGAACCTTGGCGGCAACATCCTTGAGTTTTACGACATCACAAACGAAAAGCACCGTGAGCTGGAGAGCAGCCGCACCGCCGCAGGCGGGAGCATCTCCCCGGGACTGACCCTTGTATATCTCAGCCTATTTCAGCTCTTTTTGCTTATAGAGCACGCCACCTCCGCCGCAGCCGGGGAGCTTCTTCCCATTGCGGCAGGCTTTGCCACGGTGGCTGCCCTCCAGTGGCTTTGCTACTATGTCATGCGTCTTATGAAGCGCAGCGGCTTTGAGGTGGAGACGCTGGCCTTCTACCTGAGCACTCTGGGTATGTCCGTGGCGGCAAGCTCCACCCCGGAGGATATGTACAAGCAGGCTCTGCTGCTGGCAGTAAGCGTGCTGCTGTTTCTCTTTAACGGCTGGTGGCTGAGAAATCTCAGGCGTACCGCCTTCATGCGCATACCCATAGCCGTGGCGGCGCTGGCGCTTCTGGCTGTGAATGTTCTCACCAGTGATGCTGTCTTCGGCGCGAGAAACTGGCTTGAAATAGGCGGCTTTTCCTTCCAGCCCTCGGAGCTTGTGAAGGCTGCGTATATCTATGTGGGCGCCGCCACGCTGGACAGCCTCTACCGCAGGAAGAACCTGTACGGCTTCATCGGCTTTTCCGCCGTATGCGTGATGGCGCTGGCTCTCATCGGCGACTTCGGCACGGCTCTGATTTTCTTTGTCAGCTTCCTTGTTATATCCTTCATGCGCTCCGGCTCTATCGCCACGGTATTTCTGGCAGTCACCGGGGCGGGACTTGCAGGCTTTCTTGCAGTCAGCGTCAAGCCCTATATTGCCCAGCGCTTTGCCGTGTGGGGGCATGTGTGGGAGGATGTTTACGATAAGGGCTATCAGCAGACAAGGGCCATGTCAGCCGCCGCAGCGGGAGGCCTGTTCGGAAAGGGTGCCGGCAGCGGCTGGCTGAAGGATATTTTTGCCGCCAATACGGACATGGTTTTTGCCCTTATCTGCGAGGAGCTGGGGCTGGTAATTGCCCTGTGCATGGTGCTGGCGGTGTTGGCGCTGGCCTTTTTCGCGGTGCGAAGCGCAAAAAGCGGCCGCTCGGCCTATTACTCCATAGCCGCCTGTGCCACGGTCAGCATGATGATGGTGCAGCTTGCGCTGAATGTTTTCGGCTCCCTTGATATTCTGCCCTTTACCGGCGTCACCTTCCCCTTTGTGTCCCGGGGCGGCAGCTCCCTTATTTCCTGCTGGATACTGATGGCCTATATAAAGGGAGCGGACACGCGGCGGGACGCCAGCTTTGCCGTAAAGCCCGTGAAGGAGATAGCAGAGCCGGAGGATGATGAGGAGGAAGAATTTGACGCCTTTACCGAGGACGGGGAGCTTTCTGCCTACCGCGGATACGATTATATAAATGACGAGAATAACTGGTACATTCTGGAGGAGGACGAGGCGGATTGAAAAAAATACGAAACCGCGCCGTCTCGGTGCTTCTGCTGGCATGTCTGGTTATCTGCGGGCTGGTGGTCTATGTGCTGCGCTATGTTGATGACGGGCAGCGCTGGGCGCTTTATTTCGCGGCGGCAAATTCCGGCTCCGAGGGGCACATATATGACCGCAGCGGTGAAATGCTGGTCACACTCTCCCCCTTGGGCACGGAATACTCCGCAGATCCCCTCACCCGCAAGGCCTGCTACCATGTAACCGGCGATTACTGGGGAAGAACCGGGACGGGTGTGCTGACCGGGCTTATTGACGAGGCTCACGGCTTCAGTCTTCTCACCGGCACCACAAGAGCCGAGGATATTGAAATGAGCCTTACGATAGACGCGGGGCTCTGCCGCGCAGCATATACCGCGCTGGGCGAGGAGAGCAAGGGCGCCGCCATGGTGATGAACTATAAAACCGGGGAGATACTCTGCATGGTGTCTCTCCCTGCCATAGACCCCGGTCAGGCTGAGCTGAGCCCCGGCGAGGGCGCCTATATTAACCGCTGCATCTCCGCAGCCTTCATCCCCGGCTCAGTCTTCAAGCTCATAACCACCGCGGCTGCCATAGAGCAGATACCCGATATATACGAAAAGGAATTT
This sequence comes from Candidatus Limivicinus sp., assembly GCA_045592365.1. GTDB lineage: Bacteria > Bacillota > Clostridia > Oscillospirales > Oscillospiraceae > Limivicinus. The sequence goes on along the minus strand of JAZNUQ010000026.1, from coordinate 3,396 downwards.
TACTGCGAGGGTGTTTACACCATCGCAGGGGTAGACATCAACTGCTCCGGCTTTCACTATACCCAGACCTTTGAGCAGGCTCTGGCTAATTCCTGCAACTGCGCCTTTGCCCGCATTGCCGTGATGCTGGGGCAGGACACCATGATAGAGTATGTTAAAAAATACGGCTTTCTCTCAAGCCATGAGATAGACGGCATCAAAACCGCCTCCGGCAGCTATCCCCTTGACTTTGTGGGCGACCCGGAGCTTGCCTGGTCGGGCATAGGCCAGTCCACCGACCTTGTCTGCCCATTCAGCCTGCTTCGCATGGTGGCAGCCGCCGCAAACGGCGGTGTGCTGGTCACTCCCCATCTTATCCGAAACGAAAGCCCCGGCAGCACAAGGCTCATAGCCGCCGATACCGCCGACAGGCTGGCTCGGATGATGGACTATAATGCGGTGGCTCACTACAATGTGGAGGAAAACTTCCCCGGCCTCAGCATCTGCGCCAAAACCGGCACCGCAGAGCTTGGAAACGGCAGTTCCCACGCATGGTTCACCGGCTTCATGGACGATGAGGCTCATCCCTACGCCTTCGTGGTCTTCGTCGAGGAGGGCGGCGGCGGTCTGAGCGTGGCGGGCAAGGCCGCAAACGAGATACTTCAGTACGCAGTAAATCAAGTTCCCTGATGGAGAAAAACAGATGATAGATATATCCGTAAGCTCACTGGTAAAATCCTTTGAGCTTGGAAAAAACATACTTGACGGGCTCAGCTTCAGCGTAAACAGCGGGGAGCGTGTGGGCATTCTGGGCCACAACGGTTGCGGAAAAACCACCCTTTTCCGCATACTCACCGGTGAGCTTGACCGGGACGAGGGGGAAGTAATGATAGCTCCCTCCAAGCGCATGGGGCTTATCTCCCAGATACCGGTCTATCCCAAGGACTGGACAACGGAGGATGTGCTCAAATCCGCCCACAGCAGGCTTTACGCCATAAGCGACAAGCTGGAGGCTCTGGCCCGGCGCCTTGAAAGTGACCATTCCCCGGCGCTGCTGGCGGAATACGACCGCCTGCAGGAGGATTTTCGCCGTCTGGGCGGCTACGAGATGGACAGTGACCGAAGCCGTGTCGCAAACGGCCTTGACATTCCCCCGGCCATGCGCAGCCAGAGCTTTGACAGTCTCTCCGGCGGGGAGAAAACAAGGGTGAACCTTGCCCGCCTCATACTTGAGGACACCGATATACTTCTGCTGGACGAGCCTACAAACCACCTTGACCTGCACGCCACGGAATGGCTGGAGGAATACCTGCTGCACTTCAAGGGCACGGTTCTCATAATAAGCCATGACCGCTATTTTCTGGACAGAACGGTACAGCGCTGCATAGAGATAAACGAGGGGCAGGCTGAGTTTTACAGCGGCAATTACAGCTTTTATGTTCAGGAGCGGCAGCGCCGCTTTGAGGAAAAGCTGAAAAAATACGAGCGGGATCAGGCCAAGATAGAGCAGCTCACCCGCGCCGCCGAGCAGATGCATCTTTGGGCCTTCATGGGCATGGACAAGCTCCATAAGCGCGCCTTCTCCATGGAAAAGCGCATTGAGCGTTTGCAGCAGAGCGAAAAGCCCACCGAGCAGAAAAAGCTCAGCGTAAAATTCAAGCAGCGTGAGTTTTCCGGCGACGAGGTGCTGGTTATGGACGAGCTTTCCAAGGCCTTTGGGGAGAAGAAGCTCTTTTCCGACCTGAGCGCCACGGTTACCGGCGGCGAGCGCATCGCCCTTATAGGCGACAACGGCACCGGCAAGTCCACCCTTGTAAAGCTCATCATGGGCGAGGAAAGACCCGACAGCGGCTTTCTGTACCTTGGTCCCTCCGTGAGGAAAGCCTATCTGCCCCAGATAGTCAGCTTCAGCGTGGACAGCCGCAGCGCCTACGACACCATGCTTTACGACTGCCGCTGCCAGCCCCAGGAGGCCCGCGACCGACTTGCCGCTTTCGGCTTCAGGGGCGAGGATGTTTTTACCCCGGTGGGCGCTCTCTCCGGCGGTGAAAAAAGCCGGTTGAGGCTCTGCATGCTGATGGGCGGGGAGATAAACTTCCTTATCCTTGTCGAGCCTACAAACCATCTGGATATTGCCAGCCGCGAATGGATAGAGGACGCCCTGTCCGACTACGAGCAGACCCTGCTCTTTGTCTCCCATGACCGCTATTTTATAGAGAAGTTTGCAACGCGCATCTGGGCGCTTGACCAAGGCAGAATAACGGATTTTCGCGGCGGCTATGAGGAATACCGCCAGTGGCAGCAGAGGCAGCAGGTGTACACTCAGGCGGAAAAGAACCGGGAAAAGGAAAAGAAGCCCAAGCCCAGAACACAGAACAATGACAAGGCCATAGCAAAGCTGGAGCGGGAGATAGAGCGCACCGAGGCAAGGCTCTCCGCCCTTGAGGCTGAGGCGCAGGAATTTGCCAGCGACTATCAGAAGCTGATGGAAATTGACCGGCAGAAGGAAGCCATAAACGAGGAGCTTTTGGCTCTTTACGAAAGATGGGAGGAGCTGAACCAATGATAAAAAACCTTCCCCCCTGGGCCTTGAGCTCAGGCATACTGCTCATACTGGCGAGCTTTTTCTTCTTCGCCATGCGGGGCTACACCTACATAGGCTATACTCTGGTGTTTGCAGCCGTGCTTGTGGTGCTGCACCGCTTTCTGCCGCAAAACCTGTGGCGGGCGGCGCTGTCTCTTGTGTGCGCAGGTCTTATATACTTCTGCGCCGTGGAGCTTCCCATCATCGCAAACTCCCGGACAGACAAGGATGCAAAGCGGGACTACCTCATAGTTCTTGGCGCCGCGGTACACGGCGATGTGCCATCCCTTGCCCTGCAGCACAGGCTTGAGGGCGCTCTGAGCTATATGTACGCCTACCCCGAAAGCACCGCCATTCTCACCGGCGGTCAGGGCAAGGGTGAAAACATGACCGAGGCTCAGTGCATGTATGACTGGCTCCTTGCAAACGGCGTGTCCCCGGACAGGCTCATAATGGAGCCCAAGGCCACCTCCACCATGGAGAACCTGCAGTTTTCCTTTGACATTATAAGGCAGCGGGGCGACGAGCCCGACGGGAACATTGCCATTGTGTCCAGCTCCTATCATCTGTACCGGGCAAAATGCATGGCAAGGCTGCTGGGCGCCGAGGCGGCAGGCGTTGCCGGCACCATGGGCTACCCCATCTATATGCTCAACTGCTACATCCGCGAAGCCTTCGGCGTGACCCACCTGTGGGTGCTGGGCAGGTAAAACGATATGAAAAGAAGCGGATTGCCGCGTCGCTTCGCTCCTCGCAATGACAGGATTTCTGCTGTCAATGGCACGGCAATCCGTATCCCCTTACAACAAAGAATGCACAGCTCAAAACCGGAG
>JAZNUQ010000025.1:0-8198 GCA_045592365.1 Candidatus Limivicinus sp. | reverse complement strand
GCTTGAGGTTCGCTGGGGGCTTGAGCAGATGACGCTGCACAGGGCGATAGAAAACGCATCCGATGCGGAGCTTGAGAGGCTGGGCGTGTTTGTTCATAAGCTGTCCCAGCATCCCACACCCGCTCAGGCTGCGGAAATTGCCTTTGCCTTTCACCACGGCATGACCCTTATCGGCGGCAACCATATTCTGCCGCTTATTTATACCTCCTTTAAGGTACCCTGTATCGCGCTTTGGGTGCGTTTTTGCCGCAAATACGGTGTGGCGGCGCTGCACAGCAATGTGGAGGAGCTTTACAGACTGCTGCTTAACCGTGATGCAAAGGGCGCGATAGAATGGAGCAACAAGTATCTTGCGAAGGCTATCAGCGGCTCACAGCAAATATATGAGGCATAATGAAATATCCTGTTCCTTTTACGGAGCAGGGTATTTTTTATATAATAACTTTAGCGCCGGGAAATAAGCGCCGATGCGTGAAAACGCTTTCCTATATTTTCGTTGACCGTTTTTGCCGAAATATTTATGATTAATTCAGCAAAGGGAGAAATCCCACATGAAAAAACGAAAAAGGAGCGGAATATTATGAAAAAGATACTTGCACTTGTAATGGCGGTATTGCTGGCTCTGAGTGTTCTGGCTGCCTGCTCAGGCACTCCCGCCGCACCTGCTGCCCCCGGGGAAAACGCAGCGCCCCAGCAGCCGGCAGCGCCGGAAAAGGTCGTCCTTAAGGTATGGGCGGATCAGGGCGAGCTTCCTCTTATCGAGCAGCTTTGTGAGGCATTTGCCGCAGAGCATCCCGAGAAGGAGTACAGCTTTGAATACGGCGCTGTGGGCGCGGTTGACGGCAAGACCCGTTACCTTGAGGACCCTGCGGCCGCAGCCGATGTTTTCCTTTATGCCGACGACCAGCTTGTTGACCTTGTAAAGGCTGACGCTCTTTACGAGGTGACCCGCAACACCGACGCTATTATTGCGGCAAACACCCCCGGCTCAATAAACGCAGCCAGCTACGAGGGCACCCTTTACGGCTACCCCATGACCTCGGATAACGGCTACTTCCTCTATTACGACAAGTCCGTGTTTACCGAAGCTGACCTTGAAACTCTGGACGGTATCCTTGCCGCTGCAAGCGCCGCAGGCAAGCAGGTACACATGGATGTTTCAAACGGCTGGTATCTTGCATCCTTCTTCCTTGGCAACGGCTGCACCCTGACCATTGAGGACGGAAAGCAGATAATTGACTTCAATAACGCAAACGGCCTTGCCGCTGCGGAGGCTATCCGTGCCTTCTGCAATAACAGCGCTTTTGTCACCGGTGACGATTCCGTGCTTGCAGGCGGCATAGGCGACGCAATTGCCTGCGGCGTATCAGGTACCTGGATGGCAACCGCAATTCAGGAAAAGCTGGGTGAAAACTACGGCTGCTGCAAGCTGCCCACCTTTACCTGCGCCGGTGAGCAGGTACAGATGGGTTCCTTCCTTGGCTGCAAGATTTACGGTGTAAACTCTCTCACCGCATATCCCGTTGACGCTATGGAGCTGGCAGAGTACCTTACCAATGAAAAGGCTCAGATAGAGCGCTACAAGCAGCTCAACTACGGCCCGTCCAATATCAACGCCCTTGCGGACGAGACCATCGCTGCAAACCTTGCTCTGCAGGCTCTCAGCGCACAGAGCGAGTTTGCGGTATCTCAGATGGTGCTTGGCGGCTTCTGGACGCCCGCCGAGGCCTTTGGCCTTGAGCTGGAAGCCCATTCCACCGCAGACCTTCAGACTATGCTTGACCAGCTTGTGGAGCAGGCACTGGCAGGCTGACATTCCTTCTAAATTGGGAAAAGGGGCTTATGCCCCTTTTCCTGCTGTTTTTGGAGCATGTATATGAATTACAGAAGAAAGAACATTTTCATAGCTTCCGCACTGGAGGGCAGCGTTTGGACGCGCCTGTCCTTCTTTGTTATGGGCGCAGGCTGCCTTCGCTACGGGCAGTATGCCCGAGGAGTACTGTATTTGCTGAGCCAGCTCAGCTTTTTTGCGTTTTTCAGGGGCTTTGCTCTGCAATATCTGTCAAAGTTTTCAAGCCTTGGCACGGAGACACAGCGAAAGGTATGGAGTGAGGAGCTTCAGATCTACCAGCGCGTACCCGGCGACAATTCCATGCTTATACTGCTTTACAGCGTGCTGTCGCTGGCTGTGCTTGCGTTGTTTATTTACATTTGGTACGCAAACATACGGGACGCATGGAACGCCCAGGAGTGTACCCGACAAGGCAGACGGCCTGACAGCTTTATAAGTGACATCAGAAGCCTTGGCCATGAGCGCTTTCATATATCCCTGCTTTCCGTTCCTATGCTGACGCTGGTGCTCTTTACGCTGCTGCCTATCATATTTATGATACTCATAGCCTTTACAAACTTTGACGCCGACCACCAGCCGCCGGGAAATCTGTTTACATGGGTGGGCATGAGCAATGTAACGGACATATTTCTTGGCAACAGGACAAAGACCAATACCTTCTTCGGGCTGCTTGGCTGGACGATGGTATGGGCAGTTCTTGCAACCTTTACAAACTACTTTCTTGGTATGCTTCTTGCCGTTGCGATTAACAGCAAGTGGGTGAAACTCAAGCAGCTCTGGCGCACCTGCTTTATTATTGCAATTGCAATACCTCAGTTTGTAAGCCTGCTTCTTATTTCAAGGGCGCTGGAGCCGGCGGGAGCGGTCAATGTTCTGCTTATGAAGCTGGGGCTTATAAGCAGTCCCTTGCCCTTCCTTTTAGACCCGACCCTTGCCCGGATAGTGGTGGTCGTGGTGAATATGTGGATAGGCATACCCTATACCATGATGACCTTTTCGGGGGTGCTTATGAATATACCCTCCGAGCTTTACGAAAGCGCGGAAATTGACGGCGCAGGCCCTGTAAGACGCTTTATTTCCATCACACTGCCCTACATGGTGTTTGTAACCGCGCCTGCTACCATAACTACCTTCGTAACCAACTTCAATAACTTCAATGTTATCTATATTTTGACCGGGGGCGGTCCCTTCTCGCTTGACTACTATCAGGCGGGCAAAACGGATCTGCTTGTAACATGGCTGTATAAGCTGACGGTCAACCGCAATGACTATTCCCTTGCCTCCACCATAGGAATTTTCATATTCATGCTGGTGGGAAGCTGCTCATTGCTTGTATACAATAACACGGGAGCCGTGAGAAAGGAGGATCAGTTCCAATGAAAAATGCACGCAGTCGTAAGCGCATTTCCGCGGCGCTGCTGAATATAACGATAGCGCTTCTTGCAATTTTGTGGCTTGTGCCGGTTTTCTGGCTTATAGTATCCTCCCTCAGAGCGGAGCAGGGGGCATATACCTCCTATCTGTGGCCCAAGGCCTTTACCTTCAATAACTATGTGCGCCTGTTTACCGACAGGAGACTGTTTGATTTTCCCCGCTGGTTTTTAAATACCATGCTTGTTGCCGCATGCAGCTGTGTTATAACCACGGTTCTAACGCTGATGGTAGCCTATGTTTACTCAAGGCTTCGCTTCAGGGGGCGCAGATTTCTGATGAATGCCTCCCTTGTGCTGGGGATGTTCCCGGGCTTTATGAGCATCATTGCAATTTATCATTTCATGAAGGCGGTGGGGCTTGACCAGAGCCTTGTGGCGCTGGTTCTGGTGTACTCCGGGGGCGCTGCGCTGAACTACTATATCGCCAAGGGCTATTTTGATACCATACCTAAATCCCTTGACGAGGCTGCAATACTGGACGGCGCCTCCAACAGCACCATTTTCTGGAAGATAATACTTCCAAACTCGAAGCCGGTGGTTGCAACAACAGCCATTAACGCCTTTATAAACCCCATCGTTGACTTTATCTTTGTGTCAGTGATAATGAAGGATAATTACAGCAATTTCACCGTGGCAAAGGGCCTGTATACCATGGTGGACAAAACCAATATTTACGAATACTACACGGTTTTCTGCGCAGGCGCTGTGATAGTGGCGATACCGGTAGTGCTGCTGTTTATCCGCATGCAGAAATTCTATGTTGCAGGCGTGGTCGGCGGCTCTGTGAAAGGATAGGCTATGAACCCCTCAACAATATATCACAGACCCTTAAGCGAATACGCCTTTGCCGCAGACGACAGTCACTATGTTTTCCGTTTGAGAACCGGCAGGGGAGAGGCGCAGAGCTGCATATTCCACTATGCGGACAGGGCCGTAATGAGCCCCGAGCTTGAGTTTTACTCCGTGCCCATGGTGCGAATTCGCCGTGACATGTACTTTGACTGGTACGAGCTGAGGCTGACAACGCCCTTTGAGCGTATTGCCTATTATTTTGAGCTGCATGACGGGGCTGAAATTCTGTATTATTACGGTGACTGCTATGAAATGGCCGGCACCCCGTGCCGCTCGGATTATTTCCAGCTTCCCTTCAACCACCGGGCGGACAGGCTTGATATTCCCGACTGGACGAAGGATGCGATAGTATACAACATATTTCCCGACAGCTTTGCAAGCGGCAGGCGGAAAATATCCGCTGTTCGTGACAGCTCAAGCGGAGCTCTGGGCGGTAATCTGCGGGGAATAGCGGAAAATCTGGACTATATTGCCTCCATGGGCTTTAACTGCATCTATCTAAATCCCATTTTCAAGGCCTGCTCATATCACAGATACGATACCCTTGACTATTACGAGCTTGACCCCTCCATGGGAACAAAGGCGGAGCTTCACGCACTGGTGGAAAAGGCCCATGCTCTGGGGATACGGGTAATTCTGGACGGTGTATTCAACCATGTAAGCAGCAGCCACTTCATGTTCCGTGATGTGCTGCAAAGGGGGAAAAGCTCACCCTACTATCAGTGCTTTTACAGCCTGCCCGAAAAGCCCGCTCTGCCGGACGAGGGCGGCTGCCCGGAATATACCTGCTTTTCCTATGTTGCCTCCATGCCAAAGACAAATACCGCAAATCCCTTTCTCCGCCGGTATTTCTGCGATGTGGGTACATACTGGATAAGGAAATTCAATATTGACGGCTGGCGGCTGGATGTGGCAAACGAGCTTGACGACGGTTTTTTGCGTGCCTTCCGGACTGCGGTAAAGGCGGCAAAGCCCGAGGCAATAATTGTGGGCGAGGTTTGGGAGAATGCCGCCCACTACCTTGAAGGCGACATGCTGGACAGCGCAATGAATTACGATTTCCGCCGCTATTGCAGAAGGCTCTTTGTCGAAAACGCTGTGGATACGCAGGTGTTTGATGCAAATGTTTCGTCTCTCCTGCTTCGCTATCGGGAGGCCGCCCTGTACGCGCAGCTCAATCTGCTGGACAGTCACGATGTCTGCCGTTATCTGACGCTTTGCGGCGGTGATGTTGACAAAATGGAGCTGTCGCTGCTGCTTCAAATGAGCTTTCCCGGCATGCCCTGTGTTTTCTACGGCGATGAAAAGGGTCTTTGCGGCCTTGAGGAAAGCGAGTACCGCCGGGCGATGGACTGGGAAGCAGAGCATCCTCTGGAGGAAATTTACCGGCGCTTTATAAGCCTGAGAAAGGAAAAAATCGCTCTGCGCCGGGGAGATTTCAAAACGCTTATTGCCCGGGGCAGGCATTATGTCTTCAGCCGAAGCTACGGAAATATGAAAATCACCGTGAGCATGAATTTGGGAGATACTCCCCTGAAAGCACCTGAGTGCGGCAGAATACTTTTGAAAAAAGGTAATAGCTGTGGCATAATCGGAGCATGGGAATACGAAGTGCGGGAGGAAGATATAAATGGCGGCGAATATCTATGATGTTGCCAATGCAGCGGGCGTGTCAATCTCCACGGTATCAAAGGCATTGAACGACAGCTATACCATACCCGAGCACACCAAGGCCCTTATCCGGGAGACGGCGGACAGGCTGGGCTACCGCCCCAATGCAAGGGCAAAGAATTTTGCAAGACAGGCAAGCGGCACGGTGCTTTTCATAACGGATTTTTACAGGAACATCGCCTTTGAAAACCCGCACATGTTTGAGATAATCTCCGGCATTGCCACCTGCCTTGAGGACAGGGAATACTCCCTGACCCTCAAGCCCCTGACAAAGCAGGAAGCGCCCCTCGTTATCCGCGACATTATACGGCAGCGTCAGGCCGACGCGCTTATAATCCATGCCCATATTCTCAGTGAGGAGCTTGCGGCGGTGCTTTCGAGGACGGATTATCCCTATCTGGTCATAGGCAAGCCGGGCTTTCGCTGCAATATCTGCTGGATAGATGTAAACCATGAGCAGGCAGGACGCCTTGCGGCAAATTATCTGCTGGACAAGGGGTACCGGAGGATGACGCTTATCATCGGTCAAAAGGATGACCCGCTTTCACAAAGCAGGCTGACGGGCATAAATGAGGTGATGGCCGAGGAGGAGCTGCAAATAGAGCTTATATGCAATCGCTCACCCTACGCGCTGGACGAGGATGTGCTGAAAAACCTTTTTTCCCGGGAGCCAATCCCTGAGGTGCTTGTTTGCAGCAATAATCATCTTGCCCTGCATTGTCTTCAGCATATCCGCCGCGTTGGGCTCAAGGTGCCGGAGGATATTGCGCTGTTGACCTTTGATAATTATCCCTTCTCAATGCTTACCGAGCCCGGCATAACCGCCGTGGAGGTGGATATGCACGACATGGGCATGAACGCGGCGAGCTTTGTGCTTCAAAAGATACGCAAGCCAAATCTTCAGATACAGTCCTACTGCACCTCTCCCTGTATATTGGAGCGCCAGTCCACATAATAAAAAATCCTGTTCCTTTTGCTTCGTGTTCTTAACGGAGAAATGTGTGAGGTGCATTACCGGAAGGTCAAATGGCCTTCCGGTTTTCTGTTGTGTGCCTGGACAACTTCCCAAAAAATTGCATCCGGTGGACTGCCGGACGCTCTGCTTGCCATGCGTATTGTAGGGCGGGGGCTTGCTCCCACCGCAATGTAAAAATTATGCTGACATTGAAAATTGCTTATCTCCGTGATACAATCAGTTCGAAAAATAAGAATTTATAGGTGAGATAATGATTATTTTAATTACAGGAGCATCGCATACAGGCAAAACTGCACTTGCCCAAAAATTGCTCGAAAAATATAAATATCCATACCTGTCAATAGACCATCTGAAAATGGGTTTAATTCGTAGCGGTAACACAGAACTTACCCCTATGGATGATAATGAATTAAGCGAATACTTGTGGCCGATTGTTCGGGAAATGATAAAAACTGCTATTGAGAATAATCAGAACCTAATTGTCGAAGGTTGCTATATTCCATTCGATTGGCAGAAGGACTTTGAGTCGAAAAATCTTGAAAACATCAAATATTACTGCCTTGTAATGAGTGAGGAAGTCGGAGGCCAAGCGGTCTTAGGAAGACAACATTCACACACAACTCCTTGGCTCACAGAACGACATGGCTACGATCCGACTTTAGACCATCTGAAAATGGGTTTAATTCGTAGCGGTAATACAGAACTTACCCCCATGGATGATAAAGAATTAACCGAATACTTGTGGCCGATTGTTCGGGAAATGATAAAAACGGCTATTGAGAATAAGCAGAACTTAATTGTCGAAGGTGGCTATATTCCATTCGATTGGCAGAAGGCCTTTGAGCAGCAATATCTTGAACAGATTAAATACTATTGTTTGGTACTGAGTGAGAACTATATAAGAAATCATTTTGCAGACATAAAGAAATATGCAAATGTCATTGAAAATCGTTTGGATGATGAATGGTGCACCATGGAGAATGTATTGTCAGAAAATACACAGATGTTAGAATCTGCAAAAAAGTATAATGTGAACTACATACTCATTAACGATAAGTACGAAATCAATATTGAGTTATAACGGTAAATTCCAATTTGTTGAGCAAACCAAAGCAGATTTTCTCCCTCTTAGGAGGGCGCAATTATACGCACCATTCCAGTGCATTGCGCTTGTACATCTGCATAAGCAAAGGAGCATCCGAACGCCGAATGCTCCTTTTTTGGTTGTTGGATAGTTTGTTCCTTACGAATCCTCTCGCCAGTCTCTCCCTTTTTTGTGTTTCTCCGGACAAGGAAGTTACCTTCAGCATTTCCTCATCCTTCAGGCGGTGTGAAGCTCAGATATTTATCCATAATATAGCCTTTGTAACCGTTGTATTCCACCCAGCCCCAGCCCTTATATTCGCGGATATAC
>JAZNUQ010000024.1:0-5451 GCA_045592365.1 Candidatus Limivicinus sp. | reverse complement strand
TCCCGCGCCGGCACCGACTATATTACCCGCCTGAGGAAGCTGGGCTTCCCCTGTGAGGCGGAGAATGTCTTTACCTCCGGCATGGCCACCGGCATGTATCTTAACCAGAACCATCCTGACGCAAGGGTGTATCTGGTGGGCACTCAGGCCTTCCGCAGAGAGCTTATAAGCTACGGCATAAACCTTGTGGAGGAAGAGGCCGACGTGGTGGTCGTGGGCTTTGACACTGAGCTTGTGTACGAAAAGCTGAACAAGGCCTGCCATTTCCTGCGCCGGGGCGCGGTGTTCATTGCCGCCAATCCCGACTGGGTCTGCCCCATGCCCAATGACGAGGTTCTGCCTGACTGCGGCAGTATCTGTGCCCTGCTGACAGCCTCCAGTGGCAAGGAGCCTACCTACATAGGCAAGCCCAACCGGAATATGGTGGATGTAATATCCAAAATGACCGGCATTGCAAATGAGAAGATATGCGCTGTAGGCGACAGGCTGTATACCGACATCGCCGTGGCCCAGAACGCCGGTGCCGTATCGGTGCTGGTACTCTCCGGCGAAACTGACATTAAAATGGTTGAAGCTGCAGAGCGTAAGCCCGATTATATTCTGGATGACGTTCATCAGCTCCACCTGCTTCTCAAGTGAATCACCGCACCCCCTGTCAAAGAGACAGGGGGTGCTTTTTCGCGTCTGTTTTTATCCTTTGGCGCATATACTTGTCCCGGAGGTGATATACAATGGCATTTGAGGATAAGCAGCTGCCCGCACGCAGCCACGCCCTTGAAATGAGCGGCAGGGAAAAGCTCAGCATAAGCGGCGTTGACGATGTTGCCGCCTTTGACGAAAGCGCCGTTATACTCAGCACAAGTCAGGGGGAACTCAGCATACGGGGCGAGGGGCTGCACATAGACAGGATAGACCTTGAGACGGGGCGGCTTGAGCTTCGCGGGCATATCTGCGAGCTGAGCTATGATGAGCCCGCTCCCTCCGGCGGTCTTTGGTCACGGCTGTTCGGCTGATGGAGCTTGAAATAAGCAGTCAGGCCCTGGGGCTTTGTCTGGGGGCGCTCTGCGGCCTTTGTGCAGGGCTGCTGTATGAGCTCTTGCGCCCCGTTCGCAGACGCTTCGGGTTTTCGTGGCTTTTTGACGCGGTGTTTTCTCTGGGAACAGGGCTGGGACTGTTTTTTCTCACCATGAGCCTGCCCGGCGGAAGGCTTGGTACATGGGAGCTTGCTGCGGCGGCGCTGGCCTTTGCCGGCTATATGCGCCTGCTTTCCCCGCTGCTGTTCCCTTTATTTGACGGCATGTGGCGGCTTGCAGCCCTTCCAGCGAAAAAAACTGCACGATTTATCAGGAAACTTTCAAATTATATCTTCCAAAAAGTCAAATAAAGGTTTATTATAAATGGTAAGAGTTCACCGCCTGTTTTGATTTTTTGGAACGGGAGGTGTGTACAAATGAAAAGATCTCTTATCCGTATTGTCGCGCTTGCGCTGCTGCTCTACTCACTGTGGAGCCTTGCCTCCGTCAGGCAGGAGCTATACGCCGCAAGGCAGCAGGAGCTTGCCCTCCGGCAGGAGCTTGGCATACTCATGCAGGAGAATGAGCGCCTGCTTTTAAAGCTGGAGCAGGGGCTTGACGATGAGTTTCTTGAGCAGCTTGCCCGTGAACGGCTGGGGCTTGTGAGAAGCGGTGAGATAATCTTTCGTTTCAGATAGAATAAGGGGTATAATTTATGAGTCTTCAGGTCGGTTCGGTGCTTACGGGCAAGGTCAGCGGTATTACCAAGTTTGGCGCTTTTGTGCTCCTTGAGGGAGGCAAAAGCGGGCTTGTACATATTTCGGAGGTGGCAAACAGCTATGTCTCCGATATTAACGAGCACCTCAAGGTGGGACAGACGGTGAGCGTGCGCGTTCTCAACATAAGTGAGGATGGGAAGATAAACCTTTCCATCAAGAAGGCCGCTCCCCCTCCCGAGCGCAGCAGCGAGAGACCCGCCGCGCCCCGCCGCGCCCCGCAGGAGCCCCGCCCCGCTCATGCGCCCACAGGTACCGTTGCACCGCCCAGTGAAAATCAGGCCTTTGAAGACAGGCTCAAAAAGTTCATGCAGGAGTCTGACAGCCGCATTGCAGACAACAGGATGTATGCCGACCGTCCCCGTAAAAACCGCAGAAGATAAGCAATAAAGCTATAAGAAAGGATATGTGCAAATGACAGATTTTACCGGTCTCTATCAGGAAAAGCTGTGCAGCGCCGATGCCATTGCCGCTGGCATTGAAAGCGGATGGACACTTGGCATGGACGCAGGCCCCAGCCAGACCCCGGGCATCATGGAAGCTCTCTGCCGCAAGGCCGAGGCAGGCGCCCTCTCCGGTGTCACCGTTCACACCATGCTGGACATTTATCCCTATTCCTTCTACCGGAAGCCGGAGCTTTATCCCGCCGTAAACGGCAAAAGCTGGTTTTCCAGCGGCGGCGCACGCAAGGCGGTAAACGGCGGCTGGGCGGACTTCATTCCCTCCTATTACAGGGATATTCCCGGCCACCTGCTGAGAGATTACGAGTTTGACGCCTGCTGCTTCTCCGTCTCCCCGATGGACAGTCACGGTTATTTCAGCCTCGGCGTTACCAATTCGTACAGCAGCGCCATGCTGGCAAAGTCAAAGCGCATTTTCCTTGAGGTAAACACGCACCAGCCCAGAGCTCTCTGCGGCGCCCAGATACACATTTCTCAGGTAGACGCTCTCACCGAAAACAGCTTCATGCTGCCCACCCTGCCTGCGGTTGAGCTGGATGAAGTAAGCATGACCATAGGCAGCATCATTGCCGAGCAGATACCGGACGGGGCATGCATACAGCTTGGTATCGGCGCTATTCCCGACGCCACCGGCATGGCTCTCAAGTCCAAGCACGACCTTGGCATTCACACCGAAATGTTTCCCGACTCCATGGTGGAGCTTTTAAGCTGCGGCGCGGTGAACAACAGCAAAAAGCAGACCCACCGCTTCAAGACCGTTACCACCTTTGCCTACGGCTCTCAGCGTATATACGATTTCGTTCACGACAATCCCGCCATTGAGATTTTGCCCGTAAGCTATGTGAACGACCCCAATGTTATTGCCCTCAATGACAATATGGTGTCCATCAACGCCGCCCTTGAGGTTGACCTGCTGGGTCAGGTCAGCGCCGAATCCATAGGCACAAAGCACATGTCCGGCACCGGCGGTCAGGTGGACTTTGTACGCGGCGCGTGCCAGTCAAAAGGCGGCAAGAGCTTCATAGCCTTTGCCTCCACCGCAAAAAACGGCACCATCAGCAAGATCCAGCCCTTCCTTGCCCCCGGCTCCGTGTGCACCACCTCCAAAAACGATGTGGACTGCATAGTTACCGAGTACGGCATTGCAAAGCTCCGGGGCAGAAGCTATTCCCAGCGCGCCCAGGCGCTTATCGCCATAGCGCACCCCGATTTCCGCGATGAGCTTCGCTTCGAGGCAAAGAAACGCGGCATGATAGTGTAAATTCAAAAACCGCAGGTCAAAAGCGTGATGTCCTTAACGGAACATTTTTAGCAAAATAGTAACTGCCTGTACAGACTCTTCGTGGGAGCTGTGCAGGCAGTTTTATTATGCAGCGGTGAAGGGGATGAAGGCTCCCTTGTGTAAAGGGAGCTGTCAGCCGAACAGGCTGACTGAGGGATTGTTTTGCTATGGTGTTGATAGTATATCTGTTAGACATATTGGAATTTACTGAGTTTATTTGCTTTCCAAAAAGCTATGCACTTGTTGCACCCATGAAAACAATTCATACATGACTTATAACATTACCAGCAGTTATTGATTCTGAAATTCCTTCAAATTGCAATTCAAGCACTGATTATCCTGCTTGTTTTCCAACCATAAAACGTACCACATGGCAAACAAGCCACATTCCATAATGACAACACTCAGAATACTACACCAGACTGGAATACCAGGGAACCAGTGGAAAACGATGGCTGCGCCAATATATAGAATATTGGCAAGTATGGCCCATAATACCAACCGCCATCCAGTAACACCCCACTCCTTCCCCTGAGGGAACAGGAGGGTTTCCGCACAAGCGAAGGCCAGACTGACAAACAGCATCTGAAGCATAGTCAGAATCTCCACGGAGAAATCGCCTATAATTAGATTCATTATGGATTTTACAAAAATAGCGGCTACCGTATAGATGGCCATGTGATACTTCATATTGGCTGCCCAGAGATAAAACTTATTGAACACTTTCATAACACATACTCCTTTCATTACATTCCAAGTTTTTCTCGAAGCATGGGAGCATAGTGAC
Organism: Candidatus Limivicinus sp.; assembly: GCA_045592365.1. Taxonomy (GTDB): domain Bacteria; phylum Bacillota; class Clostridia; order Oscillospirales; family Oscillospiraceae; genus Limivicinus. Next base: position 1,132 of record JAZNUQ010000024.1, on the reverse strand, counting down.
GGGAAATCATCAACCTTTCTCCTGTGGAGAGGAGAGCTTCAATACGCCCTGCTCCGCAATTCTTCAACTTCCGAATTTCATGCAGATTCACAACAGCAGATTTTCCTGCTCGGAATAACCCTAAATCTCCCCAGCGGTCTTCCAATTCCGCAAGGGAAAGAGCAGTCTGAAACATACCCTCCTGAGTATAAACGAAAGTCTTTTCCTCTACCGTCTCGCAATATACCACTTCCGAAACCACAAGCGGAAGCGTCTCACGATTTTCATTCCAAACCAGTAGTTTCTGCATACCACTGCGCAGTAAAGACAAAACCCGTAACATCTCATCGTCCAGTGTGGTGCACCGTAATACCACTTCATTTTCTTCCATAGGTGTATGCTCAATGGTAATCTTCATGGGGTCCTCCTTTCTGTCAGCAGGCCTTTTGACAACATTATCATATCATCTGCAATTCTTACTGACAAGGCAAGTTCCCTTAAGTGGTAGGAATTACTAGGGAAGATGCAAAAGAACTATCAAACTGGATAGAAATAGTTGGAACAACCTATGCCCTCTACTAAAGATTCTGTAAAGCCGATTTCGAAAGCAGCAAGCCTATTTGGTCAATTATTCTGAAATTTTTTGAAGATTAAATCGGCACCAGTTACAGGTGCCGATTTGTCTATTCGCAAAATTCAAGTTTTGTGAACTGTTCCTTAATATGTTAACACACAAACATATATTACGCAACGACAATCCCTCAGTCAAAAATCAAAGATTTTTGCCAGCTCCCTTTAGGCAAGGGAGCCTTTGGGTGCGGTGTACAACTGTTCGCTAAACCGGAATTTGCAATTATAACCAGAAGCAGGCGGTGCGGTTATTGGGATAATCCTCCACCCGGGCGTGGGAGCCGATGATGAGATAATTATCCACCGTCACGTCCCGGGCGGTGACGCCTGCGTTGTCCGCCCGCAGCAGAATTTCATCTGCCCGGGTGACCAGCATACCGGTGTGATCCAGAAAATTCTTGATATCCGACCGGTCTGTGGCGATGGTCAGGCCATTTTCGTCGAAGGTGTAGCCTGTCCGGGTCTGTACCTTCCGGCTGCCCTGCTCCAGGGCTGTGGTGATGGCAAGGGTCATCTGCTCCTG
>JAZNUQ010000023.1:0-14423 GCA_045592365.1 Candidatus Limivicinus sp. | reverse complement strand
AGCATTGCTGAGCTTTTTCGACAGACCGGAAAGAGCAAGTCCAGTGCTTGCTCCTTCGATTCCGTTATAAAGTCGGATCGTAGCCATGTCGTTCTGTGAGCCAAGGAGTTGTGTGTGAATGTTGTCTTCCTAAGACCGCTTGGCCTCCGACTTAGCATTGCTGAGCTTTTTCGACAGACCGGAAAGAGCAAGTCCAGTGCTTGCTCCTTCGATTCCGTTATAGTTCACTGCTCATGTTTTCCGAAAAAAGTCGGAAATTTCGAAAAAAGTAGTTGACATCGGAGCGTTTCCTTGTTATAATGTCAAAGCTGTCTGAAATGCTGTTATAGCTCAGCAGGTAGAGCGCATCCTTGGTAAGGATGAGGTCCCCGGTTCGAATCCGGGTAACAGCTCCAGAAAAGCACCTACCCTTTAGGGTGGGTGCTTTTTTGCTTGTCTTATATTTCGGATTCGAACATACGGGGACCTCACACGCGAAGCGTGTTTTAATAAGCCGCAGGCATCCGCGCAGCGGATGGCTCCCCGGTTCGAATCCGGGTAACAGCTCCAAAAGCCTTGAAAACACTGTGTTTTCAAGGCTTTTTTCTTTTCCTTATGTGATTTTCAGACCGCATCCCTTTTCGCTATTTCTGATGAAGGGATGCGGTCTGTTTTTATGGCAAATAAGGGTCGAAAAATCACTATGAAAAAGTGTTCAGGAACGGACATTTTACCATCCCCCTTGTTTTGTATAATACCATACCAAAAGCAAAGAAAAAGGGCGGAGATTAGAACTCAAAACCTTGTATTGCCGTTTTTACTGTGATATTATAAGAGTGCCACACAAATCTAATATAGGACACTTTCAGGGAATTCGTTTTTACTTCGGTAAAAATGCATTCTCCACTTTTGCATTCCCTGTGAGTGTCAAAGATTTGTGTGGCAACAAAAAGGAGCTCTGCATTTTTCGTGCGTGGTTCCTTTTGGGGCCACGCACTTTTTATTTTCCCAAAATGCGTGAGACACAAAAAGAAAGAAGGGTATATAGTGGGAAAGAGGCCTAATATGGAAACATTAGACCATCTGTTTGATAAAGGTTTGAGTTTCCAGTTAACTGACAGCGAATACGAAAAAGAAACTGGCGTATCTCTACCAAAAGAAAAGAATTACCTAATGAAGAACTCCGCACTTGCAAAATTGGCCGAAAAAAGAGGCTACTATATTGAGGGAATTAGTGAAGAAGGAACTATAAAAAGAACCGTAATTTTAACGAAAAAATAAGTTTTAGAGGAGAATTGCTATGTCATTATATCGTTGTGCGGCTTGCGGTAGTCCTAATGTTGTTACAGATACCCAGAATGATGGTGTTAAATACGACTACCTTAAGGGTGCTGTAGGAACTGTTGTTCTTGGTGTTGGTGGTGCTGCCGCTGGTATTACAAGCAAAATTTCACAAGTTTATAAGTGCCCTGATTGCGGAATTACCCTCACCTATCCTATGCCAGAAGAAATTAAACAAGCAATTGAATTTGGCATAATGGATGCTGATGCAAGAGAAAACTTAACACTTATGGGTGTTCCTGTGTTATGGAGCACATTGGTAACTAAATACAAAAATATTGAAAGCGGTTTAGCGGACGAAGCTATAAAAAGCCGAAAGTTAGATGAAGAAAATGCAAAGATTTCTTATGAAGAAGTTATAGCGAGAGGCCTTGAAGAAGAACAAGCATTTATGTCTGACCAAACCGCAATGGAAGAAATGCAAAAAATATGGGAGATTGAGCAGAAAACGCTGGCACCACAGGTTCAACAGCAGATAGAGTACTTGATTCTGTCCAAAAGAAAGCAGATTAGCGACAAACAGCAAAAGAGCAAAGCAAAATTCGATAAAGAAGAGAAAGAGTTGAGCAGTAAAGAGCAGAAATTATTGGATGAGTATAATGCACTGCAAAAACACTTGTCATCATTAGGGCTCTTCAAAATGAGTGAAAAAAAGCACACCCAAGCCAGAATGGATGATATTGATAAGCACCTCGCCTCAATTAAAGCAATGCTTGTCGCCTCTGTATCTGAAAGGAAAAAGGTTATAGCCAAGTTAAATGAAGATGAAGCCAATATTAACGAATTAACAGAAAAAGAAATCTATGTGCTAAACAGAGTGCCATCAAGCCCTAAACAAAAGGAGAAGCGAATACAATATTTACAGAAAATCAGAAAAACAGTATCGCTTCAAAATAAGAGCAAAATCTTGGACTATGTTACATTTTATATGGAACAAACAGGCAAGCCAGTAAAATTGTCAGATTTGGTTACAAAACAAGGCAATAAGGTTTTTGATAAATTTGGAATGGATGTTCCTTTCAGAAGCATAAACATTTATTTAGAAGCCGCCGCACAAGATGGAATTCTAATTTCAGCTTATGACATACCAGAAAATGATGAATTGGGTTTAGGGCAAGAAAAAAATAAAATATTTTGGCTGGCATAAAAACAGGGAGCAAATTTGCTCCCTGTTTTTATGCCTCCAAAAGCTCCAAATACTTATACACCGTGGTTCTGCTTAGTCGCAAACCCTCGCAAAGCCTTTATCAAGCAGACCAACGTCAGACGGGGTATTTTACCCCTGCTTTCTGAAATTTTCCTGTTATTTAAGCTCACTTTCGGGGAATATGCTGATCCTTGCAGCTATGTCGCGCACAAACACATAGCCTGTGCCGGCTTCCATGGTGTCAACATTCTCCCATGCGGCAATCTGTGCCGGGAACGCCTGCTCCTGAGCATCATCGTAAAAGTAGGGCGGCTTCAGCACGCTTATGGTGCCGTCGTTTTTCAGCGCAAACAGGGCCTCGCCGTCGGTATAAAGCATTTTAACATCACGGCAGGATTCGATGGCTTCGCGGAACGGGTCGCCTTTCTCCAGATACTCATCCTTGCCCAGATAGCAAAGGCTGCCGTCCTTTCTTAGGCCAACCGTACCCAAGGCGTATACATAGTCCTTGAGCCTGAGCTTTGCCTCGTCCAGCATGCCGCTTTCCGGCCCCCAGCTTACAAGAGAGCCATCCTTGCGGACGCAGTGGCTTATATAGCCGTTGGTGCTGATGTTTACGCCGTCGCGTATCGTCTCGTTAAGATTGGCGTAATCAGAGAACTTGTCGTTAAGATTATACACCTTTCCGTTTTTATCCATCGCCACAAGGACTGGCTGCATGGGGCATACATCCCCCACAATGCGTACTATGTTCTTCCAGCCCTTGACCGCATTGTAATCAAAGGTGAAGAAGGGCTCGTCCTCCGTCAGGGCAACCAGCATTTTCCCGTTATTCTTAAGGGCGATGACAAAATCATCCCAGTAGAATATCTGCAAAACGCCCTTCCACTTATTCATCTGCCTGGAAAGCTCATCAGGGAAGCCCACGCTGAGCACCCTGCCGTCCTGCGTAATGCCGGTGAGCATGTAGTTGAAGCCGTCAATAGAGACAACATCTTCCCATTTTGCTATTTCTTCAAGGGTCTCTTTGTCGGCGCCGACAGCGTCAACGCGTCCGTCGCTGCGCAGAGCCACCTCAAAGTCCCCCGCACGGTAATAGTCCACATATTCGTCAAGCCAGCCGGACTCTTGCTGCAGGGCGTTGATAAGGCTGTTTTCAAACAGGGTGAATACGGTCATGCTTCCGTCATCTCTCCACCCGTTGACAAAATAATCGCCCGCGTGAATGTACGCCATGTTGTCCCAGCTTTCCGCCGTCTCCTTGAGCTTATTGCCTTCGTCCGCAGCTATTACCTGCACGCTGCCATCCCCATGGACAACATACACGCCTCCGTTAACTTGCGAATCGTTATACGAGCAGTTTTTCACATCGCTGCAGGCGTTGATTTCTTCTCTGTACTCCCAGCGGGGGTCATCCTCACTCATATATCCCAGCCAGACAAGGCTGTTGTTGTTTCTGAGACCCACCGAGCCTCCGTCTCCGGGCATGACAGCGCGCAGATTTTCCTTATTCACGGCCTTGCTGTCATACAAATACTCGTCCACACCCCAAAAGCTGATGCGGCCGTCAGCATGGCGGCAGAAGTTTATCCACTCTCCGGCCCAGCCAAGATGTGCATCTGCAATTTTGCCGGGGTCAAAGCCGTCCCGTCTGGAGTAGCTGCCGCCGGCAAGGGTGTACACCTTTCCGTACGCATTTACGGCCACTACCGAGTCGCCCTGAATGTCAATATATTCGAGGTCTTCCCAGTCAAGGACCGCATCCAGCCCCAGCAAATCCTCATCCACACCGGCATAGCAGGCGTAGCTCACCGTCCCGTCAAGGGAAAGCCCCAGGGCAAAGCTGTCTCCGATACAGAACTCACATATACCGTCCCAGCTGCTGATTTCCTTTGCCGCCTGCGCATCGAAGCCGGCACAGACAACCGAACCGCTCCATAAAATGGCAGCAGCATAATTACCGCGGCAGCGGAGCTTTGAAACCTCCGTCCATCCGTTCAGCTTGTTTACAAAGGCCTTGTCCGCTCCCTGCGCGTGAACACTTTCGTCGGACATAAGCAGCACTTCATACTGTCCGTTGGTATAGTAGTCCTGCAAAACCGGCTCTGTATAGCTTGTCTCAACAGCCTCTGCTCCCACCGTACTAAACAGGGGAAGAAGCACAAGCAGCGAAAGGACACAGGCGATAATTCTTCTGATATGTTTCATTTGTCCGTCCTCCCAGCGTTATTGCTTATAATTATATCAAACCGCTGCTGCCATTACAACATATTTGCCCGGCTTCGGCATGGCGGAGAAAAATGCGTATATATTCATTTGTTTGAGGTAAAGCGACCTCCTTAGCCTTGAAATACCGGCAGTTTAAGTGTATAATTCGTAACATAGCTAAAGTGAGCCCCAAATATACAACGGTACACTTTCAAAACAGGAGATAAAGGAGAAGGATCAATGAGCGAAGACACTTACTACGGCTATAACGAAGCGCAGGGCATTCCCGTGATGGGAGAGGCTGCCCCTGTCGGCTCTGCCCCCGGCAAGGCAAAAAGCAGGAAGCTCCCTCTCATAATTGCCATTATTGCAATTGTTGCTGTGCTTGCAGTAGCGGCAGTTCTTATTTTCACCGGTATAATCTCATTCGGCGGCTCGGCCTCCTCGTCTGAGCTTACCGGCATTTCCGCCAAAATAGATGAGGACGGCAACGCCTACATACCTCTTCTGGACGGCACTTGCATAACCATCAAGGATGAAGTTCTCAGCGCAGGCATTACCGCGGACCGCAAGCATGTGGTCGTTGTACTCACCGACGGTACTCTCTATGTTACCGACAAGAACCTGTCCTCAAAAACCCAGATTTCCACCGACTGCGACCATCTGAGCGCCATCAGAAACGACGGCTTCATTTACTGGGACACCAATGACATTGCATACAGAGTTATGTTTGAGGACAATTCCAGCGTTGAGCTTGGTCACGATGTTGCACTGATTGCCGCAAAGAACAGCATAAGCGTTCTCTACGCAACCGACGAGGGCGGCATTTTCACTCTGGCCAGCAACTCCACCGACAGCAACAAGGTAGGCAGCTACACCTCCTCCATTGAGCTGGAAGCAATTTCCGATGATGCCCAGCTTTCCGTCTGGGTTACCAGCGAAAACGACGATGTTCAGACCATCGTGCTCAACGACGGCGAGGACAGAGAGATACTGGGTGAGGTTGACTACAAGTACAACTACACCTATGTCAACACCACCGACGATCAGGGGCTTTGGATAATCACCAATCTTTACAGCGAATACATCTGGATCAAGTATCCCGGTCAGGACACCGTAAAGGCCAAGCTGGGCTCCGACTGTTACAGCTCCCTCGTATACGGCTCCACCGGTCTTCTCTCCGGCATGAAGGCCAAGGATGTTGACTGCGTGTATGTCTCCACCGATGCAGACACCGGCTGCAATGTTTACAGCATCACCACCGACGGTGACCGTGAGAGAATACTCTCCAAGATATACAGCTGCCGCATTATCGATGGCGGCATAATCTACACCGACGAAGACAACAGCCTGTACATTGCCGAGCTGGACGGCACCTCCATTGCCGATGAGAGCAAGATAGCAAGCGATGTGGACAGCTTTGAGGTTTCCGAAAACGGCAAGTATGTGTACTACATGAGGAACTGCGATGACGGCGTCGGCGCCCTTTACTGCTACAAGGTAGGCTCCTCCGAGCCTGTAAAGGTAGCTTCCGAGGTTGCCTGCTCCAGCTACGGCTCTATGTACACCACCATTTCCGCTGACGGCGCATCCGTATTCTACTTCAAGGATATGGAAAAGATTGCCGACACCTACACCTATCAGGGCACTCTGATGCTGTGGAATTACAGCAAGGAGGAAGCCAGCAAGATTTCCAGCGATGTTGTCAATTACTCCGTATCCAGCGGCCTTAGCTCCGGCGAAGTAAACCCCAAGGGCTATCTGTTTATGAAGTACGGCTCCGTCAACGCTGACGGGGACATCCTCGTTAACTGGATGTTCAGCGACGGCTCCGACACCACCAAGATGGCAACCGATGTTATCAGATAATTTCTAACAAAATCAAAAGCCTGCGGATACTCATGTATCCGCAGGCTTTGTCATTTGCTTCTCAGTTTTCTTCTGCGGCGGTTTATATAGCGCTCAAACTCGCCGCTGTTTATAAACTCCGCCAGCGTGTACTGCTCAAAAACAGGCACGGTGCAGGAATAAAAGTCCAGCCTTTGCTCGTACTCCCGCAGAAGGGCGCGGGGGAGAACCATATAGCCCATGCGCATGGAGGGCGCAAGGGTGCTGGTAAAGGTATTGACATATATCACCCGCTCCGGTGCAAGGGAGAAAATGGTGTCTATCTGCCGCAGCAGAGCCGAAAATTCGGAATTATAGTCGTCCTCAACTATATATGCGTCGTTTTCCTCAGCCCAGGCCGCATATTCGTGGCGCTTGGAGGCGGAGGCGGTTATGCCGCTGGGGTAGCTGTTGTAGGGGGTCACATGAAGGGCGCCCGCCCTGCATGTCTTAAGCTCTGTGCTCAAAATACCGTCGCCGCCCATGCCGAGACTGACGCATTTGGCGCCGTTTGCCTCGTAGACCTGAGGTATCTTTTCATAGCAGGGCTTTTCCAGGGCAAAGACGCAGTCGCGCCCCAGAAGCTGAACGATAATGCCGTAGAGATATTCTGCACCGGAGCCGATAATTATTTGCTCCGGGTCAAGCTCAAGCCCACGGCTGCGGCTGAGGTAAGCGGCAATTGCCTCCTTAAGCTCGGGGCAGCCTCTGCCGGGTGCCTTCACCAGAATACGCCTGTCATAGTCCGACAGCACCCGGCGCATGGTCTTTGCAAGGGCGGAAAAGGGGAATTCCTCCATGTCCGGCTGCCCGGAGACGCTTGTTCCCGCCGCGCCGCTGCTTTTTCGGGCAGGCTCCGGGTTCATGCCCACGCCGAAGGCGGCATAATAACCGCTGCGCTGGCGGCTCTGGATATAGCCCTCGTCGGCAAGCAGGGCATAGGCGTGCTCCACGGTAATGACGCTTACCTGAAGCTCGTCGGCAAGCAGGCGCTTTGAGGGCAGCTTGGCGCCGGGGGCAATGGCACCGCTTGTTATATCCTGCCGAAGCAGGTTGTAAATCTGCATATAGGCGGGCACTCCGGCCTGCCTGTCCAGCGAATACTTCATGTTCCTTCCTCCCGGTTTTTATAATTTTAGCACAGAGATGGAAAAAGAGCAATTGCTACCCCGGACGGTACTTTTATTGACTTATCTTGTGGGCTATGTTAGATTTGTTTTATAAAAAACTTCGGGGAGATGTGCATATTGTTCGGCGGATATAAAAAACAGGACTGGATTATAGCGGCACTTATATGCCTGCTGGTTCTGGCTGTTACCTGCACCCAGCTTACTTGCGGCATAAGAGACTGGGGTGACGACTGGGCCGCCTATATATTGGAGGGCATTGCCATAAGTGAGGGTGATTTTCATGGGCAGACTGTGAGAAACTACACCATGCACGGCACATATCTTTCCGAGGAGGCAAGTGACGGTCAGCTTGTCTATGTCTGGGGCTTCCCCCTGCTGCTGTCTGTGGTCCATAAATTTGTGGGCTTTGATACTGTCAATTTCAGCAGCATTTTCTTTTACAAGCTCCCTTCCCTTATATGCTTTGCGCCGACGGGTGCGGTTCTTTATCTGCTGTACAGGAGATATTTTTCTTCTGCATTCTCTTCCGTGCTTACGCTCTTATTCTGCATAAGCGGTGAGCTGATGCAGTCTGTGGACCTGCTGAATGTAGATATTCCCTTTCTGTTTCTGGTTGTGCTGAGCCTGCTGCTGGCAGAGTGCATGCTGGATTCGGAAAATCTGCCGGAACACAAAATCAGGGCTGTTATTACCGGTCTTGGACTTGGTGTCGCCCTGTGGTTAACTCACGAGACGCGGCTTAACGGTTTTACCGTAGTTGTGGCGGTTTTTGCCCGCCATCTGCTGGGCTTTATCCTGAAAAAGGAAAAGTCTGACCTTCGCAGGGTGGCCGTCAACCTTATTCCCTATCTTGTTTTCCTGCTTTTGACCCTTGTTTCCGAGGCGATTCTGGCCCCCGCCACCCAGAATATATCCCACGTGGGTAAAACCAGCCTTTCCGATATGCTGGGTAATATTTATTATTACTACTATACCACCGTCATTTATATCAAGACCCTCACCGGAGACAGTCTCGCCTTTATATGGCCGGGAATCTGCCTGCTTCTCCTTGTCGGCTTCTTTGCCGATGGCTTCAGGTGGAAAAATCTGCACATGACAGCTCTTCTTGCAGGCACTTATTTTATACTTTTCACGCTCCCCTACGTTCAGGGTCTGCGCTACCTTTTCTACGTGCTGCCTATAATAGTTTTGTACATTGCACTGGGTGCGGTGCGTGTATACAATCTGCTTGTCAAAAAGCTTGGGCATCCCAAAGTATTTAAAGCCTGTGCCACTGTGGCCTGCGCTGCACTTTTGCTGTCAAGCTACATCCCTGCTTTTATTTCCGGCGCTGAAAATGTAAAGAATTTCGGCCAGACATCCCTGACCAACGTATATGCCCCGGAGACGAAGGAGCTTTTCCACTTTATTCAGGAAAATGTGGAGGAAGATGCCCTTATAGGCTTTATTAAGCCCCGCGCCCTGTATCTCAATACCGGCAGGACGGCATTTATCCCCAACATAAACAGTCTGACACTTGAAGACGCAGATTATTTCCTCTATGCCCCCTTTATCACAAGTGAGGTCAGCGAACAAGCTGCCGCTTCAATAGCGGAAGACACCCCGGTGGTATTTGAAAGTCAATTATTCACCCTTTATAAGCTTAAATAAAAAGAATTCCTTCCCGCAAACGGCGGGAAGGAATTCTTTTTTCTTATTTCATCATTTCACTTAGCAGATTATATACGCCATCCTGCGACAAAACACCCCGCTTTAAGTCCGCGGGCAGCAGCCCCTTTTCGTCCAGCTCATAGTCCCGCAGCCACTGTCCGCCGGTGTAATAGTGGATGAGGGTATCAAAGGTCTGCTTCAGCTCCCCGTCCTTTTCTAGAAAATCCGGGTCTTTGCCCAGCGCCTCCCAGAGCAGGTCATAGCGCTTTTCCATCTGCTCAATTCTTTTTATCGTTTCCTCCGGGGCCTTTGTTATTATCTTCATATCCGCGCCTCCTGTAATCTGTGGGTCAAAGCCCAAAATATTCCATGATGAGCTTTATTGCCTGCTCCATATTTTGCCCGTTCTTAAAGCGGTGATCCGCCCCGTCCACCGGCACAAAGTCAATGCCGTTTTTCTCCGCGAAGGCTGCCGCAGCCTCAAAGGGTACAATTTCATCGGCGCTGCCGTGAATAATCAGAATGTCGTCGGCATAGGCCGAATAATCCCGCTGCTGAATGTCATTTTCACGAAGCTCCTCCAGAAAGGGCAGGCCTATCATAATCTTGCGGTCAAAGCCCACAGGGATTTCCCTGCGCTTTTTAAGGCTTGAAAGCTCATCGGGGGTCATTATGGCCGTGCTTATTACCTCATGCATGTTCACAGCCGGGCAGCGCAGGGCAATTTTTTTGAAGGGGTTTCCATGCTCCTGTATATATTTGAGGCATAAATAGCCGCCGAAGCTGGTGGCGTAGCAGCTAATCTCCCCGGGCATATATTTTCTCCGCAGGTACGGCAGCAGCAGACCCAGATAGGTCATGCAGTCCTCCAGCCGCAGCTTTTTCTTCACATCATCGCCGTGGCAGGGCCAATTGAAGGTAAGAACGGCAATGTCTTTGTGCTTTGATATTGCCCGCATGGCAAATTTCTCCGCAGCGCCGTTATCCTTATGCCCGCCGAAGCCGTGGCAGAAAAGCACTATGCGGCCTATCAGCTTTTCGTCCCGGCAGTACAGCTTACACCGGATATTGTGTCCGCCGCCGTTGAGTTCAAAGTACTTATACATACTGTCTCACCTCACATCACTGAGTATAGCACAGCGGCGGCGAAAAAGACAGGGGGTTAATCCCCTGTCTTCATTCTTCGTAATTGACGCATCTTCCGGCGCTTACATTGCCGCCCACATCGTCACAGGTAACATTTGCCCCGGCACTTACATTGCCGCCTACGCGGTCACAGGTAACATTCGCCCCGGCAGTGACGCAGCCCATAACATTGTCGCAGGTGACGCTGCCTCCGGCCTCCACGCTGCCGTATACCGTGTCGCAGCAGACGGAAAAGTCGCTGTGCAAATCCCGCACATCGCCCTGCCACACAAGCTCAACCCGGCCCCGGGCCTCTCTGTCCTCAAGGCGCGTTCTGCCCTTGAACAGCAGCACCCGCAGCTTTCCGTCATCCTCCCACGAAATCTGCTCCCCGGCCGCAGTGCTTCGCCCGAAAAGCTCGTCTATACTTATTTTAAAAATGTCCGCCAGCCCGGGCAGCAGCATAAGGTCGGGGCAGCACTGCTCCTGCTCCCATTTGCTGACGGCCTGATTGCTGACCGACAGCATCCGCGCCAGCTCCTCCTGAGTAAGTCCCAGCTTTTTCCTGTAATTTGCTATCTGAGTTCCTAAGCTCATCGCTTTTCCTCCTAAGTATTATTCCTTGCAGCTGCAAATAAAATCTATCACCCACGGCAGGGAAAAGCAATGACCGCGTGGTTGAATTCCCCGCCTCCTTTTCCAACCTGCGGTTGGAAAAGGGCGTCAGAAATATTTTCCTTGCAAACGCAGCACACATAGACTATCATATTTTGTAAAGGCAGGAGCAATGCTCCTGCCCTTTGCTTTATGCCGCCTTTTTCGTGATTTCTATGCCGGCGGCGCGGAGCATATCCTGTATGCTCAGGCCGTAGCCCTTTGTGGGGTCGTTTACGAAAACATGGGTCACCGCGCCCACCAGCCTGCCGTTCTGGAGAATGGGGCTTCCGCTCATGCCCTGAACGATACCGCCGGTAACAGCCCGAAGAGCCGGGTCTGTGACGGTGAGCATCACATGCTGACCGTCTCCGCCGTTATAGATGCGGTTTATCTCCACCTTATACTCCCTTGCCTCTCTGCCGTTTACGGTGGAAAGGATGCTTGCAGGGCCTATGCAAATCTCCCCGGTTTCAAGCAGCTGTCCGTCAAGCTCGGCGTAAAGCTGCCCGTATATACCGGTGCCGTCATTCTTTTCCACATTACCCACAACGGAGCCAAGGTCCGCACTGCCGGTAAGCTCACCGGGCTTTCCCGACTGGCCGGGAACTATGCCCACAATATCCGCCTCGGTTATGCGCCCCTCCTTAAAGGGTACGGGAGCGCCGGTCTCACCGCCGTTTACGCTGTGTCCCAGAGCACCGTAGGTACCTGAGGCCGGATCCCAGAAGGTAAGGGTGCCGATGCCGGAAATGCTGTCTCTCAGCCACACGCCCAGCATCCACTGATCCTCGGCGGACAGGGCGGGCTTCACCTCCAGCACCAGCCTTTTGCCGTTTCTTTCCACGGTGACTTTGGCGTTTTTGCCCTCAAGCCCCCTTACCGCTTCAAGAAAATCGGAGGAGGAGCTCACCCTGTGCCCGCTTATCTCCACTATAATATCGCCCTGACAGATACCCGCATCCGCCGCCGGGGACATAGGCCCATCTGCCGTTTCCACCGCGGAAACGCCGGCCACCAGAATGCCGTCGGTGCTTATTTTAATGCCCACCGGCTGCCCGCCCACGACCAGCTCCTGAGCATGGGCCGCCACGGACATTCCGCTGCACACAAGCAGGCTGAATATAAATGTCACTATCGCTTTTTTCATCGCTTATTTCTCCCTCGCGTTTTTTGTTTGGCAAAATAATTATGTGCCGGGAGAGCGAAAATAAAGGCGGTTAATTATCTCAGTATTTGAAAAATATTTTTTTATTTATATGCTGCCCAGATAGGCTTCGAGAATAAGGCTTGCAGCTACCGCATCCACGGTTTTTCTGTGAGATTTTTCCTTTTTGCCCACGGCGTGGAGAATGGCGTGAGCCTCTATGCTGCTGCGCCGCTCGTCCCACAAAAGCACCTGAGGCGCACCCTTTTCCTCAAGCAGGGCTTTGAATTGGCGGCTCTTTTCAGCCCGGGGGCCTTCGCTGCCGTCCATATTTTTGGGAAGCCCGAGAACAAGCCTCTCAACACCGCGGCTTTTTGCCTCCGTGCATATACGCTCCGCCGCTCTTTCCATATTCCATTCCTGCATCGTCCATGCCTCGCCGCAGAGAATGCCCAGCGCGTCCGACACCGCAAGGCCTATGCGCTGGTCGCCGTAATCTATGGCCATTATACGCAAAAAATCACTTCCTTTTTGATTGTTGACAAGCTACATATAAATATACCACCAAAGCAGCCTGCGGTGAAGCAAAAAAATGCAAATTTTCCCTGAAAACACAAAAGAAAAGTGTTGACCTTGCAGACAAGCTATGTTATACTCAGTCTTACCTGTCGGACGAGAGGTTTATTTTTTGTGCGCTTTTTTAGGCTCACAGATGTAATTTTCATCGCCCAATACAGGGAGGCAATGCCCGGCTCACCGGGTAAATAAAATAGGAGGTGCCGAAAGAATGGCTGCAGGCGCAAGAGTAAAAATCACACTCAGATGCGAAGAATGCAAGCAGAGGAACTACAACACGGTCAAGAACAAGAAGAACACCACCGACCGTTTGCAGCGCAGCAAGTATTGCCCCTTCTGCAGAAAGCACACCAAGCATGTTGAAACAAAGTAAGTTCTGAAAGGATGCGTGAAAATGGCTGAAGAAAAGAAGACCAACGCTGCTCCTACCAAAGCCGTCACCGCCGTCAAGAAGGACGATTCCAAGCCCGGTTTCTTTAAGAGAATCGGCAAATGGTTCCGCGAAATGAGAAGCGAGCTGAAGAAGGTCATATGGCCCACCAGAAAGACTCTGGTAAAGAACACTCTCATTGCCGTGGGCGTTATGGTGGCTGCTGCAATCGTAATATGGGGCTTTGACGAACTGGCCAAGATGCTGGTTAAGGCTCTCTTCACTCTGGCGGGTTAAGCGACATGGCTGAAGAAGCAAAATGGTATGTTGTTCATACCTATTCCGGGTATGAAAACGCAGTTGCTGCCGCTGTGATGAAGGCAGCAGAAAACCGCAGAATGACCGACCTTATCAAAGAGGTCAGCATTCCTACGGAAACCGTCACCGAATACACCGACGCCGGCGAAAAGACCGTTGAGCGCAAGGTGTTCCCCGGTTATGTGCTGGTAAAGATGATCCTTACGGACGAGAGCTGGCACCTTATCCACCGGGTCCGCGGTGCTACCGGTTTCGTCGGCTCCGACGGCAAGGCCGTCCCCCTGACGGAACAGGAAATTTACGACCTGGGCGTTGAACGCAGGGAGATCGTTGTGGGCTATCAGCTTGGCGACAGTGTCAAGGTCAATGACGGCCCCCTGGCCGGCTTTATCGGCGTTGTGGATGACCTTGAGCCCGAAAAGAACAGGGTTCGCGTCATCGTCTCCATGTTCGGCAGAGAGACTCCCATTGATCTGGAGCTCGATCAGGTCGAAACAATCAAAGAATAATAAGAAAGAGGTGCTTGTAAATGGCACAGAAAGTAGTAGGATACGCAAGATTCCAGATTCCTGCCGGCAAAGCAACTCCGGCACCCCCCGTCGGCCCCGCTCTGGGTCAGTACGGTGTTAACATAGGTCTGTTCACCAAGGACTTCAACGAGCGCACCAAGGGCGACATGGGCATGATGATCCCCGTTGTCATCACCATCTACTCCGACCGTAGCTTCACCTTCATCACCAAGACTCCTCCTGCCGCCCTGCTTATCAAGAAGGCTTGCGGCATCGAGAGCGGCTCCGGTGTCCCCCAGAAGGACAAGGTTGCCACTATCAGCAAGGAAGATGTCCGCAAGATCGCCGAGCAGAAGATGCCCGACCTCAACTGCACCGACAT
>JAZNUQ010000022.1:0-4690 GCA_045592365.1 Candidatus Limivicinus sp. | reverse complement strand
CCAATAGAAAGCCCTTAAGCAACGGGCCTGCGGGAACATCGGCGCCCTGAGTCTGATTTATCTTCGCTACTCAAATTATGTAAACTTATATGTCGATGGTTTTGTTTTGAAATCTAAGCATTTTATTATTATGTAAACCGTTTTATGTCCCATCAACTGAAGCTGTCACCGTTTGCGGCAAAAATTGCGTCTATGCGTTGTCTGAGGGCTGCATTTTCAGGCAGCGCAAGCTCAGGGTCTGCCCTGAGAAGAAGCTGCGCCTCCTCCTGCGCCCGCTGAAGCACATCAAGGTCTGCGCCCAGATCCGCCACATGCATCTGGGGCAGGCCGTGCTGCCTTGAGCCGAAGAAGTCACCGGGTCCTCTGAGGCGCAGATCCTCCTCGGAGATTTTAAAGCCGTCATTGGTTTTGGTCATTATCTTAAGCCTTGAGCGCACAAGCTCCGTGTCGTTGTCAGACACCAGCACGCAGTAGCTTTTGTGGCTGCCTCTGCCTACCCGTCCGCGAAGCTGGTGAAGCTGGCTCAGGCCAAAGCGCTCTGCATTTTCCACTATCATAAGGGCGGCATTGGGTACATCCACGCCTACCTCCACCACCGTGGTGGCAACCAGCACATCCGTTTGTCCGGCAGCAAATTCCGCCATGACCCGCTCCTTCTCCGCCGCCTTCATCCTGCCGTGTACGCAGGCAATTTTAAGCTGCGGATGCCGGGCGGAAAGCTCTGCTGCATGCTCCTGGGCAGACTTAAGGGGCATGGCAAGCTCCTCATTTTCCTCCACCATGGGGCAGACCACAAAGACCTGCCGACCCTCGGTACAGAGCTTGTCTATAAAGGAGTTGAGCCTTGCCCGATAGCTTTCATCCACGGCAAAGGTGTCCACCTTCTGTCTGCCGGGAGGCAGCTCATCAAGCACGGAAAGGTCAAGGTCGCCGTAAATTATGAGAGCAAGGGTTCTGGGTATGGGCGTTGCGGACATAACAAGCACATGGGGCTTCTCCCCCTTCACCGCCAGAGCCGAGCGCTGATTGACGCCAAAGCGGTGCTGCTCGTCGGTTATGACCAGCGCCAGATTTGAAAACTCCACATCCGCACTCAAAAGGGCATGGGTGCCTACAACAAGATCCGTCTCCCCGGCGGCAAGCAGCGCCTTAACACGGCGCTTTTCCTTGGCAGGGCTTGAGCCTGTCAGCTTCTCTATGCGCAGGCCGAGCCCGCCCAGCATGGCTTTAAGCGTCAGATAATGCTGCCCCGCCAGTATCTCGGTCGGCGCCATGAAAGCAGAGCACATGCCGTTTTTGCTGCAAACCCACATAAGCGCCGCCGCCACAAGGGTTTTGCCGCTGCCCACATCGCCCTGCAGCAGCCTGCTCATGGCCTTGCCGCTGCACATATCCTCCACAGCCTGAGAAACAGCCCGTCTCTGCGCCCCGGTGGGTTCATAGGGCAGGTACGAGTAAAACGCCTCCATATCCGGCGCGTGAAAACGAATGCCGTCGGCGCTGCTTCTCTGTCCCTTCATGCGCCCCAGAGCGCAGGCCAGAACAAACAGCTCCTCAAATATGAGCCTGCGCCTTGCAAGCTCCAGCGCGGTAAAATCCTGGGGGAAGTGGATATTCTCAAAGGCGTAGCGCGCCTGCACCAGCCTGCATTTTTTCTGTACCTCCGGCGGCAGCACATCGGGGAGCCTGTCTGCGCAGGCCGCTATCCCCTGCCGTATGCTCTGCTGCATGATGCGCTGGTTAAGCCCCGCGCTGAGCCTGTAAACCGGCATTATTCTTCCGGTTACGGGGTTTTCCGCCCCTTCACGCTCATATATGGGATTTACCATACTGCGGCGATTGCCCTCAATCTCCATCTTTCCATAGAATATACAGGACTGGCCGCGCTGCAAATTGTCCTTAACATAATTTTGGTTAAAATATGTTATGTCAACCGTTCCGCTTTCATCCACAGCCCGGAACTTAACTAACTCCATGCCCCGTCTCACTCTGATAAGCCGCGGGCTATCTGCAATGAGCACCTGAATGCACACGCTCTCCCCATCCATGGCAAGGGCGATGGGCTTTGTTACGCTCCTGTCCTCGTAGCGCCGGGGGAAATATGAAATAAGGTCATAGAGAGAAAAGACGCCCAGCTTACCAAGCGCCAGCGCCTTTTTCTCTCCTATGCCCTTTATGTATCTTACATCTGTATCAAGTCCGGCCATATCATTCGGAATACTTGAGCGTATAGCTCTCATTTGTCTGGATGAACTGCTCTATAAGCCCGGAGGTGCAGACAATGCGGTTGTCGGAGGTGACCATGATAAGTTCAAAAAGGTCCTTGCCGTAGCTGCGCCAATAGTTAAGGGCGCGGGATTCGCCCATGACAAAAAGAGCTGTGGACAGGCAGTCGGCCAAGGTTCCGTCCTCACAGATAACCGTCATGGAAACGAGGGTATTGGTTATGGGGTATCCGGTTTTGGGGTTGAGCAGGTGGTGATAGGTCTTGCCGGCGCTGACAAAGCTGCGCTGGTAGCTGCCGCTGGTGACCACCGCCGTCTCCCCTACGCTTATTACGCCAAGGTAGCTGGAGGGGTTATTGGGGTCCTGAATGGCCACATTCCACATGGTGCCGTCCGGCTTAAGGCCAAGGGTCTGAACATTGCCGCTCATGGAGACGATGCCGCTTTCAACGCCGGCGTTTCGCATGGCCTCAATAGCGCCCTTGGAGGTGCAGCCCTTGGCGGAGGCGGCAAAGCTGAGCTGACCTTCCGCGGGCATGGATACCGCGTAGGAGCCCATGCTGGGGAAGCTGGTGATTATCAGCCGGTCAAAGCAAAGTCTGCCCAGCTCCGCAAGGATCTCCTCCTCGCTGGGCACATAGTATTTTCCGTCAACAAAGCCCCATCTTTTGATAAGGGGGTAAAGGGTAGGGTCAAAGAAGCCGCCGCTGCGCTCGTAAACCTCCTTGGAGGTGTTTATCATCTCGGCTATCTGTCCGGAGACGACCACCTTCTCGCCGTTTGCGTGGTTCATGGCGTAGACGGTGCTGGTCACAAGCTCCGGGTCAAGCATGCTGTCCATGGAATAGATGACGCTCTCCGCCGCAGTAAGCCCCGCGTCGCGGTTCTTGCCGTAGGCAGTAAGGGTTATCATATTGTCCAGGGCAAACACCTGAGACTGAGCCATCTTGCTTTCACCGCAGGCGCTGAGGCCAAGCAGGGAAACAATGCA
Organism: Candidatus Limivicinus sp.; assembly: GCA_045592365.1. GTDB lineage: Bacteria > Bacillota > Clostridia > Oscillospirales > Oscillospiraceae > Limivicinus. The sequence goes on along the minus strand of JAZNUQ010000022.1, from coordinate 1,474 downwards.
CAGCAGCATGTATATCAGCTTATAAAAGGTGTTTGTGCTCTTCATAGAATTCATTGTAATCCTTTAACATGTACTTGAGAAGATTGGGCGTATCCAGACCGTAGGGGCAGGGGCTGCTGCAGCTGCGGCAGCCGATGCAGTCGTTAATCCTCTCCATCTTTTCCCGCCACTGAGGGGTGTAGTACTGCTGCCAGGGGGAGCGGCGCAGCAGCATGTCCATTCTGGCGCTGTTATATATCTCTATACCTGCCGGGCAGGGCTGGCAGTAGCCGCAGCCGCGGCAGAAGCTGCCGGACAGGCTCTGCCTCTCGCCTCTTATAAACTCTGAAAGCTCCTCATCCATGATGGGGTCTTCCTTTGCCAGAGCCAGCCACTGCTCAAGCTCGTGCATGTGCTGAATGCCCCAGATGGGAACCACATTGTCATAGCAGTTCATAAAGGCGTGGCAGGCGCGGACATTGTTAAGCAGGCCGCCTGCAAGTCCCTTCATGGCGATAAAGCCCATGTCGGCCTCGCGGCACTTTTCAGCCAGAGCAAGGTCGCGCTCCGTGGAAATGTAGCTGAAGGGGAACTGCAGCGTCTCAAAAAGCCCGGAGGCTATGCACTCCTCCGCCACATCAACTCTGTGGGAGGTAACGCCTATATGCCTTATCCAGCCCTTTTCCTTTGCCTCCAGAGCCGCAGCGTATGCGCCGTTGGAGTCGTTTGCATCGGGCAGCTGCCGTAGCTGATGGAACTGGAACAGGTCTATGTAGTCGGTCTTCATCATTCTCAGGCTGTTTTCAATGTGGCTGAGAACGGTCTTTTTGTCGGTGGCGGCGCTTTTGGTGGAGATAACGATGTTTTCTCTCACGGCGCTCAGCGCAAGGCCGATTTTCTTCTCACTGTCGCTGTATGCGTTTGCGGTGTCAAAGTAGTTGATGCCGCCCTCGTATGCCGCTTTAAGAAGCTCCGCCGCGCTCTTTTCGTCGCAGCGCTGCACAGGCAGACAGCCCATTGAGGTCTTGGTGACCATAAGTTCGGTTTTGCCCAGTCTGATTTTTTTCATTGCTTCTCCCTTCTGCCCGCAGGCAAACACAGCTATCGGTGAATTATATCATATATTTTGCAAATTGAAAATACATAATTGAGGCCGGAAAGTCCTTTTCGCCAAAATTTCCCCGATTTTGAGCCTTTGAGCGTTTGACATCATGGCTTTGTTTTGGTATAATACGCCCCGTTGGTATATGCGGCTGTAGCTCAGCTGGATAGAGTGTCAGACTCCGACTCTGAAGGTCGTGGGTTCGAATCCCGTCAGCCGTACCAGAAAACGACAGATTCCGACAGGAATCTTTCGTTTTCAACTAAATCCACCCTTGCGGGTGGGTGAAATATTGCTTTGCAATGTGAAATACGCCTGCGGCGTGTGAAATTCGCCTCGACGGCGAGTGGGTGGATTTAATTTCACTTGATGCGATAGCATCAAATTTCACAA
>JAZNUQ010000021.1:0-10018 GCA_045592365.1 Candidatus Limivicinus sp. | reverse complement strand
TCCCTTTACACAAGGGAGCCTTTAAAAATCCCCACCGCCAACTTTTGTTGGCAGTGGGGCATGTGTGCGAGAGAAAATATTTTCGTAAGCCTTAAGGCTAAGCCTGTATTAAGCCCTTATAGGGCTCGTGCAAACCACCCGTTATACGGGTGGTTATGATTTTTAGCCAAGGCAAGCCGGCTTATCTGTTTTTTGCGGCGTAGCTGAGCATCCAGACAACAATTATAATCAGGGCGATTATGACTGCTATGCCCAGTATGGTATTGAATAAGCCGCTAACAAGACCTATTGCACCGGAAATCAGCTTTATTCCCAGTGTAAGAGCGCCGACTATAACAAGAACAATAAGAACAATGCCGCTGAGTTTCATAGTGTATGCCTCCGTTTTATTCTGTAATTTGGCCAAGCCTGCCAAGAACTTCCGTAAAATATTCCGGTAAGGGAGCTTCAAGCTCCACTGTATCGCCGCTGCGGGGATGAATAAAGCTGAGCCTGCGGGCGTGCAGACATTGGCCGCTGAGGCCCTTTTCGCTCTCGGGGGCGCCGTAGACATAGTCTCCCAGCAGCACATGCCCGCGGCTTGCCATGTGTACGCGTATCTGATGGGTGCGCCCTGTTTCGAGGCGGCAGCCGATGTGAGTGTAGCCCTTGTAGCGGGCAATAACATGCCAGTGCGTAACGGCGGGCTTACCGTTTCTCTCCACAATAGCCATGCGTTTTCGGTCAACAGGGTGGCGTCCCACAGGGGCGTCAATTGTGCCGCTGTTTTCCCTGAAGCTGCCGCGAACCACGGCTTCGTACTGCCGGAACAGGCTGTGATCCGACAGCTGGGCGGAAAGCCCCTGATGGGTAAAGTCGTTTTTGGCTACCACCAGCAGCCCGGAGGTGTCCTTGTCGATACGGTGTACAATACCGGGTCGCTTTTCCCCGCCGATGCCTGAGAGAGTGTCGCCGCAGTGGAAAAGAAGGGCGTTTACCAGTGTGCCGTCCGGGTGTCCTGCGGCGGGATGCACGACCATGCCCCGGGGCTTGTTTATTACAATAAGGTCATTGTCCTCATAGACAATATCAAGGGGAATGGCCTGAGGGATAAGCTCCGTATTCTCCGGCTCCGGCAGAATAACATCAAAGGTATCGCCTGCACGGCACTTGTAATTCTTTTTTACGGCCTGACCCTGCAGCCTTACCATGCCGTCCTCAAGGAGCTTCTGGGCGGCGCTGCGGCTCATACCCTCTATAAGACGCGCAAGGAGAGCGTCGATTCGCTCGCCGCTCTCCTGTGCACTGATTGTTATGATTTCTTCATCCATTTTACTTAAATTCAGCAAGAATATCGTCCAGACTGAACTCGTCAGAGCTCGTGGCTGCGGGCTTGGGCTGAGCCGGACGCTCTGCAGGGGCGCGCTCATATACGGGCGCTGAGCTGTAAGTCTGCTCATCAACAGGTGCAGGCTCATAGCTGTGCTCACGCACAGGGGCTGCGGGGGCAGGTTTTTCGGCCTGAGCTTCCCTTGCGGGACGGGCACTGTACCCATTCTGCTGTTCCACGCGGGCGTTGGCACGCTCCCACTCAGCAAAGGGGTCGTTGGGGTCGATCCTGCTGGGCTGGGGTGCGGACTGGCGCACTATGGGGGCGGGAGTATAGCCGGCCTGCTGCTGCCTTGCGGCGCGGGCTGCCTTGTACTGCTCGTACTCATCCTCATATTTTGCCTGACGAGCCTTGCGGGCGCTCTTTGCCTTTGCGCCTACACTCTTTTCACGCTTTACGGCTTCGCCTTCGGGATTTTTGTTCCGACCCAGAAGGGGACGGCGAACTTCCTCTTCCTCGTCATCCTCGTAAAACTCGTCATCCTCATCGTCATAGACATAGTCCTGCTCCCGTCTGCCGCCGAAAAGAAGGTCCAGAATGAACACGAAGCAGCCAACGGTAATGAAAATGTCCGCCACATTGAAAATGGCAAAGTTCATGAAGTCCAGCTTGAACATATCCTGCACATAGCCGGAAATGACACGGTCAATGCAGTTGCCCAGACCGCCTGCCGCCACCAGAACAGCGCTCCAGCGTCCTATGCGCGTGGAAATGAAGCCGGTGGCGATGCCCAGAATAATGAGCACCGTGAACACGCCGCAGGCTACGATAAAGTAGATGCGGGCACCGCCGCCGCCCATAAAGCCAAAGGCGGCGCCGTCATTGTGAAGATTAACGAGACTTACGATGCCGGGAATAAGCTCCTTGGCACCGGTGTTGAGAGCGATATTACCTGCTACCCAATACTTCACCAATTGGTCCACTATAATGGCCAGAACGGCTACTATTGCATACAGCATATCTATTTCTCCTATCTGCCGCCGGGGCGGCGCGGGTGTATTTGCACTGCCGTCTCAGCGGCAGCGACTGTTATCAGAGCTTTGCAACAACTGCGGCGCAGCGGGGGCAAAGTCCGGTTTCAGCATCTGCTGCCTCTGAGTGCATCCAGCAGCGGGGGCACTTGACGCCGGGCGCTTCTGTGACGGAAACGGTGAGACCGGGGAGCTTGACGCCCTTTCCGGTGACGGCATCCTGTGTATCGCACAGGCCTTCAACACACTTGGAGACGATGAAGAGCTCTGCAAGGTCAAGACCTGCGACGCGGGACAGAGCCTCGCGGCTTTCCTCATCCTCTGCACAGAGGGTAACGGCAGCCTCAAGGGGCTTACCGATGCGCTTAGAGGCACGGGCGGTCTCAAGAACACCGTTTACATCGTCGCGCAGGGCGATAAGGGTATCCCACTTGGAAAGCTCCTGAGCGGAGAGGGCGTAGTCCTCAAAGGGCTTGTTCATGCAGTTAAAGACCACATTGCGCACATCGTCCTCCTTGCGGTGAGGCATGGCCAGCCAGATCTCATCGCAGGTGAAGGCAAGAATGGGAGCAAACATCTTGGTCATGCTGTCAAGAATGAGGTAAAGGGCGGTCTGTGCGCTGCGGCGCTTGAGGCCGTCGGTTTCCTCGCAGTACAGTCTGTCCTTGATAATGTCAAGGTAGAAGCTGGAAAGCTCAACAACGCAGAAATCGTTGATGGCATGGGAAACAACATGGAACTCATAGTTCTTGTAGGCTTCCTCTACCTTTTCGATGAGGGCGTTGAGCTTGGAGATTGCCCAGCGGTCAAGCTCAAGCATATCCTCGACAGCAACAAGGCGGTCGGCGTCAAAGCCGGCAAGGTTGCCAAGGCAGTATCTTGCGGTGTTGCGGAACTTCAGATAGCTCTGGCTGAGCTGCTTGAAAATCTCCTTGGAGCAGCGCACATCCACATGATAGTCGGCGGAGCCTGCCCAGAGGCGTATCATGTCGGCGCCAAATTCCTTAACGATGTCGGCAGGGTCAACGCCGTTACCCAGAGACTTATGCATTGCCTTGCCCTCGCCGTCAACGGTCCAGCCATGGGTCAGGCATTCCTTGTAGGGGGCGCCCATGCCGAAAGCACCCACAGGGGTGAGCAGAGAGGACTGGAACCAGCCGCGGTACTGGTCGCCGCCCTCCAGATACATGTCGGAGGGCCAGAAGCCCTGGTCACGCTGCATAGAGGCAAAATGAGTGGAGCCGGAGTCAAACCAGCCGTCCAGAGTGTCGGTCTCCTTGAAGAAGTGGATACCGCCGCAGTGGGGGCACTTGAAGCCCTGAGGCAGAATTTCGCCTGCTTCCATCTCGAACCATGCATTGCTGCCCTTTTCCTCAAAGAGCTTGGCCACGGCCTCAATGCTTTCCTCGGTGCAGACGGGCTTTTTGCAGTCCTCGCAGTAGAAAACAGGGATGGGCAGACCCCAGCGGCGCTGACGGGAAATGCACCAGTCGCTGCGCTCGCGAATCATGGCGATCATACGTTCCTTGCCCCATGCAGGCAGCCACTTAACATCGTCACAGGCCTTAACGGCAGCATCCTTGAAGGAATCAACGGAGCAGAACCACTGAGGAGTGGCGCGGAAGATGATGGGGCTCTTGCAGCGCCAGCAGTGGGGATAGCTGTGTACAATATCCTCGGAAGCGAAGAGCACGCCCAGCTCCTTCATGTCCTGAAGGATGACGGGGTTGGATTCCTCGGTTCTGTGACCGGCGTACTTGCCAGCATAATCGGTGTGGCGGCCCTGATCATCAACGGGAACCACCATTTCCATTCCGTAGCGCAGGCAGGTCTGATAGTCGTCGGCACCGAAGCCGGGAGCGGTGTGAACGCAGCCGGTACCGGAGTCCATGGTGACATAGTCGGCAAGCACCAGACGGGAGGTCTTCTCAAGGAAGGGATGGGAGGCCAGCATATTCTCGTAGAAGCTGCCGGGGTGGCTCTCAAGTATCTCGAAGCTGTCAAAGCCGCCGATCTTCATGACCTTGGTGGTGAGAGCCTCGGCCATGATGAACATTTCACCGTTGGGTGCCTTGACCACGGCATACTGCTCCACAGGATTCATTGCAATGGCAAGGTTACCGGGCAGAGTCCAGATGGTGGTGGTCCAGATAACGAAGCTGAGCTTGCTCTTGTCAAGATGAGAGAGCTTGCCGCAGTCATCGTTCATGGGGAATTTCACATAAACGGTGGTGCAGGGGTCGTCACGGTATTCGATCTCGGCCTCGGCAAGGGCGGTTTCGTCCTTGCTGCACCAGTAAACGGGTTTAAGACCCTTGTAAATATGACCGTTAAGGTACATCCTGCCGAAAATGCGGATTTCGTCTGCCTCAAAGCCCTTGCTCATGGTGGTGTAGGGATGCTCCCAGTCACCGATGACACCCAGACGCTTGAAGCCGTCGCGCTGAATGTCGATGTACTTGTTTGCGTATGCCTCGCAGGCGCTGCGGAAGTCGGCTACGCTCATTTCCTTGTGGTTGAGCTTCTGCTCCTTGATAATGGCGCTTTCGATGGGCATGCCGTGGTTATCCCAGCCGGGAATGTAGGGGGTATAGTAGCCGCGCATGGCGTAGGAGCGAACGATAAAGTCCTTGATGGACTTGTTCAGGGCGTGACCCATGTGGATGTTGCCGTTGGAGAAGGGAGGGCCGTCGTGGAGAGAGAAACGGGGCTTGCCCTCGTTCTTCTTGAGCATTTCGTTGTATATATCCAGCTCTTCCCAGCGCTTGAGCATGTCCGGCTCACGCTTGGGAAGGCCGGCACGCATGGGAAAATCGGTTTTCGGCAGATTGACTGTTGCGTTAAAATCCTGTGACATAACACTTATCTCCTGTTTGTAAAATGGCAAATTGGGGCGTGCGCCTTCGCGCTCGCCCCTTGTATATTGTCAGACGGTCAACACCTTAAATGTTGAAAGGCTGGGTGCTCTCAAATCTTGCATTCTTCCCGGAGGGGGCAGCATCCTTGGAAAAGTCCAGATTCATAGAGGGTTCGGGCTGTATTCGGGAGACGGACTTCTCAATACTGCGCACGGCGTCCTCAACGGAGACCTGGGGGGCTGCCTTGGGGGCCTCTGCACGGGGGAGCAGGTTTCCGCTGATGGTGTCAATATTCTTAAGCTGGGTGTTGCAGATGGTGCGAACAGCCTCAAAGAACTTGGCGGTTGCGGCCTTTGCGTTCTCAAGGCGCTTTTCCTCTGCGTCGGCAAGCTCGGCAATGGAGCCGATCTTGGCCTTGACCTGACGGTCGGCGTCGGCGAGCATGGCCTCGGCGCGCTTGCGTGCGTCACCCTCTATCTGTACTGCCAGCTTCTGGGCAGAGAGAACGGCCATATTGAGTGCTTCCTCATTGGCGCGGTACTCCTCAATCTTGTCAACAAGAACCTTCATCTTGTTCTTGAGGACGGCGTTTTCCTTCTGGGCGTTGGTAATATCCTCTGCCAGCTCCTCCAGAAAATCATCCACATCTGCCATGTCGTAGCCGTTGAAACGGGCTTTTTCAAAAGTTCTTTCTCTGATGTCCTGAGCGGTAATCATATGTTTATCCACCTTTCAAGCATATTAAAAATACTGACTGTCACTCATGGGCTGCTCGCCCTGTGAGCCCAGAATGTCAACATTCTGGGGAGTGATAAAGTAAGTCTTTGCGGATACGGGAGTAATCTTGCTCTCAAGGGCAAAGGTAATGCCCGAGATAAAGTCCAGCAGGCGGCGGGCAGTCTCCGTGGGGACATTTTCCAGCGTCAGCAGAACACTGCGGTACTGGTTGATATGTGTCACAAGCTCGCCTGCCTCGTCAAAGCTCTTGGGGTTAAAGAGTATGACCTGAGCCTCGCTGCCGCCAAAATTCACACTGCGCTCACGGGGCTTAGGCTTCGGCGTTTTCTTTGTGCCCAGATTGCCGAAAATGCTGCCGCCCTCGCCGACGGGCTTGGGCTGCTTGCGAACGGCAGGCTCCGGGTTGGAGGCCGGCTCGTCGCCGAAGGTGTTTTCAAATTCGGCCTGAGCTTCACTTACCGTGGGCTGGGGCTTGAATTTTATATCGGCATCTTCAAAAAAATCGTTTTCATCGTCAATGGGCTGGGTCAGCTTCCTGAGTTGATCCATGAAACTCATGGTATATCCTCCGCTTATATATGCATTATTTTATATCGTAATTCCGTGGGCCGAAGACGGCGGAACCGAGCCTTATCATGTTGGCTCCGCAGGCTATGGCCTGCCGATAATCCCCGCTCATGCCCATGGACAAAAAGTCCATAAATACATTATCGTATTTTTTCGCGCCATTGTCAACAAAAAGCTGCTGCATACGCTGAAAATATGGCAGTATTTCGGCCTCACAGGAGCAAATTGGCGGAATTGCCATAAGCCCCCTGATGCGCAGCGCGGAAAAACTGCCTGCCTGTGCCAGAATTTCCGGGATTTGGCTGGCCTCAAAGCCGGATTTTGACGGCTCTGCGCCTATATTTACCTCCAGCAGAACATCCTGTATGAGCCCCTTGGCAGCCGCGCAGCGGTCGATGCAGGAAAGAAGCTCCCGACTGTCTGCACTGTGGATGAGGGAGGCAAGTCCCACTACCTGTTTGACCTTGTTCTTTTGAAGATGGCCGATGAAATGGAGCTCTGCGCCTTCATATGCGCCCTGAGCGATTTTCTCCAGCATTTCCTGAACGCGGTTTTCCCCGCAGACGGCAATTCCCGCGGCGATGGCCTGCTGTATTCGCTGGGCGCTGTTCATTTTAGATGCGGCAACCAGAATAATATCCTCCGGGCGGCGGCCGCATTGAACGGCAGCCTCGGCAATACTATCCCTGACCCGTGCCACGGCGGAGGGAATGTCCATAAGCGTCTCCTGTCAGCCGCAGATAATGCTGTCTCCCTCGGAGAGAAAATCCGCCCGGGTGCTGAGGGCGGACAGACACCATTTGCCGGCGGCATCCGTATATATTATATCCACCAGGCGGCGCTGAGACGCGCCGTCAAGCGAAATGTTTACATAGCTCCTGCCCTGCTCATCCTGATGGAGCGCCTCGGCAGGCACCCGCAGCCCGCTTTCCTCCGGCAAAATAAGCCGTGCAGAGCAAAAGCGCAGGCTCAAAAGAGCCTTGTTTCCCTCAAGCAGACGAAAAACGAAAGCTCTGCGTCCATCCTCGGCGGGGCTTATACTGCTGACTGTGGCTTGTACCGGATCGGAAAAGCCGTCAAAAAGCAGCCGGCAGTGCTGAGCCTCATGAAGTCCGGTATCCTCCGGGCAGAGCGCGGCATAATACCAGTCAAAGCCGCTTACAAGTCTGCCGGCGGCATGCCTTGGCAGCTCAGGTTTACATCTCAGAATACCACAAAAGGAGCTGACTGTCAAATCGCACAGCAGCTCCGGGCCTAAATATTCATATCCGTCAGCGTTGGCAAAATACAGGCAGGAGCCGTCAACCACAAGTGAGGCTTCCCCATTCTGAGCAAGGACGGTTCCGGCACAAAGCCGGGAACCGTCCTCTGCGTTCACGGAGGGGGCGTCTGTGATGACGAGCTCCTCCTGTCTTATGGCAATACCCTCTGTCTGCACAGCTCTGCTTACGCTGACAAGGCAGGCCTGTACCTGCCGGGCGTCGGGGCTGAGAAGTCTGTTCAGCGCCGCGCCGCAGTAGGCGCACACCGTCAGAAACAAAAGCCCCGCCACCAGCCGCAAATAGCGCTGACTGTCCATTTATGTATCGGTATCCAGCTCAAGGGGTCTGGGCGGGACAACGGTGGAAATGGCGTGCTTATAGATAAGCTGCTGCTTTCCGTCGGAATCCAGCACTACGGTAAAGCCGTCAAAGCCCTTTACAACGCCGTGAAGCTGAAAGCCGTTCATAAGAAACATGGTTACTGTGGACTTGTCCCGCCGCAGGCGGTTAAGGAAAGCGTCCTGGAGGTTTTGCGTTTTCTGCATATCAGCCAACTCCTTTATATGAGCGGGCCTCAATTCCCCCGCTCTGTCATAATGTATTGGTACCTTCGCGGTACGCTACATTATGATACCCGCGGCGGGATAAAAATTCTGTCGAAAGCTGTACTGCCCGGGCAAAATCCGGCTCAGCCTCCCAGCAGATGCGCAGGGCGTCCTCCCTGCGGCCAAACCATGTAAGCTGGCGTTTGGCGTAGCGGCGGCTGTTGAGCTTTATAAGCTCAATGGCCTCCTCAGGGCTTATCTCTCCCCGCAGTGCCATGGCGGGCTCCTTGTAGCCTATGGCCTGCATGGCGGTGCAGTCTGTACTGAGGCCGCTGCCGAGAAGGCGCTCTACCTCCTCAAAAAGCCCCTGCTGAGCCATTTTATCCACCCGCAGGTCAATGCTGCGGTAGAGCTGTGCCCGATCGGCGTAGTTGAGTATTATAAAGGCAGCGTCATAGCGGGGCGGGATGGCCTGAGTGCGTCTGTCATGCTCGGTGATGGTGAGACCCGTGAGCCTGTAAACCTCAATGGCGCGGACAATGCGCCGCTTGTCCCCCGGGTGGAGCCTTGCTGCCCGCTCCGGGTCAAATCCACCAAGCTGAGCGAGCATGGCCTCTCCGCCAATGCGCTCATATTCATCGCTGAGCTCCTGCCGCAGTCCGCTGTCCCCGTCGTTTGCGGCAAAGTCACGGCCGGAGATGAGCGAGTCGATATAAAGCCCGGTACCGCCTGCCAGAATGGGCGTCTTGCCCCTTGCCAGAATATCGTCGCAGCAGAGCCGGGCCTCCTCCACATAGCGGGCAACGGAATAATCCTGACCGGGCTCGGCCACATCCAGCATGTGGTGAACGGCCTGAGCGCGCTCTGCTTCATCGGCCTTGGCGGTGCCGATGTCCATGCCCCGGTAAACCTGCATTGAGTCGGCGGAGACTATCTCACCGCCGTAAAGCCCTGCAAGCTCAATGGCGAGCCGGGTTTTGCCGCTGGCAGTGGGGCCTGCAACAACTATGATTTTCGGAATACTGTTCATACTATCCTCTTAAACTGACGGTCAAGCTCCCGGCGGCTGAGCCGTATGGACACGGGTCTGCCGTGGGGGCAGTATTTTATCCTGCCGGAGAGAACCTCCTCCACCAGCCGCCGAAGCTCCGCCTCATGAGTATCCCAGCCGGACTTGATGGCTGCCTTGCAGGCCACCGTGTGCAGAATGTCGTCCTGCATCTCCTGCAGGCGGCTGCGCCTGCCCCGGCGCAGCTTTTCGCATATCTCCTCAATGGCGGCGGGCACATCCCCCGCGTCCATATCGGCAGGCACGGCGCGGACTATATATTCCGACTCACCGTAGCTGTCTATCTCAAAGCCGAGGGAACTGAGAAGCTCCGCGCCCTCCTCCAGCGCATCGGCATCCTCCCCGCTGAGACGGAGGGTTACAGGCTCAAGAAGGCTCTGAGCCATGGTAAGGCGCTCCTGCAGCTTCAAATTGTCGAATATCATACGCTCGTGGGCGGCGTGCTTGTCGATTAAAATAAGCTCCTCCCCAAGTTCGACAATAATGTATGTTTTCAGCGCCTCACCCACTATCTTGTGGTCAGGTACCGTCGAGCTTTCAACATTTTGAACAGGCTTTTCAACATCAGGCATTTTCGGGGCGCTGACGGCCATGGTTTCGGCGGCATAAAGAGGGGGTTTTGAAGGGGGAGGCACAGGG
>JAZNUQ010000020.1:0-7601 GCA_045592365.1 Candidatus Limivicinus sp. | reverse complement strand
TTTAAAGAACCCTTTTCTGGTGCTTATTTAGCATAAGCTTTGTTCTTACATTGTTCAATTTTCAAGGTACACTCGCGCCTGCCTCTCGGCGGCAGCTCGATTAATATATCACAAGTTCTTTCCCTTGTCAACACCTTTTTTGTCTTTTTTTCAAAAAACTTTTCGGCATCGACCCGGCTTCCCTCGTGGCTGCACCGCTTGGCTCTCGCCTCAGGTGCTTGGTTAATATAGCACTTGTTTTGCCACTTTGTCAACACTTTTTTGACACTTTTTTTAAAAATTTTTTCACTTCTAAATCTTGTGGTCAAGGGCTGCAAAAGGGCACAAAATAGCGACTAAAACCTGCCGATATTTCCTATGTACGGCAAGGCTTCCCGCTTGCCGGCGCTGGCGTTGGTCATCCCCTTATATATGCAGTAAAACCTGAACAGAGTGAACACCGCGCCCACCACGGGAACAAGAGAGGCAATGTCGCTGAACAGTGAGAGTACAAAAAGCCTTATGCCCTGTTTTGCGTGGAATTTTGCGTACTCGTCGTCACGGCAGAAGATAAAGGGCAATATCCAGAGAAAGCTCAGATATGACAAAGCTGCCAATAGCTTATTGGGCTGAGCCGCCGTTTCGCCGGGGGTGTAGCTTCTCTGTGCGGTATAGCTGCCCTCCGTGCTGCTACCCTCTTCAGCCTCAGTCTGCTTTTCCTGCTGGCGGCGTCTGTATTCCTCCTCCGCCCATTTGCGGTCATTCTCCTGCCGGATACGGCGTTTTTCCTCTTCCTCGCGGATGCGCTGCTTTTCCTCTGCTACCTTTTTGCGCACCTCCTCGGAAAAGCTCTGTGCCGCGGCGGCAGCGGCAGCAGAAAAGGAGGCGGCGCTGCCGCTGCTCTTCTCGGCCTCATCGTAGCCGCAGGCAAGGCAGCCGGTCTGCCCGTCAGGTATATATGCTCCGCATTTGTTGCAGTAGGCCATAATTCCGCCTCCAAAAAGTTTTTCTGTTATTATACTCCCCTGCCGCCGTAATTTCAACATTTCACGAGCAAAATCTGTGCTCACCTATCTGAACAATCAGGGGGCGTGACCATATCCATTTGCTGGTGGCGGTGCTGGGGTTAAAATAGTAGATTGCACCGTAGCTGGGGTCATAGCCGTTGAGGGCATCCTGTGCCGCCCGGTAGGCGCTCTCCGCTATGGGCTGGTCGAACTGTCCGTCGTCCATGCAGGAAAAGGCCCCCGGCTGATATATAACGCCGGAAATGCTGTTGGGAAAGGATGGGTGATCCACCCGGTTGAGAACCACCGCCCCCACGGCCACCTGTCCGTTATAGGGCTCCCCCCGGGCCTCGGCGGAAATCAGCCTTGCCAGAAGATACAGATCTCCGCTTTGTCCGCCGCCACCGCCGCCTCCGCCGCCTCCGCTGTCTTTCGGCGTGATGCCGAGAGCGGCAAGGGTTTGATTGCCCACCTGTCCGTCAACACTGAGACCATTTTTCTGCTGGAAATACCTTACGGCTTTTTCCGTCTGGCTGCCATATATGCCGTCCACGCTGCCGGAATAGTAGCCCCAGTTTTTGAGCCTCCGCTGTATCTCGCTGACCGTCTCCCCGGTAGAGCCTTTTTTGTACAAATCCGCAGAGGCGCTTTGAGCCAGTGCGATAACGAAAATATTGATGGCAAAAATGACCGCCACCGCCAAAATCAGCTTTTTTCTCTCCCTACTCATAAAACACCCTCACAAACCTTTTTTGCTTAGTTTGTGAGGGCGCGTTCATATTATACTATATTAATTACTTTGCGCGGGTCTTTATTTCCTCTGCGATCTTTGCTGCGAAATCTTCAAAGGCCATTGCACCCAGATCCTCACCGCTGCGGGTGCGAACGGCAACTGCGCCGGCCTCGGCCTCACGGTCACCCACCACCAGCATGTAAGGCAGCTTCTGCATCTGAGCCTCGCGGATCTTATAGCCTATCTTCTCGTTGCGAAGATCGGTCTCAACACGCACACCCATTGCCTCCAGCTTTGCGGCAACTTCCTTTGCATATTCGGCGGTCCTGTCGGTGATGGGCATTACCTTCACCTGAACGGGAGAGAGCCACACAGGGAAGGCTCCGGCAAAATGCTCGGTGATGACGCCGATGAAGCGCTCGATGGAGCCGAAGACAACGCGGTGTATCATAACGGGGCGGTGCTTCTCACCGTCAGCGCCGATATAGTCCAGCTCGAAGCGCTCAGGCAGCTGCATATCAAGCTGAATGGTACCGCACTGCCAGGTGCGTCCCAGAGAGTCCTCAAGATGGAAGTCCAGCTTGGGGCCGTAGAAGGCGCCGTCTCCCTCGTTGATGACATAGCTCTTGCCCATCTCGGTGATGGCTTCCTTCAGGGTTTCCTGAGCAAAGTCCCAATCCTTTTCATCGCCCATGTGATCCTCGGGCATGGTGGACAGCTCTATCTCGTAGGGCAGACCGAAGAGGGAGTAAACCTCGTCAAAGAGGCGAACCACATTCTTTATCTCATCCTTCATCTGATCCCAGGTCATGAAGATATGAGCGTCATCCTGAGTAAAGCAGCGGACGCGGAACAGTCCGTGCAGGGCGCCGGAGAGCTCATGGCGGTGAACCAGACCCAGCTCGCCCACACGCAGGGGCAGGTCGCGGTAGGAGTGGGGCTCGGACTTATAGACCATCATACCGCCGGGGCAGTTCATGGGCTTTATTGCAAAATCTTCCTCGTCGATGAGGGTGGTGTACATGTTTTCCTTGTAGTGGAACCAGTGACCGGAGGTCTCCCAGAGCTGGCGGTTGAGGATCATGGGGGTGGAAACCTCAACATAGCCGTACTTCTTGTGTACCTCGCGCCAGTAGTCGATGAGGGTGTTTTTAAGCACCATGCCCTTGGGCAGGAAGAAGGGGAAGCCGGGGCCTTCCTCGGTGAGCATGAACAGGCCAAGGTCCTTGCCGATACGGCGGTGGTCACGCTTCTTTGCTTCCTCGATACGCTGCAGGTATTCGTCCAGCTCGTCCTTCTTCATAAAGCAGGTGCCGTAGACACGCTGAAGCATCTTGCGGCTGGAGTCGCCGCGCCAGTATGCGCCGGTGCAGGAGGTGAGCTTGATGGCGTTGCCCTTGACTCTGCCGGTGGAGTCAAGATGAGGGCCGGCACAAAGGTCGGTAAAATCGCCCTGCTTATAGAAGCTGATGACCGCATCCTCGGGCAGGTCGTTGATAAGCTCCACCTTGTAGGGCTCGTCCATCTCTTCCATGAGCTTTATTGCCTCTTCTCTGGGCAGCTCAAAGCGCTCCAGCTTTATCTTTTCCTTGCAGATTTTACGCATCTCGCCTTCTATTTTCTCCAGAATCTCGGGAGTTATGGCAAAGGGAGCGTCAAAATCATAGTAAAAGCCGTTTTCAATGGCAGGGCCGATAGCCAGCTTTATCTCGGGATAAAGGCGCTTCACGGCCTGGGCCAGAATGTGGCTGGTAGTGTGACGGTAGGTATCCTTGAATTCGGGATTTTCAAAAGTGAATTTCTTCTCGTCCATAATAATTCCTCCATAAAATGATAAAGCACCCTCGGCAATGCCAAGGGTGCAGTAATGCACGGTTCCACCTTGAGTTTAACTCTTGCGCGCTTTAACGGGCGCAGCCGGAAGGCCATTTCCTGCCTTCTGCTCAGGAGCGGTACGCCCCGGCGGATACACGGAGCGGCTCACAGCCCTGACCGCTCTCTCTGAACGCTTTCCGCCTGCGTTCTCCATCTAAGCATTTATCTTACACATGATAACACCTGAAAAAAACAATGTCAATGGCAAAAATCGGGTACCACGGTAGGCAGTACCCGATTTTTCGTCTTATTTTGCTCTCCTGCGCTGGATGAACTTGACGGTCTCCACAATGGGAATGACCAGAGCGCCCAGAGCTATCGCTATAACATACTCAACAAGGCTGACGCTTACAAACTCAAAGGCGTTTGCAAGGAAGGGTACCTCGCAAACAACGGTGGTAAGCAGCAGGGTGCCTACTGCGGCAAGCAGCAGAACCACATTGCGGCTCTTGAGTTTAAAGATGCTGCCCCGCTGGGAGCGCATGTTGAAGCTGTGGAATATCTCAGCCATTGACATGGTAAGGAAGGCCATGGTGGTGCCGTGGGCACTGTCGGCAAAGTTCACGCTGCCGTCAGCCAGCCAGTGGCCGATGAAGAAGGACACCAGAGTAAGCACGGATACCAGCAGACCCTGATAGAGAATGTCTATACCCATGCCGCCGGCAAAGATGCCTGCCTTTGCATCGCGGGGCTTGCGGCGCATAATGTCCGCCTCCGCCTTTTCCATACCCAGAGCAAGGGCAGGGAAGCAGTCGGTAACAAGGTTTATCCACAGAAGATGCACGGGATGGAGAATGGTAAAGCCCATGAGAGTGGCCGCGAAAATGCTTATGACCTCGCTCATGTTGGAGCCAAGCAGAAACTGGATGGCCTTGCGGATATTGTCATAAATGCGGCGGCCTTCCTCCACTGCGCCAACGATGGTGGCAAAGTTATCGTCTGCCAGAACCATGTCCGCTGCGTTCTTGGTAACATCGGTGCCTGTAATGCCCATGCCAACGCCAATATCGGCAGACTTGATGGAGGGTGCGTCGTTGACGCCGTCACCGGTCATGGCGGTAACGAAGCCGGCGCCGCGCCATGCGTTTACAATGCGGGTCTTGTGCTCAGGCTGGACACGGGCATAGACACTGATGTTTGTAAACTCCTGCAGGAAGGTCTCATCGTCCATGTCGTTAAGCTGAGAGCCGGTAATGGCCTTTGTGCCGTCGGCAAGGATGCCCAGCTCCTTGGCGATGGCAACGGCAGTGTCAACATGGTCGCCGGTTATCATAATGGGACGGATGCCGGCACGGCGGCACTCCGCGATTGCGTCAAGAACCTCGGGGCGAACCGGGTCTATCATACCGCAAAGACCCATGAAGCAAAGCTCATGCTCAAGGGTTTCGGGCTCATAATTCTCAGGCTTCTCCGCCCAGAGCTTCTGAGCGCAGGCCAGAACACGCAGAGCGCGGTCGGCCATCTGCTTGTTTGCCCGGAGAATGCTCTGCCTGTACTCCTCGGTCATGGGAACTATCTGTCCCCCGCTTACATAGTGGGTGCACTTGCCGATAATAACATCGGGCGCGCCCTTGGTGTACTGCACAAAGCCCTCACCGTCCTGATGAACGGTGCTCATCATCTTGCGCCCGGAGTCGAAGGGAGCCTCGCCCACGCGCAGGAACTTGACCTTAAGAGCGTTCTTGTCCTGATCCATTTTCCGGGCCCAGGACACCAGAGCAGCCTCGGTAGGCTCACCGATAACTGCACCGTCCTCGCCAAGCTCTGCATCGGAGCAAAGCGCCATGGCTGCGGAGAGCTTATCCTCGTCGTCACCGAAGAAGTCAACAACGGTCATCTTGTTCTGGGTAAGGGTACCGGTCTTGTCAGAGCAGATTATCTGAGCGCAGCCCAGAGTTTCAACCGCGGTAAGGCGGCGGATTATGGCGTTGCGCTTGGACATGTTAGTAACGCCGATGGAGAGAACCACCGTAACAACGGCAGCAAGCCCCTCGGGAATGGCGGCAACGGCAAGAGAGACCGCGACCATGAAGGAATCCAGAGCGGTTTCAAGAGTAAAGCCGTTACGCAGTATCTGAACTGCAAAAACAATGCCGCATATACCCAGAACCAGCCAGGTAAGTATCTTTGAAAGCTGGCTGAGCTTTATCTGCAAGGGAGTCTGACCGTCCTCTGCCTTGGCAAGAGCGTCGGCTATCTTTCCCATCTCGGTGTCCATGCCGGTGCCGGTAATAACGGCGGTGCCGCGGCCGTAGACAACGGTGCTGCCCATATAGACCATGTTCTTTCTGTCGCCCAGAGGGACATCCTTGCTGCCCTCGGAGAGATTGATAATATCAATGAACTTGGTTACAGGTACAGACTCTCCGGTAAGGGCGGCCTCCTCTATCTTAAGGCTTGCATTGTGAATAAGTCTGCCGTCTGCGGGGACAGCGTCGCCGGCCTCAAGCATGACCACATCGCCCACGACCAGATCCTCGCTGTGGATAGTGACCAGCTTGCCGTCGCGGAGGACGCGGGAGGTGGCGGCGGACATTTCCTGCAGAGCCTCAATGGCCTTCTCGGCCTTGCTCTCCTGATAAACGCCCAGAACCGCATTGATGATAACCACCGCCAGAATGATGATAACATCGGCGAAGCTCTCACCCTCCGCCACTGCCAGTACGCCGCTTATGGCCGCTGCAACCAGCAGAATAATTATCATAGGGTCGGTGAGCTGCTCAAGGAAACGGCGGAAAATGGATTTTCCGGGGGCTGCTGCCAGCTTATTCTTGCCGTTTGCCTCAAGTCTGGCCTGTGCTTCCTGAGAGCTCAGACCCTCAGGGGAAGTAGAAAGCTGAGAAAGTACGGCTTCCTTTTCTTCACAATAAAATTTCATTCCACTAACTCCTTCAATTTATCATCATCCGCCTCGGCCGCCGTTGAAGGCTTTGGCGTCAAGATTATACCGCTGTTTTTAAGGTCAAGTATAACAAGCAGGGAAATGGGTAGCGCAAACATTCCCACGCCGCCAAAAACCTTGAGGCCGACCCACATGCATACGAGGGTCAGCAGAGGGTGCAGACCAACCTGCTTTCCCACTATTTTAGGCTCGGCTATCTGTCTTACAACGATGACCACCACATAAAGTATTGCCAGACCTATGCCCTTTGCCACATGCCCCTGAATAAACTTTATTATTGTCCAGGGCAGAAGCACAAGGCCGGAGCCCACAATGGGCAGAATATCAAACACTGCGATAATTGCGGCTATAAGCAGGGCATTGTCAAAGCCGATTATCAGAAGACCCACGGATATTTCCGCAAAGGTCATAAGCAGTATCTTGGAATAGCCCTTGAGATAGTTGCCTATGATGGTGTGGAAGGCTTCCTTTGCCTTGCTTATGGTTCTCACCACATTTCCCGGCAGCTTTTTGCCCATAACACCCATTATATGGTCATAGTCCGAGGCAAGAAAGGCCGTGGCAATGACGCAGATAACGGCGGCAAGCATAATGCCGGGCAGCCTTGTGCCTACGGAGGAGGCCCAGGATATTATGCTCACGGACACATTCATCAGAGTGCTGCCTATGGTGCTTACCATGTCGGGCCAGGTATTGTCCAGCACGCTGTATATTTCGGGATTGAACCTGCCGATAAGTGCCACAAGCTCATTGCCCTCCCGGGTGAGCCATGGGGATATGGTCTCGGTAAAGAGGGTGGGCAGATTGGAGGCCCAGCCTATAAGAGCCGAAATTACCCCTGCCGCAAGGGACACCACAAGCCCCACCACCACAATGTACACAAGCAGCGCAAGGACAACTGAAACAGCGCGCTTTTTTACCCTGCCGTTTTTAGCAATTTTGTTTGCAAGAGGCTGAGTAAAGGCCGCCACAAACAAAGCGATGATAAACGGGGTCAGAGCGCTCAGCAGATATTTGACTACCAGCAGAACCACAAGGCCTATGGCAGCCCAGTAACCAAAGCACAGCAGAAAATCCTTGTACTTTTCACGGTTTGCAGTAATCT
>JAZNUQ010000019.1:0-5172 GCA_045592365.1 Candidatus Limivicinus sp. | reverse complement strand
GGTCGCCCAGCTGAGCATTGGGGTACATCTCCAGCTGGATGGCACCGTTGGTGCGCTCTTTCAGCAGCTCGTTCCAGTACTCGGCGCCCAGCTGCCAGGAGCTGGTGTCGCTGGACTTGTGGCCAACACGGAGGACGATGGGATCAACGGCTTCGGCGGGGGTCTCAGCGGGGGTCTCAGCGGGGGCTGCGGGTGCGGGAGCCTCGGTCTTTGCGCCGCATGCGCAGAGAGCGAAGACCATGCACAGTGCCAGAAGCATTGCCAGAAGTTTCTTCATTTTCATTCTCCTTTGAAAATTTTTATTAAAGGCGTTGCCGCCGTTAATACGATGTAAGAGTTACAATACGGATTCCCACGACCGGCCTGCCGCCCGGTCTCGGAATGACAGCCCCGGTGGGGCTGCAGACGCTTTGCGTCTGTCATTGCGAGGGAGCGAAGCGACTGCGGCAATCCGTTTTTTCTTTTAGAGCTTAATATCCTCGGACTTGGTGATGCGCAGATACAGCAGCAGCGACAGGGCGGTTACAACGGTGAGTATCGCCGCGAAGGCTGCCGCAAGGCCGTAGTTGCCGCGGGAGATGGCAACATAGGTGCTCATTGTAAGGGTTATGGTCTTGTTGTTATACAGAATGATGCTGGAGGAAAGCTCGGTGACGATGGCCACCCAGCTCAAAATGGCGCCGGACATGATGCCGTTTGCCATCATGGGCACGGTGATGCGCACAAAGGTCTTGAGCTTGGAGGCGCCAAGGCTTATGGAGGCCTCCTCTATGCTCATGGAAATCTGCATAAGGGTTGCCGTTGCGGAGCGTATGGTGTAGGGCAGACGGCGGATAACAAGGGCCAGTATCATTATCGCCATGGTACCGCCCAGAGCGAAGGGCTTCTTTGCGAAGGCCAGCAGCAGGGCAAGACCGATAACGGCGCCGGGCATGATGTAGGGCAGCATGGAGATAGTGTCGATGGTATTGTTGACAACGCTGCTGCGGCGAACTACCAGATAGGCGATGAGCACGGCGATAATGATGATTATTGCAAGTGCGCTGAAGCCCATGATGGTGGTGTTGGCGATGGAGCGGCCAAGCAGCTTGTCAACTGCCTTTTCGTAGTTGACAAGGGAGTAGCCGGGCTTGAAGATAGCACCGGAGCAGTTGCGGAAGGACAGATAGATGATGTAAAGCTGGGGCATGAAGGCGATGGCGGTGAGCAGGTAGCAGTAGGCGTGCATAAGTACGCCGCCCAGACCCCTGGCTTCCTTCTTCTCCACGGGATGCAGTGCGTTCATGGAGAACTTGAAGCGGCCGGTGGCCCACTTCTGGAAGAAGAACACTATTGCGGTGACGATAATGGCTATTACCGCAAGGGCTGCGGCAAAGTTAAAGTCTGTGCCGTTTTCGCCCAGATACTGGTTGTAGATAAGTACGGGGAAGGTCTGGAAGCCCTCGCCTATGAGCATGGGAGTGCCGAAGTCTGCAAAGGCCTGCATGAATACCATGAGAGCGGCTGCCAGAATGGTGGGCATGGAAAGGGCAAGAACTATCTTGAAAAGTCTTCTCACGCCGGTGCAGCCCATGTTGGCGGAGGCCTCCATCAGGGTATTGTCAATATTCTTGAAGGCGCCGTTCATGTATATGAACACCAGCGGGAAGAACTTCAGGGACTGAACCAGCAGTATGCCCTTGAAGCCGTAAATGCTGCCTATCTTGACGCCGAATACATCCTTTATAAACTCCGTGATAACACCGCTGCGGCCCAGAAGCATGATCCAGGAATACGCGCCGATAAAGGGGGCGGACATGCAGCAGAGGATGGACAGAACGAACAGCACCTGTGCGCCCTTGAGCTTATAGAAGGAGTAGAAATAGGCAAAGGGGATGCCCAGAATGAGAGCCACGGCGGTGACGGACAGGGTCACCTTCATGCTGTTGACTATCGTGTCGGTATAATAGCTCTTGCTGAAGAACTTCACGAACTGGTCAAAGCTGAATACTCCCTCGGGGCTGATGACGGACTGCTTCAAAAGTCCGAACATGGGGTAGACAAGGAACAGAATAAACGCCGCCATTATGACGATGGATATTACTGTCCATACTTCAAATTTCTTGTTTCGTGCCATAACGCGCTCCTATGTCTCAGACCAGATCGTTCTTCACGCCGGTGAGAATGTTCTTTGCACCGTCTGCGGTGAAGACATTGACCTTGGCGGTATTGATGTCCAGAGAAATCTCTGCGCCGGGGCTGAGAGTGTCCTCAATGGAGGACTCCTGAATGATCTCCGCATCCTCGCCGGTGGAGAGCTTGACGAAATAGTGGGTGTTGAGGCCCAGGAACACTGCGTCCTTGACAACGGCCTTGATGCCGGGGGTGCTGGGGTCACGGTTGAGCAGCAGCTCCTCGGGACGGATGCTCACGGTAACCTCCTGAGACTGCCTGAAGGCCTCTGCCACGGTGTCCAGCTTTACGCTGTGGCCGCAGAGCTTGAGAACAGCCTGACCGTTTTCCACCTCAAGGCTGCCCTTGAGAACATTGGTGCGGCCTATGAAGGTTGCGACAAAAAGGTTTGCCGGACGCTGGTAAATGTCCTTGGGAGTGCCGATGTGCTGGATAACGCCGCCGCTCATAACGGCGATACGGTCGGAAACAGCCATGGCCTCCTCCTGGTCATGGGTAACATAGACGCAGGTGATGCCCACATCGCGCTGGATGTTCTTGATGGCGGTACGCATCTCCACGCGCAGCTTTGCATCAAGGTTACTCAGAGGCTCGTCCATCAGCAGAACATCGGGGCTTATGCACAGTGCGCGGGCAAGAGCAACGCGCTGCTGCTGACCGCCGGAGAGACGCTCGGGCAGACGGTCGGCATACTCCTCGATCTGCATGAGCTTCATGAACTTGTCAGTCTCTTCCTTGACCTTGTCCTTGGAAAGTCTGCGGTTTTTAAGGCCGAATTCAACATTCTTGCGAACGGTGTAGTGGGGGAAGATGGCGTAGTTCTGGAAAACCATGCCTATGTTGCGCTTTGCCGGGTCAAGGTCGTTGATGCGCTTTTCACCAAAGTAAAAGTCGCCGCCTTCGATGCTGTTAAAGCCTGCTATCATACGCAGCAGGGTGGTCTTGCCGCAGCCGGAGGGACCCAGCAGGGTGAAAAACTCGCCCTCGCGGATGTTCAGGTTCAGGTCGGGAATGATGACATTCTCACCGTACTTCTTCAATGCATGATTAATACCTATACCAACGCTCACTGTCATTTCTCCTTACTATATTAATTATGTTTAAAGCAGCTCGCTGAGATATTCGCCCAGCTTTGTGTAATCATCCACGCATATAAATCGGAAATCCGACACGAAAACCGACTCGTCATTGCCGCCGGGGCCGTAATCGTCACCCACATAGACAAGATTTTCGTGCTCAAGGCCATTATCCTTACAGAACTTGTCCAGCGCGTAATACTTATTGTAGGGGAAGGGGGCAAAGTCGAAGGAGGAGGAGCCGCCGATAAACACGGTGTAGTCGCTGAAGGTCTCCTTCACATCCTGATAGAAAACGCTGCGCTTGCTCCTGTCCGGGTCAAAGGCCAGCTTATCCTCTATTTTGGCGGCGGTGCCCAGAAGGGGGAAGGTCACAACGCCGGAGGAATGATACTCCACATTGTCGCCTGCGTATTCGGTGTAGCCGTAGCGGCGGCGAAGCTCCGTTATGCGCCTGTCCACACTTTCCCTGTCACAGGGGGCTTGCATATCAAACACCTGGTCAAGCTCGCCGGTTTCGGCATTGTAGGTGCAGTACTGCATGCCGTAATTGCCGATAATGTCAATGGGGTAGCCGTCCATCTGATTGAATATCCTGCGGCACTGGCCGGCGCCAACCATCAGCAGCTTGTATTTCTTGCTCAGAGCGTCCAAAACGGCGCGATTTTCCTCACCAAGATGGGTCTTGTGCTGGGTAAGAGTACCGTCCAGATCAAATGCGATCACTTTAACTTTGTTCATAAAAATTCAACCAATCCAACAATTCTGCCCGTTGACGGGGCGGCAAAATTAAACTATAATCGTCAAAAAAGAGATAAAACGAAAATACACGAAATAAATTTGCTCCCCAACATTATATATAATAGTCCGCTTTTACGCAATACTTGGCGTGTATTTTGATAAACGATCAAAAACGCTCAAAAACGGGTGATTGTAAGATGAAGGAAGAACGCTACGAAAAAATATTGGAAATGCTCTCCGACGGAAGCTATGTAAGCGTGGAGACGCTGAGCAGAGAGCTGTATGTGAGCACGCCCACCATAAGGCGCGATCTGACCGCCATGCAGGAGATGGGGCTGGTTGCCCGCAGCCACGGGGGCGTTATCAGGATCGCCGGGCTGGATTCGCCGCCCATAACCTTCCGCATAGGCGTAAACTCCGGGGAAAAAATGCGCCTTGCCCATGCCGCAAGCAAGCTGCTGTTTGACGACAGCGTGATTTTTCTGGACGAGTCCACAACGACGCTGCACATAATCGACCAGCTTCATAAGTATAAGAATATAAAGGTGGTTACCAACAGCATGTCCGTGCTTCAGAACCTGTATAAATACAAGATACAGGCCTATTGTCTGGGCGGGGAGTTTTCAAGGGATACCATGAGCTTTTACGGCAGGGATGCGGAGAATATGGTCAGGCGCTTCGGCATCGACATTATGTTTTTCTCCTCCTCCGCCCTTACCCGCCGGGGCTGGATAGTGGACTACTCGGAGGGAGCCAATTCCCTGCGCCGCTGTGTGCTGGAGCAGGCGGAGAAAAAGGTGTTTCTCTGCGACAAGTCCAAATTCTGCAAGCACGGCGCCTTTACCCTTGCCGAGGTGAGGGAGCTTGACCATCTGTTTATCAACGCCCCGCTGCCGGAGGGGATCGACCCGGGTAAGGCCGAGATACATATAGTGTGATATAAAAAGCAAGGCTTCCCCTGAGCGGGAAGCCTTGCTTTTTGTTAGCCTGACGGGAGACGAACCCGTATCGGTTTTATTCGGGCAGATTTCCGCCCATACTTTGTTATTGCCCTTGCCAATACGGCAAGTATTGCCTGCGGTCAATGCCTCGTCTGAACGAAAATCTGCTCCGAAAAAACTGCCATGCACATTTCAGCGAGAAATGTTTGGATGATTTTGGGTGCGGAGGACGCAGGCTTACT
>JAZNUQ010000018.1:0-75666 GCA_045592365.1 Candidatus Limivicinus sp. | reverse complement strand
GGGAACGGAGACGGCGATGCCGCGCTTCTCGTATGCTGCTGCGCCCAGCTCGAAGGTACCGTCTGCGTGATCAACAAAGGTGGATACGGGCAGGGAGTCGCCGTCCATCTTGTCAACGGGATTGAGAATGTTCTTGACCATCTTGACGGTCTTCTCGCGGCCGGTGAGCTTGTGTTCTTCTGCTGCATCACCAGCCTCTGCCCATGCTGCGGGGATCTCAACCTTGACATAAGCGGTAGCGCCGGCGTCGATTGCGGCGTAGTTCATGTCAACGATGTCCTGACCCTTCTTCAGGTAGGACTTCTTGGCAGCGTCCTTCATGTACTGGATGGCCTCTGCCTCGGGCATGACCTTTGCCAGGGAGAAGAATGCGGACTGGAGGATGGTGTTGGTGCGCTTGCCCATACCGATCTTCTTTGCCAGGTCAATGGCGTTGATCATGTAGAGCTGGATGTTGTTCTTTGCAATGTAGCGCTTGGAGGCGGCATCCAGATGATGCTCAAGCTCCTCAAGGCTCCACTGGCAGTTGATGAGGAATACGCCGCCGGGCTTAACGTCGCGGACGATGGGGAAACCCTTGGTTATGTAGGAGGGAACATGGCAGGCAACGAAGTCGGCCTTGTTGATGTAGTAGGGGCTCTTGATGAGATTGTCACCGAAGCGCAGATGGCTGACGGTCACGCCGCCGGTCTTCTTGGAGTCATACTGGAAGTATGCCTGAACATACTTGTCGGTATGGTCGCCGATGATCTTGATGGAGTTCTTGTTTGCACCGACGGTACCGTCGCCGCCCAGACCCCAGAACTTGCACTCGATGGTGCCTGCTGCTGCGGTTGCGGGTGCGGGCTCCTCGGGCAGGGACATGAAGGTGACGTCGTCAACGATGCCCAGAGTGAACTGACGCTTTGCGTCTGCCTTCTTGAGCTCGTTGAATACTGCGAAGATGGATGCGGGGGGAGTGTCCTTGCTGCCCAGACCGTAGCGGCCGCCGATAACGGAGATGTCGGTCTTGCCGGCGTTTGCAAGGGAGGTAACAACATCAAGGTAGAGAGGCTCGCCCTGAGAGCCGGGCTCCTTGGTGCGGTCGAGAACTGCCAGCTTCTTGCAGCTTGCGGGGATGGGGGCAAGGAGCTTATCGGGGCAGAAGGGACGGTACAGGCGAACCTTTACAAGGCCGACCTTTTCGCCCTGAGCGGTGAGATAGTCGATGACTTCCTCTGCAACATCGCAGATGGAGCCCATTGCTACGATGACGCGCTCTGCATCGGGTGCGCCGTAGTAGTTGAACAGCTGGTAGTTGGTGCCGAGCTTTTCATTGACCTTGCCCATGTACTCCTCAACCACTGCGGGGACTGCCTCGTAGTACTTGTTGGAAGCCTCACGGTTCTGGAAGAAGATGTCGCCGTTCTCGTGGGAACCGCGCATGGTGGGATGCTCAGAGTTCAGTGCGCGTGCACGGAAGGCCTCAACAGCGTCCATATCGACCATGTCCTTCAGGTCCTCATAGTCCCAAACCTCGATCTTCTGCAGCTCGTGGGAGGTGCGGAAGCCGTCAAAGAAGTTCAGGAAGGGAACGCGGCTCTTGATGGTTGCAAGGTGAGCAACGGGAGACAGGTCCATAACTTCCTGTACGTTGGTCTCAGCCAGCATGGCAAAGCCGGTCTGGCGGCAGGCCATAACGTCGCTGTGGTCACCGAAGATGTTCAGGGTGTGGCTGGCAACGGTGCGTGCGCTGACATGGAACACGCTGGGCAGCAGCTCGCCGGCGATCTTGTACATGTTGGGGATCATCAGGAGCAGACCCTGGGATGCGGTGTAGGTGGTGGTGAGTGCGCCTGCGTTCAGTGCGCCGTGCACGGAACCTGCGGCACCGGCCTCAGACTGCATCTCCTGAACCTTAACGGCGGAACCGAAGATGTTCTTTCTGCCTGCAGCGGACCACTGGTCAACATAGTCGGCCATGGGGCTGGAGGGAGTGATGGGGTAGATTGCTGCTACTTCAGTGAACGCGTAGCATACATGGGCGGCTGCGTTATTACCGTCCATGGTTTTGAAGTGTCTCTGCATGTCTATGTTCATCTCCATATAAAAATATTGATAAAACTTTCTGCCTGCGCTTCAACGGCGGCGTACTTGCGCCGTTTACAGACAGGCATAGTCAGTTTAACACCAAATCGTCAAAATGTAAACACGAAAGGGCTATAATTTTCATGTATTTTCTGCCTAAAAAATATCCTGCGGGGCTTTTGCATTTATTTTCGCGAAAATACTTCAAATTTTGCTTGTGATTTTCTGACTTATGTATTATACTTGTATAACTCGGATTGCGCGTTTGAAGCGCCGGGCCGAATTTATTGAGTATTTTATACGAAAGGAGCTCGTCAGCTATGGTGAATATTACTAATGAAAAGGGCAATATCAGCATCACCAACGAGGTCTTGACAAATCTTGCCGGCGACGCGGCGACAAGCTGCTTCGGCGTTAAGGGTATGGCAGGACGCAGCAAGGACGGAGGGCCTCTCCAGCTTCTGCGGCGTGAATCCATGTCCAGGGGCGTTACCGTCCACTTCAACGATGACGGCAGCATTTCCCTTGAGCTGCACATCGGAGTTGACCACGGCGTGAACATGAGCGCGGTTTCCCGCAGCATCATGAAAGAGGTCAGCTACAAGCTGCGCAAATCCACCGGCGTTCCCGTAAAAAGCGTGGATGTATATATAGATACAATTATAGGATAAGCCATTGTCTTGTCCCTCGGAGGTTATTCACATGAGAGACTATATTGACGCCGCCGCGTTTAAAGATATGATGCTTTGCGCGGATAAGGCGCTGCGCGATAACACACAGATGATAAACGACATGAACGTATTCCCCGTGCCCGACGGTGACACCGGCACCAACATGGGGCTTACGCTCAACACCGCCGCCGCAGAGCTTCGCAAAAAGAGCTTTGACACTGTTTCCGACACCGCAAACTGCGTGGCCTCTGCCCTGCTTCGCGGCGCACGCGGAAATTCCGGTGTTATTCTTTCCCTGCTTTTCCGCGGCATCTACAAGAAGCTGAAGGGTCTTGAGACCGCAAACGCAGCGGAGTTTGCCGCCGCAATGCAAAACGGCGTTGCCTCCGCCTACAAGGCCGTTATGAAGCCTGCTGAGGGCACCATACTCACCGTGTCCCGTCTGGCATCGGAGGCGGCCGCGGAGGCAGCCTCCGCAGGGGCAAGCCTTGAAGGCTGCCTTGTCTGTGCGGTAAAGGCCGGCGACGAGGCGCTGGAGGACACCGTGAACCTTAACCCCGTGCTCAAGAAGGCCGGCGTTGTTGACGCAGGCGGCATGGGCTACATGGTCATTCTCAAGGCAATGCTTGCCTCCCTGAGAGGCGAGATAGAAGCTCCCGCAGAGGGCGGCAGCGTTATCGCAGCCGAGGCACAGGGCGCACTGGTGGGCGTGGACGGAAACCACATCACCTTTACCTTTGACACGGTGTTTACCGTTGTAAAGAAGGAAGAGGAGCAGGACTTCACCGCCTTCCGCGCATACCTTGACAGCATGGGCGACTCTCTGGTAATGAACGAGGACGACGAGATACTCAAGGTCCATGTCCACACCGACTACCCCGGCAAGGTGCTTACCGAGGCTCAGAAGTACGGCACTCTGGAGCTTGCAAAGATCGAGAACATGGTGCTTCAGTATCAGGCCACCAGTCAGGGCAGGAAGGGTCGCGACACCGACGACCTTGAGCAGGTGGAAAAGGAGCTTGAGGCACCCGAGCTTCCCCAGGAGCCGGAAAAGGAATACGGCATCGTAAGCGTCTGCGCAGGCGCAGGCGTTGAGGATATATTCCGTGAGCTGGGCGCCGATGGCGTTGTCAGCGGCGGGCAGACCATGAACCCCTCCACCGACGATATTCTCAGGGAGATTGAGCACATCAACGCAAAGACCGTTTTTGTCTTCCCCAACAACAAGAACATCATCATGGCAGCCGAGCAGTGCCGCCGCTTTACCGACAAGAATGTGGTGGTCATTCCCTCCAAGACCGTGCCTCAGGGCATTTCCGCCCTTCTCAACTTCAATCCCGACGAAAGTGTTGAGCAGCTCACTCAGGATATGACCGAGGCCATGAAGCAGGTTCACACCGCAATGGTGACCTATGCCGCCCGTGACAGTGACTTTGACGGCCACAACATCCACGCAGGCGAATATCTTGCTTTGCTGGACGGTGCGCTTCAGGGCAGCTACACCAACATAAAGACCCTTTTCAAGGAGCTGAGCTGGGCCTTTGACGAATTCAGCCCCGAGTTTATCACCGTCTACTAGGGTGAGGATGTGGACGAGGAGGCGGCAAACGAGGCCGCAGCCACCATCATCGGCAACTTCCCCGAGGCTGAGGTCAGCGTGGTCGCCGGCGGTCAGCCCGTGTACTACTACATGATCTCCGTTGAATAAGTTGAATAAAATAAAAAAGCGTGTCCCGACCTACAAGGCCGGGACACGCTTTTTTATTTTCGGTTTAGCGGGGAGAAGGGGCAGCGCTTGCCGATGCACTGGTTGTTTTTGCCTGAGTAGGTACACAGCGGCAGCGTCTTTTCCATTTCAACGCCAAGGCCTTGCGCCGCAAAATCAACAGCAGCAAGTATTGACAGCCAGGAATCCCGCTTGCAGCAGCGGGGTCCGCCCACCTCGGCTATGGCGCTTATGGCTGCGGCGCTCATTTTATGGGCCTGGGCAAAGCTCTCATTGGCAAGAGGCGTGGAGCCGGTGGCGAGGGACACGAACATCCCCGAGCTGAGGGCGGCTCCGCAGGCCCCCCAGAAGCCGCAGGCGCCGCCGGGCACCTGTGAGCCTCTGTTTTTTATCTCCTTAAGCGCCGAGGGAAGCTTTATCTCTCCTCCGGCATTTTTGTACGCAGTCAAAAGCGCCGCGCCCACCATTATGTGGTGCTCGGGGCCGTGCATGTGACAAAAGGGCAGTGCCATGAGCCTGTTCATTATCTCAATGGGATTTTTGCTCTTTTCCCCAAGGCACAGGGCAAAAACAGCGTCCACGCCGTGGGTGTGGCACTGATTGCAGACATAGTGTCCGTCTCTGCAGCGGGTCTTGCTGAGCTCCTTTTTGCCGCAGACGGCGCACTCCATCTCCATATCCTCTGTAAGGTATTCAAGAGGGGCTTTGCAGATAAGGCATTCTTCCTGCATGGTTCTGTCACCTCCTCTTTTTCTGCAGCTTGTGTCTCTTTCCGTCGGGGGTCTGGATAACCAGATTATCCAGCACATCCATGGCGCCCTTGCGCCACTCGGCAATATACTCCTTGCGCAGAGTGTCCCGCTCTGCGGCTTCCTCTGCAGTCAGCTCCCGCTGCTTTGCTATGCGGGCAAGCTCGTTTATACGGTCAAGTTTTTCCTGAAGCATGGTTTTACCTCTCAGTCCATGGTGCCCAGCTCGTCCAGCGTAAGCTCGAAGGCGGGGATGAAGTTCTCCATAAAATACCGCACCTCGGGCAGTGCGCTGTTTTTAAGCAGCTCCCGGGTCTGCTTTTCGGCGGAGATAAACTCGTTGTTGCCGGCCTTGCGCTCCTCCACGCACTTTATGTAGGCGGAAATCTTGTCCGCCGCCTTTACAAGGTCGTGAAGCCGCGCCTGGGTTTGGCCCACAAAAAGCTCCTCGTAAGAGCCGCGAAGCTCCTGCGGCAGCGTCTCCAGCAGCTTGCGGCAGGCCAGCTCCTCCACCTGCTTGTAGGCGCCCTGAATTTCCCGGCTGTGGTACTTGATGGGGGTGGGCAGGTCGCCGGTAAGTATCTCGGAGGCGTCGTGATACAGGGCAGCGGCGGCATACTCATTGGGGTCGCAGGGAATGTGGAACACATCCCGGCGGATAAGAGCCAGCGCATGGGCAATCACCGCCACCATGTGGCTGTGCTCCTGAATATTCTCCTGAAGAGCGTTGCGCATAAGGCTCCAGCGGATTATATATCTCATTCTCGATATATAGGCAAAGAAATTATACATATTATATCTCCGTTTTCCGTGTTACTCACATAATAACACGCTATCCTGCCGTTTTCAACAAACAAAATCCGGCGGCAGCGCCCGGTTTTTGCGGCAAAGCTGTTGATTTTTCACCGCAGCGGTGTTAAAATTTCAGTTTGTGTGTGAAAATTATTTATAAGCATAAATCTTCCTGAGGGAGAGAAAAAACATGGATAAACTGAGAAATGTAGCCATAATCGCCCATGTTGACCACGGCAAGACCACCCTGGTGGACGAGCTTTTGAAGCAGTCCGGCATATACAGGGAAAATCAGGAGGTCGTGGACCGCGTCATGGACTCAAATGACCTTGAGCGTGAACGCGGCATCACCATAATGGCGAAAAACACCGCCGTCTGGTACGGCGACACCAAGATAAACATTGTTGACACTCCGGGTCACGCCGACTTCGGCGGCGAGGTGGAGCGCATACTCAAGATGGTCAACGGCGTTATACTGCTGGTTGACGCAGCGGAGGGGCCCATGCCCCAGACCCGCTTCGTGCTCAGCCGCGCCCTTGAGCTGGGTCACCGTGTCATTGTTGTTGTCAACAAGATAGACCGCCCCGACCAGCGCATCCACGAGGTTATCGACGAGGTGCTTGAGCTTCTTATGGACCTTGACGCCACCGACGAGCAGCTTGACTCCCCCATGCTCTTCTGCTCCGGCAGACAGGGCACCGCCAGCTACTCCCCCGATGTGGTGGACAGCGACCTTAAGCCCCTGTTTGACACCATTCTTGAGTACATCCCCGCCCCTGACATTGACGAGGACGCACCCTTCCAGATGCTGGTCAGCAGCGTGGACTACAACGAATATGTGGGCCGCATCGCGATAGGCCGCATCGAGCGTGGCATTATAAAGCAGAATCAGGAGATAGAGGTCTGCAATTACCATAGGGCCGACGAGCCCAGCATGAAGGCCAAGGCCGTATCCCTCTATCAGTTTGAGGGTCTTAACCGCGTGCCCGTCACCGAGGCCACCGCAGGCAATATCATTGCCATGAGCGGCATAGGCGATGTCTCCATAGGCGACACCGTATGCGCCAGAGGCTTTGCCCAGGCGCTGCCCTTTGTGAAGATAAGCGCCCCCACTCTGGAGATGACCTTCTCGGTAAATGACAGCCCCTTTGCCGGCCGCGAGGGTAAGTTTGTCACCTCCCGCCAGATAAGGGACCGCCTTATCCGCGAAACTCTCAAGGATGTCTCCCTGCGGGTCACCGATGTGGAGGACAGCACCGACAGCTTCAATGTTGCCGGACGCGGCGAAATGAGCCTCTCCATCCTTATTGAGACTATGCGCCGCGAGGGCTACGAATTTCAGGTATCCCCTCCCCGCGTGCTCTACCGGGAGATAGACGGTCAGCTCTGCGAGCCTGTGGAGCGTGTGGTTGTTGATGTGCCTCAGGATTCCATGGGCTCCGTCATGGAGAAGCTGGGCGCACGCAAGGGTGACTTTGTGGAAATGCTGCCTGTGGGCAGCCGTATGAAGCTCACCTTCCTTGTCCCCTCCCGCGGACTTTTCGGCTACCGCAACGAATTTCTCACCGACACCAAGGGCGAGGGCATACTGGCCAGCGTCTTTGAAAAATATGAGCCCTACAAGGGTGATATTGCCCGCCGCAACAGCGGCTCCCTGATAGCCCACGAAACCGGCGAGGCTGTGGCCTACGGCATATGGAACGCACAGGAGCGCGGCGCCATGTTCATCACCCCCGGCACCAAGGTCTACGCCGGCATGGTGGTGGGCGTATGCCCCAAGGCAGACGATATTACCGTGAATGTCTGCCGCACCAAGCACCTGACCAACACCCGCGCCTCCGGCTCCGACGAGGCTCTGCGCCTTATCCCGCCCCGCCAGCTCAGCCTTGAGCAGTGTCTGGAGTTCCTTGCCGACGATGAGCTTCTTGAGGTCACCCCCAAGAACCTGCGCCTTCGCAAGAGCATACTGGACCACGGCATGAGAATGAAAACCGTGATGAGAAACAGATAAAATTAATGCCCCGGGCTGAGCAAATATGCTCAGCCCGGGGATTTTAATGCTTATTCTTCATTTTCCTGCCCGGCAGTGTCCTTCGTTTTTCTCTTTTTTGCATCAATAATTGCGCCGACAGCCATGCCGAGACTTAGTCCGATAGGCATACAGGTTGCAATGCTGTCGGTAGCAGAGCCTATGGCTGTGCCGATGGAAATACCCAAACACATGCCTATTGCCATGAAGCTGCCGCCGTTTTCGGATGAGTTCTTGTTTTCCATCGCAGTATCCTCCCCAACGCGCCGCTCAGCCCTGGCCGTAGTAGGCGTTCTTGCCGTGCTTGCGCAGATAGTGCTTGTCAAGCAGGGTCTGCTGCATGGGCGTAATTTCGGGATTGAGCATCATGGCGTGAAGGTCCATGAAGGCGACTTCTTCCATGACCACCGCATTGTGTACCGCGTCCATGGCGTCCTTGCCCCAGGCAAAGGGGCCGTGGCTGTAAACCACCACGCCGGGAACGGCGGCGGCGTCCTTACCCTCAAAGGCCTCGATTATGACCTTGCCCGTCTCCTTTTCATATTCGCCCTTTATTTCTTCATCGGTCATGGGGCGGGTGCAGGGTATCTCACCGTAGAAATAGTCCCCGTGGGTGGTGCCCATGGCGGGTATGCCCCGGCCTGCCTGTGCAAAGCTGGTGGCCCAGCGGGAGTGGGTATGTACTATGCCGCCGCAGTCGGGAAAGGCCTTATAAAGCTCAAGATGGGTTGCCGTGTCGCTGGAGGGCTTCCACTTGCCCTCCACCACCTTGCCCTCAAGGTCAAGAACCACCATGTCCTCCACGCTCATGCCCTCGTAGGACACTCCGGAGGGCTTGATTACCACCAGTCCCTGTTCCCGGTCGATACCGGACACATTGCCCCATGTAAAGGTCACAAGACCGTATTTGGGCAAAAGAAGATTGGCCTCAAGAACCTGTTTTTTCAGTGCTTCAAGCATGGTGTTACCTCCCTGCGTTTTTGTTTTTCTCTATTTTACCAAGAAGAAAAAGCGCCGTCAATTATATGCGGCATAATTTTGCGCCTGTAATTTTCAGCGCTTCAGCCGGGGTCGAAGCGCCCGGAATTCTGACTTCCACTCTGCTGCAATACGGTAGGAGTCGCAGATTTTCTGTATAGCCTTGCCGTTTATGCTGTAATCAAGGCGGTTTTTTCCCATCCAGCCCAGCACCGCCTCCGGCTGATATACCGCAAGCTCCGCTATCAGCCATGCCTGCGCCATCTGCACATAATAATGCCCGTCGTTTTTCATAAGCGGCAGAAGCTCCGCCGCCCGATCTTTGCACAGGCGGGAGATAAAGAGCACATAGCCCCAGCGTCGTATAAAGGGGTCATCGTCCCCTATGTAGCTTTTCGCATAGTCCAGCGCCCGATCAAAATCCATGTCCGCCACAAAGCCTATGAGCTGGTCGGTATGCCACCAGTCGGAAAACAGCAGGTTGCTGTGGATAAATTCCATACGCTCAGCCGCCGTCTCAAGCTGCTTAAGCGACACATAGAAATATATGCGGTGAAGCTGCTGCCGACGCAGCACCCATGGGCGCAGAGGGGAAGCGTCCGCCCTTTGCTTCACATAGCCGCGTATGAGCCTGTCCACATCCGCCGTTTTATAGTCCGGCCCCAAAGCGTCTATATCCTTTTGCACCTGTTCAGGCTCCAGTATCATAAGCATCCTCCCTCCAGGCTGAATATAAGTACACCATCAGCAGATTGTCAAGCGCAACAGGCTGCAGCAAAGCGCCGCAGACCGTAAGCGTCGGTTATGAGCTTTCAAAAACCGCCGACAGCAAAAGTCCTATCACCGCCACATAGAGCATTGAGCGCAGAGGACTTGCGCCTATGGCGCAGCTGCCTGTGGAGCAGCCTATCAGATAATGGTAGGCAAGCCCTGCCGCCGCACCTGCAAGGGCAAACAGCAGGGGACGGAGGAGTTTTTTGTACTTCGCCATCATTCCACCCCCTTAAGTCCGGAGACCGTATCTCCCGGCCAGTCGTTTATGCCGCCAAACTCAAGCACATTGGTGTAGCCCAGTTCCGCCAGCTTTTGGGATGCCTGCTTGCTTCGGTTGCCGCTGCGGCAATAGACCAGAATAAGCTGTCCTTTATCGGGCAAAGCGGATATCTCCTCAGTGCCTATGCTCTCATTGGGAATATTCAATGCGCCGGGAATATGCCTTTCGGCAAATTCCTCCGCAGTTCTCACATCCAGAATGATATATCCGCTTTCCTTCTCCATTATGTCCACGGCCTCTCCCATGCTCACCTGACGGTAGGAGGCAGAAGCTGCGGCAGGGGCTGCACAGCCCGAAAGGATAAACAGCGCCAACAGAAGGGGAATTGTTTTCTTCATTTGTCTCATCTCCTTGCTTTTGAGGCTATTATAGCTCCTTCCGGCTCTCCTGTCAGTAATCAAATCACAATTACAGAGCTGTGCATATCCAATATATAAACCCGTAAACCACGCTTGCGCTGACGCCGTAGACGATGACCGGTCCTGCGATAACGAACATCTTCGCCGCCGTGCCGGTAACAAAGCCCTCGGACTTAAACTCCAGCGCCGGCGCCGCCACGGAATTTGCAAAGCCCGTTATGGGCACCAGCGTTCCCGCTCCGGCAAATTTGGCTATATCGTCATAGACGCCAAGCCCAGTCAGCAGTGTCCCCAGAAAAACCAGCGTCAGCGAGCAGGCTGTGGAGGCCTTATCCCCATCCAGCCCGAGAGCCGTGTATGCGCCGATAAGAAGCTGCCCCAGCGTGCATATAAGCCCGCCCACCAAAAAGGCATGGACGATATTGCCCCTCACCGGAGAGCGGGGCGAATGCTTGTCCACATATTTTTTGTATTCATCATTGGTCATTTTCATTTGATCAGCTCACTTTCGGTAATATTTTCTGCGCAGGGCGCAATAATATGCGTAAGCAGCGCTTTTTTTGCTGTTTTATAAAAAAAGTCCTTGACTTTAGTCTGTGTGTGAATTATAATAACCGGGCTGACAAGTTAATAGCTATGTTTTCTTGAGCACATACGGAGATGTCGCGTAGTTGGTCGAGCGCGCACGATTGGAAATCGTGTAAGGGTCAAAAGCTCTTCGAGAGTTCGAATCTCTCCATCTCCGCCACAAAAGAACGGTAATTTTGATAGAATTGCCGTTCTTTTCTTTTTATGCTATGATGAATATGCGGCAGAAAAGTCAGCATTCTTCATTTGTGTTTACTTATCATTTCAAGATAGGAGCAATGATATGGAAAACAAAGATCGCAGCACAAAATATCCTATTTTGATGGTTCATGGTGTTGGTTTCAGAGATTTGAAGTGGCCCTTGTACTGGGGCCGGATACCGGCAGCTCTTGCCAGCACAGGAGCAACTTTGTTTTATGGGCAGCAAGATTGCTGGGCCCGGATTGAGGACAATGCCAAAACAATCAAAGCGAGGATCCGTCAGATACTTGATGAAACAAACTCTGATAAACTCAATATTCTCGCACATTCCAAAGGTGGCTTGGAGGCGCGAATGGTCGCATCATCTTTAGGTATGGGTGAATATATCGCAAGTATTACAACTATTGGAACGCCTCACCGTGGATCAAAAACGATTGACAAGCTGCTGAAAGCTCCGGACTCGCTATTCAATATTGCGTCTTTTGCCGTTGATAACTGGATCGGGCTCATTGGTGACACAAAGCCAAATTTCTATGCTGTATGTAGAGATTTTTCCACGGAGTATGCCGAATCATTCAACAAAGAAAACCCGGATGTTCCGGGTATCTTTTATCAGAGTTTTGCAGGCGTAATGAGAACTCCGCTTTCGGATATCAATCTCTCAACCGCAAATGCTGTTATAAAGATGATTGAAGGCGAGAATGACGGCTTAGTCAGCGTTGAATCTGCAAAATGGGGAGAATCTTTTACCCTGCTGACAGGTCGAACGAACAGAGGCGTCTCTCATTACGACGAGATCGATTTCAGGCGTTCGCCTCTCTCCTCAAAGAGAAGTGGAGATGGCATTGCAGATATTTGTGATGTTTATAAAGCGATCGTAAAAGATTTGGCTGATCGCGGTTTTTAAGGGGAAATGACACCCCCTTTTGTTCACTTTGAACCCCCTTTTGGCAAGTGAACCCCCCTCGCCCACGGTTGAACCCCCCTAAAGGGCAGGTGAACCCCCCTCCGGGAAATTCTATCAAAACACTCTACCTTTTCCAGAAAAAAGCACGCTTCGGTGTGCTTTTTTCAACGAAATAAATCCCTTGCGGAATTTGTGAAATGCACTTCGTGCGTGAAATACGCCTGCGGCGTGTGAAATGCCTGCCGGCGTGAGTGGATTTATTTCATTTCACTTTCTGCTTTGGCAGAAAATTTCACAATTCACGAAGTGAGTTATTTCACCGTGAGCGAAAGCGAAGGATTTCACTAAAAGCTAACTATTATGCAGAATTCAAATTCACGCGCAAAAAAGCGCTTTCAAAGCCCATAACCAGAAAAAAGCCTTGATTAGTAAACTAATCAAGGCTTTTTAACTGCTTGTTTCAGTGTTTGCAATTTACTGGTCCATCCCGTCTTCATCCTCACCCTCACGGGAGCGGCGTCTCCTTCCGGGTCTGAGCTGCGGTGTAGGAACGATTATGGGTATATTGAACAGAGTATTCAGCGCCCACACAAAGAACATTATCACAATGATGGGGATAAGGCAGGTAGTCACTATCATCACCGCCGTGGCTTCAATAAACCTGTTCAGCACATTTTTGAACTGCTCTATAACCTCAGCCACCGAGCCGGAAAGGTCACCCAGAAGGGTTTTTGCCTCGTCTATTATGGTGCTGCTTTCCCCGTCGGCCCCCTGCATTTCACCGAAAAGATTATCGCTCACGGCATTGGCAGACTCAACGGTTGCCTCTATGGAGCGGGAATAGATGGAATTTATCCGGTCGGAGACCCACACCCCGGTGGGAATAACAAGCAGCATTGCCAGCGCAATGGCCACCAGCTTTGTTCCCACGCTGCGCAGTATCCTTTTGGGGAAAAAGAGGTTTATCAGAAGGGCTGCACAGCCCACAGGTATAAGAATATAGCAGGCTGCCGCTCCCAGAACCGTAAGCAGGTATTTTTCAAGATAGACAACGGCCAGAATAATCGTGAACCATGTTGTAAGCTCCGAAATCTCCTCCGCAAGGGGCGTACACACATCGTCCGGAATGGCGGAAACCGCTGCCGACGCCGCTGCCGAGGCCGCGGCAAGCCCCAGCACGGCAGAGCGGTTGTTATCAAGCACCTCAATTGTATGTGCATAGCTTGCCGGATCTGTCAGCTTGTTTCCGAGCACCGTGCAGGACAGGATAATAGCCAGCGTCAGAAGAATTATCCCCGCCAGCCGAAGATATTTTGTCATGGGCCTTCCCTCCGTTTACTGTACCACGACCACGGTAAATTCCGGGTCTACCGCCCGAACCGTGGCAGAGAGAAGCTCTGCCACAACGCTTTTTGCGTTTTCGTTTGCAGCGGCAATAATATTTTCGTCAATGAGCTTTGCCTTCATTTTATCGTTGACCTGTATCATAAGCTGTGTATTCTGCTCGGGGGTCAGCTTAATATCCGACGGAGCCGCCCAGCCCTTCTTCGCGTCAAGGAATTTTATCTCCTCGGCGGGAATGTTTATCATGGACAGCACCGCATAGGGAATGCGCACGGTCAGGGTTTTAAGCTCGTTATTGACCGTGAAATCCTCCTCCGAAAGCTGACTGAGGTCAACGGTGTACTGAGCCTCTCCCTGAAATACAATGTCCTGATATATGGACATCCACTCCCAGCCCCACAGCCCCTCATCGGCAATGGAGATAGTCTCGGACAATCGGGCGGTATGTACTATCAGGCGGGATTGTTTCCCGTGCTCAAGGAGTACCGGCTCCGTAAAGTCCGCAGCCACACGGCGTACCACTCCGGAGGACAGCACAATGCGGTTATCCGCCATCTCCTGCTCTATGTCGGCGGCAACATTGTCCACAAACTTGCTCTCCTTGGCGGGGAAGCTGCGAATTACAACAACGGATAGAATAATCAGCGCAAACAGCAGCAGCAGCGCGGCTGCCTTATTAATAATAAGGCTTCGCAGTATGGGTTTTCTGGCGGTTTTTGTTGTCATGGCTCTCTCTTCTTTCTTTTTCGGATGGCAACAGGCCGTTTAATGTGTCCGCTATATTGTTATAGTATACTCTATTTTCTCATGCCTGTAATTGCACGGAATAGCCAAAAACCAAGCCTCAAAATTGGTAAAGCTGAGTATTAAGCCCTGCTTATACATCACAGGGCGGCGAAATTAAGGTTTGCAAAGCCAAGCGCATTAATGTATTATGGTAAGTTAGAGATAAAGTGCCGGGAATGAACCGACATGGAGGTCGCTTATGAAAAAAACTATCCGCAAAGCGGTTATTCTGATTGCAGTTTTGTGTATTTTATGTCTCAGCGGCTGCGGCAGGGCAGAGCGCTACGCCCAGGCCGTATCGGCGCTGGAGGCGGGAAGCTACACCGCTGCGGCAGAGAGCTTTGAGGCTCTGGCAGATTATGCTGACAGCACTGAGCGCGCCAAGGCCTGCAAGGCAGAGGCCGTAAAAGCCGCCTACGAAAACGCGGTGGCTCTCTTTGAGGCCGGAGAATATGAGCAGGCAGAGACGCTTTTTGCCTCAGTTCCGGATTATGCTGAGGCAGAGCTTTACCTGAAGGCTGTCGCCCTTGCGCTTTGTGAAGTGGGCAACACGGTATCCTTCGGCTATTTCAGCAATCTTGGCCTATACATGGGCGGGCCGGACACGGAGGACAGGGTCTTCCTTTTGTCCAAGGAGGAGCTGGCTCAGTATCTGCCCGAGGAAGGGGACAGGCTGTGCAAGCCCACGGCCTTCGCCCTTGCCGCAGGCGCGCAGACCGACGATGAGGGCAATTGCCCCTGGTGGACCCGCTCCCCCGGCGACCATCACGGTCAGATATGCGTTGTTCAGGCCGACGGAGGGCAAAACGCCTATTACAGCGTAGGCTGGGACAATATCTGCATCCGTCCCGCCGTCTGGGTAAATATACATGTTCAACAGGAGTAAGGCCTTATGGTTTTTTCAAGTCTTGTTTTTATTTTCGTTTATCTGGTTGCGGTTCTTGCAATCTATTACATTACGCCCCTTCGTTTCCGCAATGTATTTCTGCTGATAATAAACCTTATTTTCTACGGCTGGGGCGAGCCAGTATATGTTTTTTTGATGCTGCTGTCAATCACCGTGTCCTATGTGTTCGGTCTGCTGGTGGCAAAGCACAGGGAGGACGAGCCCAGAGCCAAGCGCTATCTGGCAGCCTCCGTAGTCATTCACCTGAGCCTGCTGTTCTTCTTCAAGTATTTTGACTTCCTTATCACAAACCTTGCTCTTATCCCTGTTTTCTCCGGCCTTAAGCCCATCGGACTTGCCCTGCCCATAGGCATCTCCTTCTATACCTTCCAGAGCATGTCCTATGTTATTGATGTGTACCGCAGGGATACCGAGGCGCAGCCCAGCTTTGCGGCCTTCGGCACCTATGTGTCCCTGTATCCCCAACTTATTGCAGGCCCCATCGTCCGCTACAAGGATGTGGACGACCAGATGGTGGAGCGTGAGCACAGTATCGCCAAATTCTCCTCCGGCGTTCAGCGCTTCGTGATAGGTCTGTGCAAAAAGGTGCTGCTGGCAAACAGCATCGGCAGCCTTTGGGATGCCTACGCCGCAGCCGGCGAGCTTTCCGTTATGGGCGCATGGCTCGGGGCTCTTGCCTTTGCTTTCCAGATATACTTTGACTTTGCCGGCTATTCCGACATGGCCATAGGTCTTGGGCGGATGCTTGGCTTTGAATTTCTGGAAAACTTCAACTATCCCTACATATCCCGCAGCATAACCGAGTTCTGGCGCCGCTGGCACATTTCGCTGGGAACATGGTTCCGGGAATATGTGTACATCCCCCTGGGCGGCAACCGCTGCTCCAAATTCCGCAACTATCTGAACATCTTCATAGTCTGGATGCTCACCGGCATATGGCACGGCGCGGCGTGGAATTTTCTGATCTGGGGTCTTTACTACGCGCTGCTGCTTATTGCGGAAAAGCTGTTTCTGCTTAAGGCGCTTAAAAAGCTGCCCGCTCCCATCACCCACATATACACGCTGTTTTTCGTTCTGGTGGGCTGGGCCATATTTGCAAACGAGGGTCTGGGGCTTGTGGCAGCCCAGCTTGCCGCCATGTTCGGTCTGGGCGGTGCGCCGCTGTTTGTGCCGACGGACATTTATTACCTTACAAACTACGCTCCGGTTCTCATTCTCTGCGCCGTGGCCTCGGTGCCTCTGGCTGCAGGGCTTATGAAGAAGCTGCCGGATACCCTGCGTGCCGTGGCGGTGCCGCTGCTTATTGCAGCCGGGCTTCTGCTCTCCACTGCATATCTGGTGGACGCCACCTACAACCCCTTCCTTTATTTCCGCTTCTGAGGAGGTAAAACATGAAGAATAAAACCTCAGATATTCTTATTGTGGGAATGTTCCTGCTGCTTATCGGCGCGATGTTTCTTATATTCGTGTTCAGCCCTGCAAAGGACTTCTCCCAGATCGAAAACCGCAGTCTGGCACAGATGCCGGAGCTTAGCCTGAAAAACCTTGCCAGCGGCAAATTCATGTCCGATTTTGAAAGCTATATCACCGACCAGTTCCCCTTCCGCGATATGTGGACGGATATGAAGGCGAGGACGGAGAGGCTGCTTCTGAAAAAGGAGTATAACGGAGTGTATCTCTGTGATGACGGCTCCCTTATCACCCGCTATGACGAGCCCAACATGTCGCTGGTAAGCCGCAATGTAAACGCGGTAAACACCCTTGCCGAAAGCACCGACGCCGCGGTTTACCTTGCCATCATCCCTTCCCCCTCCTGCATCTATGCCGACAAGCTGCCGGAAAACGCCCCCAACTATGACCAGCGCCTGCTTATAGACTATATTTACGGCAGCGCCGCCGTCCCCACGGTGGACATCTGCTCGGCAATGGAGGCGCACCGGGATGAGTACATTTACTACCGCACCGACCACCACTGGACGACCCTTGGCGCCTACTACGGCTACGAGGCGCTTATGAGCGCCATGGGACAGGAGATAATCCCCCTGTCGGCCTATACCCCCAGAGTGGTCACCGAGGAATTTTACGGCACGGTGTATTCACGCGCCGGCGTACACTGGATTGAGCCGGACAGCATCACCCTTTATGCAGAGGACGAGGGCATACTGATTGAAAACCATTCCTCCGGCAAGGCAGAGCCCGGTGTGCTCTACGATATGGAGTTCCTTTCCAAAAAGGACAAATACTCCATGTTCTATGGCGGCAACACCCCTCTTGCCGTGATACGCACCGGTGTGGAGCAGGGGCAGAATATCCTCATTCTCCGGGACTCCTACATGGACAGTGCAAGCCCCTTCATGCTGCAGAATTTCTCAAATATCCATATAATGGATCTTCGCTATTACCGTCTGGGCGTTCTTGAATATATAGAGCAAAATGACATTGACACGGTGCTGGTGTGCTATAACGCTTCCAACTTTGCAAGCGACAGCTCGGTTTTGCTTGCAGCATCCTGATATGAGGTGGACACCATGAAAAGAATGACAAAAATCGCGGTTCTTCTCCTGCTGTGCCTGAGCATGCTTGTGCTCAGCGGCTGTGAGGCCTCCGACTAAAAAACTGCCCTTGGGCTTATGGAGGCGGGCGACTACAAGGCCGCCGCCGAAATGTGGACGGCTCTGGGCGACTATAAGGACACGGGCGACAAGCTGGCGGCTATCGAAGATGCTCTTTCCGCACAGGGCGCCATCAACAACGCCTCTGTGGGCGAAATCGTCTATTTCGGCACCTTTGAGCAGGATAACAAGGCCGACAACGGCGAGGGGCTTATGCCCATACGCACCGCGGCCGAGCACTTCAAGCCCGACATGATGGTTATAACCCTTGGCATACGCCGCATCACCATTATGGACGAGGAGCTTTTCAAGACCGAATACACCGACCTTGTGACCGGGATACTTGAGGCAAGCCCCGATACCAAAATCATCCTGAACTCCGTCTACCCTGTGGCCACCCATCTTGACCGCCGGGAGCTGGATGTTACAAATGACATGATAGACACCGTAAACGGCTGGATACAGGACATCGTGCAGGAGACCGGCGTCCGCTACCTTGACAGCAACAGCATCCTCAAGGGCGAGGACGGCTACATGGTAAATTCCTACGCCCGCACAGACGGTCTGCATCTGGCGCAGGAGGCCCTGCTGCTGGTGCTTGAGAATATCCGTACACACGCATATCAATAATATATATCGGAGGTAATTAAAGTGAAAAAGATACTTATTACGGTTTTGGCAGCCGCCCTGCTTATGACCGCGCTTTGCGGCTGCGGCGGCAGCAAGGTGGAATACCGCAGCGATGTTGCGGTAGATGCGCTCTCCCAGAGCGTGCTTGCAGGTCTTGCCAGAGGCAGCGACCTTGCGCTTATGAAGGAGTCCTATGTGAAGGGCGTTATGGGCATGGATGTTTCCGGCTACGCCGAGTACGCCGTTTATGTCAGCGCCGTGGGCACCAATATTGACGAGTTCGGCATCTTCAAGCTGGGCAGCGTCTCCGCTGCCGACGCCGAAAAGCAGATAAAGGACTATCTGCAGATGCGCGAGGACACATGGATGAAGGAATACACCCCCGAGGAGCATCCCAAGCTCCAGAACGCCGAGATAAAGGTCTGCGGCAGCTACCTTATCTATGTCATTCTGGATGACGCAGAGCGCGCCGCCTCCCTCAAGGCCTTTGAGGCCGGCCTCACCGCCTGATTGTCTCAAAAAGCAATAGAGCCCGTTTGTCCTTGGACAAACGGGCTCTATTGCTGCATTCACTCCCCGTCATCCACAACGCGTGTTCGGGTGAGCTCTACATTTTTATAGTAGATGAGCATTGCGGTGCTGCACACAAGCCAGCCTGCCGGATAGCTCATTGCTATCGGCAAAACCTCGTTGCAGACCCGGGACATTATAAACAGATACACCTGCCTGAAGACCACAAAGGAGGCCAGAGGAATAAGCATGGGTACAAAGCTGTTGCCCGCGCCTCTGAGTGCGCCGCCCAGTATCTGGTTGCAGCAGCACAATACATAGAAGGGAGAGAGCCAGCGCAAAAGCAGAGTGCCAAAGGCCACCACCTCCGCCTTGCTGTTGAAGAAGGCCACAAGGTAGGGAGCAAAGCCCAGCACCGGCGCCATAAGCAGCAGCGTAACGCCCATCGCCAGCAGCAGAGCGCTGTTGACGCCCCGTCTTGCTCTTTGAGGCTGGTTTGCGCCTAAATTCTGTCCCACAAAGGTAGTGGCCGCCAGCGCCAGAGACTGCATGGGCAGGAACATCACCTGGTCGATTTTCGCATAGGCCGTCCAGCCGGACATGAAGTCATAGCCGAAGAAGTTTATATAGGACTGCACAAACACATTGGAAAAGGCGGTTATGGTCATCTGCAGGCCGGAGGGGACGCCGATTTTACATATCTTGCCCAGCATTTTCCACTCAATTGCCAGCTTTTTCAGGCTTAGACGGACGCAGTTATCCGCCCTGAGCAGGGTGATCATAACAAGCAGCGCGGATATTGCCTGTGAAATCACGGTGGCATAGGCAACGCCGGAAACGCCCATCTTAAAGCGTATAACCAGCAGGAGGTCCAGCGCCGTGTTCATAAGCGCCGAGGCCACAAGAAAATAGAAGGGCCGCCGGGAATCGCCCACGGCACGGAGAATGCCTGCGCCTATATTGTACAGCATCAGAAAGCCAAGTCCTGAAAATATAATGGTAAGGTAGGTTTTGGCTTCCGGGAAGACATTGGCCGGGGTCTTCATAAGACGGAGCATGGCAGGCGTTATGGCAATGCCCAGCCCGGTAAAGAGCAGCCCCAGAACAAGGGTCATCAAAACCGCGGTATGCACGGTCAGCCCCACCTCTCGTTCATGCTTTGCGCCGTAATACTGGGAGATAACCGCCCCGGTACCCGCAGAAAGGCCCACAAAAAAGCCTATCAGCATATTCATTATGGGGCCCACC
The DNA here is from genome assembly GCA_045592365.1 of Candidatus Limivicinus sp. Classification (GTDB taxonomy): domain Bacteria; phylum Bacillota; class Clostridia; order Oscillospirales; family Oscillospiraceae; genus Limivicinus. The sequence goes on along the minus strand of JAZNUQ010000018.1, from coordinate 55,508 downwards.
GTGCCTACGGCGGAAAAAGCCTCGTTGCTGACGAAGTTGCCTACCACCCATGTGTCCACCATATTGTAAAGCTGCTGGAAGACATTCCCCAAAAGCAGAGGAAGGGCAAAGCTTATAAGATGGCCTACTATATTGCCGTGGGTCATGTCCACATCCCGGCGATGACCATGTTCGCCGTGCCTTAAAATATGCTGCATCCGAATACCTCAATTATTTTCATTCCGGAACCGATACTTTCAAACAAGTATAGACCTGCTCCGCCGTGATTTCAATACATTTTTCGGACGCGTTTCACCCTGTCGGCGGCTCTGTTTTTTTCCCTGAGAGAAAATCACAGCCCTGCCGCATGGCAGGGCTGTGTGGGTTTTGGGGCTTTCAGAGATGGAAGCTCCGGTAGAGCTCCTCCGCCTGCCTGCGGCTCAGCCCCGCCTCCTTAAGCATCTGCTCGCCGGGCATATAGCTGCTGTTCTGCATCAGATACAAAAGCCTGTCATATGCCTCGCGCCTGAGCTTAAGGTCGAAATCGCGGTCACCCTTCCAGTCGGACACCTGATCTCTGTAACGGTCGTAGTGGGTGTCTTCCCGGTCAGAGAGCAGACCGTAAACGCTCAGAAGCTCTTCGCCCTCGTCGCGGTAACGGTCGTAGGCCTGAGAATAAAGCTCCGGCAGCAGCTGGATAAGAGAGCGCATGTGTTCGTTGTACTGCTGCTGGCCCACCGCCTGAGAATAGCTTGAGCCGTAGCCGCCGGTAAGGTCGGCGGCCTGACCCATGCCGTCACGCATGGCAAGGCTGCCGTCGAGAATGTAATTGTCCCTGTACTGCCGGTAAAGGGGGTCTTCGGAGGGACTGTAATTAAAGGGCTTTCGTTCGGCTATGCGCTCATAAAGCGCTTCAAGCCGGCCGCCGTAGGGGGAGGAGTAGCCGGGCATGTCGCCGTAGCCGTCAAAGGCCGACACATATTCGCCGTCAGGCACGGGCAGCGTCTGAACGCCGCTGCCTCCGTAGCTTCCCGAGCCTGCGCCGCCGCGTCCGCCCTTGTCGCCGCCGTCTGAGGGCACATATCTGTTTACGCCCGTAACAGCGCCGGCCGCTGCGTGTATGCCAAGCTGCTCACGCTTTTTTTCCTTTTCCGCCTCGGTCATCTTCATCACTTCCTTGTTGGATGTTTCATGGGAGGCTGCCGCCACATCACCCGCCAATCTTTATTTGAGATAACTTGCCGCCACAATTTATCTCTTAAGGATATATTACAGCAGTGTCGCATATTTGTCAAGTTAAACTTTACTTTTATTTTCAGAATTGGGTTAATTTCCCGCCCCCGGCAAAGGCAAGTGGCAAAAAAACACGGCAAATACAGGGAAAAATACCTTGACTTACAGGCTTTGGGGTGTTATTATATGCCAGTATGCGCCCGCGTTCTCAGCTTCGGGGTCATGCCGCAAAAGCGGTAGCCTTTCCGCCCGATGCTTGGACGCAGGGTATAGAATTTCAAGAAAGGGGTAACATTACTATGATTACCAAAGAAATGAAGACCAAGGTCATCGGCGAAAACGCAACTCACGAGAACGACACCGGTTCTCCCGAGGTTCAGATCGCCATCCTCTCCGAGCGTATCCTCGAGCTGACTGCTCACCTGAAGAAGCACCCCAACGACGACCACAGCCGTCTGGGTATGTACAAGATGGTCGGTAAGCGCCGCAGACTGCTGGACTACCTGGCCAAGAAGGACATTGAGCGTTACCGCGCTATCATCGCAAAGCTGAACATCCGTAAGTAATCTTATCTGTTCGGCCTTTACTGAAGGAAATGAAGGTTTTTTGTATGGGGACAATTTAATATTGTCCCCATATATTTTTACCCTCACAAAACCGTGAAACAGGGGCTGCGGTCAGCTTAGTATTTGAAAAAGCGAGCCTGACGGTACCGGAACCGCGTCACATTTCAGCGAGAAATGTGCAGGGCGTTTTTTCAAGTGCTAAGAAACCGTCCCCGATAATAAGGAGAATTTACATGATTATTACCAACAAGCAGTTCCCCAACTACCGCAAGTATGAAATGATGTATGAGGGTCGCCCCCTGTCCATGGAAGTGGGCAAGATGGCCGAGCTCTGCAATGCAGCCGTTCTGGTAAAGTACGGTGAGACCTCCGTTCTTGTTACCTGCTCCGCCCCCGCCCGTCCCAAGGACGGTATCGACTACTTCCCCCTCTCCGTTGACTTCAACGAAAAGCTCTACGCAGTGGGCCGCATCCCCGGCAGCTTCATGCGCCGCGAGGGTAAGCCCAGCCTGCCCGCAGTGCTGGCCTCCCGCCTTATCGACCGTCCCATGCGTCCTCTCTTCCCCACCGACCTGCGCAACGATGTTGTCATCGCCTGCGAGGTGCTCACCGTTGACCGCGACTGCTCCCCCGAGATAACCGCCATGATAGGCGCATCCGCCGCAGTCTCCATCTCCGATGTTCCCTTCAACGGCCCCATCGCCGGCATCGTTCTGGGCTGGGACGGTGAGAAGTATCTCTTTAACCCCACTCAGGAAGAGCGCAAGACCAACCGCATGATCACCACCATCGCCGCCACCCACAAGAAGATCGTCATGATCGAGTCCGAGGCAGATCAGGTTCCCGATGAGGTTATGTACGAGGGTATCGTTCAGGCCCACGAGCATCTGCAGCCCGTTCTTGACCTTATCGACAAGATGGTGGCAGAAGTCGGCAAGGAGAAGTTCAGCTATGACCATGCCGCATTTGACGAAGTCCTCTTTGAAAAGCTGGTCAGCAACGAGTTTGAGGGCATGGAATACTGCATGGACACCGATGACAAGAATGTCCGCGAAGCCCGCGTAAACGAGTGGGTCAAGGCCATGGAGGAAAAGTACTCCGAGGAGCACCCCGAAATCATGCAGTACATGGACGAGATCCTGTACAAGCTGCAGAAGAAGGTCGTTAAGAAATGGCTGCTGGCCGGTAAGCGCGTTGACGGCCGCCGGATGGACGAAATTCGTCCTCTGGGCGCAGAGGTTGGCGTTCTGCCCGTGGTTCATGGCTCCGGCCTGTTCACCCGCGGTCAGACTCAGGTTCTGTCCATTGCCACTCTTGCCACCCTTTCCGACGCTCAGAAGCTGGACACCATCTGGGAAGAGGAAGAGAAGCGCTTCATGCACCACTACAATATGCCCTCCTACTCCGTGGGCGAGGCCCGTCCCAGCCGCAGCACCGGCCGCCGCGAATACGGCCACGGCGCTCTGGTTGAGAAGGCACTGGAGAGCGTTATTCCCGAGATAGAGGACTTCCCCTATGCCATCCGCGTAGTCTCCGAGATCCTCTCCTCCAACGGCTCCACCTCTCAGGGCTCCATCTGCGGCACCACTCTTGCACTGATGGACGCAGGCGTTCCCCTTAAGGCTCCCGTTGCAGGCATCTCCTGCGGCCTCATTCAGGACGGCGACGACTTCACCACCTTTATCGACATTCAGGGTGTTGAGGACTTCCACGGCGAGATGGACTTCAAGGTTGCAGGCACCAAGGCCGGTATCACCGCAATCCAGATGGACCTTAAGAACGACGGTCTCAAGCACGAGATAGTCAAGGAAGCCTTCTCCATCACCAAGGAGGCACGCTTCCAGATCCTTGACGCCATCATGCTCAAGGCTATTGCTGAGCCCCGCAAGGAGCTGGCAAAGTCCGCTCCCAAGATGATCCAGATAAAGATCAATCCCGACAAGATCCGCGAGGTCATCGGCTCCGGCGGCAAGGTCATCCAGAAGATCACCGCTGACACCGGCTGCAAGATCGACATCAACGACGACGGCACCATCTTCATCGCCAGCCAGGACATTGAGGCCTGCCGCGCAGCACGCAAGACCATCGAGGACATCGTCTTTGAGCCCGAAGTGGGCGCACTGTACTACGGCGAGGTCAAGCGCGTTATCTCCAATCTGGGCGCTTTCGTTGAGCTTGCTCCCGGCAAGGACGCAATGTGCCACATCAAGGACCTTGAGTTCAAGCGCACCGAGAAGGTTGAGGACGTTCTCAATGTGGGCGACAAGACCTGGGTCAAGTTCACCGGCGTTGACGAAAAGGGTCGCTGGAACATCTCCCGCAAGGAAGCTCTGAAAGAGCGCGGCGAGAAGTAATTGACTTACAAAACGGCTGTTTGCAAGGCCAAACAGCCGTCTTCCTTTGACAGCGGCGCGCGGCATGTGTTATAATCCAGGCAGTATAACTAAGGGGTGGGAATTTGAGAAAGTAATCTGCTTTTGATCGCATGAAGATTTCAGCGGTATGCTTGCTGCATACCGTAATTCGTGTTGCCAAAAGTCGGTTGCATTCTTATGGGCTCTTTTTTATACGGGATTATTGCGCAATGACGAGGGGTCATTCCGCACTTTTTTGAGCTTATACATGTAATGGGAACCGTTTGGCAGCAAACGGTTCCCATTTTTTGCGGAGCCTAAAAGGAGGAATGGCGCTATGGCGCAGATAAGTGTAAACAATATGACCTTCTGTTACGAAGGCAGCTACGACAATATTTTTGAAAATGTCTCCTTTTCCATCGACACAGATTGGAAGCTGGGCTTCATAGGCCGAAACGGCAAAGGCAAAACCACATTTCTTCGTCTTCTGACGGGATGCTGCACCTACCGCGGCGAAATAAACGCCCCGGTAAAATTCGAATATTTTCCCTACCGGCTTATGGACGAACAGCTTAAGCTGTCGGCGGCGGAATTTATAGAGGACATCAAAAGCGGCTGTGAGATATGGCGGGTGATATGCGAGCTTTCACAGCTTGGGGAGGACGAGGAAATTCTGTACAGACCCTTCTGCACTCTCAGCTTCGGCGAACGCACAAAAATTCTGTTGGCGGTGCTGTTTTCCGGCGAAAATGATTTTTTGCTCATTGACGAGCCCACCAACCACCTTGATCATGCCTCAAGGGAATGTGTAAAGCGCTATCTTGGCTCAAAAAAGAGCTTTATCCTCGTTTCCCATGACCGTGATCTGCTTGACTGCTGCATTGACCATGTGCTGGTGCTTAACAAAAAAAGCATAGAGGTTCAAAGCGGAAATTTCTCCTCCTGGTGGGTAAACAAGCAGCGCAAGGATCAATTTGCCCTCTCCGAGGACGAAAAGCACCGCAAGGAGATACGAAAGCTAAGGCGTGCCGCCAGACAAAATGCCGACTGGGCTGACAAAAGCGAGCGCAGCAAAATAGGCTTTGACCCCGCCAGAGAGCCCGACCGCTCACCGGGGGCAAGAGCCTACATCGGAACAAAAACCAAGAAAATGCAAAGCCGGGCAAAGCAGCTTGAAAAAAGGATTGACCGTGCCATAGAGGAAAAGGAAGGTCTGCTTGAGGACTTGGAGGAGATAAAGGACCTTAAGCTCAGCCCTCTTACGCATTATAAAAACACCCTTGTAAACATTGCGGATTTCAGCGTCAGGTACAGGGATGCAGCCGCCCCTGTCTTTGATGGGCTCACATTTTCAATTCAACAAGGAGAGCGTGTGGCGCTGCACGGCAGCAACGGCTGCGGCAAATCCACTCTTATCCAAAGCATATTGCACCGGGTCGGTCTGCTTGACAAAATATCCTTTGAGGAAGCGGGGCTGTGCCAAACGGCCTCCGGGCTTATTGTGTCCTATGTCAGTCAGGACAGCTCCTGCGTCAGAGGCTCCCTGCTTGATTTCTGCACCGGGCACGGGCTTAATAAAAACATATTCTATTCCCTGCTCAATCAACTGGGCTTTGAGGCAGCGCAATACACAAAGGCCGTGGAAAACTACTCCGAAGGGCAAAAAAAGAAGCTCCTGCTGGCGGCAAGCCTGCTGACGCCTGCGCATCTTTACATCTGGGACGAGCCTCTTAACCACATTGATGTGTTCTCCCGCATGCAAATTGAAAAGCTGCTTCTGGAATATGAGCCCACCATGCTGTTTGTGGAGCATGATGTGCGCTTTCGTCAGCAGATTGCCACAAAGGAGATTGAGATGTAGCGGCGCATTGACAGACAGCGGGCAGAGCATATATATTTAGGAGGAGGGGAGGTGGCTTTTATGAAAAAAGGCGTATTTATCATATTTATAATATTGCTTTGCCTTTTGCTCTGCGGCTGCGCCAAGGCGGAGGCTCCCCCGGCTCAGACGCCTCCCGCTCCCAAGGAAAGTCCCGCTCCGCTGCCAACAGAGCTTGTGCTGGGTGCTGAAGGCGCGGAGGAGATACTCTCCCTTGCCTCTCAGACACAGCTTGAGTACATTGACGCCGGCGCCAGCCGGGAGTACGATGCCCTCATAGAGCTCTCGCGCCTGCTGCCCCGCTGCCGCATTGTCTGGGAATATGAGCTGGACGGGCAGGCACTGTCCTCCGAGGATGAAAGCCTGATTTTAAGCTCCACCGACGGGCTTGGGGAAGCGCTCTTATACCTGCCGGGGCTTAAAAGCGTGGATTTGCTGGGCTGCGATGTGAGCATTGAGGAGCTTGACCGCTTTTCGGCGCTGCGGCCGGACATTGATTTTCTCTGCTGGCTGGACTTCGGCTCATGGCGGGTCAGAAGCGATATTACATGCTTTTCCACCCTGAGAACCGGCTCAAACCACCGCTACACAAGCGAGGAGCTTTATCCGCTGCTTCGCTACTGCACCGGACTTCGCGCTCTCGACCTTGGGCACAATGATTTGACGGACATAAGCCTTATCGGCAATATGCCGGAGCTTCAGGTGCTCATCCTTGCGGACAATCCACGGCTTTGCGACATAAGCGCGCTGGCCGGATTAACGGAGCTTCACTACCTTGAGCTTTTTCTCTGCAAGGACATTGAGGACTTTTCCCCACTGTACGAGCTTACGAAAATGCAGGATATGAACCTGTCCTACTGCCGTAATCTTGAGGACATTGGCTTTATCGACAATATGCCGGACTTTCGCATGGGCTGGTTCAGGGATACCCATGTGACAAGGGAGCAGGCAAATCACTATACGGAGCTTATGCCGGAAGTAACAATCGTGCGGGGAAGCCCCGCCGACCCCTCCTCCGTTATTTACGGCTGGCGCAGTACGGAGAGAAGCCGCTGCATACGGCATGCCTTTTCCAACTGGGATGAGGTGCTGGAATACCGCCACTGGAGCGATGTGGAATACATGAAATGAAAAACGCTGAGGATCACTCCTCAGCGTTTTTCAGCTTGTCAAAAAAGTCAATTATGACTTTTTTGACTGCGCTTCAACCGCCAAGCATTTTGCAAAGAGCAAAATGCTGCTTCGCCCAAAAAGCTTGTAAACACAAGCTTTTCTGTGGCGGATTATTGTACTGCGAGGCGGGCCTTGCCCCCTCGCGCTCCCCCGCGGCTCTGTTGCTTTCGGTTTAATACATAGTTTTTTGACAGTCTCGAAAACGCTGAGGATCACTCCTCAGCGTTTTCCTTTTCTTCTATGTATTTTTGAAATACCTTTTCGATTATCATTGTCCACACATACATCAGCGCCACCGGCATAAACAGTATGGGCAGCCACAGCCATGCGCAGAGATACACCGCGCCTGCGGTGCTCAGCGCCAGCAGCAGCGTTCTCGGCAGCTTGCTTATGGCAAAGGCTACCGCCGCCTTATTAAGATTGCCGAAGCTGAAGGTAAAGCGGGAGAGCAGGGGGAAAAGCCAGCATATTATGCCCGTGGGCAGCAGCATAAGCACCCTGCCGGCCATCACGAACATATAGCTTTTCTCGTTGAGCTCGGCGGAATTTGCGTAGCCCACCAACAGATACATGCAGATGCCCCAAATCACCGCCCAGAGAAGCCAGCTTCCCGTGGCAAGGGGCAGCTCCCTTTTGAAGGTGCGCCAGAAGCGGGCGATGCTGCCGCCCTCTTTAAAGCGTATGCCGTGAGCAACCGCATCGTAAAGAGCGGTGGTGGATGCGCCTATGGTGACAACAGGCAGGGAAAACAGCAGCCACATAAGGCTCAGCACCAGCACATCGGGAATAAGGCCAAAGCCCCGCCAAAAGGAATTCTGAGGGTCAAACATTCTGCCCATTATATAAGCTCCTTTACCATGGCGGCAAGCCTTTCGGCAAGCTGGGCATGACCCTTGCGGGTAAGGTGCATGCAGTCAATGTCGTTGAACTCAGCCACACCCTCCGCATCAAGAAAGGCACAGCCCTGACGCTGGGCTATCTCCCTGTATATGGGGGCAAGCAGGCGGGATTTCTCCGGGCAGCCTGCGCCCATGGCTCTGCCGTTTTCGGAGGAATAGAGCCCCTCACCGATATGAGGCGGGCAGATAAGCAGGATATTGGGCTTTGCGTCCTTCCACGCGGCGACGGTCTTTGCCTTCATAATAAGCCGCTCCATGCCGATACCGATGCAGGCTGCATTTGCGCCGAAGCGCTCCTTGGTATCGTTGGTACCAAGCATTATTATAAGAAGCTCCACCGGCTCATGGCTCATAAGGCAGGAGTAAATGCTGTCAAGCCCGGACATGCTCTCATGCAGCGGGTCGGGAAAGACGGTGGTGCGGCCGGAAAGTCCCTCTTCTATTATATAGTAATCCTCACCCAGAGCCTTCTGCAAAAGGCAGGTCCAGCGCTCGCTCTCATTGAAGCGGTCGCCGCCGTCTGCGCAGTCGGCGGGGCTGACGCAGTAGCCGTGGGTATTGGAGTCGCCAAAGCAGACAATATGCTTCTTCATGCGCCTTCCCTCACTTGATTTCCGGCAGGGAGGCAGCCACGGCGGACTGGCCCACGCGGCGGAACTTCTCGTCGGGCAGGGCAATGTTCAGCTCTGCGCTCTCCACGGGATACTCGTCGGCAAGGACCCTGCGGCAGGTGTCAAGCAGGATGTTGCCGCCCTCGCCGCTCATAACGCGGCCCAGCAGCAGCACATTCTTGTAGCCGTAAAGGCTCTTGTAGTGAACAAGGGAGTGTGCCAGATAGCAGCCTATGCTTCTGTACACGGCGGCGGCACGCTCATCGCCCTGAGCCATCAGCGTCTGGACTATCTTCAGCTTCTCGGCGGGGGAAAGAGCCTCATCCAGTTCAATACCTGCGGCGGGGGCCAGCTTTATAACGCCGTCCTGAGAGAAGTACTTGACGCCGCAGCCTATGTCAAGGCTCCACTCGTCCTGCATGGCCTCGGGGTTTGCATCAACGGGCATAAAGGCGATTTCATTGAGCCAGCCGGTGATGCGGCCCTGGGCGTCCACAAAGCCGCCTGCCTCGCTGGTGCCCATGGCAATGCCCAGCACATTGTTTTCACCAAGGCTCATGGCGCCTGCAAGGGCGGTAACATCGCCGTCGTTAACCACACTGTAAGGCACGGGGCCGAAGGTGTCGGTAATGGCGCGGATGTAGATGTCCTTCACCTTTTCCTCGTAAAGCTCCTTGGGAACCTTCAAAAACAGGGAGGCCGCCATGGTGCGGTCATTTATGAACACGCCTGCGGAGGAAACGCCGACAGCGTCAACTCTGGGCATGTGGGCTGCTGCGGCCTTAAGAGCCTCAACAATGCCGTTATAGTGGTAGTCGGGGTCGGCGGGGATTTTGGGGAACCACACGACCTCCTCGGAGTAAACGGTCTCCCCGTCGATAACGGCGGAAACCTTGCGGTCGCTGCCACCTGCGTCAAAGCCGATGCGGCAGCCCTCCATGTGGCCGCCTATGGCCTTGGGAGCGTCGTTTGCGGCGGGAACCTTATCCACCATCACCACCTCAAAGGGGCGCTCAAAAATACCGGCCATGTAGTCCCAGTCAAACTCCTGCTCGCCGCCCTTGCTGTAAGCTGCGGACAGATAGTTGAATATGTCCTCATCGCCGCTGACATATATTCTGAAGCCGCCCTTCATCCAAAGGATGGTCTTAACAAGACGGTTTATGTAGTAGCGGTCGGCTGCGCGCATTTCCTCGCTGCCGTGGATAAAGGTCTCCACAGAGGCCATCTCACCGTCGGCACGCTCTATGGCGATACCCACCGGCTTTTTTGCGGTGGCAAGAAATGCCTGATTGAACTTATAAAGGGGGATAAAGCCGCGATCCAGCTCGGGGATGTTTTTTACTTCAAAACTGACCTTGAGAAATTCCATTTTCTGGCAACCTCCTTAACAAATAAAAGCATGTCTCAGCATGAATAAAGCGCAATTTTGACCCTTTCGAGCCTTCTGTACGCAATTATAGCACGGCAATTGGGTCTTGTCACTATTGAATGATAATTTTTTCCACTAATAATAAATGTTGAAAAAATATTTCATTGAAAAATTATTTCTTTAATGGTAGTATAGCTGTATCTAACCAAAAACTACCGGGAGGCTTTCATAATGGACAGAGAAAAACTCATATCCGCCAGAGAGTGGATACGCTCCGAGCTTGAGCGCTGCGTGAATTTCTGGCTGGAAAACGGCATGGACAAGGAGCATGGCGGCGTGTACACCTGTCTTGACCGTCAGGGCAAGGTCTTTTCCACCGACAAGAGCGTATGGATGCAGGGCCGCTGCGGCTGGATATTCGCATGGCTGTGCCACTGCTACGGAGTTAAGCAGGAGTGGCTGGAGGCCAGCAAGAGCTGCATTGACTTTATGGAGAAGCACTGCTTCAACCGGGAAGCCGGAGACAGAATGTACTTTACCGTCACCGAGGACGGTCAGCCCCTGCGTCAGAGACGCTACTATTACTCTGAGGCCTTCTGCGCCGTGGCGAACGCCGAATACTACGCTCTCACCGGCGACAAGGCCTGCCTTGCAAGAGCCAGACAGACCTATGACATGTACTGGGATCTGGCCCACGGCATGCCCGACCCCACCGGCATGGGCCCCAAGACCATAGCCTCCACCCGCAGCGGCCGGGGCTTCGGCATTCCCATGATATATCTGAATGTCACCTCCGTGCTGATGCGCTGCGACCCGGAGCGCAAAGCACTCTACGAGCAGCGCGCCGCTGCCTGCGTTGAGGATATTCTCAAGTACCATGTCAAGCCCGAGCTCAGGTGCGTGCTTGAAAATGTAGGCCCCAACGGTGAGGCCCGCCTCAACTACACCGAGGGCCGCTTCGTCAATCCCGGTCACGACATAGAGGGCGTATGGTTCATGCTGGAGCATGCCGCCCGCACCGGCGATACAGAGCTTGTAAAAACCTGTGAGCAGATTTTTGACTGGGCCATAAACGCCGGCTGGGATAAGGAATACGGCGGCCTTCTGTACTTTGTGGACGCTCTGGGTCTGCCCCCCGAATCCTACGAGCACGATATGAAGCTCTGGTGGCCCCACAACGAGATACTTATCTCCACCATGATGCTCTACCGGGACACCGGCAAGGAGGAATACCTTGACTGGTTCTACAAGACCCTCGACTTCTGCCGCGAATTTCTGTCAGACCCCGAATACGGCGAGTGGTACGGATACCTGCGCCGTGACGGCAAGCCCACGGAGCCTCCCTGCAAGGGCTCTACCTTCAAGGGGCCCTTCCATCTGCCCAGAATGCTGAGCATGGTGGATATAATGATAGGCCAGATACTGGATAAAGAGTAACCCAGCACAAATTACGGGAAAGGATGCAACATGACCATAAGCTCTGAGAATGTTTTCGACAAGATACGCAACGAATACTACGGCCTGACGGCAGCAGAGAAAAAGACCGCTGATTTCATTCTGGAAAACCGTGGTGAAACTCAATATTTGTCTATCTCAGAGCTTGCCGACTCCAGCGGCGTGGCGGAGGCCTCCGTTACCCGCTTCTGCCGTCGCCTGGGCTACAAGGGTTACAGCGCCTTCAAGCTGGCAGTCGCGAATTCCGCCGTTCAGTCCTCGGTGGTAAGTCCTCTCTCTGGCTCCGTGCAGGATGAGGACAGCTTTGAGGATATGTGCCAGAAGATTTATTCCGCCAATATGGGCGCAATGACCGAAACGCTGACTCTCATTGACCGCAAAGCAACGGAAAAGGCCGCAGATTTCCTTGAGCAGGCGGGCACGGTGCTTTGTATGGGTCAGGGAGGCTCCATGATAATCGCAAGGGAGGCCGCCCATCTGTTTTCCACCGCCGGCGGCAAATTCTTCTTCGTAGAGGACTCCCACATGCAGGCCATTGCCACCACCACCCTCAGGGAAAACGATGTTATATTCTATTTTTCCTATTCCGGCGCCACGGTGGACATGATGCACATTCTGGGTCTTGCCCGGGAGCGGGGAGCAAGGATAATCCTTGTGACCCATTTTCCCAAATCCCCCGGGGCAGCCCTTGCGGATGTGGTGCTGCAGTGCGGCGCAAATGAAAGTCCCCTGCAGCTTGGCTCCGTTGCCGCAAGAATAGCCCAGATGTTTCTTGTGGATGTGCTTTTCTCCGAGCTTTGCCGCAGAAATCTGGACGCCTGCCGCGATACCCGTCAGCGCATTGCCGACGCCCTTTCCGAAAAGCATCTGTAATACAATAAGCTCTCACAAGCCGACGAAGCAACTTCGTCGGCTTTAACAATTTGTGGCCTATTTTTTTGTACATGATGCCGATTTTCACTAAATCGGGCCTTTTTTTGTGAAAATGTGAAAATTATTTTCAAAAACAGGTTGACATGAAAAGAATTATTGGTTATATTTGTGTAGGCTCAGGTGCCGAGGCACCCCATGCCCACGCCGGAAACGCTGCAAATCCCGCCCCGCAAACCGAGAGAGGCAGGATTTTTGGTTATTTTGGCAACAGATTTGTAAGCAAAGATCCAGAATAAACCCAAAATTTTTAGGAGGAAACTATGAAGAAACTGCTTGCTATGCTTCTCGCACTTGCAATGGTATTCGCTCTGTGCGCATGCGGCGCAAAGACCGAAGCTCCCGCACCTGCACCTGCCGAGACCCCCGCTGAGACCCCCGCAGAAGAGATCATCGAGCTCACCTGGTGGGCACCCCCCACCTTCATCCAGGATGCTGACGCTGCTGCCGGCACCTACGAGCAGACCCTGATCGACGCTTTCCAGGCTGAGTACCCCAACATCAAGATCACTCTTGAGACCATCGACTTCACCACCGGCGGTGAGAAGATCACCGGCGCTATCGAAGGCGGCACCGCTGCCGACATTCTGTTTGACGCTCCCGGCCGTATCATTGAGTACGGTAAGAACGGCAAGCTGGTCTCTCTGGACGACATGTTCACCTCCGAGTTCGTTGCTGACGTTGGCAACGACGCTATGCTGTCCTCCTGCCAGGGCAACGGCGTTTACTACATGTACCCCATCTCCGCTTCCCCCTTCTACATGGCAATCAATGAGCAGATGTGGACCGACTCCGGCGCTATCGAGCACGTAAACCTCGAGGGCAACCGCGCATGGACCACCGCTGACTTCGAAGCTGCCATCGAGAAGCTCTACAACGCAGGCTACCTGCCCGGCGTTCTGTTCTGCTCCGCTCAGGGCGGTGACCAGGGCACCCGCGCTTTCATCAACAACCTGTACTCCAGCAACACCGCAAATGCTGACCGTACCGAGTACGTCTTCAACAGCGAAAACGGCATCAAGGCTCTGACCAAGGCTCAGGAATGGCTCAACAAGGGCTGGCTGGGCAACGGCGTTCAGTACAACGGTGGCCAGTCCATCGAGCTGTTCGTTGCAGGCCGCACCTCCTTTGAGTTCTGCTGGGGCACCTCCGCTGCCGGCAACAACGCTGCCACCATGGAAGCAAACGGCGTTACCCCCATCTCCCTCCCCTTCCCCTCTGACGACGGTGTCGCAGAGCTCGAGTATCTGGTAAACGGCTTCTGCATCTTTGACAATGGCGATGCTGCAAAGGCTGAGGCTGCAAAGACCTTCATCAAGTGGATCTGCGACCAGCCCGAGTGCGTTATCCGCACCGGCGCATTCCCCGTAATGCAGTCCATGGGCAACCTCTATCCCGGCGATGCCGAGAAGGAGCTGCTCAACGAGTTCGTTAAGCTGTACGGCCCCTACTACAACACCATGGACGGTTTCGCCAACATGCGTACCGAGTGGTGGACCATGCTCCAGAACATCACCGCAGGTGAGGATGTTACCGCTGCTGCAAACGCTGCAGTTGAGTCTGCCAACGCAGGCATGGCCGGCTGATTCCCAAATAAGGGTTAAAGCCTGAATATCCGCCCGCCTTCCCGGTAAGCGGGAAGGCGGGTTTTTGAAGTATTTCAGAACATCTCTGGGAGGAGATAATCATGTTCAAAAAGAGAACCGCTCCCCGTCTTGCGGGTCATGCCCTGATGGTGCATGAAACCGTGACGGCTTATCTGTTTATGCTCCCGGCACTTATTTTCTTCTGCAGCTTCGTGCTGGCCCCCATGGTGATCGGCCTGTACACCAGCTTCTTTAACTACACCATGAAAAACCCGGTCTCTGCCGAGACCTTTATCGGCCTGAAGAACTATGTGGATCTGTTCCATGACCCCAAGTTCATCCGCGCCATGATCAACACCTTTATTCTGGTTATCGTGACCGTGCCCGCAGTTACCCTTTTCTCCCTGTGGGTAGGTTCTTCCATATATGAGATGAAGGGCGGCATCCGTTCCACCTTCCGCTGCATCTTCTATCTGCCCGTTGTTACCGGCACCGTGGCAGTTGTCGTTGTATGGCGCTGGATTTTTGACGGCTACTTCGGCATCCTCAACTATCTGCTGGAGGCCGTGAATGTGATAGACAAGCCCATTATGTGGCTTGGCGACAAGCGCTATGCCATCTGGTGCATTATCATCATCATGTTCACCACCTACGTCGGTCAGCCCATCGTGCTTTATGTTGCCGCTCTGGGTAATGTTGATGTGTCTCTGGTGGAGGCTGCCAAGGTCGACGGCGCTACCGATATGCAGGTTTTCTGGAAGATCAAGTGGCCTCAGATCATGCCCACCACCCTCTACATAGTGGTCATCACCACCATCAACACCTTCCAGTGCTTCTCCCTTATCCAGCTGCTTACCAGCGGCGGACCGCAGAACAGTACAAACACCGTCATGTACTACCTGTACCAGAACGCCTTCAGCCTCTACAAGTACGGCTACGCCAACTCCATGGGCGTTATCCTTGCCATTGTCATCGCCATTTTGAGCGCCATCCAGTTCAAGGTGATGAGCAAGGATGTCAATTATTAAGGAGGGCGAAAACATGAAAAAGAAACTTACTCCTTACCGTATAGTCACTCTGGCTATGCTGGTCATTGTTTCCCTGACCTTCATATTCCCCTTTTACTGGATAATGACCGGCGCATTCAAGCTCCAGACCGTGGCAATAGCCCTTCCTCCCGAATGGTTCCCCAAGCAGCCCACTCTGGAAAATTTTGTCAAGCTCTTCAAGAATCCCGCTCTCAAGTGGTTCACTAACACCGTGTTCGTATCCGCCGCCAGCATGGTTCTGGTCTGCCTCACCGCTTCCCTGGCAGGCTACGCCATCGCAAAGAAGCGCTTCTACGGTCAGAGCGTTGTATTCTCTCTCATTATCTGCGCCATGGCGCTGCCCAAGCAGGTCGTTCTTGTTCCTCTTGTGCGCGTTATGGACTGGGTCAAGCAGTCCATGCTGCTGTGGTTCCTTTTCGCGGTCATAATGATAATCATTGCCTGGTTTGTCTTTGACAAGGCCAGCAAGCTGGGCAAAATATTCAGCGTTCGTGGGCTTATAGCTCTGGTGGGCGTTGCTGCTCTGGGTGTAATAATCTACATGGTGGCCCTTACTCCCGCTCTTGCAAAGGTTGGCACCAAGAACCTGACCGACACTCTTTGGGCCGTTGTGCTGCCCACTGTAGGCTGGCCCTTCGGCGTGTTTATGATGAAGCAGTTTTCCGAGAGTATCCCCACAGAGATACTTGAAGCGGCCAGGATTGACGGCGCAGGCGAGCTTAAGACTTTCGTTGAGGTGGTTTGCCCCATCATAAAGCCCGGCTTCGGCGCTCTGGCAATCTTCACCTTCATTAACACCTGGAACGACTACTTCCTGCAGCTCATTATGCTCCGTTCCAGAAGCAACCTGACCATCTCCCTCGGTATTGCAACTCTTCAGGCAGAGTATGCCACCAACTACGGTCTGCAGATGGCAGGTGCCGCACTTGGCGCCGTTCCCATCGTCCTTGTGTTCCTGATGTTCCAGAAGTACTTTACTCAGGGCATCACCATGGGCGCAGTCAAGGGCTAAGACCATGATACACGCAAAATTAAAGGATGCCGCAGCCTACTGCGGCATCCATCCCCTGCTGGATAAGGCTCTGGAGCTTATGAGACCTGAGTATCTGGCTCAGGTCCCCTATGAGACACGCTACATACAGGGCGACGAGCTCTATGTCACCCGCTTTGACTATGAGACTATCCCCCTTGAGGAGAGCTTCTTTGAGGCTCACAGGCAGTATCTTGATATTCATATCATGGTGAAGGGCAGCGAGCGGGTGGATATCTCCCATCCCGACAGCCTCAGCCTTTATGAGAGCAAGGGCGATTTCTTCGCCTATCACGGCGAGGCAGAGCAGAGCCTGACGCTTAAGGAGGGTGACTTCCTTGTGGTCTTCCCGGGCGACGCCCACCGCATCAAGGTCAGCATAGGCGACAGTCAGAGCGTCAGCAAGGTCGTTTTCAAGCTCAGGGTATACTGAGCACAGCAAAAGGAGAAACACATGAAGCTGAATAAGTACAAGGGAATATTTCCCGCTTTTTACGCATGCTACGACGATAAGGGTCAGATAAATGTTGAGGCTGTCCGCGCCTTCACCGAGTATCTGGTGGAAAAGGGCGTTCAGGGTCTGTATGTGGGCGGCTCCTCCGGCGAGTGCATCTACCAGTCCGTTGCCGAGCGCAAGCTGGTGCTGGAGCATGTGGTTGAGGCCGCCGCAGGCAGACTGGTCATCATTGCCCATGTAGCCTGCAACAACACCGCAGACAGCATGGAGCTTGCAGCCCATGCCGAAAGCCTCGGCGTTGACGCCATTGCAGCTATTCCCCCCATCTACTTCCATCTGCCCGAGCATGCGGTGGCAGCCTACTGGAATGACATTTCCTCCGCTGCACCCAACACCGATTTCATTATCTACAACATCCCCCAGCTTGCAGGCGTTGCTCTCAGCAGCAATCTTCTGCGCGAAATGCTGAAAAACCCCAGAGTTATCGGCGTCAAGAACTCCTCCATGCCCATACAGGACATTGAGATGTGGCGCGATGAGGGCGCAATAGTCTTCAACGGTCCCGACGAGCAGCTTCTCTCCGGCCTTGCAGCCGGCGCTGTGGGCGGCATCGGCGGCACCTACGCCGTTATGCCTGAGCTGTACCTGAAGATCTATGAGCTCTTCAACAAGGGCGAGCTGAACACCGCCCGCGAAATTCAGGACGAGTGCTGCCATGTTATTTACAAGCTCTGCTCCTGCCACGGCAACATGTACGGTGTTATCAAGGCCGTTCTCCGTGAGCTGGGCGCACCCGACCTTGGCGGCGTCCGCCGTCCTCTGGCGGACATTATCCCCCAGGATATGGACACTGTCCGTCTCTGCGCCGAGACCATCAGGGAGCTTTGCAAAAAGTACGCCTGAGCGCGGAATAAAAGAACATAACCGAAAAACAGCAGCAAGTGATTTTACTTGCTGCTGTTTTTATTCTGCACAGAGGCTTCAAGCCGGGCGCGGTAGGCCGTAGGCGTCAGACCTACATATTTTTTGAACAAACGCACAAAGTAGTTTGTATCGGAAATCCCGCACTCGTATGCAATGTCCTGTACCTGCCTGCCGAAATCTTCAAGCAGGGTCATGGCCTTTTCTATACGCTTCCTGTTCACATAGTCCGTAAGGGTGCAGCCGCATTCCTTTCTAAAGCGTCCGGACAAATAGCCGGGTGTCACCCCAAGCTGTCCGGATATGCTGTTAAGGCTCAGATCCGCCGTCAGGTCAAAATGAATGAGGGTGATGGCTCTGCCGATAAGATATGAGTAATTCCTCAGGGAATGACGCTTCACCAGCAGGCAGTATTCCCGTATCATCTGCTCCTGCAGGCTCAGGCTTTTGTTTATGGAGCGGATTTTTTCTATTTCCTTTGCAAAATATGAGGAAATGCGGTCAATATGCAGCGGATGCACCCCGCCGTATTCCGCCGCCTTTCGCAGAAGGGTATTGAGAATGATAAGATAATTCTTCCTGTTTCTGAGGGAATCCGGCAGCCGCGGTTCGGTTCCGTTATTGAACACGGAGGCCGCCGCCACATTTACCTTGTGAAGCTTACCCTGACTCACCGCCTCCATCAGCATGCGCTCATTTGCGTAGTTTGCCTCAAGAGCCGCCAGACTGTACGGAGACTCGGCATAATCCCGACCCGAATGCTCCACACTGAGCGGGCTCAGCCGGTCATATATGGCATAGTCAATATATTCCACGGTGAAATTATCCGCACCCCAGAGCGTTTTCCCCAGGGCGGCGGCAAGAGTAAGCAGAATGTTTTCGTCCTCCACCACCGGGAAGGAGGAATAATGTCTGAAAATCTGCCGTGCCTGCTCCGCGCTCAGTCCCAGTGATGCCATCTTCTCCGTGACGGCAGCCTCCGCAGGCAGCCGGGGCAGGTATGGGCCTATAAAGAAATACTTTTCCTCCCCCTCGGGCAGGCGCATGAATATATAATTGCAGAAGTATTCGTCAAAAAAGCGGTAGACAGTATTGGGCTTTGCCTCACTCATTGAGTTATGCAGCAGATCCAGATAATCCTCCCTGTCATAAATCAGCGCTCTCAGACCCATGTCGATCCTGCTGGATATGCCCTTCCGGGGAGCCTCGGCAATGTGGCTTGAGATGTGAAGCCCCTCAAGAAAGTCCCTTACGAAGCTTAATTGCTGCTCATAATGCATATATCTCCCCTCCCGCACTCTCACTATACCACAATTTTTTGCCGTTTCAAGCATATTGCGTAAAACTGTGCTACTGCTCGGCAATATTATTCTACTGCTTATTGCAATTATTTTGTAGAATTGGGCTGTAGTTTTCTGTCAAAATACGGAAGGAGTATATTAATTATGAGTTCTGCACCCCAGCTTCGTCCCTTCGGCTGGAGAGACAAGATCGGCTACATGATCGGCAATGTGGCAAATGACTTCACCTTTATTCTGGCAAGCCTCTATCTTCAGGTTTTCTATACCGATGTTCTGGGCATCAACGCCGTGCTGGTGGGCACCATGTTCCTTATCTCCCGAATCGTGGATGCCTTTACCGACACACTGATGGGCCGCATATGCGACAAGACCAAGGCCACAAAGAACGGCAAGTTCAAACCCTGGCTGCTGCGCGCCTGCGCTCCCGTGGCTATGGCATCCTTCCTGATGTATCAGACCTTCGCCACCGGCCTTTCCATGCCTCTGCGGGTCGTATATATGTTTGTCACCTACCTGCTGTGGGGCAGCGTATGCTATACCTGCATCAACATTCCCTACGGCTCCATGGCCTCCGTTATGAGCAATGAGCCCGACCACCGCGCCGCTCTGTCCACCTTCCGCGGCGTAGGCTCCATGATACCCCAGATTTTGGTGGGTGTTGTTGTTCCCATGTTCCTGTACACCACGCTGGAGGACGGCACCAAGATCGCCAACGCCTCCGCCTTCCCTGTTGTGGCACTTATCACCGCAATACTGGCTGCCGCCTGCTACATAGTGTGCTACTTTATGTGTACCGAGCGTGTCAAGGTCACCGAAAACTCCGCCTCCGTCTCCTTTAAGGACACCGTCAGGGCCCTTGCAAACAACCGTGCTCTGGTGGGTATCGCTCTGGTTTTCATCTGCTATCTTGGCGCGCAGATGCTGAACCAGACCATCAACAACTACATCTTCAAAGACTACTTCGGCAACACCATGGGCTTGAGCGTTATGAACGCGGCAGGCTTTGCCCCTGCGCTCATTCTGGCTCCCTGTGCAGTTCCCCTCGCCCGCAGATTCGGCAAAAAGGAGCTGGGCATATTCGCCTCCGCCATGGGTGCTGTGGCTTTCGGCGCGCTCTTTCTTATGAAGACACGCAACATGTGGCTCTACACCGCCATTAACATTGTGGGACTTCTGGGCTTTGGCCTCTTTAACCTTATTATCTGGGCCTTCGTCAGCGATGTTATCGACGATCAGGAGGTTCGCACCGGCTCCCGCGAAGACGGTACCATCTACGCGGTCTGTTCCTTCTCCCGCAAGCTGGGTCAGGCCATCGCCAGCGCGCTGGGCGGCTGGAGCCTTGGCTGGATAGGCTATGTTGAAGGCTCCATGAGCGGTCAGAGCGAGGCAGTGCGTGACGGCATTTACAATATTGCCACTCTGGTTCCCACAATACTGTATATCACCGTAGGCATCTGCCTGCTGCTGATCTATCCTCTCGGCAAGAAGAAGGTCAACGAAAATACCCAAATTCTCAAGCTCAGAAGAGGGGAGTAAATAAAAATGAGAGGCTTTTGGCCTCTCATTTTTCATTTACTCAGTCTCCAGTTTTCACGGGGCTGCCAGCCGGGCAGGGGCATGCGCTGCATGGCGCCGAAGACCTTGGATTTCATATCCGGGTAGCTTTCGCACATGGTTTTCAGCAGCTGCTTTATCTCATAGCGCTTGCTGCCCTTGTCCTGAGGGCAGGGGTTTTCCACCACAGGCACATTGAGCTGCGCCGCCAGATTGCTTATTTTCTGCTCCCCGGCGTAGACAAGGGGGCGTATCTGGGTAACGCCGCTGCGGTCAAGAAATGTCACCGGTCGAAAACAGCTTATGCGCCCTTCAAAAAGCAGGCTCATCATAAAGGTCTCCACCGCATCGTCAAAATGGTGCCCCAGAGCCAGCTTCTTTATGCCCCTCTCACGGATAGCGTCGTTGAGCGCGCCCCGGCGCATCTTGGCGCAGAGGGAGCAGGGGTTTTCCTCCCGGCGCACATCGAAGACTATCTCCTTGATGTCGGTTTTCAGGCAGGTATATGGTATCTCCAGCCTTTGGCACAGCTCCTTCACCGGAGTAAAGTCCATGCCCTCAAAGCCCAGCTCTATGGTTATTGCCTCAAGCTCAAAGGGCTTGGGATAGAAGCGCTTCAGGTGCCAGAGCGCCAGCAGCAGCACCATGCTGTCCTTTCCGCCGGAGACGCCAACGGCGATTTTATCCCCTTCCTGTATCATATCATAGTCGTCCACAGCCCGCCTGACGGTGCCGGTAAATTCATTTAAAAGCCTGTCCATAGCCACCTCGAAAAAAATTTGAAAAATGATATTTAGAATTAAAGAGCTTTAGCGCGTTTTTAAGAGCTTTTAAGAGATTTCCAATTCAAAATTAAAATAAGCGTTGACAAGCCCAAAAGCCTGTGGTATAAAGATAAAGCGCGCTCGGGAATATTGTATTATTCCGGGCCTGAAAAGTCAAAACATTTAATTCTTATATGGAGGCACACAATATGTCTACTACCATGGTAACCAAGGAAACCGTTACCCGCAAGTGGTACATCCTTGATGCAGCCGGCAAGCCCATGGGCAAGACCGCTGCTCTCGCCGCCGACCTTCTCCGCGGCAAGCTCAAAACCGACTACACCCCCCATGTTGACTGCGGTGACTATGTCATCATCATCAACGCCAAGGACGCTGTCCTTACCGGCAAGAAGCTGGAGCAGAAGTACTACCGTACCCACTCCGGTTACCCTGGCGGTCTGAAGGAGACCCAGTACAAGACCCTGATGCAGAAGAAGCCTCAGCTGGCTATGCGCCTTGCTGTCCGCGGCATGCTGCAGAAGAACACCATCGCACAGTGGCAGCTCAAGCGCCTGAGAGTATTCCCCGGTGCAGAGCATGATCACGCAGCTCAGAAGCCCGAAGTTTGGGATCGCTAAGAGGAGGTAAAAGAATATGGCAACCTATAAGTGCAAGAAGCCCTATATGTACGGCACCGGACGCAGAAAGTCCTCCGTCGCACGCGTTCACCTCATCCCCAACGGCACCGGCGTTATCACCGTCAACGGCCGTGACATCGACGATTACTTCGGTCTGGACACTCTGAAGCTCATCGTTCGTCAGCCCCTGGTCACCACCGGCACCGTCGGCAAGGTTGACATCGAAGCTACCGTTTCCGGCGGCGGCGTTTCCGGTCAGGCCGGCGCTATCCGCCACGGCATCGCCCGCGCTCTGCTGCTGGTCGATGAGAGCTACCGCGCATCCCTCAAGGCCGCAGGCTTCCTGACCCGCGACCCCAGAATGAAGGAGAGAAAGAAGTACGGTCTCAAGGCAGCCCGTCGTGCTCCTCAGTTCTCCAAGCGTTGATCGTTGGAAGATATTGCTTCTATTCGAAGAGCCACCCGTTTGGGGTGGCTCTTTTTTTGCACAAAAAGCCCCGGAATTATTGCAATTCCGGGGCTTTCCCTATAATACGGAGCTAGCCATACTCAATCTATTTGGTTTTTCGATGGGCAGTCGAAAGCGACGTGTCATCGGCAGCATTAATTAAAGGGGCTACCGCCGCCCTCTTCCTTGCTCATCAAATGCTTGGAGATGATGTATCCATTGCTGTCATACTCATGGTGAATGGTATAATCTTCGGAGACAAAGGCCTCAAACACTTCCACAGAATCCTTTGTATCGGTGAGCTTCTTCCAGTCTTCCTTTGCCACGCTGTTATGATTGCTGGTGTAGAAGAATTGATCGTCGATCAAGAACGAGCTCTCCAACAGGGGCAGTTCACTACCGTCAAACATGAATGTGTAAGGGTCTCTCATATCGACCCGGCACAGGAAATTCCCCTCCTCCGTCGTGTTCGTGTAGTACAGGTAATGCCCATCCAGAATGGGATTGTAGGACGGGAAATAGGTGATATTCAGTTCGGTGCCGTGGGTAGTGTTGTAAAGGTGCAGTGATTCATCGTCCGCGTCATCCTGGAAGACCATCCAGTCTGCGCAGATAAAGTAGGGATAATAGATTTCCTTGTCCACCACCGTCTGCAAATCACCGCCATTCATATCCGTGGATACAAAATGATAGTTCTCATCAGTGAAGTAGAGGCGGCCTTCATGGATCTGCAGATAGTCACAAGCACCTTCATAAAGCACCTCTGCGCCGGAGCCGTCTGTATTCACCCGGCAAACCTTTTCATAATTGAGGATGTAGTAAAGGGTATCGCCATCTTTGCACAGATAATTGGCCCTGCCGTTTCCATCCAAAATAACGGTTTCTTCAAACTCTGGAAAATCACCCTTCATATGGAAAGGCGTAGCGCCCAAACTGCCACTGAGAGATTGCGTGTGGGTAAGGCCGTAAAGCATCCCGTCGTCAATCAGATACCAGCCATAGGACATAAAATTACTCATGGCCATAGTCTGCTGCCCATCAAATTCGGGAACATAGGTTACCCAGGGATTATTGGCAAGCATATCGGGCATCTTGTCCTGACGCTTGAGGGTAAAGGAACCATCCTGCATTTCCAGCAGCAGCGTATCACCTGTGCAGGTTCCCTTGACGGTTTCTCCGTCAAAATCCAGTTCCAGCGCATCGGATGTTTCGCTGTAAGCGCCCTTAAAATAGTCCTCAAACAAAACCGCGTCAAAGCTTCCCTCCCCATCAAAGGCCAGCACCATGATGGTGTCTGCTGGTCCAAAGATCCCCGTCATATCCTCGCCGGAAAACGCCACTCCGTCCATCTCGATCTTTTCAACCACCCAGTAACCGTCACTCACCGTTTTTTCCTGCTGCGCGTTTTGAGTGGTCTGAGTAGTCGGTTTTTCTGTAGGCTTCTCCGCAGGTTTTTCGTCTCCACCGCCGCAGCCGGCCAAAAGGCACAGGGACATCGACAATGCAAGAATTAAGGCTGTCCATTTTCTCATATCCAATTCCCCTTTTCCATAGTTTCTTCGCATTTTTATCTCTTCCGAAATAAAATACTCACTTCTTGGGAGTTTAATGTCTTAACTTACATCCTAAAAATATATTACCACAGTATTTCACAAAAAGGAAGTACGCGAAATTATATATATCAAGCTACCGGACTTCTGTAATACGGGTAATTAAGAAATTTGCTCTGCCGTAAGTCTGTTTTGCGCATGCTTTAGATAATAGGTGTTTTTCCATTGTTATGTCCTCCAGTAGTGTATTTGAGTTTGAGGTGATTCAAATACAGCTTCTTGTTTTCTCGTTGCCGTGGATAGTCCTGGGATGCCGTCCACAAGGAAAAAGTAGGATACAAATACCGTTTTTGTGGTTGATTGCACCACATTGATTTTTGGAGTAAATACATCTGAAAACCGCTTATTTCGGCTGTTTTTAGGCGCAAAACGAAGAAAAGTCCCAAACAGCACATCGATACTTTCCAGACTCCGGAGTTATCCAAGCGCTAATCCGCTTATTCAAAAGCTCCGCTGTTTTTACGGCGGAGCTTTTTTTGCAACATAATTTAAGGGCACCCGAAGCCTCGGGTGCCCTTGGTTTTATCAGCTCATAATACGCCGCAGCAGGGAAAGTGCCGTGCTTGGAATGCGGTAAATGGCTGAGTTTTCAAGTATTTTGTTTGCGCGGCCATTGAACACCAGCTCATCCACCCACTGTGCATAGGCCAGCGCCCCACGCTGCGCCGCTTTGGGGTTTTGGATATAAACGCTGTCGCTGATGCAGGCCCCTTCGTTGCAGCTCACCGTTACCGTGCAGGCTTCCCCAGCAGGGCAGTATACCTGCACAGCGCCGCCTGAAATATCCGCCCGGCAGCGTTCATTGTCACAGAAGATTTTCGGAGTGAAGCAGCATGAAATCGTTAAGAAGCGAAGCGTCACCGGAGCTTGTGCGGATATCCGCAGCATACATCATACATAAGGGAGGACGTCCGGCGGTGCCAGAAAACCTTATCCCCGTTAACAACGGAGGCCGCCTTGGCATAGGCGTCCTGAGAGCGGTAAAGCTCCATTACGGCATAGGCAGGTGAGTTTATCAGCGACCTTGACAGGGTCTCTGCCGCCACCGGCAGCCGAATTCTCTCATTCCAGCCGTAAACCTGTGGGAGCTGCCCGTAGGGGTCTTCGTCAATGCTTGCGCCGCGGAGGATGCGGTATAGTTCCATTCCGGCCACGCTTGTGAGCTCCGGCAGGCTTACAGCCTCCCCGGGGACTTCAAAAATATTCTCCGTAGAGAGAATGTTCAGCGAATAGAAGTCGGCCCTTGCGGTCCATGCGGTTTTGTAGGCGTAGGCCTTAAGCACGGTGGGTAAATACCCGGGCTTTTCCTTAAGTATCTCCCCCATGGCCTTTTCAAAGAAAAAGCTGACGGCCTTATGGTCGATATGGGAATCGTAGTCGGAGCAGAGGATAACATCCGGAGAATACTCCAGAATTACGCTTTTGATGTCCTCAAGCAGATTGTCGCTTGTATAGGCTCTGCCCATATTATAGGCAGGGTGCCCGGCGCTGCCGTAGGTGGCGGAGTGTCCGGCGGCGGAGACAAGCTGCTGCCCGGCGGGAGCGTTGTAAATGTGGGGTCCATCCGGGCTCCACTGGTCGCCGTAGCCCAGGAAGATAACATGCTCCCCGTCTATTCCAATACTGCGTCCGTATTCCAGAGCCTCCGCAATGCGTGTCTCCCCTATGCCGTAGTAATCGCCGTTTGTGACGAAAACCAGATAAACCTCGCTGCCGTATTTAATGTATTGCTCAAGAACGCCGCCGACAATATTAATGTCGTCATCCTGATGGGGAACTATCGCCATCACCGAATGCCCGGCGTAAACATCGCCCTTACCGCTGTCCGCGCCGATATAATCCAGCCTGCCGCCCATAATTTTCCAAGGCAGAAATACTGCCGTCAGCAAAAGCACGGCTGCAAGCAGATACACTGCCGGTATAAGGCAGTGCCGACGCAGGGGGATTTTTATGCAAAGGCACAGCAGCAGCCACAGGGCGGCGCCCAGCAGGCAAAACAGCGCGGCGGACATCTGCACCCCGAAGGCAAGGAGCAGAAAATCCACGGTGACCGCTGCCTCAGCCGCCAGTATCAGGTTAAGCGCGCCGCGCTTTGCGGCATTTTTCATGTGAAAGCCTCCTCTGCGCCTTTTTCTCGTAGAGTATATCACGCCCGCCTCCAAGGGGGCAAGCCTCTCTTACAAAAAGCGGAAAATTCCTTCCCGCCTCACCAATTAGAGCAAATATCCGCCTTGTTTTTTCTTTTTATTTGTACACTTTTTTTGGTTTTGAAGTATTCACTTTTGGGGGTAGATAAGTTATAATCAGCTCGGACAAAATTTTAAAGGAGGAAAACCACAATGCGTAAATTCCTGGCATTTGTTCTGGCAATGGTTCTCTGCCTCTCCCTTATCGGCTGCGGCAAGACCGAAGCTCCCGCACCCGCACCCGCACCTGCCGAGACCGCAGCTCCCGTTGAGGAAGTTGTCGTCCCCGCAGAAGACATCGTTATCCTTTACACCAACGACATTCACACCTACATCGACAATCCCCTGAGCTACGATGTTATCGCAGCTGTCAAGGCTGAGCTTGAGACTCAGTACCCCAATGTGTTCCTGTTTGATGCAGGCGACCATATTCAGGGCACCGCATACGGCTCCATGGACAAGGGCGCAACCATCATCGAGCTCATGAACGCAGCAGGCTACGACCTTGCTACTCTGGGTAACCACGAGTTCGACTACGGCATGGACGGTGCAATGAATGTTATCGACTGGGCCGAGTTCCCCTATGTTTCCGCAAACTTCTACCACGAAGCACAGGGCGTTAAGGGCGAGTGCGTTCTCGATCCCTATGTGATCTACAACTGCGGCGGCTGGGATCTGGCCGTTCTCGGTATCACCACCCCCGAATCCTTCACCAAGTCCACCCCCGCATACTTCCAGGATGCTGAGGGCAACTACATCTACGGCATCTCCGGCGGCGAAGACGGCTCCGCTCTCTACGCTGATGTTCAGGCTGCAATCGACGCTGCAAAGGCAGAGGGCGCTGAGCTTGTTATAGCTCTGGGCCACCTGGGCGACGACCCCGCTTCCCAGCCCTGGACCTCTGAGGAAACCATCGCAAATGTTTCCGGCCTCACCGCTTTCATTGA
This sequence comes from Candidatus Limivicinus sp., assembly GCA_045592365.1. Taxonomy (GTDB): domain Bacteria; phylum Bacillota; class Clostridia; order Oscillospirales; family Oscillospiraceae; genus Limivicinus. Next base: position 28,566 of record JAZNUQ010000018.1, on the reverse strand, counting down.
CGGTCACTCCCACTCCACCGTTGTGGGCAAGGAAGTTGCCGGCAAGGACGGCGCAGCCGTTCTTCTCACTCAGACCGGCGAGTACTTCGGTGCTATCGGTATGATGGTCATCGACGCTGAGACCGGCGCTATCTCCACCGACCTCATCGGCTACAACGAGATCTATCAGGATGTTGTTGACGCTGAGGGCAAGCCCGTTCTGGACGAGGACGGCAAGCAGAAGACCGAGCTTGTTGGCTATGAGTTCGCTTCCGAGCTCTTCACCGGCTCCACCTGGTGCTCCGACGAGTCCGTTGCAGCCATCAAGGATGCATGGATCGCCGAGATCGACACTCAGCTTGGCACCGTTATCGGCTCCACCGAGCTGGTATTTGACAACTACGATGCAGACGGCAATCGCCTTGTCCGCTCTCAGGAGACCAACACCGGCGACTTCGCCGCTGACGCTCTCTACTACCTGTTTGACAACATGGGTCTTGATGTTGACGTTGCCATCATGAACGGCGGCGGCGTTCGCAACAAGGCTGTTACCGGCGAAATCTCCTTCAAGACCTGCAAGAACATCCACACCTTCGGTAATGTGGCCTGCCTGCAGACCATCACCGGCCAGCAGCTGCTTGACGCTCTTGAGTGGGGCGCACGCGGCGCAGGCGTTGAAGAAATCGGCGGCTTCCTGCATGTTGCAGGTGTCACCTACACCGTCGACACCGCATGGCCCGAATCCACCCAGAAGGACGACAAGGGCGTTTGGATCGGCGCTCCCACCGGCGGCTACCGCGTCAGCGATGTTATGGTCTACAACAAGGAGACCGGCGTGTACGAGCCTCTGGATCTGGCGGCTTCCTACAATCTGGCAGGGTACAACTACACCCTGCGTGACCTGGGCGACGGCTTCAACATGTTCTCCGGCGCAGTCAATGTTCTTGACTATGTCATGGAAGACTACATGGTTCTGGCAAACTATGTTCAGGCCTTTGAAAACGGCGTTATCGGCGCAGACAACTCTCCTCTGCTTGCCAAGTATGCCGGCATGCTCGTTGACTACGGCACCACCGCAGGCAGCGGCCGCATCACCCTCAAGTGATCCGAAACCCTTATAACAAAAGCTCCCATCCTCGGATGGGAGCTTTTTCTATGCTTATTTAAGAAAATCCAGCACTCTTTTATTGAAATCCGGCGTTTCCTCGTACAGCCCGTGGCTGAGTCCCTTATACACATAAAGCCCGGCGCCATCTATAAGCGCTGCAAGCTCTGCCGCAGCTTCGCCGCCCACAAGCTTGTCACAGTCGCCGCCTATGACCAGCGTGGGGGCTTTTATTTTATGAAGCAGCGCCCTTGCATCGTGACTGAGGCAGGCTCTGGCCATGGTTACAAAGCGTCGGGGGTCTCCGGGCGCTGTAAGCCTGCCGATTATGGGATAAAGGGGTCTGTACAGCCGCAGCTTCTTCCCGGTATAGCTTCGCTCTGCGGTGTCGGCAAAGACAGCGGCATAATCACCCTTTTCCGCCAGCTCTATCCATGGCGCAACACTTTCGCGCACAGTCTCGTTTACTCCGGCGTAGCTTACCGCCAGCACCAGCTTTTCCACCCTCTCCGGATATTCAGCCGCCAGATGCTGTGCAATCGCACCGCCCATTGAAACACCCAGAACACAGGCACGCTCAATACCCAGCACATCCATGGCGGCAGCGAGCTCACGGGCCATGTATGCCGTGTCCGCATTCTCCGGCAGCTCTCTGCCCCGGCTGAACATATACACTCTGAAATCCTTTGCAAATATCCTGTACATTATCGCCATGGTCAGTGCCGTGCCCTTGACGGTTCTCAGCCCGTCACCCAGCCCGGGAAGGATAATCAGATTTTTATCTCCCTTTCCGAAGGCGATGTAATCCACCTTGCCCATGGCTGTGTCCGCAAGAGCGTTTTTTGCCTTATACATTTTCTTCACCCCGCTTTAGATATGTCCGAAGCTACCAGACTAAGGATAGCAAGCTCCTGTCACCCTGTCAAGCGCCATAAATCTTTACAATTTCCGTCTTGTGATTGCTGTCTGTCCGTATTATACTAATAAATTGGTAGTTTATGTGCTTTAAACCGCTTTTCAGGAGACTTTACTATGCCCGATACCAACAAAAACGATTTTCTGAACCGGCTTGCCACTTTTATTGTGGACAAGCGCAGGATGATATTTATATGCTATGTCATTGTTCTGGTTTTCTGCGTGTTTTCCCTTATGTGGGTGGAGGTTGAGGACGATGTGACCAAATACCTGCCCGACAGCACCGAGACGCGCCTCGGTATTGAGGCCATGAACCGCAACTTTGAAACCATCGCCACCGCCCGTGTGATGATTTCCAATGTGAGCTATGAGAGTGCTCAGGGTGTTTGCGACTGGCTTACCGGCCTTGACGGAGTCGCCATGGTCACCTTCGGTGACGACGCGGAGCATTATCAGGACGCGGCGGCGCTGTTTGATGTGACCTTCTCCGGCAGCGACTTCTCGCCGGAAAGTCTGGAGGCCGTCGCCCTTATAGAGGAGACTCTCGCCCCCTACGATGTGCAGATAGACTCCACCGTGGGCTATGACATGAACAACATGCTGGCCGGGGAAATGATAGTTATCCTGATAGTTGCCGTTATAATAATACTGATAGTCCTTTCCCTCACCACCAACTCCTACGCAGAGGTGGCGGTGCTGCTCATAAATTTTGCGGCGGCAGCGCTTTTGAACATGGGCTCAAACTTTGTGCTGGGCAGGATCAGCTTCATCTCCTATTCCGTTGCCGTGGTTTTGCAGCTTGCGCTGGCCATCGACTACGCTGTTATCCTCTGCCACCGCTTTGCCGACGAGCGGCAGAGCAAGGCTCCCAGAGAGGCCGCCATTGCAGCCTTGAGAAAGGCTATTCCCGAGATAAGCGCCTCCTCCCTTACCACCATATCCGGCCTTGCGGCGCTGGGCTTCATGCGCTTTACCATCGGTCTTGATATGGCTCTGGTGCTTATGAAGGCTATTTTCCTGAGCCTACTCACCGTGTTCACCCTTATGCCCGGCCTGCTTGTGGCCTTTACCTCCTTTATAGAAAAGACGCGGCACAAAAAGTTCCTGCCCGATGTGAGCTTTCTGGGACGCTTTGCCGTTAAGATGCGCCGGGTGCTGCCTCCCCTTTTCATACTTGCCATTATTGCGGGCTTTTACTTCTCCAGCCAATGCCCCTATGCATTCAGCTTCAATGACCTGAAAACCGCAAAAATGACCGACCGCCAGCACGCCTATTTTGAGATAAAGGAGACCTTCGGCACCAGCAACATGGTGGCGGTTCTTGTTCCCATTGGCGATTATGAGGCGGAAAAGGCCGTTTTGCAGGAGCTGGAGGCACGGCCCGAGGTCAAAAGCACCATGGGTCTTGCAGGCATAGAGGCCATGGACGGCTATATGCTGGCAGACGCGCTGACGCCCCGGGAGCTGTCTGAGCTTATCGGCCTTGACTATGAGGTGGTGCAGATGCTCTACGCCGCCTACGCCGCCGAAAACGACCAATACGGCGAAATTATAAGCGGTCTTACGGAATATAAGGTGCCGCTGTTTGATATGTTCCTTTTCCTTAAGGATCAGATGGAAAGCCGCAACATCACCATTACCGGCGGAGATATGGCGGATATGGGCGATATGCTCTCCCAGCTTGACACCGCCAAAAAGCAGATGCAGAGCGAGGAATACAGCCGCCTTGTGGTGTATCTGAATCTGCCCGAGGAGGGTGAGGAGACCTACGCCTTCCTTGCCACCATGCGTGAGATAATAGGCAAATACTACGAGGGCGACTACTACATAGTGGGTAACTCCACCAGCTCCCGGGATCTGTCCGACGCCTTTGTGCGGGATAATCTGCTTATCTCTCTGCTGTCGGCCTCCTTCGTCATTATCGTTCTGCTCTTTACCTTCCGTTCGCTGGGTCTGCCGGTGCTGCTGATTCTGGTAATCCAAGGCAGTATATGGATAAACTTCTCCATCCCCTCCTTTACGCAGGTGCCTCTGTACTTCCTTGGCTACCTGATAGTTCAGGCTCTGCAGATGGGCGCCAACATCGACTACGCCATCGTCATGTCCTCCCACTATCAGGAGTACAAGGCTCACATGCCCCACAAGGAGGCCATCGTGCACGCTGTAAACGCAGCCTTCCCCACGGTGTTCACCTCCGGTATCATGCTGTCCTCGGCGGGCTTTCTTATAGGCAACATGTCCGCCCAGCCCGTGGTTTCCATCATGGGCAACTGCATAGGCCGAGGCACGGCAATTTCCGTGCTGCTGGTGCTTTTCGTGCTGCCCTCCATTCTGGTTCTGGGCGACTCCATAATTGACCGCACCCGCTTCAAGCTCAGGGGGCTGCCCGTTATCTCCGCCCCCAGACAGGCCAGCGGCACCATACGGCTTCAGGGCCATGTGCGCGGCCACATCTCCGGCTACATCGATGCAAAATTTGACGGCGTTCTCCATGGTGAGCTTAACGCCACCCTTAACACCGAGGGCAAAATTGAAGAAAGGAGCGGCGAAGATGAATAAAAGATTTATAAGTCTGCTTTTGTGTCTGCTGCTCCTTGCCTCTCTGCCGCTGACGGTGTTTGCTGACGGAGAGGAGCCTGCGGAGGAAGCGGAGCTTACATACCTGAGCATATCCTCCGTGAAGGAGTTTTTGCGCTTTGCGGAAAGCTGCCGTCTTGACGCATACAGCAAAAATCTTGCCGTGAGCCTTGAGTGCGACCTTGACCTGAGCGGCGAGGATTTTCAGGGCATACCCATATTCTTCGGCAGCTTTGACGGCAAGGGTCACAGCATAAGCGGCCTTTGCGTTACGGTGGAAAGCTCCGCCGTAGGCTTTTTCCGTTATCTGATGGAAGGCGCAAGGGTAAGCAGACTGCACCTGAGCGGCGATATACTCCCCACCGGCAGCCGCAGCAGCGTAGGCGGCTTTGCAGGGATAAACCGCGGAATTATAGAAGACTGCAGCTTTTCCGGCACCGTGTCCGGCAACGACTATGTAGGCGGCATTGCCGGCTTAAACGAGCTTACGGGCCTTATTGAGGACTGCTCCGTTGAGGGAACTCTCTCAGGCAATCATTTTGTGGGCGGTATCGCCGGCGGCAGCAAGGGCGTTATCCGCGACTGCGAAAACCGCGCCCCCGTCAACACCCAGTCGCAGGAAAATATAGTTGACATTGACGATATAAGCACGGATGCTCTTTTAAGCTCCGAGGCTGCCAACACCGTCACCGATGTGGGCGGCATTGCCGGCAGCAACAGCGGCGTTATACGCGGCTGCAAAAACTTCGCCCCGGTGGGCTATAAGCACATGGGCTATAACATAGGCGGCATTGCAGGCAGCCAGCTTGGCTTTATCACGGACTGTGAAAACTACGGCGACATTTCCGGCCGCAAGGAGACAGGCGGCATTTCCGGTCAGACGGAGCCGGTATCCATGATGGAGTTTAGCGAGGACACCCTGCAGATCCTCCAGGCTCAGCTTGAGGAGATGCAGAGCCTTACCGACCGGGCCTCCGCCAATGCACAGGGCGGCCTGGGCAGCGTAAGCTCCGAGCTTGGTGTTCTGGGCGGACATGTGTCCGACGCAATGGACGCCATAGGCACCCTTGTTCCCAGCGAGGATCAGAAGGGCGAGGAGGTCCCCGAAATGCCCGATATACCCGGCATGCCCGAAATCCCCGATATGGACGGAAGCTACATGCCGGATGAGGACACCATTACCGCAGCCCAGAACAACCTCAGCGCCTCCATGAGCGGCATGCAAAGCAGCATGAACCGTTTGATGCGCGGCATGCAGGGTACCGTCAACAGCCTTTCAAGCGACATGCGCGCCATAACAAATCAGGTGAGCCTGATGAGCCAGACCATAGAGAATGTGGGCGACACGATGGGCGGCAGCATCACCGATGTCTCCGACCTTGATACGGAGGAGCTTCTCACCGGCAAGACCATGGACTGCCGCAACTTCGGCAATATTCTTGCCGATATGAACGCCGGCGGCATTACAGGCGCCGTTGACATCGGCAATGACCTTGACCATGAGGCGGATGTGAGCATTAGCGGTGAAAATTCCCTGAACTTTGAAAGCAAGCTCCGCGCCGTGCTCATCGGCTGTGAAAACAGCGGCACTATAAGCGTCAGCAAGCAAAACGGAGGCGGTATTGCCGGGCTCATGCAGTTCGGCCTTGCAAGGCTCTGCACCAATACCGGCACAGTGGAAAATAAAGGCTCGGACTATATCGGCGGCATCGTCGGACAAAGCCGGGGCTACATTCGTTCCTGCTACGCCAAATGCAGCGTCTCCGGTGACGACTACACCGGCGGCATTGCCGGCAGCGGCACCGTGGTTACCGACTGCCGCAGTCTGTGCCTTATCAGCGGCGTTGAGCGCTACGGCGGCATTCTGGGCTGGGCAAACGAGGACACCGAGGAGGAAGAGCCTCTCCGGGACAATTTCTACGCCGCTCTCGGCACCGACAGCGGCGCCGTTGACCGCATAAGCTATGAGGGTAAGGCAAGACCCCTGCCCCTTGGGGATTTTCTCTTGCTTGACGGCCTGCCGGAGCTGTTTAAGTACATGAAGCTGGACTTTGTGTATGAGGACGGAAGCATAGAGACCCTGAGCCTTTACCCCGGCGAAATGCTCAGCGATAGCATGCTGCCCTCCATTCCCGCAAAACCGGGCTATCTTGGCCGCTGGGACGGGCTCAGCCTTGAGGACATTCCCTTTGACGGCAGGGTACAGCTTGTTTACACTCCCATAGCCTCCACGGTGGAGGCCCGGCAGCTTCGCTCCAACGGCAGACCCATACTCCTTGTCTCCGGCACGCTGGCGCTGGATGCAGGCGTGGTGGTCAGTGAGGCGCTGCCCTCCAATGAGCTTATCGGCAACAGAACGCTGCTTGACACCCTTAGCTTCAGCATAAACGGCGCGGAAAGTCAGCGCGTCACCCTGCGCTATCTGCCCCCGATGGGAACCTCCCTCAGGCATCTGAGCCTTAATGTGCGCAGCGCCGACGGCCTCTGGCATCAGCAGGAATACCGCATTGACGGCAGCTATATCGTCTTCGAAGCAGACAGGGATGTTACCGGCCTTTCTATTGAAAGAAACAACGACATTCTTGTTATCTACGCCTGCACCGGTCTTGCTGGCCTCAGTCTCCTGCTGCTTGTGGTAATAATCGCCCGCAGCAGCAAGAAAAGAAAGGCGCAAAAATGACACAACAAACAGCAAAATTGCCGTATTTATATCCCCTATAAAACACAACTGCCATCCGTTTTCACGGATGGCAGTTTGTCGTTTATTTAATTCAGCACTGTGCGTTGTAGCGCTCTATGGCTACCTTCAAAACCTCAACGGCTTTTTCAAGGTCCTCTTCCTTGAGAACATAGGCCATACGAACCTCGTTTTTGCCCTTGCCAGGGGTGCCGTAGAAGGGCTCGCCGCAGGCAAACATCACGGTCTGACCCTCATGGTCAAATTCCTTCAGCAGCCAGTTCTGGAACTTGTCCGCATCGTCTATGGGCAGAGCCGCCATCACATAGAAGGCGCCTCTGGGCTCCTTGCAGATTATGCCGGGTATCTCGGAGAGCTTGCGCACCATGGTGTCGCGGCGGCGCTTGTACTCCTCGCGAACCTGAGCAAAATAATCGTCGCCCACGGTGTAGAGGGCAGCAGAGGCCACCTGGTCAACGGTGGAGGCGCAGAGGCGGCACTGGCACCACTTGGTTGCCTGCTCGATAAATTTGGCGTTTTTGGAGATAAGAATACCGATGCGTGCGCCGCAGGCGGAAAAGCGCTTGGAAACGGAGTCAATGACCACCACATTTTCCTCGTAGCCTTCAAACTGCAGGGCGCTCATAAGAGGCTCGCCGCCGTACACAAACTCCCTGTAAACCTCATCGCAGATGATAAGCAAGTCATGCTCCCTGGCTATATCCAGCATCATCTTAAGCTCATCCTCGGTAAGCACAAAGCCGGTGGGGTTGCCGGGATTGGTTATCATTATGGCGCGGGTATGCTCGTTTATAAGCGCCTCTATGCGCTTACGGTCTGCATAATTATAGCCTTCCTCGGGGCTTGTGGGGATGGGGCAGATGCTTGCGCCGGTGAGGGTGACGGAGGTGTGGTAGTTGGGGTAATAGGGCTCGGGGATGAGTATCTCGTCACCGTCATCGAGAATGCAGGCCATTGTCATCTGAAGGGCCTCGCTGCCGCCGGTGGTGATAAGCACATGCTTTCTCTCCAGCTCCACCCCAATGTTGGCGTAGTAGCCGCGTACTGCGTCAATAAAGAGGGGCACGCCGTTTGCGGGGGCATAGGCCAGAACAGGCTCGGAGAAATCCTTGAGCGCCTGATAGTATGCTTCGGGAGTTACAATATCGGGCTGACCGATATTGAGATGGTAAATCTTAAGACCTCTGGCAACTGCGGCGTCGGCCAGGCCGTTGAACTTTCTCATAGGGGAAAGGCCGCATTTTTCCATCTTGGATGAAAACTTCATAATCATTACTTCCTCTTGATTTGTTTTCTTTCACATTGCGCTGAGTTCTGTTATAGCATATTTTGCCTTTTATCGCAATAGGAAGGCGAAATAATAGCAGTTTGTAGACTATGTGCTTGCCTGAAAGTTACTATTTTGATAAAATAAACAATAATTATTGTGCCGAAAGGATGTGCTGCCATGCTGACGCTGCTGCTTGGCAAAGCCGGTTCAGGCAAAACCACAGCCATAATGGAAAATATCCGCCGCTCCGTTGACGCGGAGCAGGGCGGCAGCATACTTATAGTGCCCGAGCAGTACAGCCACGAGGCGGAAAGGGAGCTGTGCCGCGTCTGCGGTGACACGCTCTCCCTGTACGCCGAGGTCATGAGCTTTACCGCCCTTGCCCGGCGCGTGGCCTCAAGGCAGGGCGGCGGCGCCGCTGCGTATCTTGACAAGGGTGGGCGGCTTTTGTGCATGGCGCTGGCCCTGTCCAATGTGGGCTCAAGGCTCCGGGTATACTCCGCTGCCCGGCGCAAGGCAGAGCTCCAGTCCTCCCTGCTTTCGGCAATAGACGAGCTGAAAAGCTCCTGTGTGGACACTCAGGCACTTCTTGAGGCGGCTGAGAGCTGCCCGGATGCGTTGGGGGACAAGCTATCCGACCTTGCCCTTATTCTGGAGGCCTACGAAGCGGTGGTGGCAAACGGTCACGCCGACCCTGCCGACAGGCTGAGCATACTTGCAGAGCAGATAGCTCAGGGCGACTTTGGCCCGGAAAGCCAAATCTATGTGGACGGCTTCACCGACTTTACCCGTCAGGAAATGAATGTGCTTGAGGCGCTTTTGAAAAAGGGCGTCCGGCTTACGGTATGCCTTACGGTGGACAGTCTCCACGGTGACAATGAGATTTATGAGCTGAGCCGCAGGGCGGCAAGGCAGCTTCTTGCCTGTGCCAAGGAGCAGGGAACAGAGAGCAGAATAATCACAGCCGAAGGAAAAAGCTCCAAGGCAGAGGCTCTCAGCTTCTTCTGTGAGGCGGTTTTCAGCTACGGCAGCGCTCCCTTTGAGGGGGATAAAAGCTGCGTGGAGCTTTACTGCGCCGACAGTGTGGATCTTGAATGCGAGCTTGCTGCGGCAAAGGCTCTTGAGCTTGTGCGCAGTAAGGGCTGCCGCTGGCGCGATATTGCCATTGCGGTTCGCGGCTTCAATGACTACCGGGCAAGCCTTGAAAGTGTATTTACCCACTACGGCGTGCCTCTCTTTGTGGCGCGGCGCAGCGATATGAGCGCAAAGCCCCTGCCCGCCCTTATAGGCGGCGCCTATGAGCTCAGTGCTAACGGCTGGGATACAGACGATGTTATAAGCTACATGCGCACAGGGCTTACCGGCCTTGAGCGCAAGGAATGCGACCTTCTGGAAAACTATATATACAAGTGGCAGCTTCGCGTAGGGGCGTGGCAGCGCAGTGAGGACTGGCACCAGCACCCCGACGGCTACGGCCACAGCTATGACGATGAGACAAAGGAACGGCTGCGTGAGATCAATTCCCTGCGCCGCAGGCTTGCAACCCCCCTGCTGAGCTTCCACAGAGCCGCAGCCGAGGCGGACACGGCTCTTGCTCAGGCACAGGCGCTGGCGGATTATTTTGAGGCTCTTCGCCTGCCGCAGCTTCTGGAAAAGAGGGCGGCGGAGCTTCGGGAAGCGGGGCGCGAGCTTGCAGCTCAGGAATATTTGCAGCTCTGGGAGCTCATTGTCTCCGCCCTTGAGCAGTGTGCCGCCATTTTGGGCGAAACCGCCATGGATATGCAGGAATTCGGCAAGCTCTTTTGCATGATGCTCTCCCGCTATGACATAGGCAGCATCCCGGTGTCTCTTGACCGGGTCTCCGCCGGCGACTTTGACCGCATGCGCCGGCGCAACATAAAACATCTTATCGTTCTCGGCGCCGGGGATGACAGACTGCCCGGCACCGAGAGCGCCGGAGGTATTTTTTCGGAGGATGAGCGCCGCCGTCTCCTTGAGGCCGGTATTGACCTTGGCGGCGCCGGAGACTGTGAGCTTTGGAGAGAGTTTTCCCTTATATACAACTGTCTCAGCCTGCCGTCGGACAGTCTTATTATGAGCTATCCCAGCGCCTCCCCGGAGGGAAGCGTGCTGCGCCCCTCCTTTGTTTTCAACAGGGCAAAGGCTCTTTTTGGCCTTGATGTCAAGCCTGCACTGGCGGCAGAGCTTCGTATCTGCGCCCCCGCCCCGGCTTTGACCCTTGCGGCAAACGCAGTTTCCGGCGGCAGCAGCAGGGAAAGGGCGGCGGCGGAATACTTCCGCAGGAAAGAGCCCCGGCGCTTTGAAGCCCTTGAGGCGGCGGCAAGCATGAGCCGCGGCAGGCTTTCCCCCCGGGCGGTGGAAGCGCTTTACGGCAAAAAGCTCCGCCTCAGCGCTTCAAGGATAGATAAATTTGCCTCCTGCAAGTTTGCCTACTTCTGTCAGTACGGCCTCAAGGCCAAGCCCTATGAGCCTGCGGGCTTCAGCCCGCCGGAGATAGGCACCTTCATGCACTTTGTCCTTGAGCACACCGCAAAGGATGTGCGCGCTTTGGGCGGCTTTAAGGCCGTAAGCGACGAAAGCCTGCGGGATATTTGTTCATCTCACATCAAAAGCTATGTTTCCTCCGAGCTCAACGATTTTCAGGAAAAATCCGCCCGCTTCGTGTATCTTTTCAAGCGGCTTTGCAAGGATGTGTACCAGGTCGTTTCCGATATGGCCGCAGAGCTTCGCCGCTCCGATTTTGAGCCGCTGGACTTTGAGCTGGACTTCGGCAACGCGGAGGCCTTCCCTCCGGTGGAGCTGGGCGACGGCGAAAGCTCCATGACCCTTACCGGTATTGCCGACCGTGTGGACGGATGGCTCAATGACGGAAAGCTCTATCTGCGCGTGGTGGACTATAAGACCGGGAAGAAGAAATTCTCCCTGTCGGATGTATGCTGCGGCATGGGGCTTCAGATGCTTCTCTACCTTTTTGCTCTTGCCGAAAAGGGCGAAAGCCGCTACGGACATGAGATAGTTCCCGCAGGCATTATGTATGTGCCTGCAAGAAACGCCATGCTCTCTCTCAGCAGCGACACGGACGCTGACAGCGCCGCCGCCAAGCTCATGGAGGAAAGCCGGCGCAGCGGCCTTGTGCTTCACGACGAGGCTCTTATCGAGGCCTGGGAGCGGGGGAGCGAAAAGCTCTATATCCCTGTAAAGGTCAAAAACGGCAGGCTCAGCGCCGACAGTCTTGCCAGCGCCGAGCAGCTGGGGCAGCTCTATACCCACATAAAGCGCTGTCTGGGCGATATGGCCTCGGAGCTTCGCCGGGGCAGCATCAGCGCAGACCCCTATTACCGCAGCCAGCAGGAAAACGCCTGTCTCAACTGCGACTATTTTGACGCCTGCCATTTCAGCGACGGTCAGAACGGCGAAAGCTGCCGTTACTGGCAGAAATACCGCACGGATGCGGCATGGCAGCTCATAAAGGGAGGTGAGGACAATGGCTGAGTTCAGGCCCACGGCGGCGCAGAGAGCCGCCATAGAGACAAGGGGCAGCGCGGTGCTTGTTTCGGCAGGCGCCGGCAGCGGCAAGACAAAGGTGCTTACAGAGCGCCTTATGGGCTTTGTATGCGACCCTGAGCAGGCCGTTGACCTTGACAGCTTCCTGATAATCACCTTCACCAAGGCCGCTGCCGGTGAGCTGAGAGGCAGAATTATGGAGGAGCTGGCCGCCGCCCTTGCCCGTGACCCGGGCAACAAGCGCCTGCGCCGCCAGAGCGCCCTGTGCCAGCGGGCCCAGATAGGCACCATACACAGCTTCTGCGCTGCGCTTTTGCGCCAGTACAGTCATCTGTGCGGCCTGTCCCCGGACTTTAAGATAATGGACGAGGACAGGGCTGCCTCAATGAAGGCCGCAGCTCTGGACAAGGTGCTGGAGGAGCGCTACTCCAAAAGCGACCGTTACCCCGGCTTTCTGCTGCTGGCAGACACCGTGGGCGCAGGCCGGGATGACAGCCGCCTTTCCGCGCTTGTGCTGGAGCTTCACCAGCGCATGCAGTGCCACGCCCGCCCCGACCTTTGGGCAAAAGAGCAGATAGAGCTTTTAAGCGCTGAGCATACGGATATTTCAGACACCCTCTGGGGTCGGGAAATAATGGACTGGGCGGAGGCTCTCTGCCAATACTGGAGCGACGAATTTGACGCGCTGATGGCGCAGATGAACGAATACCCCGCCATAAGCGCCGCCTATATGCCCAGCCTTTCCGATACGGCGGAGCAGCTCAGAGAGCTTATCCGCTGCCTGCGTCTGGGCTGGGACAGGTCAAGAGACTGCCTTCCCATCGGCTTCCCCAATCTTAAGGGGCTTCGCAACTCCCCCTGCCCGGAGCTTTCTGAGCGGGTAAAGAAGCAAAGGGAGGCATGCAAGAAGGAGATGGCCCCCCTTGCCGGCAGCTTTTATTCCTCCTCGGAAACTCTGCTTAATGAAATCCGGCAGACCGCCCCGGCGATGAGCGCGCTTTTGAGCCTTACGCTGGACTTTGACAGGGCCTTTTCCGCAGAAAAGCGCCGTCTTGCCCTTGCCGACTACTCCGACCTTGAGCATCTTACCGCCCGCCTTCTCACCGAGGAGGACGGCAGCCCCTCGGAGCTTGCCCGGGAGCTTTCACAGCGATACACGGAGATAATGGTGGACGAGTATCAGGATGTGAGCCGGGTTCAGGACGCCATTTTCCGCGCAATATCCAAAGACGGGAAAAATCTTTTCATGGTGGGCGATGTGAAGCAGGCCATATACCGCTTCCGTCTGGCAGACCCCGCCATCTTCACAGAAAAATACCTTAGCTATGCCGACAATGAGCAGGCGAGCCCCGGTGAGCCCCGACGCATACTGCTGAAGGAAAACTTCCGTTCCCGCAGGGAGATACTGGACTGCGCAAACAGCGTTTTCTCCCTGTGCATGTCCCGCCGGCTGGGCGACATAGACTATGACGAAAAGGCAGCCCTTGTCTGCGGCGCGCCCTATGAGGGCAGCGTAGGCGTGCCGGAGCTTATGCTCCTTGAGCTGCCCGGCGCCGAGGACGGCGAGGAGCGCCCGGACAAAACCGCCCTTGAAGCGGCACTGGTCGCCCGCAAAATTCGGCAGCTCAAGGACGCAGGCACTCTGGTAAGCGAGCGTGGGCAGCTTCGCCCCATGGAATACGGCGATGTGGCCATTCTGCTGCGCTCTGCCAACACCGTGGGCGGAGCCTACCATCGGGCTCTGGCAATGGAGGGCATACCCTCCGCCGCGGTGCAGAGCGGAGCTTATTTCAGCTCCGTTGAGGTGTCCACCGCGGTTTCCATGCTGGCTGTTGCCGACAATCCCCATCAGGACATACCTCTTATAGCGGTGCTTCGCTCCCCCGCCTTCTCTTTTACCGCAGACGAGCTTTCCCGCATCAGAGCCGGAGATAAAAACACGGACTTTTACACCGCCCTCTGCCTTGCCGCGGCGGACGATGAAAAGTGTGCCGCCTTTATCCAAAGGCTCGATGCTCTCCGTGCCGCCGCCCCGGACATGGCCGCCTCGGAATTTCTGTGGCTGCTTATCTCGGAGCTTGATCTGCTGGCAATTTGCAGCGCCATGAGCGACGGCGCACAGCGCAGAGCAAATCTTATGGAGCTCATTGAGCTGTCGGAAAGCTACGAAAAAAGCGGCTACAAGGGGCTGCATCGCTTCGTGCTGTGGCTGCGCCGCCTTGCGGAGCGAGGGCAGGAGCCCTCTGCCGCCCCCTCCGGGCCGGCGGTGCAGATAATGAGCATACACAAGTCCAAGGGTCTTGAGTTTCCGGTGGTTTTCTTCTGCGATACCGCAAGGCAGTTCAACAAGCAGGACAGCCGGGATACCGTGCTTGTCCACCCCAAGCTGGGTCTTGGCCCCAAGCTCACCGACCTTGAGCGTAGGGTTCAGTACCCAACCCTTGCCCGCAACGCCATCAAGCTGCGGCAGGAAAGGGAGCTTTTGTCGGAGGAAATGCGCCTTCTCTATGTGGCGCTGACCCGCCCAAAGGAGAGGCTCTACATAAGCGCTGCCATGAAAAGCCCCGAGGCCTCCATTGAAAAGGCTCGGCTTTCTCTCTCAAAGCCCATGGCGCCTCAGCGTCTTGCGGCGGCAGCCGCCCCCGTTCAGTGGCTTATTTCCGCCGCCCTTGCCGATGCCGACAGGCTCAAAATCAGCATCCACAGTCAAGGCGGCAGCTCAGAGGCTCTTGAGCCGGAGGAAATTGAGCTTGCCTCAGAGCCGGAGACGCTTAAGGAGCTTGAAGACAGGCTGAGCTTTGTCTACCCCCATCAGGAAGCCCAGCTTCTCCCCTCCAAGCTCACCGCCACGGAGCTTAAGGGACACGCTCAGGCCGATGAGGACGCCCGGAGCATCGCCCCTGCAAGCCCAAGGCGGCTGCGCATGCCTGATTTTGCCCGGGGCGATAAGCCTCTCAGCGGCACGGAAAAGGGCATCGCCGCACATCTTGTGCTGCAATTCATGGACTTTTCCAAAACAGACAGTCCCCGGCAGATACAGGAGGAGATCTCCCGCCTTGAGGCTCAGCGCTTCATATCCTCAAGAGAGGCTCAGGCGGTGGAGCCTGAGGCCATATACCGGCTCTTTGCCTCGCCTCTGGGTCAGCGCCTTCGCAGCGCAGATAAGCTGCACCGGGAATTCAAGTTCTCTCTTCTCTGTGACGCGGGGCAGCTTTTGGACAGCGGCAGCGGTGAGGAGGTTCTGCTCCAGGGTGTGGTGGACTGCTGTATTGAGGATGAAGACGGGCTTTGCATTGTGGACTACAAAACCGACAATGTGAAGAGCCCTGAGCAGATACGGCAGAGAGCGCAGCACTATGCCTCCCAGCTTGGAGCCTATTCAGCGGCACTGGAGCGGATTTTCAAAAAGCCGGTGAAGGAATGCGCCCTTTATTTCATCCGTCCGGGACAGAGTATTATTCTTCCCCAAAAATAAAGGATAATTTATGAAAAAGCCTTGCAATTGTGTAACTGATGTGATACAATTCGCTTTGCGTCTTGTAACTATGCCTATGGCACAATCAAGGCAGCACATGATGAGGAGTTATTCAAATGAAGGCAGGAATTCACCCCAATTACAAGCCCACTACTATTAAATGCGCTTGCGGCGCCGTCATCGAGACCGGCTCCACCAAGCAGAACATCACCGTAGAAATCTGCTCCAAGTGCCACCCCTTCTACACCGGCAAGCAGAAGCTGGTTGACACCAGCGGCCGCGTTGATAAGTTCAACAAGAAGTACGGCATCAAGTAATTTTAATGACAAAGCCTGCGTGACGACGCAGGCTTTTGTCATATTTGCCGTGTTTACAAATCGGCATTTTTGCGGTAAAATTAACAAATCACAGCCTATCGGAGGGCCACATCATGCTGGACAAGAGCTTCACTCAGGTATATGACAAATTCAAGCTGCAATTCTACCGCAAAATATTCGAGCTTGTACGGGAAAGGGACGGCTCTCTCTCCGCAATGGAGGCCTTCTCTCTTGAGGTCATCAAGATGCTCGGCCAGCCTACCGTGGGTCAGTTTGCGGATTTTCTGCGCATTTCCCAGTCCAATGCCACCTACAAGGTAAACAGCCTTATCAAAAAGGGCTATCTTGAGAGGGAAAATTCCCAGACCGACCGGAGGGAATATCATCTTATTCTGTCCGAGAAGTTTTATAACTACATGGGTCTGCTCTCCTCCTACGAAACCGTGGTTATGGAGCGGATAAAGGAGCGCTTTTCCCCCGAGGATGTGGATAAGTTCAGCCGCATGCTGAACATCATCTCCGGCGAGCTTATGCCCGAATGTGAAAAATAAAAATTACGGCAGGTGCTTTTGCACCTGCCGTTTTTGCCTTATTTGGAATGATTATAATATATACGGGCGTTTTTCAGCGCCTCCTCCACGGTGTCCCAGAAGGAAATTTTGTTCCACTGCTCCTTTGAGCCCTCGTAGTAAATTTTAAGTCCCTTGCAGTCGCCCAAAGCCTCGTTTCTGAAGGCTCTTATTCCCAGAGGCACATACAGCTCCTGCAGGCTGTCGCAGCCGTAAAAGCAGCGCCCGTTCACACTCTCCATAGCGGCTGAGAGCTCAACTTTTGACAAGGCAGTGCAGCCGTCAAAGGCATTGGGTCCCACATAGCTGACGCTGTGGGGAAGGACAAGCTCCTCCAGTGCGGTGCATTCATAGAAGGCACTTGCCCCTACGGTGGTCAGAGACATGGGCAGCTCAAGGCTGTTGAGCCTGCGGCAATAGGCAAAAGCATCATCATCTATTTCAATAAGTGTGGAGGGGAAAACCACCTTTTCCAGATTATCGCAGGAGTAAAATGCCTGCTCGCCTATAAGCGTCACGCCCTCGGGTATAACAAGCTCCTTAAGGGAGTCGAAGTTCTGAAATGCCTGCGTGCCTATTACCTCAAGAGTAGAGGGCAGCACAAGACGGGTCACGCCGCCGCAGTTTATAAACCAGTGCTTAATCTCCCTTACGCCCTCGGGTATAACAAGCTCCTTAAGGCTGCTGCATGCGGCGAAGGGCGTGCTTCCCAGAGCATCCATGTTTAATGGGAGACTGAGCTCCTCCAGAGCATAACACTGGGCAAAGGCCGAGTGCTCCACAGTTTCCAGCCTCTCAGGCAAATGCGCCGCCTTAAGCCGCTCACAGCCCCTGAAGGCCATTTCTCCTATGTGCCGGAGCCCTTCGGGGAAATTGACGCTCTCAAGAGCCGTACAGTCAAGAAAGGCCATGTCCCCTATACTCTCAAGGCTGGAGGGAAGCTCTGCCGACACAAGGCTTGTGTATTCGGAAAAGGCCTCCTCCGGCAGCAGGGTAACGCCCTCCTTTACCACAAGCTTCACAGCCTCCGGCGCCCACCACTTGGGATATGTGCAGTCCTGACGGATCGTCAGCACACCGCTTTTTTCATTATAGTGATAGGGCTGTGCTGCGCTGTTTATTGCCCGCATGCAGCCTATGATTAGCAGCGGTGCAAGCAGGACGGCTGCGGCAATTATAATATGCTTTTTCCCGATTTTGCCCTTGAGGGCTTTTATTTTTGCCTTTATGTCAGCCTTTGGGCGCTCTATTTTGGGTTTGGGCTCCTTTTTGGGTTTGGGCTCGGGCTCCTTTTTGATTTCAGGCAGCTTTTCCGGCCGGGCTTTTTCCTCTGCGGGCTTTGCCTGCTCCTTCAGCCCCTTTATAAATTCGTCCATGCTCTGTATGCGCTCGGCGCTCTGCACCTTAAGGGCCTTGAAAACTGTTTTTTCCGCATTTTCCGTGAGCTTTACCCCCAGCGCGTCGGGAGCAACAATGCTGTCCTCACTGAGGCGGTCTATTGCATCGGGCGGCACCCTGCCGGTCACGGCAAAGTAGTAGGTGGCTGCCATAGCATAAACATCGGTAAAGGCGCCCTGCCTGCTGTGGCGGGAATACTGCTCTATGGGAGCATAGCCGTGCTTCAAAACCACATCCAGGCTCTGGCTCTTTTCGCCGGTGCTGTACCGGGCGGCGCCAAAGTCTATGAGCTTTGCCTCACCCTCGGCGGTGACTATTATATTGTCCGGCGCAATGTCCCGGTGTACAAGCCCCTTGGCGTGTACATCCTCCAGAGCCTCCATTATGGGCAGGAGTATCCTCTCGGCCTCCTTCTGTCCCAGTCTTCCGCCCATGCGCTTGACATAGCTGCGCAGGCTCATGCCCCGCACAAACTCCATCACAAAATAGGCGGTGCCGTTTTCCTCAAAATAGTCGTGGATATTTACTATGTAGGGATTATCCTTAAACTCAACAAGGGCGTTGGCCTCGTTCAGGAAGCCCTCCTTGCCCATATTGAAGTCCAGCGTGCGCTGACCGGCGTAGGAGCTGACCTGACCGGTGGCGTCGCGGCTTGCCAACACCTCCGGCAGGTATTCCTTCACCGCCATCAGCTTCTTTGTGGCAAAATCCAGCGCCGCATAGGTAATACCGAAGCCGCCCTGCCCCAGAACGCGCCCCACGATATAGCGCTCCTTCAAAATGGTTCCGGGTCGGAGGGCATTGGGAAACTTCCCCGCGTCCTCCTTCGGGTCATAGCCGCAGTGGGGACAAGGCCCCTTATTTTCAAGCTCTGCAAAGCAGCCGAAGCATAATTCAGCCATGGCGCAGCCTCCCTTTTGTTTCTTACGCATATTTTATATGCTGGCGCCCCGTCAGTCAAGAAAAAACGCAGGTCTAATGGGCGGTGGTCATAAGACAGTTAGCAGGCACAGCGGATCGATCCGCTGTGCCTGTTCTTGAACAATTCACTTTCGCGTGATAGTATGAAAACAAACAGACCGATAAATGATGAAGGGTGGCTGACACATTTATCGACGGGCGTGGTGTCCCAATAAGAAATTCCGTCAGACCAGTCCCCTTCATCATATAGAAAAAGCGAAGGCTGTTAAACCCTCGCTTATATATTACCAATAAGAATTTGTGGAGGTGCTCTATGAAACTGGTTTTTATCATCGGCGATGCTGCCGTTGGGAAAATGACAGTTGGTCAGGAATTGATAAAAATTACAGAATTGAGGCTCTTTCACAACCACATGACCATTGAACCGGTGATCGAGATCTTCGGCAGATACGACGGGAAGACGATCAATGAAATGAGGGATCTGATTTTTAGGAATTATGCCGCATCTAAAAACTATGGGATGATCTTCACCATGATGATGGATTTTGACATGCCTTCGGAATGGGAGTATCTAGAGCACGTCAAAGGTTTTTTTGAACCATATGGAACAGAATTCTATTATGTTGAACTGATTGCTCCCCAAGAGATCAGACTGAAGCGAAACGTTTCTGAAAACAGGCTGAAAAACAAGGCTTCCAAAAGGGACATAGAGACTTCAAACCAGCGTTTGATCCAAGATGATCAGAATCACAGGTGCGTCAGTTATGAAGGAGAAATCCCTTTTGAAAACTATCTCAGAATCGATAATTCTGACATGGAGCCGGCTGCAGTTGCCAGACTGATAAAAGAGACTTTCAATCTGTAATTCCAATTTATCGAACCGTAAGGGCGCACTTCTATACACCGTTCGGTGTAGTGCGTATTGTACGGTTTCGCACCGCACCAAAGCCTCCCTTGTGTAAAGGGAGGTGGCACGGCGAAGCCGTGACGGAGGGATTGTCATGCAGTTGAAGCATAATAAGCAGTTGGTTCCATTGGCAAAGCAACTGCGAAAAGGATAATGTGGAAAAGGATGCTGAGCGAACCGCTTTTCTCGAAGGTTATGGATTGAGGGTGATCCGAATACCCAATAACGAAGTCAGCAGGAACTTTCGTGGGGTCTGCGAGCACATCGATGCTGAGGTAAGACAATCCCTCAGTCAGCTTCGCTGACAGCTCCCTTTACACAAGGGAGCCTCTCTCAGAAGATTGTTACATAAGAGCAAAATTCTGCCATGATACCAGATTTGTTATCATACTCTTGTTGGGGCGTGCCTGCCCCAAACCATGTCTATACAAAAATGGTGCGTATCGCATTGATACGCTCCATTAACTGTTTTACGAACACCCGCCGAACGACCTGCGTTTTTATGCTTTAGCTTAGCCTTCAAGCTCCTTTATAAGGGCGGCAACCACCTTTTTGTAGTCGCACACTGCGCCGTAATGGGCAATGTCGTAAATGGGAGCGTCCTCGGACTGGTTCACGGCCACGATGCACTTTGCATTCTGCATGCCCAGCTGATACTGGACGGAGCCGGAAATTGCAAAATTGAGCATAACATCGGGCTTTACGGTAACGCCGCTCTGCCCTATCTGCAGCTCATGGGGAAGCCAGCCGTTATCGACCAGAGGTCTGGAGCAGGCAAGCTCGCCGCCCAGAAGCTGTGCCAGCTTTTCAAGTTGCTGGATTTCCTCGGGGCTCTTTACGCCTCTGCCGCCGGCCACAACGATCCTCGCCTTGGCAAGAGATCTGCCGGTGCTCTCCGCAGCTGCGGTCTCAAGCACCTCATAGTCGCTGTCCGCCTCTACGCTGACGCTCTCAACGATAAGCTCACCCTCTGCGCCGGCTCTGGGCTCCAGAGGCTGGCATATCTGGGCGTGAACGGTGGCCATCTGGGGGCGCTTTTCAAGGATGACGATGTGAGCCAGAATTTTGCCGCCGTAGGCGGGGGTGGTCTGGTAGAACACGCCGTCCTCGTCGTAGCCCAGGTCAATGGCATCGGCGGTAAGGCCGGTTTTGAGAGAAACCATTATTCTGGGCGCCAGATCACGACCCAGAGGGGTCGCGCCGTAAAGGATGATAGAGGGCTTGTACTTTTCCGCAAGCTCTGTGAGCACCTTCTCATAGGGTCTGGCGCTGTAAGAGGCAAGAGCCTCATTATCGGCAAGGATCACCTTATCTGCGCCGTACTCAAAGAGAGTTTTGGCAAGGGAGGCAACGCCGCTGCCCAGAAGCACCGCGTAAATATCCTCGCCGTTAAAGGCCTTAAGCTCCTGTGCCTTGGCAAGCAGCTCAAGCACCGTGGGATGGAGAACTCCGTTTTCCTGCTCGGCAAATATCCAAATGCCCTTGTAATCTTCTTTTGCCATATTCTCCCTCCTTATATAAGCTGCTCTTGGCGCAGTGCGTCCAGCATAGCCTTTGCCACATCGGAAGCCTCGCCCTTGAAATAAACGGTGTTTGCGTTGCGCTTTTCAGGCTCAAATACCTTCTTGGTGGAGGAGGGGGAGCCGGGCATGCCTATGCGCTCCGCCTCACAGTTGAGATCCTGTGCGTTCCAGACAAAGCGGGGCTTCTTCTGGGCACGCATTATATTTATGGGGGTAGCGTAGCGGGGCTTGTTTATCTCGCCGCATACGGTGACCGCAGCGGGGAGCTTTGCCCGCACCTTCTGGCGCAGCTCGCCCAAGGCCCTGTCGCAGTAGACCCAGCCGTCCTGAACCTCAATGGAGGAGGCAAGGGTTATCTGGGGTATGCCCAGATATGCAGCGGTTGCGGGGCCGGTCTGGGCGGTATCGCCGTCAACCGCGTGGCGGCCGAAGATAAGCAGATCATAGTCGCCTATTTTTTCCGCTGCCTTGGAAAGAGTGTACGCGGTGGCCAGAGTGTCTGCACCGCCAAAGGCTCTGTCGCTGAGCAGATACGCCTCGTCGCAGCCCATGCCGAGAGCCTTTTTCAAGGCTTCCTCAGCCTGAGGGGGGCCCATGGAAACCACCGCCACGGTGCCGCCATGCTTAGCCTTAAGCTGGAGAGCCGCCTCAACGGCATTCGCGTCCAGAGGGTTCATCATGCTCTTTACGCCATCGCGGCGAAGATTGCCGGTCTTTGGGTCCAGCTTTACATCGTCGGTATCCGGAACCTGCTTAACAAAAACAAGTATTTTCATTCTCTTCTGCTCCTGTGACTTACTTTACGCCCATCCAGCCGGAAATGACCATCTTCTGCACCTCGCTGGTGCCCTCGTATATCTCGGTGACCTTTGCATCACGCATCATGCGCTCAACGGGATAATCCTTGGAGTAGCCGTAGCCGCCGAAGAGCTGCACGGCACGGTTGGTAACATAGGACGCGGTCTCGGAGGCGTAGAGCTTTGCCATCGCCGCAAGGTGGGAGTAGGGCTCGCCGTTCTGCTCGGCAGCGGCTGCGCGCCACACCAGAAGTCTTGCAGCGTCGGTGCGGGTCTGCATGTCGGCCAGAGTGAACTGGGTGTTCTGGAACTGGGAGATGCGGCGGCCGAACTGGATACGCTGGGTGGTGTACTTAACGGCCTCGTCGATTGCACCCTGTGCAATGCCCACAGCCTGAGCCGCTACGCCTATGCGTCCGCCGTCCAGAGTGGCCATGGCTATCTTGAAGCCCTTGCCCTCCTGACCGAGCAGATTTTCCTTGGGAACGCGCACATTGTCAAATACCAGCTCGCAGGTGGAGGAGGCGCGCAGACCCATCTTGTTCTCGGGCTTGCTGATGCTGAAGCCTTCCATATCGCGGTCAAGAATGAAGGCGGAGATGCCGCGGGTGCCCTGCTCCTTGTCGGTCATGGCAAAGACTATGAACACATCGGCGGCGCCGGCATTGGTGATGAATATTTTGCTGCCGTTGAGTATGTAGGCGTCACCGTCAAGAACTGCGGTGCTCTTCTGCATGGAGGCGTCGGTGCCGGCGCTGGGCTCGGTAAGAGCAAAGGCGCCCAGCTTTTCGCCGGTGGCAAGGGGAATAAGATACTTCTGCTTCTGCTCCTCGGTGCCGAACTTCTGGATGGGCCAGCAGCACAGGGAGGTGTGGGCAGAGACGATGATGGAGGTGGTGGCGCAAACCTTTGCCAGCTCCTCTACCTGAAGGACATAACCCAGCTGGTCAATGCCGCTGCCGCCGTATTCCTCGGGAACGGGCAGACCCATCATGCCCATCTCAGCCATCTTCTTCACGGTTTCAAGGGGGAAACGCTCAGTCTCATCGATTTCCTTTGCAAGGGGCTTTACCTCGTTTTCGGCAAACTCTTTAAAGGCTGCCTGAAGCTCAAGATGCTCGCTGTCAAGTTTAAACATAGTGGTGCTTCCTTTCCGTTATTTATAAATATGAACAGTCATTCAGTTTTTTGACTAAAAAATTTTCGCTGTGGGGTACACGCTGTACGGCGGGGCTTCCGCCGTACAGCCTTATTGAACATTTTTTATCTTGCCATGAAGGCGGTCAGCTCTTCAACGAAGACATCCTCGTTATCCAGCATGCAGCCGTGGCCGCCGGCTATCTTTGCCTCACGGTAGAAGCCGCCGTTTGCCTTGTACTTTTCAAGCACGAAGCGGGTCTGCTTCAGCATGGGCTGGGGCGGGCAGGCCTCAAGGCCGGGCCAGCCGGGCATAACGCCTATCTGACCCAGGAAGCCCACATCGCACATGCTGGTGTCGGAAACTATCAGGTCCCTGTCGCCGTATATCCACAGGATGTCGGGCTTGGCTTCGATGTCAGCAAGACCGGACAAATCGCAGTACTTGGGAGACATGGTATTGTTTATGCCGTTGACACCGGCGCTGACGAAGGGCCACGCAGCTGCGGGCACCATGTCACCGGGGTACATGCCCTCACCCACCTTGGTGGTAAGCACACTGTCAATAAACATTTCCTTAAGCTCGGGATCAATCTTGAATTCGGGCACAACATAGAGCCCGTCAATGGTAGCTGCGGCAAATTCACGCCCACCGTCACGCAGGGCTGCGACCAGCTGGGGATTTACGGTGCCTGCACCGCTGCCCAGCCCCACGGGCTCCAGCTTCTTGCCGTCCTCATCGTAGGTGCCGCCGAAGCCGAAGGGAGAAAGAGGCGCCTGCAGTATAATCTTTTCCAGCTTTTCGGCATGGTCAAGGGCATACTGCATGCATACGCCGCCGCCCATGGACCAGCCCAGAACGGAGAACTTTTCCCAGCCGATGGCCTTAACAAAGGAGTCCACATCGTCGGAGAAATCACGCAGGCCGCGCGTTGCGTCAATATAGAGAGCCTCACTTTCGCCGAAGCAGCGAAGATCGATGGCTATCATGTCGTACCTGTCCTCAAGTCTCTTCATAAGAGGCTGATAGAACAGGGAGGAGGAGCAGTTGCCGTGGATAAGCAGGAGCTTGGGCAGACCCTCGCTGCCTGCGCGGTGGTATGCCACATTAAGTCTGTCGGTCTTAAGGGTTTTTGTTTCAAAATACATTGTTTTACCTCCGCATTATTCTTCCTTGTTGAGAAAGCCGAAGTCCACTTCCACCCGGAAGTTCATATTCTGTTTCTTCTGCGCTGCGGGAGGGGGGCTGCTGGGCACAAGTCCGGTAAACATGCCCTTGTCCAGCACGCGCATAATATCGTCCGCCACACACTCAAAATCCACCTGAGTGTCGCTGAACATGCAGTATTTTAGGCCCACGAAGTTTGATATGCCCATCAGTGCGTAGGCCAGCGCCTCAAGGTCGGCCTCAATAAGCTCTCCGCTTTGCTGAGCCTGCTTCAGTCCCTCCACATAGGCCTTGCTGAAGGTCTCATAGTATTCGGTGAAAAGAGCCCTGTCAACATAAAGAGATTCCCATATAATGTTATACACATAGGGGTGGGCCTGTACATACTCAAGCCATGCAATAAGGCCTGTACGCTCAATTTCGCGCCTTGTGCGGCAGTGCTTGGTCTTTATGGAAAGCTCCCGTCTTATACTGTGCCCGAATTGGAGCAGCATATAGCGGTACAGGCTTATCTTACTGTCAAAATAAACATAGAAGGTGCCTGTGGCAACGCCTGCCAACTTGGTAATATCACCGATATTGGCTCCGTGATAGCCTTTTTCATAGATTATCTGGGCGGCAGCGGAAAGGATATTGTTAAGGGTCTCGATGCCTTTCGGCGTTTTGGGCATTTTGAGAAGGTCGTTCATACTGTCTCCGTTGCTGATAAAATGTTGTACTTAATATGATAGTACATCCAACAGCATTTTTCAAGTAAAGGGCGGCAAAAAACGGCCGTATCAGACGATGGTGTACTTGGTTTTGCTTGTGTCGGCAAAGCCTACTATCAGGCTTGCAAACAGCAGAGGTTGCTCATACATGGAGGCATGCCCGCTGTTCTGAATTACGACATAGTGGCTGTCGGCAATATTGTCTGCCAGATACTTCTGCTCCTCCACGGGGGTAAGATAGTCCTGCTGGCAGGAAACTATCAGCGTGGGGCAGCGCACCTGTGAAAGCCTGTCTCTGACATCGTAGTTTGAGGAGCTGTTTGTCAGGCGTATCATGGCGTTTATGAAGCTCTCGTTTGAGAAAACCGGCTGGAGCGCCTGTCTGCGCCGCTCCATCCAGTCATTGTGCTGAGTGTAGAAGCGGGGGGAGTAAATGACGGGTATGGCGGTGTAGTAATAGCTCATGGCGTCATGTGCTGCAAGGTTCCAGGCCTTGCCCACATCGTCAAGCCAGGGGCCGGTGGCGGCGGTGGCATTGAAGAGCATGAGCCTTTCCACCTTTTCGGGGTGATCCATTGCGTACTCAAGGCCCACCTCACTGCCGTAGGATATACCCGCGATACAGAGCTTTTCAATGCCCAGATGCTCAAGCAGGGCGTCCACAAGGCGTATCTGCACAGCGTGGTCGTATGCCTCGCTCATCTTGTCGCTCTTGCCCTGATCCAGCATATCCACAAGAATGAGGAAATTCTGTGCGCTGAGAGGCTCGATAAACTCCTTCCAGCTGGCGCAGGACATCATTATGCCGTTGAGAAGCAGCAGGGGTCTGCCCTGCCCGTAGGTCTCGTAATAGACCTGTTTTCCTTCAAAGGTGAAATACGCCATTACTTTTTACCCAGAATGCCGCAGGAGACGGCCTGATCCCAAAGCTCATCGCGGAACTTGGGGTGTGCGATCTCGATAAGGCTTCTTACACGCTGGTTGATGTTTGCTCCGCGAAGGTCGGCTGCGCCGTACTCGGTGATGACAAGGTCAACATCGTTGCGGCTGAGGCTGACGGCAGCGCCGGTCTGGAGCTGGCTTACTATCTTGGACACCTCGCGTCTCTCGCCGGTGACCTTGTCCTTTACCATCGCGGTGGAGTAGAGGGCGATTATGGAGCGTCCGCCCTTGCTCATCTGAGCGCCGATGGCGGTATCGGCCTGACCGCCGGTGCCGGAAAACTGTCTTGAGCCGATGGACTCGGAGGCGCACTGGCCGGTAAGGTCAACCTCAAGACTGGTATTTATGGAAATCTGATTGTCGTTCTGAGCTATGACATAGGGGTCGTTTACCCATGAGCCGTCATAGAGAGCAACTCCCAGATTGTGATCGCAGAAATCGTAAAGCTCGTTGTTGCCAAGGATCATGGTTGCAACCATCTGACCCTTGTTTATGTTCTTGTACTTATTGGTAACGACGCCGGACTTGACCAGATCGGCCATGCCGCTGGTTATCAGCTCGGTGTGGATACCAAGGTCGTTCTTTTCCTTAAGGAATTCGGCCACGGCATTGGGAATGCCGCCGATGCCAAGCTGGATGCAGGCGCCGTCGGGGACATAGCCTGCTATTATCTTGCCGATGGCTCTGTCCTTGTCGTTGGAGGGCACATCGGGGATGGTGGGAATGGGGTAATCTGCCTCGATAAGATAGTCAACATCGGACACATGAACCACAACATCACCGTAAACAAAGGGGAAGTTGGGGTTTATCTCAAGAATGGTAATGTCTGCCGCTTCCATCATGCGCCGCTCGTAGGTGGCGGAGGTGGCAAGGGAGATATAGCCGTTTTTGTCAGGCATGGACGCGGAAGCCACAAAAATATTGGGCCTGTTGCGGTAAAGCCACTTCTTGGCTGCAAGATGCAGATGGTTGGGGATATAGGCCATGTTGCCCTGAGCGTGGGCCTTGCGCATGGCGGGAGCAAAGAACCAGCCGTCAACGGCAAAGGTCTCTGCATACTCGGCCTTGTAGAAATCGCAGGCGTGAGTGGGGTTGCAGTTTACTATTTTAACATCGCGGACCTTACCAAGCAGGCTGTGGATATTCTCCATAAAAAGGCCGGCCTCCGCCGCACCCAGACCTGTTACAACGGTGTCTCCGCTTTTAACAAGGGAAAGAGCTTTTTCCAGAGAAATGATCTTGGAAGTATAGTCCATAATTTAAACCTCCTCAGCAGGGTTTTTTTAACATCCGGGCGGCAAACGCCGCCCGGACAAAGCTATTTTATCAGAAATTATGCGATGCTTGCAAGAACATCGTCAAGGCTCATGATGGGGCTTACGACCTGAAGCTCGTAGTAGCCGCTCTCACCGATCTCCAGAGAGATGGTGTTCAGAGCCAGAGAGGTGATTGCCAGACGGTCGCCGTTGGCAAAGTTGATGGTGCCGCCCATGGGGAGCTTGAACTCGGTGGACTCCATAACATCGTTGAAGTCTGCCCAGTTGAGCTCAAGGCCCTTCTCTTCGAGGCTCTTGAGAGCCTGGACGAACAGGTTGCCTGCGATGTAGCCGGCCATTGCGTAGGAGTTGAGGGCATTGTCATTGCCGGAGCCGCCGTTGGCAAGCTCCCATGCGCTCATTGCAGCGTAGAAGCCAAGGTAATCGGCCATGCCTTCCTCGGTGCTGGTATCCAGCCATGCGGTGGAGTAAACGGTGCGCTCTGCAGTGATGGAGCCGTTCTCAACAAAAGCGCCGAGGGTAACTGCGGAAGCGTTGACATAGGAGGTAACTACATTTGCGTTGTAGTTTGCATCACGCATGGAGGCCATGAGGGTAGCAAGGGGAGCCTGGTTCATGCAGGCGATGACAACATCACAGCCGTTGTTCTTGAGAACATTGACAGCAGCGGAGTAGTCGGTTGCGGCAGCGTCAACATCCTGGTATACGATGTCAACATTCAGGCCCTCAGCCTGCTTCTTAACGCCGTAGACCAGACCGGTACCGGCGTCGTCAGTGGTAGCAACAACACCGATCTTGGTGCCGCCCAGACCCATGCCGCCCTCAACGGGAGCAAGAGCGCGGGCCAGCAGAACACGGCCTTCGGAGTTGTAGATGGGCTGTACGGGGTAAACGACCTTGTCGTTGCCGGTTGCGCCTTCCTGATAGAGAGCCTCAATACCGGTAGCGGCGTAAACCATGGGGATACCCATTTCCTTGATGTAGTCGAGGGTTGCGCCAACGGTGTTGGTGCCGAAGTGGCCGACGATGGCGAAGACCTTGTCGGTCTCAACCAGAGTCTTGGTGTAGGTCAGACCCTGTGCTGCATCGAAGCCGTCATCATAGTGAACCAGCTTGATGCTGCGGCCGCCGAAGCCGCCTGCGTCGTTGTACTCTTTGAATGCAGCTTCCATACCGGCGTTGAAGGGAACGCCGACGGTAGCGAAAGCGCCGGTGGTAGCGGCGGTGTTGCCAACCAGGATGGTGGTGTCATCCACACCCTGAACTTCAACGAAGGGAGCATAGCCGTCGCCGGCTTCTGCGGGAGCCTCTGCGGGGGTCTCAGCGGGAGCATCTGCGGGGGTGTCTGCGGGGGCG
>JAZNUQ010000017.1:0-34854 GCA_045592365.1 Candidatus Limivicinus sp. | reverse complement strand
ATGAAGCATCTCGGCGAGATGGAAAAGCTGGAGAAGTATCTCGGCGGCGTCAAGGAAATGAAGAGACTTCCCGGCGCTCTGTTCGTTGTTGACCCCCGCAAGGAGCACAACGCAATCGCTGAGGCACGCAAGCTGCACATCCCCATCGTTGCTATCGTTGACACCAACTGCGACCCCGACGAGGTCGACTATGTTATCCCCGCAAACGACGACGCTATCCGCGCCATCCGCCTGATCGCAGCCACCATGGCAAACGCCGTTCAGGAAGGCCGTCAGGGCGTTGACGCTCAGGCCGAGGAAGCTGTTGCTGAGGAAGCAGCTGAGTAATTAATTTTACCACCCAAGGGGCGAAGCACCATTCGCCCCTTTTTCAAGAGAATTGATCTCTCTCAAAAATTTACAGGAGGAAAATTATTATGGCATTTACCGCTCAGGATGTTAAGACTCTCCGCGAGATGACCAATGTTGGTATGATGGACTGCAAGAAGGCCCTCACCGAGACCAACGGCGATATGGACAAGGCAGTTGAATGGCTGCGTGAGAAGGGCCTTGCAAAGGCTGCAAAGAAGGCCGGCCGCATCGCTGCAGAAGGCATGGCATACGCAGCAGTTTGCGAAGAGTGCGGCGTCGGTGCTGTTGTTGAAGTCAACTGCGAGACCGACTTCTGCGCAAAGAGCGAGGCTTTCGTTCAGTTTGTAAAGGATGTCTGCACTGTCGTCCTGAAGGACAACCCCGCAGATGTTGACGCTCTCATGGGCTGCAAGTACCCCGGCTCTGAGCTGACCGTTGCTGAAATTCTCCCCGAGAAGGTCATGTCCATCGGTGAGAACCTTCAGATCCGCCGCTTCCACCGCTTCTGCGAGAACACCAGCGTTGCATACGTGCACGCCGGCGGCAAGATCGGCGTTCTGGTGAATCTGGCTGTTGAAGGCTGCGACGCTACCGAGATCGGCAAGGATGTTGCAATGCAGATCGCTGCTCTCAATCCCCGTTTCTGGGACAAGTCTCAGGTTTCCGAGGCTGTTCTGGAGGAGGAGAAGCGCATAGCTCTGGCTCTGATGGATCAGGACCCCAAGATGGCTTCCAAGCCCCAGCAGGTCAAGGAAAAGATCGTTATGGGCAAGCTCAACAAGTTCTACGAGGAGAACTGCCTGCTCCAGCAGGAGTTCGTTAAGGACAATGCTTTCTCCGTTGAGAAGTACATTGCTTCCGCAGCCAAGGCTCTGGGCGGCTCCGTCAAGTTTGTTGACGCAGTTCGCTTCATGAAGGGCGAGGGCATAGAGAAGAAGCAGGAGGACTTCGCAGCAGAGGTCGCCGCTCAGATGAACATGGGCAAGTAAGTCGCAGGACTTGCAAATAAAAAAGGAGCTGGTTAACCCAGCTCCTTTTTTTACTGTAAAAGCCTCTTTGACTTGGGTCAAAGAGGCTTTTTATGCTTTGTATCATACCAGCTTTATCTCCCGGCAGGTGTCCGGGCCGAATTCATCCTCCATGGCCTTCTTGTAGAAGGGGAAGAAGTCTGCGGGCATAAGGGCCTGCACACAGCCTGCAAAGCCGCCGCCGTGGACACGCCATGCGCCCTTGCCGCTGAGGAGCTTTTCACTGCGCTCAAGCCCCTGCGCCAGCTTCACATCGCCGGTGGCGCTGGTGACGATATTGTTCAGCAGCTTCTCACTGGAGCGGCCGGACAGATTCATAAGGCGCATATATTCCTGGCCGTTGCCGGTCTTTAGAGCGTCTCTCATCCGGGGAACACGCTCATTCTCGTCAAAGAAATGCATTGCGCGGCGGACCGGGCGGTTTGAAGCGTCCCAGCCCTTGGCGCGGAAGGCCTCTGGGTCAACATCCGCAAGCACACCCTTGTCAAAAAGGTTTGCTATATACACCATATCCGCCGGGATACGGGCATAGGAGCTGTCAAGCCCGGCGTGGCTGCCGCCGGTGTCGGTAAGGCAGAGGGTCAGCCCCATGCTGCCGAAATCGGCGCGTATGGGCTCAATTTCATTGGTTTTGAAGTCCACATACACCGTATGCCCCAGAGAGCAGGCAAGCTGATCCATAAGGCCGCAGGGCTTGCCGAAGAACTTGTTCTCCGCCCGCTGAGCGGCTCTTGCTATAACCACCGGGTCTACACTGTCGTTATTGAAAAATTTGCTGAGTATTCTGCCTATCAGCACGGCAAAGGCTGCGGAGGAGCTAAGTCCGGAGCCTGCAGGCAGGGTGGTTCTTATTTTGGCCCTGAAGCTGCCGATACTGAGCCCCAGCTCCTTAAACTCGGCCAGCATACCTCTCACAAGCGCCATGGGAGAGCCGAACTCCACCGTGCGGACGCTCAGCTGATGGAGCTTCACCTCAAAGGGAGGAAAGCCCTCAGACTGTATTTCAACTGCGTCACCGCCGCACTTTTCACACTGTGCATAAAGCCCCCGGTCAACAGCGGATGCAAGTATTCTGCCGCGCTGGTGGTCGGTATGGTTGCCGGCAAGCTCTGTTCTTCCCGGTGCAAAAATCTCTGCTGTCATGGCGACGCCTCCCTGATAGTTTTTTATAAGCCAATTCTCCTACATTTACCAGAATATACCGAATGTGCGGCAAAGTCAACAGGTAAAAAGCGGACATTTTCCTGTAACAACAGAGAAAACACAGCTTTCCTCTCTTGCCATGCACTGCTTTCGGGTCTATAATCTGATGCAGTACAGATCTGTGCTTCAGGAGGGCTTATGGCAGCTTTAAAACCCGACTTTTCCCGTATAAGGACCGTCTGCGAAAAGATGGCCGCCCTTGACGGCTCCCTGCAAAAAATATCGGCCTTTGCCGCCGGGCAGCAGAGCGCTGCCGCCGACTGCCTTAAAAGGCTTCGCCGCACCATGGCGGAGGAGCTTTTGTCTTCCATGGATGTGGACAGCATAAACCGCGACAAGCTGGGGCTTCGTGTCTCGGCGCTGAGGGCAGCCGGCATAAACAACATGCTCAGCCTTTGCTCCATGAGCAGAAATCAAATCTGCAACATTCACGGCATCAGCGAGGAGTCGGCCTATATAATCCATAAAATCGCCCGCCTGATACAGCGTGAGGCGGAGGAGAGCGTCCGGCCCCGTCTTGACCCCCGGGAGAAGCGCCCGGAGGCCACGGAGCTTGTGGCAATATTGCACAGGAGCATCGCCTGTGAGGGCACGGTAGCTGCGGTGCAGACCATGCACAGAGGCATGCATGAGCAGGTAGCGGCAGACCTTCGCCTTGCAAAGCCGGCTCAGTCTCAGCTTGGCTGGCTTCTCAGCTCCTCCGGGGCAAAGCAGCAGGCGCTCAGGGCGGCGGAGCGTCTTGAAGGGCTGCTTCGGGGCGAATACGGCTGCCGCGCCCTTGAGCTTATCCGCGCCTTCAATGAGGCCGCCCGCACAGACCCGGCACAGAGCTGGGCGGAGTTTGAGAATAATGCCGCCGCCTATTATGCCCGGCTTGAAAAGCTGGATGTAAGCGCCGTACAGGTGGAAAAGGGCAAGGCGCCTCTGCCCGAGGAGCTTATAGCGCAGGTAGAGAGCCAGCCCCTTTATCTCGAGGGTCTTAAGGCCACACTGCGAAGCTATCAGGACTTTGGCGCAAGGTACATTCTCCGTCAGGGGCAGGTGCTTCTTGGGGATGAGATGGGTCTGGGCAAAACCGTTCAGGCCATAGCCGCCATGGTGTCTCTTAAAAATCAGGGTGCAAGCCACTTTATGGTGGTGTGTCCGGCCGGCGTGCTTGTAAATTGGGCAAGGGAGATTTCAAAATTCAGCGAGCTGCCTGTAACAAGCATCCGGGGCGGCGATATGAAGGCGGTAAGGACATGGATGGAAAAGGGCGGCGTTGCCGTCAGCTCCTACGATTCCATCAGCCGCTTTGCCCTGCCGCAGGATTTTGGCTTTTCCATGCTGATAGCGGACGAAGCCCATTACGCCAAAAATCCCGGCGCTATACGCACGCAGGCTCTGAACCGCCTTGGAAGAGCCGCTCAGCGCCGCCTCTATATGACAGGCACTCCCCTTGAAAACCGTGTGGACGAGATGTGCTATCTCATAAGCTGCCTGCGCCCGGACATTGCCGAAAAGCTGGAGGGCATAAAGCACTATTCCGCAGCCGCCCGCTTTCGCCGGGAGATAAGCCCCGTGTATCTGCGCCGCACCCGCGAGGATGTGCTGACGGAGCTGCCGGAGCTTATAGAAAACACCGAGTGGTGCGATATGAACACCGAGGAGGCCGCCCTTTATTACGCCAATGTTATTGCCTCGAATTTCATGGGCATGCGGCAGGTATCGTGGCAGCTTCCGGATGTGAAAAAGTCCTCCAAGGCGCAGCGCCTGCTTGAAATTCAGGAGGCAGCGGCGCTTGAGGGGAGAAAGCTGCTTATATTCTCATTTTTCCGCAGCACCATAGACAAGGTCTGCTCCCTGCTTGGGGACAAATGTCTTGAGCCCATCACCGGCTCCTGCTCCCCGGCCAAAAGGCAGGAGCTTATTGACCGCTTTGCAGCGGCTGAGGCGGGCACCGCCCTTGTCTGCCAGATACAGGCAGGCGGCACCGGGCTCAATATTCAGAGCGCCAGCGTTGTGGTTTTCTGCGAGCCGCAGATAAAGCCCTCACTGGAAACTCAGGCCGTTTCCAGAGCCTACCGCATGGGACAGCTTAGAAATGTGCTGGTATACAGGCTGCTTTGCGACGATACGGTGGATGAGCGCATTGTGGAGCTTTTAAGTGAAAAGCAGGACGCCTTTGACAGCTTTGCCGACGAGTCCGCCGCAGGAAGCGAGTATATAAAGAGCGAGCAGAGCTTTGCCGCCGCCGTGATCGCAAGAGAGCAGGCAAGACTTGAGGGTAGAGAATAGTTCCAATATAAAACATAAGGGTGAAGCCCGAGAGAGCTTCACCCTTCAGCTTGTCAAGAAAGTCAATTACGACTTTCTTGACAAGCTGAAGCCGCCAAGCATTTTGCTTATACAAAATGCTGCTTCGCCCAACAAGCTTGTAACACAAGCTTGTTGGTGGCGGGTTATTGTACTGCGAGGCGGGCCTTGCCCCCTCGCGCTCCCCCGCGGCCCTATAACTTGTGCTTTGAAGCATAATTTTTTTGACAGTCTTAAGGGTGAAGCCCGAGAGAGCTTCACCCTTCGTGTATTCTTTATTCTTTTCTTACAGTCTGGCTCCGCAGTTTTGGCAGAACTTGTCCTTCTCGGAGAGCTTTTGTCCGCAATGCATGCAGAAGCGGGGCCTGTTGCCCTGCACGGGTGTATAGCTCTGCTGAAAGGCCGTGTTATCAAAGCCCGGCTCCACAGGAGCGGCGCTCTGCTGTGTCGCAGAGGCGGCGGCATCCAGCAGCAGGCCGCGCTTTTCCAGCTTGCGGCAGCCCACTCCGGCAAAAACCGTGGTCCACAGGAAATAGGGCGCAACGGAGGACACATCGCCGTTAATTGCAGCAAGCAGAACGAAAACAGCCAGATTTGCCAGATAGCAGGTGGTTCTGTACTTTTTTCCGGTAACGGGGGTCTTTCTGAGCTTTGCCATAAGCAGCGGAATGGCGCAGTAAAACGCTACGGTCAGAGCAAGGCTTATCAAAAGGCTAATTACCAGAGTGCCCGGTTCGGTGTTTGAGAAGGTATCGTATGACATTATAAGGCTCCTTTATATTTTTCTCCGCAAGGGGTATTACTTTTTCTCTCCAAAGCCGCATTTGATAGCCCCGGTGGGGCAGACGCGGACACAGTCGCCGCAGCGTATGCATTCGCTGTGGTTGGGCGTTTCTGCCGGGTCAACGCACATGCGGCAGGCAGCGGCACAGGCGCCGCAGCTTACGCATTTATCCCTGTCAAGGCTGTTCCTGTAAAGGGAAAAACGGTTAAACAGCCCGTATATTGCCCCCAAGGGACACAGATACTTGCAGAAGGGCCGCCATATAATCAGCGACAGCACCAACAGCACCGACAGCACAAAAAACTTCCAGCCGTAAAGCCCGCCCAGAAGCGCGCGCACCTGAGTGTCCGCCGCGGCAAGCATGCTGCCGGCAAGAGTACCCGCCGGGCAGATATACTTACAGAAAAACGGCGTTAAGGCCACAAAAAGCGGCAGAACAAGCATCAGGACAAGGATAAGATACTTGAGCTTTCGCAGCAGCTTATCCCCTCTGAAGCGGTTTATCTTTTTAAAAAAGGGTATCTTGTGCACAAGCTCCTGCAAAAAGCCCATGGGGCAGAGAAAGCCGCATACGGCGCGCCCCAAAAGCGCGCCGAAAAACAGCAGCAGCCCCAGCACATAGTAGGGCAGCTTTATGGGTCTTGAGGACAAAAAGCTCTGCAAAGAGCCTATGGGGCAGGCGCCCACGGCGCCGGGGCAGGAATAACAGTTAAGCCCCGGCACACAGACGCTTTTCAGCTCTCCGGTATATATCCTTCCGGTGAAAAAGCCCTTGAAGTTGGCGTTTTGCAGCAGTGCTGCCGCCGCCTGAATTCCAAAGCGTTTTTTATCCAATGCCCACACACTCCATGCAAATTCTCACGGCCTTTGCCAGGACGGCGCCATGCTGCCCCAGATAAAGCCCAAGTCCGGTAAGCGCCGCTGCAAGCAGCAGCATTATATATCCCGCGGTGTTTTTCACAGCAGCCCCTCGATTATTGCAGCCCAGTCCTCATAGCTTCTTGCGCCTATCTGAAGCTCCAGCATTTCACCCTGAGAGTTTACGAAAACGGTGGTGGGCACATAGCCGGTCTGGAAATAGTCAAAGCCCTCGGTATAGTACAGTATGGGGTATTTTACGCCGGTGTCGCCGAGTATCTCCCTGACGCCGTCCTCGGTGGAGAACACGCCCAGCAGCATAAAGCCCTTCTCGGAATAGTCTTCATACAGCTTCTGCAAATCGGGCATTTCCGCCACACACGGGCCGCACCAGGGCTCCCAGAAATTGATCATGGTCAGCTTATAGTCGGAAAAGATGCCGCTGTCAACGGCGTTTCCGTCTATATCCACAGTCTCGAAGCTGCACACAACGGCGTCGCTTCCGCTCTCGGGACTGGCCTCGTTTTCAGCTTCATTTTCTGCCTCGGCTGCGGTTCCGGAGGCAGCGTCGGAGATGCTTCCGCCAACAGTCGCAGGCTCATTTCTGTCAAGTCCTCCCAGATACAAGGCTCCCGCCAGCACAGCCGCCGCCAGCAGCAGGATGATAAAAACTTTCTTCATATACAAGCTCCTTTGTTTTTTGTTTGAATATATCATTCATGCCGGCATTTCGCAAGTGACTTTGTCACACAGCAAACAAATCTTGCCATAGCCACAACAATATTGTAAAATAAACTCCAATCAAAAAAGGCAGAAATGCCGCCTCCCGGAGGTAAAGCAATGGAAATTCACAAAATAGTGCTGACAGGCGGCCCCTGTGCCGGTAAGACCACCGCCCGCAGCTGGATACAAAACAGCTTTGAGCGTCTGGGTTACAGGGTTTTGTTCATCCCGGAGGCCTATACCGAGCTTGACTGCGGCGGCATATCCTCCGGAGCCTTCCGCTGCAACCTGGATTTTCAGCTGCCCCAGTTCTGGCTCCAGCTTGAAAATGAAAAGGTCTATGAGCGCTCCGCCCGCCTTATGGATACGGACAAGGTGCTGATAATCTGCGACCGGGGCACTATCGACAATAAGCCCTACATGACGGAGGAGGAGTTTTCGCAGATACTCAACGAGCTTGGCATGACCGAGCAGCAGATGCTTGAAAGCTACGACGCTGTGTTTCACATGGTCACCGCCGCAAACGGCGCCGCCGAGTTTTACACACTCTCCAACAATCAGGCACGGACGGAAACGCCCCAGGAGGCCATTGTTCTGGATGACAGGCTCATTGAGGCCTGGCGGGACCACCCTTACCTGCGTATTATAGATAATTCCGGCAGCAGCTTTGAGGAAAAGCTCCAGCAGCTTCTGTGCGAGATACGCATTTATCTGGGCGAGCCTGTGACCCACAATTTCAGGCGCTGCTGTCTTATCTCCATGCCGGACATTGAGCTGCTTGAAAAGCTGCCCAACTGCCGCAGGGTGGATATAAGCCAGACCTTTCTCTCCTGCCCTCCCGGTCGGGAGATACGCGTTTCCCGCCGCAGGCTGGACGGTATCTGCACACTGTACAACAGCAACGAAAAGGCCATCAGCCCCGGCGGCAGCCTTATCGAGACGGAAAAGCGCCTGACCCGGGACGAATATCTGGCCCTGCTTGCCTCCGCCGACCCGAAGCTCAAGCCCATACGGAAAAGCCGCTATTATCTGTCCGAGAACAATGTGTACTTTGAGATAGATGTATACCCCTTCTGGCAGGACAAGGCCATACTGGAAATTGACCTTAAAAGCCCCGACGAGCAGGTGGAGATACCTGAATTTCTGCACATACTTTCCGATGTGACCCATGACAGAAGCTACGATTACAGAACATTGGCAGGTGCGAATTTATGAAACAGCCCAAAATAGCAGACAGCGTTTATATTGCTCCCGGCGCAAAAATATGCGGCGATGTGAGCATAGGCGAAAACAGCAGCGTGTTCTTCAATGCGGTTATCCGCGCCGATATTGAGGCCATCCGCATAGGCGAGGGCAGCAACATTCAGGATAACTGTGTGCTGCACAGCTCAGTAAACCTGCCCCTCAGCATCGGCAACGGCTGCCTTGTAGGTCACGGCGCCATTGTCCACGGCTGCACCATAGGCGACAATGTGCTTATCGGCATGGGCTCCATCATTATGAACGGCGCAGAGATAGGCGAGCACTCCGTTATCGCCGCCGGCGCCATAGTCACCGAGGGCAGGAAGATAGAGCCCTATTCCCTTGTTGTGGGCGCCCCGGGCAAGGTGGTGCGCACACTGAGCGATGAAAATACCACTGCCGTGGAAACGGCCGTCAAGGGCTACGACCTGCTTCGCCGCATGCATCTGGCAGGCGAGTTCGGCGTGGTGGAAGGATAAAAAACCTGCACTCTCAGGGCATAACGCCGCTGCGCTGCAAAAGAAAACCCGCAGATCACGGTTTTTTCGTAATCTGCGGGTTTTCTTTTTTATGCTGTATTTTCAGTATAATACTGAGCCTGAGCATTCCAGAGTTGGTGGTACTTGCCGGTTACATCGGCCACCAGCTCGGCATGGGTGCCATGCTGGATAACCGCACCTTCATGGAACACGGCGATCTCGTCGCAGAACTTACAGGAGGACAGACGGTGGGAGATATAGATTGCAGTCTTGTCGCCTGCGATCTCGTCAAACTATATTCAAAACATATTGTCTGTCTGCATCGGGATCGTCGCAGATCGCATTTTTGTACTTCCTGTTCTCACTGTCCTTGCTGTTTACTTATTCCTTATATACGAAGTACACGATCTCATCGGGCAGATTCATAATGTACTCCTTCGCTTGTGGGGGATATATGCTCTTGTTAGGTATATCTTCAAGCGGTATCCAACACATATTAAGCTCAATTCGCTCGTTGCCCAAGTCATCAAGCGCCTTAAAATTCCGATCAAGAGGAATTTGTGTCTCATCCTTCAAGGAGATCAGATAATACAAATTGATCTGCTGACAAGGACGGTTGCCCCAAGGAAAGAAATTTTCGTTCACCATCAGCAATCTTTCGATCTTAATGTCTGCGCCGATTTCTTCCTTGAACTCTCGCACAAGGGTTTCATTGGTGGTTTCTCCAAATGCGACGTGGCCACCAATAAAGGCGTAGCCGTCGTCGCCCTCTGCATTTTGCATAAGTACCTTTCCGTTATGTATAAGCACACCGCCGACACGGTACGAAAAGATGTAATCGTTGGTTTTGAAAAGTATATCTGCCATTTTCTCAATCCATCCTTAGAGCACCAATTCAAAAATTCCGCCGTCAAATACAATATCATTGCCGTCTGCATCCTTGTAGAAGGACACCTTTTCCGTTTCGATCAGCTCAAAGCCCAAGGCTTTGAGAAGCGCAGCGGAGGGCGTATTATTTAGTGCCGTGCCTGCGGTCAGCCTTTTGATGCCAAGCTCACGCACATGATCAATGAGCGCCAGAAGGCTTTCCTTTGCGTAGCCCTTGCCGTGGTATGCGGAGTGGAAGCAATAGCCGATCTCATGTCCGTTCTCCCGGATGTTGAAGGCAATGTATCCGATCACGGTATCACCAAGGCAAACAGCGAAAAACATATGCTCCGTGCCGCTGTTCGCCTCTGCCCATTTTGCAATTCTCTGCTGAACATCCGCATCGTCGGTGATGTGCGGTTTGTCGTACCGCGAAAGGGCGGAAGAGTTAAAGTCCGCCCAGATTTCTTTTATGCTTTTCCAATCGTCCGCTACAATGCGGCGGATGCTTATCCCGATCACAATTGCCCTCCTTGCGTATGTACACAAAAATCCATAATAAGTATACCGCAATAATGCAAAGAATTCTACCGCATACGCAAAATCACCGCCCATCCCGGCAAAATGTTGTGGTCAGAACGGGCGGGACACAGCTGATCAAGCGCCTTTTACTCTGCTGCCGGCACAAGATATTAAGGCTTTCATGGTATATTCTCCATAATTCAAATTATAATAAGAACAATGAGAAGATCCCGTCTGACTTCCAACAGGAAGTCAGACGGGATCTGTCCGTATGCACCCCGGAAACCGTCAGCCGACAATTGATAAGTAATCAGCTCCTTATCACTGTTGAGCCGGGGAGTGCAGGTTTTTTTATCCGGAGTAGCTTTTGCAAAGATGCCTGAGACAGCATTTTTCGCACAGGGGCTTTCTTGCGTCGCAGACGGCTCTGCCGTGGAGCACTATGCAGTGGCAGAAATCGGAGGAATGCTCCGGCGGCAGCACCTTACGCAGCTCCATCTCTATTTTCACCGGGTCCTTCAAATCATCCACTATGCCCAGGCGGTTCGTTATGCGTATGCAGTGGGTATCCACAACGGTGGAGCCGGGCACCTTGAACACATCGCCAAGGATAAGGTTTGCAGTCTTCCTGCCCACGCCGGGCAGGGCGGTCAGCTCCTCCATAGTCCGGGGCAGCTCTCCTCCATGCTTTTGAAGCAGTACATTCGCGCAGGCAACAATGTCCCTTGCCTTGGCGCGGTAAAAGCCGCAGGAGTGAACATACTGCTCCACCTCCTGCACATCAGCCTCTGCAAAAGCCTCCAGCGTGGGAAAGCGGGCAAAGAGAGCGGGAGTTATCATATTGACCCGCTCATCGGTACACTGAGCGGCAAGCCGCACGGAAAACAGCAGCTCATAATCCTTTCGCCAGTCCAGAGTGCAGTCTGCAAGAGGGTATTCCTCCAGAAGCAGGCGCACTATCTCGTTTATCTGTTCCTGTGTTCTCATGGCTTATTTAAGGGCGTAAAGCTCTGAGTACTTCTTTTCAAGATAGTCCAGATAGTAGTTCACATTCAGGCTTTCACCGGTGATATGGCGTATCCATTCATCGGGTGTCATAAGTGAGGCCACGCTGAACACCCGCTCCTTAAGCCAGTCTCTTATGGTGCTGAGCTCACCGCGTCGGATGCAGCCCTCCACATCGAATTCCTTTTCCATGACGCGCAGTATCTGAACGCCGTAGGCGTTACCCAGCGCATAGGAGGGGAAGTAGCCGAAGTCCATGGTCCAGTGTACATCCTGCAGGCAGCCCTGAGCGTCGTTTTTAACATCCAGCCCCAGATACTCCTTATACTTTGCGTTCCACAGCGCGGGTATCTCATCCACGGTGATGTCGCCGTTTATGAAGGCCTTTTCAATCTCGTAGCGCACAAGAATATGCAGGGAATATGTAAGCTCGTCGGCCTCGGTTCTGATAAAGCCGGGATTTGCGATGTTCACCGCCTCGTAAAGCTCCCGGGCGCTCACATCGGAAAAGACGCTGCCGCTTATCTCCTGAAATCTGGGGTACACAAACTCGGTAAAGGCCTCGCTGCGTCCCACCAGATTTTCATAGAAGCGGGAAATGCACTCGTGCATGGCGTTGGACATATTGTCGTTGCAGTGCTGGGCATAGACCTCATCCGGCTCGTTCTGCATAAACAGGGCATGGCCGCCCTCGTGGAGGGTGGAGTAGATGTTGGAGATAAAATTATCCTCGTAGTAATGGGTGGTGACGCGCACATCCTTAGGGCCGAAATTGGTGGTGAAGGGATGCTCTGTGGTCATAAGCACAAGGGCGCTTTCACGAAGCCCCTGCACCTTCAGCAGATAGCGGGAAAACTCCTCCTGCTGGGAGATGGGGCAGGGTCTGTTGAGAAAATCGTCCCTGATGGGTCTGCCCTCACTGATGATGCGCTTCATAAGAGGCACTATGCGCTCTTTGAGGGCGGAGAAGAAGGCGTCAAGCTGCTGCTCATTGCCGCCCTTTTCATAATTGTCAAGGCAGGCGTCATAGTAGCTGCTGCCGGGCTTTTCGTCCCGCAGGTCAATGGCGCGGCGGGTATAGTCTATAAGAGAGGCCAGCGTGTCCTTGAAAAGGGAGAAGTCCGCCGCCTTCTTGGCGCTGAGCCAGTCGCCGTAGGCCTTGCTGGTAACAAGATCCATTTCATAGCTGAACTTTGCGCTCTGGTTTTTCACCTTGCTGTACTTGTCGTACAGATGCTCCACCGTCTTTTTCTGCACCGGGCTGAGCCCCTCGGAATTTTCGTGAAGCTCGTTTATAAGACGCTCATAGCGCTTGGAGTGGATCAGCTTGTATATCTGCTTGCCCACCAGAGCCATATCCTTGCCTGCCTGCTCCATACCCTCGGGAGGGGCGCAGCAGGACATGTCAAAGCTGACCTTGCCCAGGCAGCGTCCGTATGCCTCTATTTCCTCCAGCAGCGCGTAAAGCTGCTTGAGCTTTTTAAGATTGTCCATGTGTGATCATCCTTTCGTTTTTTGCTGCGGCCTTCTGCCTTTTTCGCAGAAGGCCGGTATTAGTATATCTATCAGTCCGACAGGATTATCTGCCCGCCTATTGCGTCGTATTCCTCGCAGAAGCCATGCTCGGGCTTTTTCTCGGTAATTATTGCATCCACCCGCTCAAGAGGACAGTAGGTCAGCAGGGAAACGGCTCCGATCTTTCTGCGCTCTATCATCAGATACACCGCATCGCTGCGGCTCACCACGCATTTTTTGATGGCAAATTCGATGGAGGTTGATTGAGTGGCTCCGTTTTTTACCGACAGGCCGTTTGCCGCCATGAAGGCCTTGCTTATGTTCATTTCCTGCAGAACATCGATTGTGCTCTGACCGGTGAAGGACAGGGTCTTGCGGTTAAGGGTGCCGGAAAGGGCAATTACATTAAGCCCGGGATAGGCCACTGCCCGGTTTATAACATCAAGGGAGTGGGTCACCACGGTAACATTGCTTTTATCCTTCAGATAGTCCACCATCCGGCAGGTGGTTGTGCCGGAGTCTATATATATAATGTCTCCGTCCTTTACAAGCTGCGCCGCCTTTCTGCCCAGACGCTCCTTAATGTCCTGATTGACGGCGGAGCGCTCTGTAAAGGGGGGCGGAATAACATTTCTCTGTACGCTTACGCCGCCATATATCTTGCGGATGTCAGTATGCTCAACTATCTCCGCCACATCACGCCGGACAGTGTTCTTGGACACGCCAAAATGCACGCACAGCTCATCCAGCGACACCGAGCCCCTCTTACGTATGAATTCTTCCATTTTTGTCAGTCTTTTTTCCCGCATTTACATCCTCCGGGTGTGGGAAGTTTAGTTTTCCCCACTTTGCTTTTACATTATATATTAGCCCGGAACAAAAGGCAAACAAAAAAACTTGTCAAATTCACAAGAATGTTGTTGACATGAGCCCTTTCAAAATTTATAATATTATCAAAAGTTACCAAAGATATATCAATAATTTACCAATTAAAGAGCAAATCTCAGCAAAGCTGACAAACAGAATATTATCAGGAGTGAATAGCAATGGTCGATTTACTGAACAAGGCAAAGTCCGGCAATGGCCGTCAGGTCAGAAAGCTCAAAGACTTCAGCGACGGTTCCCCCAAAATCCGCACACTTAAGAATGTCCTTTCTCTTGTCTGCGGTATTCTTCTCTGGTGGCTTCTCTCCACCCTGCCCGGCGTCGGCGTTATCCTTGCAGGTCCTCAGGACATTATCCGTGACGCTCTGCCCGAGCTTCTCAACGACGGCGTAAGCGGCGAATTTGAAAGGCTGCTCCTTCTCAAGCACATCCGCTGGTCCTTCCAGCGCGTGTTCTTCGGCTGGGCCATCGCATTTCTTGCCGCCATCCCCGTGGCCTTCCTCATGGGCTGGTACCGCACCTTCCGCGACCTTCTTGACCCGTGGATCCAGTTCCTCCGCACCATCCCTCCCATCGCCCTCATCCCCATGGTCATCCTTCTCATGGGCACAGGCGAGCAGGCAAAGATAACCGTTATCTTCATCACCTCCTTCCTGGTCATGACCGTTACCATTTATCAGGGCGTGCGCAACCTTGACTACACTCTGGTAAAGGCTGCATATACCTTCGGCGCAGGCGACCTGTCCATCTTTGTGAGAGTTGTTGTCCCTTACGCCTTCCCCTTCATTCTTACCGCAGCCCGTCTGGGCGTTTCCACCGCTCTGACCACCCTCATCGCAGCCGAAATGACCGGCACCTTCTACGGACTGGGCAGCATGATACAGACCGCTCAGATATACTTCCGTATGGACAAGGTCATGCTGGGCATCATCTGCATCGGTATTATAGGCTTCATTCTTGACCGCATGCTGCTGTTTGCCGAGAAGAAGCTGACCCGTTGGCAGTAATCAGAAAGGGGTAAATACAATGGAAAACAAAACCGCACCCAAAATCTGCATAAACAAGGTCGAAAAGATATACAAGGGTCACGACAAGGAGACCATCGCCCTTAACGGCGTAGACCTTGACATAATGGAAAATGAGTTTATCTGCGTTGTCGGCCCCTCCGGCTGCGGCAAAACCACCCTGCTGAACATCATCGCAGGTCTTGAAACACCCACCGCAGGCAATGTCACCATGAACGGTGAAACCATTATCGGCCCCGGCAATGACAGAGGCGTTATCTTCCAGCAGTATGCACTCTTCCCCTGGCTCACCGTGCGTCAGAACATTGAGTTCGGCTTTGCATATCTGAAGAAGGAAGAAAACGGCAAGCTGCGCAAGTACACCAAGGAAGAGCGCCGCGAGCTTTCCGACAAATACATGAAGATGGTTGACCTTCAGGACTTTGCAGACGCCTATCCCAAAGAGCTCTCCGGCGGTATGAAGCAGCGCGTTGCCATCGCCCGCGGCTACGCCGTGGCTCCGGAAGTCCTGCTGATGGACGAGCCCTTCGGCGCACTTGACGCCCAGACCCGCGCCCAGCTTCAGGAAGACCTGCTGAAGACCTGGGAGCAGGAAAAGAAGACCTGCTTCTTCATCACCCACGATGTTGAGGAGGCCGTTCTGCTGGCCACCCGCGTTATCGTTATGAGCGCCCGTCCCGGCCGCGTCAAGGAGATCATCCCCATCAATCTCCCCTACCCCCGCAATCAGGCTACCAAGCTGCTGCCCGAGTTCAACGAATATAAGAATGAGATCTGGGCAAAGGTTTACAAGGAATACATAGAGTTCAAGAAGTAATAGCAAGTAACTAAAAGGAGGACCGGGAACATGATAAAAGTCGGAATAATCGGCACAGGAAACCTTGTGGCAATTGCCCACCATCACACTCTCGGTCTTCTCAACGACGGCAGAGCGGAGATAGCGGCAGTGCTCAATTCCCGCAGGGAAAGCGCAGAGAAATGGGTAAGCGAGCATGGCCTTAATTCCCGTGTCTGCGGCAGCATTGAGGAGTTTATGGACAGTGTGGATGCCGTAAGCATCTGTGCCCCCAACAAATTTCACTGCGGCTACGCCCTTGACGCCATCAGGGCAGGCAAGCCTTTTCTGGTGGAAAAGCCCATGGCCGTGGGCGTTGAGGAA
The DNA here is from genome assembly GCA_045592365.1 of Candidatus Limivicinus sp. Lineage (GTDB taxonomy): Bacteria > Bacillota > Clostridia > Oscillospirales > Oscillospiraceae > Limivicinus. The sequence goes on along the minus strand of JAZNUQ010000017.1, from coordinate 18,913 downwards.
GCCAGAACGCTGGCAGAGGCCTGCCGGGACTATCCGCTCTGCAACATGACCGGCTTTGTCTACCGTTTTTCCGGCGCCGTACAGACTGCAAGGAAAATTGTCAGAGAGCAGATAGGCCGGGTATATACCTGCACCGCATGGTTTGGCGGCAAACGCCTTTCCGACCCCACCGTGCCTCTTGAGTGGCGCATGGTGAGAGAAAGCTCCGGCAGCGGCGCGCTGGGCGATTTCGGCAGCCATCTTGTTGACCTTGCCGATTTCGTGGCCGGTCAGCGCTATGAAGAGGTCAGCGCCTTTACCGAAACCTTTATACCCCAGCGTATGCACAAGGGCGTGATGGCCGGCGTGGAAAACGACGATGCCGCAGCCTTTGTTGCCAAGGGCAAAAACGGCATGGGCAGCTTTACCGTCAGCCGCACCGGCATGGACGATGTGATGCTGCTGGTAACCGGCGAGGGCGGCATGCTCCAGCTCAGCCTGCGCTCCCCCTCCGGCATTACCTACTGGGAAAAGCTGCCCGACGGCGGCTATACCGGCAAAATCCAGACCTTTGACTTCCCCGGCGAAACACCCTTTGCCAGTTGGTTTGACGGCGAAATGAGCGCTTTTCTTGACTGGATCGAAGGCAAGGAGCACTCCGCCGCCAATGTGGCTCAGGGGCTGTATGTCGAGGAAGTTCTCCACGCAGCAGAGCTTTCCACCCTCAGCGGTAAGATCGAGAGGATAAGCCTATGAGAAGCGGATTTCACACCAATTCCCTTGTATGGGCAGGCGAAAATGATATAAACCGCATTGCGGACTTTGCAGCGGAAACCGGCTTTGATTTTCTTGAGGTGGGTCCGGGCATAGAGCTTGATACGGAAGCCTTTGCCGAAGCCTCCTCCAAGGTGGACTTTGAGGCCTTTATCTACTGCCGTAACTTTATTGACGATGACAAAGCCCTTGCCGAAAAGGAGCGGGCCGAGCTTTACCGCCGCATGGATTTTGCAGGCAGGGTGGGCGCCAGGCGCTTTATCTGCTCCACCGGCATAAGCCGCAGGCTGTCCCTTCCCGCCTCAGGCGGCTGCAACCCCCTTTTGAGCCTTGAGCCGGCAGCAGATTTTCTCCGGGATGCTATACAGCACGCCTCAGACTGCGGCTTGCAGCTCTGTCTTGAAAATTGCCCCATGTACCGCAACATCGCCACCTCCCCCCTTATGTGGCGCAAGGTGTTTGAGGCTGTGGGTGAGCTTCCCCTTTACCTCTGCTATGATGCCAGCCATTTTGTTTGGCAGATGATAGATGTGTACAGGCCCTTCACCGATTTTGCCTCACGCATACAGCACATACACATGAAGGACACCTGGCTCGACCGGGCCAAGCTCGATGATGTGGGCATACTCCACAATACCGGCACCGAAAGCGGCTTTGAGGAGAACCAGTGGTGGCGTCACACCGTCATAGGAGACGGCGAAATAGACTGGCCCCGCTTTATGAAGCTGCTGCACTCCCTGCCCCAGGGCATGCCCGCTCTGTCCTTTGAAATGGAGGACTTCCATTACGAAAAGGAGATAAGCCGGGTAAAAGAAGGTCTCAGGCTCCAGCACAGGCGCCTTGCGGACCTCGAAAGCGAATTCACGGCGTAAGCCTGAAGATAAAAAGCACATAAAATTTATAAGGAGGAACAACATGAAAAAGTTCATCGCTATCCTGATGTGCGTTCTTATGGTCGCATCCCTTATCGGCTGCGGCAAGACCGAAGCTCCCGCACCCGCTCCCGCTCCCGCACCTGCAGAGACCCCCGCTGAGGCTCCCGCAGAGACCCCCGCAGAACCCGAAGTAGAGACTGCAATAGTCAATGTTATCTACCACCCCACCATCGGTGGCTCCACCGCTATTGCAACCGCCATCAACCTGGGCTACTTCGAGGAAGAAAACCTTGATGTCCGCCTCCAGATGTACACCTCCGGTCCTCCCGAGATCGCAGCAATGGTCGCAGGCCAGGCCGACATCGGCTTCATCGGCTCCGGCGCAGCATGGCTGGCATTCTCCGGTCAGGTCAACATCATCGCTCTTGACAACATCGCTCTCACCGAAGAGATCCTCACCCGTGCCGACAGCGGCATTGCCACCATCGCAGACCTGAAGGGCAAGACCATCGCCGTTCAGGAAGGCGCAGCCGGCTACACCCTGCTTCTGGTTGCTCTGCAGCAGGCAGGTATGAGCGCCTCCGACGTTAAGATCCTCAACATCTCCAACGACAACCTGGCCTCCACCTTCGCTGATACCAGCATCGACGCATGGGCAGGCTGGAAGCCCGCCACCACCAGCCTTCAGACCGCTCTTGACGGCAATGTGACGGTTCTTGCCACCAACGAGACCTACCCCGACTACGCATTCCCCAGCACCTGGGTTGCAAACAAGGAATTTGTTGCAAACAATCCCGATGTTGTTCAGCGCTTCGTCAATGCTCTGACCAAGGCTCAGATCTACCGCTCCGAGAACGCCAACCAGGCATGTGCATTTGCTTCCACCTATGCACAGCAGGCCACCAATGACCTGACCGGCCAGCTGGCAGACGTTGTCTTCCCCAGCGCCGAGCAGTTCAAGGAGTACTATGGCACTGACGCTTTTGTCAACATGCTCATCAACCTCCGCGCCACTCAGGCCGCTAAGGTCACCGGCGAGATCCCCATGGAAGAGGTCTACATTGACACCTTTGCAAAGGCTGTCATCGGCTGATTTTCACACTTAATCAAACCCTGAATATGTCGGGGCGGCTGCGAAAGCTGCCGCCCCGATACTTATAAAGATAATCTACTATGAAGCAGAAAATTATTGATTTTTCCCTTTCGGGACTTGAAGGCGCTGAGCTTGAAGCTCAGGCGCTGAAATACTCCCATCTTATCCCCGACGCCGCCGCAGATTTTCCATGGGCGGCAGGCAGCAACGGCTGGTGTGACATTACAGGCTGTGCAGATGATGCGCTTATCGGACGCATCGAGGAAAAAGCGCGCCTTATACGCAGCCGGGCAGACGCCTTTGTTGTTATCGGCGTGGGCGGCTCCAATAATGCCGCAAGAGCCACCATTGACGCTCTTTGTCCCCATTCCGGTATTGAAATTATTTACGCAGGAAATTCAACCGCCCCCTCCGCCATCGGAGATGTTCTCCGCCGCATTGAGGGCAAGTCGGTTTATATTGATATAATCGCAAAGAACTTTGAAACCCTTGAGCCGGGAGCCGCCTTCCGCGCGCTGCGCCGGGAGCTGTACCGCCGTTACGGCGAAAAGGCAGCGGAGCGTATAATCGCCACCGGTACCCATGGCAGCCGTCTACACAGGCTCTGCACCGAAAACGGCTGGGATTTTTACGAGTTTCCCGAAGCTGTGGGCGGACGCTACACCGCCTTTACCGCAGTGGGGCTTCTCCCCATGGCCGTAGCCGGAGTTGACATCCGGACCCTTATAAAGGGCGCACGGCAGATGCGTGCAGAGCTTATCTCCGCACCCCCGGCGGAAAACCCAGCCCTGCTCTATGCCGCAGCCAGACAGCTGCTCTCCCGGCAGAGCTTCGGCGCGGAAGTGCTCAGCGTCTGTGAGCCCCGCCTCCACTCCTTCGGCAAGTGGTGGATTCAGCTTTTCGGAGAAAGCGAGGGCAAACAGAGCAGGGGGCTTTTGCCGGTATACTGCGAATTCTCCGAGCAGCTGCACTCCATGGGTCAGTTTTTGCAGGACGGACGCAAAACGGCCTTTGAGAGCTTTCTCAGGCTGGAGGAAAATGAGGACTGCGTTGAGCTTTCCCCCGACGGCTTTGACGACGGCTTTGACTACCTTAACGACAAGGATTTTTCTTCCCTTAATCATGCAGCCTTTGATGCGGCGCTTCAAGCTCACAGCGCCCACATTCCCTGCCTGCAGCTTGATTTTGGCCTGTGCCGGGAGGAGACCTTCGGCAAGCTCTTTTACTTCTATATGCTCTCCTGTGTTTTTTCCTGCTGCATGAGCGGGGTAGACCCCTTTGACCAGCCGGGAGTGGAGGCATACAAGCATAAAATGTTCGACGCTTTGGGAAAGGAAAAGAAGATATGAAAGAATACTACTCCTACACCGCACAGGAGCTTATGGAAAAAGCCAAGCTCCCTGTATACTGCATGGCTTCCTCTGAGGAGGTTTTCCGTGCGCTGGCCGATGAGATGATAAGCCTCATCGAAAAGCACAACGCCCAGGGCAGGCGTACCGTTATCATCTGCCCGGTAGGCCCCGTAGGCCACTATCCCTACTTTGTTCAGCAGGTAAACGAAAAGCGCATCAGCCTCAAAAACTGCTGGTTTTTCAACATGGACGAATACCTTGAGGATGAAAGCACCTGGGTGGACAAGGAGCACATGCTGTCCTTCCGCGGCTTCATGGCAAAGAATGTGTACAGCCTTATTGACCCTGAGCTGGTTGTGCCCGAGGAGCAGCGCATCTTCCCCGACCCCAAGGCTCCCCAGGCTCTTACAAGCCTGCTTGAATCTCTGGGCGGCGCCGACCTCTGCATCGGCGGCATCGGCATAAACGGTCACCTTGCCTTCAACGAGGCTCAGAGCAAGCTCTCCGTTGAGGAATTTGCAGCTCTCACCACCCGCGTTCTTGAGATAAGCCCCGAAACCCGCACCTCCAACGCCATAGGCGACCTTGGCGGCGCTATTGAGGACATGCCCGTTTACGCCGTTACCATCGGCATAAACGAAATTCTCAATGCAAAGCGCATCCGTCTGGGCGTGTTCCGCCCCTGGCACAGAGCCGTTGTGCGCAGAGCTGCCTGCGGCGCTGTCAGCGCGGATTTCCCCGTAAGCCTGACCCAGCTTCACACCGATGCTGCCATTCTGGTAAACGATGTGGCAGCGGAAAAGGCCTTTTAATCAAGGAGGAAACCACATGAGCAATTCCCTTTTTATAAAAAATGCCCGCATTCTCACCGAAGACGGCCTTGTTTCCGGCTCCCTTGTCTGTGAAAACGGCATATTCACCGCAGTGGGGGATGTGCTTGCTCCCGAAGCTGCCGTTACCGTAGACGCACAGGGGCGCATCCTTGCCCCCGCCTTTCTTGACCTGCACACTCACGGCGCCGCCAATGTGGATGTAAACGAAGGGCGCACCGAGGGTATTCTGGAGATTGCCCGCTTCTTTGCCAAGAACGGCGTAGGCGGCTGGCTTTGCAGCATACTGACCGACACCGAGGAGCAGACTCTCAAATGCATAGAGGCCATCTGCACCGCTATGGAGCATCCCGACGGCCGCAACATTATGGGCATCCATCTTGAAGGCCCCTTCCTGTCCCACCATTTTGCCGGGGCAATGCCCAGGCATCTGCTTCGCGACGGCGACCTTGAGCTTATAAAGCGCTATCAGGCTGCCGCAAAGGGAAATATCCGCAGCATTACCCTTGCCCCGGAGCTTCCCGGCCTGCTTGAGATAATTCCCGAGCTTTCAAAGATGATGCTGGTATGCATAGGCCACAGCAATGCCACCTACGACGAGGCCATGGCTGCAATCGAGGCAGGCGCCGGCTGCATTACCCACACCTTCAACGCCATGCGCCCCTTCCATCACCACGAGCCCGGCATTACCGCCGCCGCAATAGAAAGCGATGTTTACTGCGAGACCATTTACGACGGACTGCACCTGCACCCGGCCACCGTGCGCATGCTGTTAAAGGCCAAGGGCAGGGAAAGACTTGTTCCCGTAACCGACTCCATCATGGCCACCGGTCTTCCCGACGGCTTTTACAAGCTGGGCGTAAACGACATCGTTGTCAAGGACGGCGACGCCCGCCTGAGAGACAAGGATGTTCGCGCAGGCAGCACCCTCGTGACCACCAAGGGTCTTAAAAACCTGCTCAGCTTCACCCGTCTTCCCATTGAGGAAGTGCTGCTTATGATGACCCGCAATCCAGCAAAGCTCCTGAACATCTACGATGAGCGCGGTCGCATCGCTGAGGGCTGCCGGGCAGACTTTAACCTGATGGACGACGAGGGAAATATCTCCGCCACCTATATTCTTGCAAACAAAATCTGATTTACATACAGGAGGAAAACATTATGCCACTGGTACCCATGAGAGCCATTCTTGAGGCCACCGACAAGTACAATTACGCTCAGGGCGCATTCAATGTCAACGCCGTTGCACAGGCAAAGGCCGTTGTTGAGGTCCACGAAATGTTCCGCTCCGCAGCCATTATTCAGGGCGCAGACCTTGCAAACGGCTTTATGGGCGGCCGCACCGACTTCCAGAACGCCACTCTTGAGGACAAGAAGCGCGGCGCACGCAATATTGCCGCAGCAGTCAAGCGCTACGCAGACGAAAGCCCCATCCCCGTAGCTCTGCATCTTGACCACGGCAAGGACCTGGATTCCTGCATTGCTGCCATTGACGGCGGCTACACCAGCGTTATGATAGACGGCTCCTCCCTGTCCTTTGAGGACAATGTGGCCCTGACCCGTGAGGTAGTTAAGTACGCCCATCCCCGCGGCGTTACCGTTGAGGGTGAGCTGGGCGTTCTGGCAGGCGTCGAGGACCATGTTTTTGCCGCCACCAGCACCTACACCAACCCCATCAGCGCCGTTGACTTTTTCAAGAAGACCGGCGTTGACTGTCTGGCCATCAGCTACGGCACCAAGCATGGCGCCAGCAAGGGTAAGGACACCGTCATCCGCAAGGAGATAGCCATTGCCATCAAGGAGTGCCTGCGTCACGAGGGTATCTTCGGCGTGCTGGTAAGCCACGGCAGCTCCACCGTTCCCGGCTACATTGTGGATGAGATAAACGCTCTGGGCGGCAATGTTCAGAACGCCTACGGCATCAAGATAGAGCAGCTTCAGGAGGTTGCCAAGTGCGGCATCGGCAAGATAAATGTTGACACCGACATCCGTCTGGCAGTCACCAGAAACCTGCGTGAGATGTTCCGCGACAGGCCCGAGCTTCGCCAGAGCAATTCCATAGGTCAGGTCTGGGAGCTGCTGCTTAAGCACCCCGAGGCCTTTGACCCCAGAGTGTTCCTGCCCCCCATCATGGATACCGTCATGTTCGGCAACATTCCCGACAGCGATGTTGCAGCCGTTGTTGAGTGCGTCGAGAAGGGCGTTAAGGAGGCCGTCGGCTCCCTTATCGTTCAGTTCGGCAGCTACGGCAAGGCTCCCCTTGTTGAGCAGGTCTCCCTTGAGCAGATGGCTCAGCGCTACAAAGAGGCCGGCATATGAAAAGAAATATTCTTGTAGCCCACGGCGGCGGCCCCACCCCCGTGATGAACAGCTCCCTTCAGGGTGTTATTGAAGGCGCTTGGGGCAGCGGCAACACCGGCAAGCTCTATGCCGCCCGCTTCGGCGCAGAAGGCATACTGGGCGACGATCTTATTGACCTTACAAATGCAGACCGCCGTCAGGTGGAGCTTCTTTCCCGCACTCCCGCCTCCGCCATCGGCTCCTGCCGCCGCAAGCTCAGCGAGGCGGACTACCCGGCGGTGCTTGAGTGCCTTAAAAAGTACGATATTAACTGCCTGCTGTATAACGGCGGCAATGACTCCATGGACACCTGCCACAAGCTGTCTCTGCTGGCGGCAGATTCCGGCATGGACCTTTGTGTTATGGGTATTCCCAAGACCATTGACAATGACCTTGCGGTTACCGACCACTCCCCCGGCTACGGCAGCGCAGCCCGCTTTGCCGCCGTCGCCGCCGCCGAGATGGGTGCAGACGCCTCTGCTCTGCCCATCCACATTGTTGTGATGGAGGTCATGGGGCGCAACGCAGGCTGGCTCACCGCCGCTGCAAGCCTTGGTGCCTCCGTCTCAGGCTGCGAAATGATGACCGTTCTCCCCGAGCTTCCTCTGGATATTGACGCCTTCCTCAAGGAGGCAGAGCGCCGCTATGCAAGAGGCAAGGGTCTTCTGGTGGCGGTCAGCGAGGGCGTGTGCGGTCTTGACGGCAAGCCCATTGCCGACAGCGGCATTGTGGACGGCTTTGGTCACAAGGTTCCCGGCGGCGCCGCCCAGCGTCTGTCCGATATTATCATGCAGGAGCTTGGTATCAAGTCCCGCAGCGAAAAGCCCGGTCTTCTGGGCAGAGCAAGCATGGCTCATGTCTCTCTGGTGGACAGCCGCGAGGCCTACGGCGTTGGCCGTCAGGCTGTTGAGGCAGCTCTCCGGGGTGAGACCGGCAGCATGATAGCCATAAGCGCAAAGCGTGACGGGGCATACAGCTCCGAGTTTATGAAGGCTCCCCTTTCCGCCGTTGCCAACACCGAAAAGAAGTTCCCCGCAGAGTGGCTCAGCCCCTTCGATGTGGCAGACGAGTTTGCAGAGTACTGTCTGCCCCTGCTGGGTGAGCCTCTGCCCGAGTTTGCACATTTCAGATAAGGAGATAAGACCATGAAGCATATTTATCTCAATCTCAAGCGTTTTGACATTCCCAAAAGCCGCGGCGGCGTCAATTCTCTTGCCCCCGTTGCAGACTGGGCAAAAACCATAGTTTCCTCCACTCAGGACACTCTCTCCGGCGCGGAATTTGCCGCCGCTGAGTATGTTATGTTCTTCCCCGAGGCCCATATCCTCTCCGCCGCCGCCGCAAAAAAGGAAAACAGCCCCATCTGTGTGGGCGCACAGGGCGTGCACCGTGAGGATACCGCCATCGGCGGCAACTTCGGCGCCTTCACCACCCTGCTCACCGCAAATGCAGCGGCAGAGCTGGGCTGCGGCTATGTGCTGATAGGTCACTGCGAGGAGCGCCGCGAAAAAGCCGGCGTTCTGGCAGAGGCCGGTGTCACCGACCCCGCAGCGGTAAACCGCCTGCTGAACAAAGAGGTTCTTGCCGCACAGAAGGCAGGGCTTAGCGTCCTCTACTGCATAGGTGAAAGCGAAGCGGAGCTTCCCCGCAAGGAGGAGGTTCTGGGTCAGCAGCTTTCCGTGGGTCTTGAGGGCGCGGACATGTCCCGCGTTGTTGTGGCCTACGAGCCCATATGGAGCATCGGCCCCGGCAAGACCCCCGCCGGCAAGGAATACATCACCGAGACTGCCCGCTTTATAAAGAAGACCGCCAACAATGTGGATGTGGTCTACGGCGGCGGCCTTAAGGCAGACAACGCAGCCATGCTTGCCTCCATAGAGGAGATAGACGGCGGACTTATCGCCCTGACCCGCTTCTCCGGTGACATTGGCTTCTACCCCGAGGAATATCTGGAAATAATCCGCCTGTATCTGGGCGCATAAAAGAGAAGGAGTAAGATTATGCAGCTTCAGTTTGAATACGGCAAAGAGCTCATCACCGCCGAGCTTCCCGAAAATACCGATGTTTTTGTCCCCGGTGAAACCGTGGCAGATCCCCCCTGCCTGCCCCAGGACTGGGACAGTCTTTACGCTGCAACTCTTGAGAGCGTGAGAAACCCCGTGGGCATGCCCGCCCTGCGCGAGCTGGCCAAGCCCGGCAGCACCGTCACCATCATCATCCCCGACATCGTAAAGGGCGGCCTGCAGCCCACCGCACACCGCCGCGTCTCCATCAGCGTAGTGCTGGATGAGCTGTACGCCTGCGGCGTCGAGAAGAAGGACATTCTCCTCATCTTCTCCAACGGCCTGCACCCCCGCACCAATCCCGATGAAATGCTGAAGATACTGGGCGAGAAGCTCTTTAACGAGTTCTACCCCTCCGGTCAGATAACCAGCCACGACAGCGAGGATTACGATAATCTCATTGACCTTGGCACCACCGACCGGGGCGACTGCGTTATTATGAACCGTCAGGTTTACGAGTCCGACATTGCCATTCTTATCGGCCATGTTCAGGGCAACCCCTACGGCGGCTACTCCGGCGGCTACAAGCACTGTGCCACCGGCATTACCCACTGGCGCAGCATAGCCACTCACCATATCCCCTCCGTTATGCACGGTCAGGACTTTACCCCTGTTTCCACCCACTCCAGGATGAGGAGCAAGTTTGACGAGATAGGCATGCACATGGAAAAGTGCATGGGCAAGAAGTTCTTCTGCTGCGACGCGGTTCTGGACTCTGCCTCCCGTCAGATAGAGATATGGAGCGGCTACGCCCATGAGATGCAGCCCAAGAGCTGGGAAATGGCCAACAAGCGCACCTATGTCCCCTGGGCAGAGAAGAAGTACGATATTATGGTCTTCGGCATGCCTCAGGACTTCCATTACGGCGACGGCATGGGCACCAACCCCATCCAGCTCATGCAGGCTCTCTCCGCTCAGGTCATCCGCCACAAACGCGTTATGAGCGAAAAGTGCGTTATCATTGCCTTCTCCGCCTGCGACGGCTTCTTTAACGACGAACGCTGGCCCTATGCCCGCGAGGTCTATGATATTTTCCAGAAAAACGGCAATGTCCTGCCGGATATGGACGCCTACGGCAAGGACTTCGGCGTAAGACAGGACTACATTGAAAAGTACCGCTTTAACGGCGCTTTCCACCCCTACCACGGCTTCTCTATGATGAGCTGCGGTCATATTGCCGAAATGAACACCGCCGCCATCTACATTGTCGGCGGCAAGGAGCCCGGCTGGGCAAGAGGCATGGGCCTTAAGACCCGCGCCAGCTTCGAGGAAGCTCTTGCCGATGCAAAGAAAAAGTATGTAGGCGAAAATCCCTCCATACTGGCTCTGCCCCGCACCTTCAAGACCGGCGCCGTGCATCTGTGCATGGCAGACGAGCCCTACCTGGGTTAAGCCCATGGATTACGGCCTTTTGCTTGCCGTAACCGGAATTTGCTTCGCAGGCTGCTTTGTACAGGCAGCCTGCGGTTTCGGTTTTGCTGTGGTTGCCATGGGCGTGCTGGGAAGTCTTCTGCCCAGCTTCGGTGAGGCTTCGGGCCTTGCAAATCTGCTTTTGCTTTTCGTGTGCCTGTTTTTTGTGCTCAGGCTGAAGGGCAAGGTTCGCTGGGGAGTAATTCTATGGCCCTTTATCAGCCATGTGCCGGTTTCCTTTATTATGGTGCGCATCGTGGCTGCCGACCCCAGCGGCATAATGCAGCGGCTTCTGGGCGGGGCGCTTATTCTGCTGGCCTGCTACTTTTTCTTTTTGCAGGGTAAGCTCAGAATACCCGTCAATCCCGCAGCCGGTCTGGGCATCGGCCTTCTCAGCGGCACTTTGGGCGGGCTTTTCTGCATGTCCGGGGTTCCCATGGCGCTTTATCTTCTTTCCCTTGAGGAAAAAGAGGAGTATCTGGCAACAATACAGAGCTTTTTTGCCATGGTGGCGGTGTACAGCTGCTTTCTCCACGGCTTTTCCGGCTTTTATACGGCCACGGTTTTAAAGCTGTTTCTTCCCTGTCTTTTGCTCGGTGGGCTGGGCACACTTCTGGGCAAGGCGCTTTTTGACCGCATCAACCGGGAGGGAATGAAAAAGCTCATCTACACCTTTATGCTTATAAGCGGATTTTACTATCTCTTTTTCTGAAATAGCTTGACATTTTTTGTACATCCCGTAGAATAGTAGGGCAATATATTTTTTACAGGAGTAATACTATGAACAAATATCTTGATATAGCCCCCGAAGTAAAGCAGGCTCTTGAAGAGGGCAAGCCCGTTGTGGCTCTTGAGAGCACCATTATCTCCCACGGCATGCCCTATCCCAAGAATGTTGAGACTGCTCTGCTGGTTGAGGAGACCATCCGCGCCAACGGCGCCGTGCCCGCCACCATCGCCATCATCGGCGGCAGACTGAAGGCCGGCCTCAGCAAGGAAGAGATAGAGCATCTGGGCAAGGCAGGTCACGCAGTGACCAAGGCCAGCCGCCGTGACCTTCCCGCCATCGTCGCCAAGGGCATCGACGGCGCCACCACCGTTACCACCACCATGATCATCGCCCATATGGCAGGCATCAGGATTTTTGCCACCGGCGGCATCGGCGGCGTTCACCGCGGCGCTGAGACCACCATGGACATTTCCGCCGACCTTGAGGAGCTGGCTCAGACCCCCGTTATGGTGGTATGCGCCGGCGCCAAGTCCATCCTTGACCTTGGTCTGACCCTTGAGTACCTTGAGACCCACGGCGTTCCCGTCATGGGCTTCGGCACCGAGGAGCTGCCCGCCTTCTACACCAGAAAGAGCGGCTTCGGCGTTGACTACCGTGTTGACACTCCCGCAGAGCTTGCCGCCGTGTTCCGCGCACAGCGTGAGCTGGGCTTCAAAAACGGCATGCTGGTCACCAATCCCATCCCCGAGGAATACGCCATGGACAAGGCCGTTATCGACGCTGCCATCGAGCAGGCACTGCGCGAGAGCGTGGAGCAGGGCGTAAAGGGCAAGGAGACCACTCCCTTCCTGCTGGCAAGAGTTGTGGAGCTCACCGGAGGCGACAGTCTGGAAAGCAATATCCAGCTGGTTCTCAACAACGCCCGCGTTGCAGCTCTCACCGCCGTGGAGCTGTGCAAGTAAAATGCAAAACACCCGCCCCCAGTGGGCGGGTGTTCAGCTTAGCTCATTGAAAAGAGCCGTATATTCATCCTTTGCGTCAAAGCGCAGTCCCATGTACAGGCCCGGCTCAAGCTCAATTATGGGCTGGGTCAGAATGCCGCCGGTCTTTTCCTGAAAGGCCTCCGGGTCGTCCAGCAGGAATATTCCGCTTATTCCCGCCACAATGTCACTGTCAAGGGCGACTATCTTCTCTGAGCTGTTATAGCCGGTCTCCGATGAAGGGTCGCTGAGGTCAAGGCTGTATGCTTTAAGCTGAAGCAGCACCCGCCCGTCACCGTTTACATCCACCCCTGCCGCGCTTATGCGCTGCTCAAGGGCGGCTATCTCCCCATCGCTTCGGGGAACAACGCTCACCATGCCCACAAAATAGTCCGGCTCCACCTCATCGGCAGACTGGATAAAGGCATAGCTGCATATAGCCAGAACAAGCAGACCGATAAGCACATAGCGCTTATTGTACCACCACCAGTTTTTAAGCTCATCCATAAACTCTTTCATAGCAGCCTCCTGTTCTTTGTTCAAGTATACCACGGCAAATCTACACGCTCAATAGCAAAATCCTAAAGGAGTGATCACCATAAAGCTGTATATCGGCATCGACCTTGGCACCTCCTCCATGAAGCTGCTGCTTATGGACGCTGCAGGTCAGATAAAAAATGTTGTCACCAGGGACTACCCGCTGGAATTTCCCCGCCCCGGCTGGAGCCAGCAGGCGCCTCAGGACTGGCAAAGGGCGCTTTTTGAGGGCATCCCCCAGCTTTTGCAGGGCTTTGACGGCAAGGCCGTGGCCGGCATAGGCGCAGGCGGCCAGATGCACGGGCTTGTGGTGCTGGACAGGGATGACAGGGTTATCCGCCCCGCCATTCTCTGGAACGACGGCAGAACCGCAAAGCAAGTGGATTGGCTGAACGGCAGCATCGGCAGGGACAGGCTCTCCGCCATGACCGCAAACACCGCCTTTGCAGGCTTCCCCGCCCCCAAGCTCCTTTGGCTGCGGGAAAACGAGCCTGAAAACTTTGCAAAAATCGCAAAGATAATGCTGCCCAAGGACTATATCAACTATCTGCTTACCGGAGTTCACAGCTGCGACTTCTCCGACGCCTCCGGCATGCTGCTGCTGGATGTGGAGCACAGGTGCTGGTCGGATGAAATGCTGGAGCTCTGCTCCCTGCGCCGTGAGCAGATGCCTGCCCTTTTTGAAAGCTATGAGTGCATAGGCTGTGTAAAGCCGGATGTTGCAAGGGCTATGGGTCTGGGCGAAAATGTGAAGGTCTGCGCCGGTGCCGGGGACAATGCCGCCGCTGCGGTAGGCACAGGCGTTGTGGGCGAGGGCGGCTGCAACATCAGCATAGGCACCTCCGGCACGGTGTTTATATCCTCAAAGAAATTCGGTGTTGACGCAGCCAATGCCCTGCACGCCTTTGCCCACGCCGACGGGGGCTGGCACCTTATGGGCGTTGTGCTCTCCGCCGCCTCCTGCAATAAATGGCTGCTGGAGGACATTCTGGGCACCTCCGACCATGCCGCCGAGCAGGCGGGCATCCGTGAGGAAAGGCTGGGCGAGAACCGGGTGTTCTTCCTGCCCTATCTTATGGGTGAGCGCAGTCCCATAAATGACACAAACGCCCGGGGCAGCTTTATCGGCATGAGCATGGACACAAGCCGCGCCGATATAGTGCAGGCCGTGCTTGAGGGCGTGGCCTTCGCCATCCGGGACAGCGTGGAGATAGCCCGGGGGCTTGGCATTGAGATAAGCCGCAGCAAAATTTGCGGGGGCGGCGCCAAATCCCCTCTGTGGAAGCGCATTTTTGCAAATGTTCTGAATGTGGAGCTTGAGTGTCCCGTTTCCGAGCAGGGGCCCGGCATGGGCGGGGCGATGCTGGCAATGGTAGCCTGCGGCGAGTATGAAAGCGTGCAGGCCGCCTGCGACGCTTTGACTGCCGTAGCCTCCACTGTAAAGCCCGAAGCGGCGCTGGTGGAAAAATACGAGGCCCGCTACCGGCAGTTCAAAAAAATCTACCCTGCGGTGAAAGCTCTTTTCCCGGAGCTGCTGTAAGCGCTGCTGTCCTTGCCCAGGTAATACATAAACAGCACAGCCGCCTACAACAATGTAGGCGGCTGTTTTAACTTTTCGAGAGGTTGGAATTTGTCTGTTTGACACTATTAAAGACTTGCATCCCTAATATCTCAACTATTATTCCATCTTCGTATCCGCTTTCTGTTGATGGTGCAATACGATGAACATCCGATACGCTATATAACACAGCTTGATATTTTACAGTTCCACCATCCTTCATCCGCATGGGGATGGGTATAAGTAATGCAATCACTATGAGAATGCAGATTGCCATAATTATCTTCTTCAAATAATCACGCGCCTTTGTCAAATTGGTATTTGTCTTTACTTTTTAAGAGAACGAATTTCTTCAAGTATTACGACGGTACATCCTACAATCAGTCCTGCAAGAAGAATGATACCTGCATAAATGGGATAAAGGAAAGTTTGCTCAGCGCTACCGCCGATAAGAGGCTGAAGAAGAATTCCCCATACTCCTCCAAGAGGTACAATAAGAATAAACATTACAACCATTGCAATAATAACTTTTTTCATATCCTTACACTCCTTTGTCAAATTCAAGTTATCGACTTACTTATTATACCAGCTCTTGTCCTCTTTGCAAACGCTTTCCGTTTGCAATCCTCCATGTTTCATGCTACAATAATTCCACGAAAGCGAGGTCGTTTTTATGACAAAAATACTCTTCGTTTGCCACGGCAATATATGCCGCAGTCCCATGGCTGAGTTTGTGCTTAAGGACATGGTCCGCAGAGCCGGGATTGAGCAGGACTTTTACATAGAATCCGCCGCCACCAGCACCGAGGAGATAGGCAATCCCGTCTATCCCCCTGCAAGGAAGAAGCTGGCCGAGCATAACATAGACTGCAGCGGCAAGACTGCCCGCCGCATCCGCCGGGAGGACTATGAGGACTTTGACCTTATAATCGGCATGGACGAGGAAAACCTGTATAATCTTCTGCGCGCCTACGGCGGCGACCCCGCAGACAAGGTTCACGGCCTTCTGGAATATGCCGACCGCCACGGGGAGAATATTGCAGACCCCTGGTACACCGGTGATTTTGAGCAGACCTGGAAGGATGTTCAGGCCGGCTGCATGGGGCTTCTGATGAGCCTTGTGGACAAGGTGACCCTTGACCTTTCCGCCTGCACCGGTGTGAAGGAGGTCTACGCGGAGTTCAGAAACAAGATGCTCTGGGGACGCAAATACGGGGAAAATCTTGATGCGCTGTGGGATATTCTCACGGGCATGCCCCATCTGGGCAGGAGCTTTGAGATAATCCTGCCGGAAAATCTTGCCCCATCCTCGGATTTTGCCGACTATCTGGGCAGAATTTGCCGTCTGTTTGTGGAGACGGGCCTTCCCGTCGAGATAAAAGACACAAAAAAGTAAATGAACAGGCAAGACCGCCGGTATCTTGACGATACCGGCGGTTTAAATATTTCAGTCCTCTTCAAGGGCTTTGATGTCTCTTGCTATGGCGTCCAGCTTCATGGCAATATCCGCAGGGACGGTGGGCTGCTCCTCTCCGGGCTCATCCTCGGGATAAAGGCCGCAGAGGAAGTTCTGCCACTCGGCGTTGAGCGCCTCAATACTCTCCTGCTGGAGCCTCCTGACCCGCTCAAAGCTGTCAGCCATCTGCTTTGCGGCATATTCCTGACGGTCAATGGCCTTGGAAAGTATATCCCCGCTCTTTTTGTGAGCCTGAGAGACGATTTCATCCGCCTGCTGCTTTGCCTGCTGTATCATGTGCTGGGCAATGGTTTTGGCCGAGAGGATAGCATCGCCTATCTCCTCCTTCTGGCCGCTGAACAGCTCCACCTGTTCACGAAGGCGGGCATTTTCCTCCACCAGAGCCTCGGCCTGCACGCGAATGTCAGCCAGCAGCGCCTCCACCTTGTTGGCGTTATAATATTTTTTCTTGACGGTATCGATATGTATAGCGTCAAAGTATTCCCTGTTCAGAGCCATATCAGTCTCCCTCTCACCCGGCGCGCCGGGCTTAAATCTCATACGGGCAAATTTCCCCTTTTATTGGGGATATTATAACAGAGCCGATACAAAATGGCAACAGGGAAATTTCAATTTGAGATAATTCTCAGCTCCGGCGGAGTATGGGCTGTATCTGCCAGCCCCGTATTGCGGCGCCCACGCTTTCGGAAAGCAGAGAAAAATCCGCCTGAAGGGAGCGGGGCTTTTTGGCCGGTTCGTCCTGCCCGAAGGGGACGAAATACACATTTTTGCGGTTCAGGAGCTTGGCGATATTCTCCGCCGAGCCGGAAAGCCCGTCATTTGTGGAAAGGGCGATCACCAGCGGCCTGCCGTTTCTCAGATGAGCCTTGGCTGCCATGGTCACGGCGCTGTCGGTAATGCCGTTTGCCAGCTTTGCAAGAGTATTGCCGGTGCAGGGAGCAATAAGCAGCGCTTCCAGAGGCAGCGCAGGGCCCAGAGGCTCAGCTTCCGCTATGGTGGTGATGACCGGCCTGCCGCAAAGCTGCATGAGCCTGCGTATATTCTCCGAGGCCGTGCCGAAGCGGCTGTCCGTCTCGGCGGCAGTCTCGCTCATTATGGGGATAAGCTCATAGCTGTCCTTCAGCTTTTCCGCCGCGGCAAAAAGCATGTCGTATGTACAGTAGGAGCCGCAAAGGGCAAGCCCCAGTCGTGCTTTTTCACTCATCTTCCGTCCTCCTCACTCATAATTGCATACACCGCGTTTTTTATCAGCGCCGCTGCAGTATAGGGGGCGTATCTCCCCGGAAGTCCCGGGGCCGATATGACCCGAAGCCCGATATTCTCCGCCAGCGTCCGGTCAAAGCCTCCGGGAGCGCTGGCAAGCTCCAGCAGCAGCGTGTCTTCCGCAGCGCAGCATAGGCTTTCCTCCCCGATTATTCTGGCGGGCACGGTGTTCACAACAAAGTCAAATTCCCCTATCCTCAAAGGCAGCGCCCTTATCTCGCAGCTGTCAAAGCCCAGATATTCCGCCATGGCGCGGCTGCCTGCCCGCCGGGCGGCAATACACACCGAGGCTCCGAGGGCTGCAAGGCGCAGGGCAAGGAGCTTTGCTATCCTGCCCCAGCCGCAGATAAGCACGCGGCTGCCAAGGAGCGCCCGCTCCGTGCTGTGCATAAGCAGCGCCGCAGCCGCCTCCGCGGTTACTGCGGCATTTCCCACGGTAAAATCCTGCCTGCTCATCAGATCCTCAAGGCGCAGCCCCTCAGCCCCGGCCATAAGACAAACCTCGTCGCTGAAGCGCCCGCCGCAGAGCACCTGCCCCGGCCACAGCGCCGACACCAGCTCCTCACAGCTGAGCTTTTCCTCGGAAAGGGGCGTGTTTACCATGCGTCCGTTCTCCGCAGGCACAGGCAGTATCACGCAGTCTGCGCCGTAAACGCAGCCCTGCAGGCAGTGGGCCTTGGGTATCTCCGCGGGCAGCTCCGCTTTTTCAAGGGCAAAGCTGTGTACCCTGTGCCCATCCTCCGCCAGCAGCAGACACAGCAGAGCCGACCTTTTATCTCCGCCAATCACGGCAAATTTCACCCGCATCACCTCCACATGCCATAGTATTCTATTGCAGAAAAAGCTGTGCCTGTGTTAGAATGTCCCTACCGATATGAGAAAGCAGGTGCAGCAATGAGCAGAGCTGACGAAATATTTATACAAAACTGCAGAGACATACTTGAAAACGGCATCTGGGACACCGACATGGAGGTTCGCCCCCGCTGGGAGGACGGAAGTCCCGCACACACGGTGAAGAAATTCGGCATCGTGAACCGCTACGACCTGTCTGAGGAGTTTCCAATACTGACCATACGCCGCACCTACTGGAAAAGCGCCATTGACGAGCTTTTGTGGATATGGCAGGCCAAGAGCAACAATGTAAACGAGCTTCGCACCCGGGTCTGGGATGCATGGGCTGACGAAAGCGGCTCTATCGGTAAGGCGTACGGTTATCAGCTTGGGGTAAAGCATAATTATAAAGAGGGCGTGTTTGATCAGGTTGACCGCGTTATTTATGATTTAAAGCACAACCCGCAAAGCCGCCGTATTATGACAAATATCTATAATCATCAGGACCTTAGCGAAATGGGGCTTTACCCCTGTGCATACTCAGTGACTTTTAATGTAAGCGGAGATACCCTTAATGCAATCTTGAACCAGCGTTCGCAGGATATGCTTACTGCAAATAACTGGAATGTATGTCAGTATGCAGTGCTCGTTCATATGATGGCACAGGTGAGCGGCCTTAAGGTGGGTGAGCTGGTACACGTTATTGCAGATGCACATATTTATGACAGACATATTCCGATTATTGAAGAATTGATTCAGAGAGAATGCTATGATGCACCGAAATTTTGGCTGAATCCGGAAATCAAAGATTTCTATCAGTT
>JAZNUQ010000016.1:0-25269 GCA_045592365.1 Candidatus Limivicinus sp. | reverse complement strand
ATGAATACGTTTGCGATAAGGATATGCATATGCTGCCATTTGACGGACATATCGACTTTGATAAAACCGCTCGCGAGATTGCATTAAGCGGCCGGGATGTTACACTCATGCTGGAGATCAAGCCGGACAATCACGAACGTTATAAGAATGTTTCAATAAGCGACTACTATACTGCAGCAGCAAATAGCATTCGTCGATTTGCCAGAATGGTCGAGCATTATAAAATTAGTCATGAATAGTGCGCATAATGCACATTGACTGGAACAGGATTATTTGGTATAATTGGCTCTGATAAAATAATATAGGGGTGTTACTAATGTCAAAAAGTGTACAGGAAATTATGAACCTAATTAAGGAAAACGACATCCAGATGGTGGATTTTAAAATGGTAGATATTAACGGTCAGTACCGTCATGTCACCATCCCGGCGGTGAATTTTTCTGAGGACACGGTGAAAAGCGGCATAGGCTTTGACGCTTCAAACTACGGCTACGCCGTGGTGGAAAAAAGCGATATGGTCTTTATCCCCGACCTTGATACCGCTCTTATAGACCCCTTCTGCGAAATCCCCACCCTTTCCATGACCGGCGACGCCATGATAATCGACACGCCGGAAAACCGTCCCCTTGCCCAGTACCCCCGCAACATCATAAAGGCTGCGGTGGAGTATATGAGGCAGAGCGGCGTTGCCGACGAGATGAGGATACTGCCGGAGTTTGAGTTTTACCTCTTTGACGATGTGAGATGGAAGGTGGACGGCAGCTATGTGGGCGCTTCCGTGGACGCAAGCCAGTCCTACTGGAACAGCGACAGCGAGGGCTGCGGCGTGGTGGTTCCCAAGCAGAAGAATTACCACATAGCAAAGCCCTTTGATACCTCATACGAGTGCCGCAGCGAAATGTGCCTGCTGATGAATGAGGCGGGCATTGAGATAAACTACCACCATCCCGAGGTGGCCGCCTCCGGTCAGTATGAGATCGAGCCCCAGCTGGGTGAGGTGGTACACATGGCGGACGCCACCATGATGATAAAATACATTATCCACAACACCGCCCTCAAGTACGGCAAAAGCGCCACCTTTATGCCCAAGCCCATATACGGCGAGGCAGGCAGCGGCATGCATGTGCACATGCTGCTTTTCAAGGACGGTCAGCCCGTATTCTCCGACGATGCAGGCTATGCCCATCTCAGTGAGACTGCCCATTATTTTATCGGCGGTATTTTGAAGCATATAGGCTCCCTCTGCGCCATCACAAACCCCAGCACCAACTCCTTCAAGCGCCTTGTGCCGGGCTTTGAGGCGCCTGTTACCGTGGGCTACGCCACTTCCAACCGCAGCGCCGTCATACGCATTCCCGCCTACGCAAAGAGCCCGGACAAGCGCCGCTTTGAGCTTCGCAACCCCGACGCCACCTGCAATCCCTATTTCTGCTATGCAGCCATCATTATGGCGGGGCTTGACGGTGTGAAGAACAAAATTGACCCTCATGCCAACGGCTGGGGGCCCTACGATATGAACCTTTACAA
The DNA here is from genome assembly GCA_045592365.1 of Candidatus Limivicinus sp. Lineage (GTDB taxonomy): Bacteria > Bacillota > Clostridia > Oscillospirales > Oscillospiraceae > Limivicinus. The sequence goes on along the minus strand of JAZNUQ010000016.1, from coordinate 23,742 downwards.
TCTGCCTGAGGAGGAAAAGGCCAGACTCCAGGGTCTGCCCGTCTCTCTGGACGAGGCTCTTGACTGCCTTGAAAGGGATCACGAATACCTTACCCGGGGCGGAGTGTTCCCTGAAGAGCTTCTGCGCAATTTCATAAAGGCAAAGCGCGCCGAAAGCAGACAGCTTGCAGCCATTCCCCATCCGGCGGAGTTTGAGAAATACTACAATCTCTGATTGCCCGCCCGGTTCTATATATCAAATCGCGTTTTATGTGATAAAATCACGGAAGTATAATTTCTCATCTGCTATTATACAATCACAAGGAAACAAAAAACAAAATACTTAACAATAAATTAAATTACGGAGGTAACAAAATGAACAACACCAGATTTTATGTATGCGCACACTGCGGCAATATAGTTGAGATGGTAAAGGACGCCGGCGTAAAGCCCTTCTGCTGCGGTCAGAAAATGGACGAGCTTGTCCCCAACACCGTTGAGGCCAGCGGCGAAAAGCACATCCCCAGCGTAAGCGTCAACGGCGATGAGGTCACCGTCAATGTAGGCAGCGTCGATCACCCCATGGTGGATGAGCACTTCATCGAGTGGGTCTATGTTAAGACCGACAAGGGCGGTCAGCGCAAGTACCTCAAGCCCGGTCAGCAGCCCAATGTGGTATTCAATCTGGGCGGTGACAAGGCCGAGGCAGTATATGCCTACTGCAATCTCCACGGACTGTGGAAAACCGAGCTGTGATATCGGCTTCATACAGATACAAAGGAGGAGAGCAGCATGAAATATGTGTGCGATGTATGCGGCTGGGAATACGATGAAGCTCTCGGCGATGAGGAGCTGGGCATTGCTCCCGGCACCAAGTGGGAAGATATAAGCGAAGATTTTGAGTGCCCTGTCTGCCTGGCAGGCAAGCACCTGTTCGTTGAAAACAACTGAAATACAATCAGACCCCAATCCGGGGTCTGATTTTTTCTTTACTGGGGAGCTGGCCGGTGTTAAAATAGTTAAAAAGGGGGTTATAAGATGAAATACGGATTTATAGGCTGCGGCAGCATGGGCGGCGCCGTGGCAAGAGCATTGAGCCGCGCCACAAAAAGCATATATCTCAGCGACCGCAGCGGCAAAGGCCGCGCTCTGGCGGAGGAGCTTGGCATAAAGTATGCCTCAAATGAGCTGATAGCCTCGGAGTGCGACAGAATTTTTATCGCTGTGAAGCCCTACATGGTGGAGGAAGTGCTCAGGGAGCTTCGCCCCGTACTGCAGGAGAAAAAGCCCATGCTTATTTCGATGGCGGCAAGTGTTGAGGTGAAGAAGATAGAAAAATACGCCGGGGACAAGCTGCCTGTTATACGCATCATGCCAAATACCCCCGTTTCGGTGGGCAAGGGCATAGTTGCCTACTGCTGCAATGAGCTTGTGGAGAAAGAGGCTCTGGAGGACTGGCTGGGGGATATGAGCTTTTGCGGCCTTGTTGACCCTGTGGAGGAACGGCTTATCGACGCGGTCAGTGCCCTTTCCGGCAGCGGACCTGCCTATATGTATATGATGATCGAGGCTCTGACGGAGGGCGCGGTCAGCTGCGGGATACCCTGGGAGAAGGCGATGGCATATGCAGCAATGACCATGAGCGGCTCTGCCGAAATGTACCTTGAGACAAAGCAGCACCCGGCAGCGCTGAAGGATGCTGTTTGCTCCCCCGGCGGAAGCACCATCGTGGGGCTGAGGGAGCTTGAAAAGAACGGCTTCAGGGCGGCGCTTATGGATTGCCTTATAAGCGTTTACAGGAAGAATAAGGAGCTGGCGTAAAAAAATGTGCAGTCATAAGACTGCACATTTTTTATATCTGTTTTGCTCAGCCAAGATACTTGCCCATTACGGCGAAGCACTCGGCCATCATCTTGTCCATTATTTCCTTTACGGGGAGGACATCATGGATGATGCCGCTTATCTGACCGATGGTGAGAACGCCGTCCTCCAGATTGCCGGTGTCGAAGGCGGTCTTCAGCCTGCGGCCGGATACATAGGGGGCGATTTCGGGGAAGGGAGCGCCGGAGGTCTCAAGCTCGTAGACCTTGGCTGCAAGGCCGTTGTTGAGAACGCGGGTGGTGTTCTGGAAACGGCGCATGACCAGAATGGTGCTGGTCTCGTCCACGAAGTTTGCAACCATCTCCTTGCCGGCGGCAAGAGCGGGAGCCTCCTTGGACAGGAAGAAGCGGGTACCCACGGTTACGCCTTCGCAGCCCAGCATAAGGGCTGCCGCAAGGCCGCGTCCGTCGCCTACGCCGCCGCAGGCGATAACGGGAATGTCCAGAGCGTCAACGGCTGCGGGCCACAGAGCCATGGAGCCTACGCTGTGCTCACCCACATGACCGGCAGCCTCGTTGCCGTCGATAATAACGGCGTCACAGCCGATGGCCTGAGCCTTGAGAGCGTGCTTTACGATGGTGCACTTGTGGATGACTATCATGCCTGCGCCCTTCATCTGCTCCATATAAGCCTCGGGAGCGCGGCCGGAGGTCTCCATTATCTTTATGCCTTCCTCAATGCAGACCTGAATGTAGGCGGGGTAGTCGGGGGGAGCAAGAGAGGGCATAAGGGTCAGGTTTACCGCAAAGGGCTTGTCGGTGAGGGTCTTGGTCTTTTTTATCTCCTCACGGAGAGCCTCGGCGTTGGGGAAGCTGGCAGAGCTCATTACGCCCAGACCGCCTGCGTTTGACACGGCGGCAACCAGCTCGGCCTTGGTGAGCCACTGCATTGCGCCGCAGAGTATGGGGCGCTCAATGCCCAGCAGCTTGGTAATTCTGGTTTCGATTTTTCTTTCCATAACAGTTTCCTTTCCTTTATCAGTGTGACCTGATGTCCCACAGATGCAGCTTCACTGCCTGCTGCGTAAGCTCTTCTCTGAAATCCGGGTGGGCAATATCTATAAGAGCCTTTGCCCTCTCCCATGTGGTTTTTGCGCGCATATCCGCAATGCCGTACTCGGTTATAACAATGGGGCAGTAGCTGCGGGGCACGGTGACAATGGTGCCCGGGTCAAAGGTGGGGCGGATTCTGGACTGGAGATTGCCCTCCTTGTCGGTATAGGTGGAGGAAAGGCAGATAAGTCCCTTGCCCCCCTTGGAGCGGGTGGCGGAGATGGTAAAGTCAAGCTGACCGCCTGTGCCGGAAATCTGGCGGATGCCGGAGCTTTCCGATGCAACCTGACCGTAAAGGTCAACCTCAAGGGCGTTGTTGAGACAAACCATCTTGTCGTTCTGAGCTATGATAAAGGGGTCATTGGTATAGTCAACAGGGGCTATCATGCAGTCCTTGTTGCCGTCAAGGAAGTCATAGAGCTTCTTGGTGCCGGTGGCAAAGGTATAGACTATCTTGCCCGGGTCGGTGGTCTTGTACTTGTTGGTGATGCAGCCGGACTCAGCCATGGTCACATAGGCGTCGCAAAGCATCTCCGTATGAACACCCAGATCCTTGAAGCCCGCCTCGGCAATAAGGGAGCCCACGGCGTTAGGCATCGCGCCGATACCCAGCTGGATGCAGGAGCCGTCCTCCACAAGGCTTACCACAAGCTCGGCTATTTTCCTGTCCACATCGGTGGCGGGGGCGGTGGGAACCTCAATGAGAGGCCAGTTGGGACCCTGAACAAAGGTATCGACCTGAGAGACATGCAGCTTGCCGCTGTCGCTTGCGTAGCAGATGGGCACGCTTTCGTTTACCTCAACGATAATATGCTTGGCGTGCTTTATATAAGCGGGGGTGATGGAACAGCTTGGGCCAAGGCTCAGATAGCCGTCTTCATCGGGAGGAGAGGCCATCAGCATGGCAACATTTATATCACCTATAAAGCCCCGCTCAATGGTATGGGGGCCTTCGTGATAGTTCATGGGTACATAGCGGCACAGCCCATGGTCAAAGAGCTTGCGGCTGGCGGGGGAGAAATGCCAGTCGTTATACATCAGATGCTCCATCTTAGGGTCTGCCATAACTGCGGCAGGAGGGAAGGGACAGGTGGTGGCTCTGAGAAGTATGTTTTCAAGCTCGGGCACACGCTGGGCGAAAGCCTTGTCCAGATAGCGGGAAACCATTACAAACTCACCGTAAACCACGGTGTCGCCGGACTTCACTATCTGCACCGCTTCCTCTGCGGTTTTGAATTTGGAATAATAATCAGTCTGCCAATTCATAGATACTCCGTTCCAAAGAGCCCTCCCCGTAATGGGGAGGGTCTTTTGATTTTTATTTGCCGCTGAACTGAGGTCTGCGCTTTTCCAGAGCGGAGCGGAGACCCTCGGCGCAGTCGTCGGTCTGGGAGGCGAATATCTGAGCGATAGCCTCAAAGTCCTTGTTCTGCTCAAAGGTGGAGCTGACGGCATTTCTAAGCACGCGCTTCTGGAGCATGAGAGCCACGGAGGGGCCGGCTGCAATGCGCTCGGCAGTCTTTTTCACTGCGGCGGCAAACTGCTCCATGGGAACCACGCTGTTTACAAGACCCAGCTCAAGAAGCTCGTCTGCCTTCAGGGTCTTGGCGGAGAAAAGTATCTCGGCTGCCTTGTTGTAGCCCACCTTCTGGGCGAGGAACCATGTGGCGCCGCTGTCCGGGCAGAAGCCCAGACCGGTAAAGGAGTAGCCGAACTGGGCATACTCGGAGGCGATAATAATGTCACAGGCCATGGCGGTGGCGATGCCGGCGCCGAAGGCGGGGCCGTTCACTGCGCCGATAACGGGCTTTTTGATGCTGTAAAGGCGATAGACCATGTCTGCGGTGGAGTCTACATCGTAGATGGCGCGCAGCCTGTCCTTGTTCATCTCGGCAAGCTCCATAAGGTTGCCGCCGGAGGTGAAGGCGCGGCCCTCACCGGTGAGAACGATGGCCTTTACACTGCTGTCTGCCTCGGCCTTGTCAAAGGCCTCCATCATTTCGTGGATAAGCTCGGGGGTGAAGGAGTTGAGGGTTTCGGGGCTGTTCATGGTTATCCATGCAACACCGTTTTCAACTCTGTAAAGAGGGGTTTTCTCCATAATGCACCTCTCAGTCAAGCAACTCGACCTTGGCGCGGAGAGTCTCCTTGCAGACCTTTACGCAGTCCTCGATAATGTCCTTTACGCTCTTGACCTCGTGGATGCGGCCGATGCTCTGACCCAGCAGGAAGGCGGCGCCGTCTCTGTCGCCGTTTTCAAGAGCCACTCTGAGGCGCTTGCCGGAGGTTGCTCTGACGATGGCGGACATGTTCTCCTTACCGCCCTTTTCAAGCTCGTTGACCTCGGCTACAACGGCATTCTTTACGCCGCGTGCCTGCAGGATGGAGGAGCAGAAAAGCTCGGTATCGGTCTCGTTGAGCTCGCATATCCAGCTCTTTATATTGTCGTGTATCCAGCATTCATCGGAGGCCATGAAGCGGGTGGCCATCATTATGCCGTCTGCGCCCAGACAGAGGGCAGCGGCCATGGACTTGCCGTCAACCATACCGCCGGTGGCAAGAATGGGAATCTTCACGGTCTCTGCAACCTTGGGCAGCAGAACGGAAGTGGCAACATTGTCGTTCAGGGGGTGACCGCCCTCCTCAACACCGGCAACGATGACCGCGTCGTAGCCCAGACGCTCGATCTTGGCTGCGTGGCGGACAGCGCCCACCTTGTGGCAGATCTTTACCCCGGCCTCGTGGAGCATGGGGATATATTTGGTTGCGAACATGCCGGAGACCTCGATGTTTGCAACCTTCTCCTCTGCGCAGACCTTGAAGAAGTCGTCAAATACCTCCTCGGTAATGCGGAAGGAGGGCATAAGGGTGATGTTTACGCCGAAGGGCTTGTCGGTGAGAGCCTTGACCTCGCGGATGGCCTCTCTCAGACCCTCGCCGCTGGTGTGCTGGTCTGCGGTGATGCAGCCCAGACCGCCGGCCTCGGAAATGGCGGCGCAGAGCTTAGCGTCGGTCACCCACAGCATGCCGCCGCAGATAATGGGATATTTAATGCCAAACAGTTCGGTAATTCTGGTTTTCATTGTATAATTCCTCCCTATAAATTAATCAAGCATTTCAAATATGCCGGCAGCACCCATGCCGCCGCCGATGCACATGGAGACAAGACCGTATCTGCCGCCTCTGCGCTTAAGCTCACCCATGAGCTTCATGGTCAGGTATGCGCCGGTGCAGCCAAGGGGATGACCGAAGGCTATGCCGCCGCCGTTGACATTGACCTTGTCCTTATCAAGACCCAGCTCCTGTATGCAGGCCAGAGACTGGGAGGCGAAGGCCTCGTTGAGCTCGATAAGGTCAATATCCTCCAGCTTGAGCCCGGCGATCTCAAGTGCCTTGGGAATGGCCTCGATGGGGCCCAGACCCATGTATGCCGGATGCACGCCGCGCACCGCAAAGCTGACAAATCTTGCCAGAGGCTTGAGACCCTGCTGCTTTGCAAACTCCTCCTCCATCATAACGACAAAGGCTGCGCCGTCGTTCATCTGGGAGGAGTTGCCGGCGGTGACGCTGCCGCCCATGCGGAAGATGGGCTTGAGCTTGCCGAGCGCCTCCATGCTGCTGTCGGCTCTGGGGCACTCGTCGGTGGCGAAGGTGATTTCCTTGTAGCCGGGGGTGCCGTCCTCGTTGCGGCAGGGAACCTTGGCCACAACGGGGATGATCTCGTCTTCAAACTTGTTTTCCGCAAGAGCGGCGCAGGCCTTCTGATGGCTCTCAAGAGAGAAGAGGTCCTGCTGCTCTCTGGTGATGCCGTACTTTGCGGCCACATTCTCTGCGGTGTTGCCCATGGTGGTAAAATTGTCGGGATATGCGCCGAAGCTGGCGCTGTCGGGAATGATTGCAACCTGATGCATCTGGATCTTGCTCATGTTCTCAAGGCCGCCTGCCACGATGCACTTGGCCTGGCCTGCCATAATGGCGTTGGCGGCGCTGGCAATGGACTGAAGGCCGGAGGAGCAGAAGCGGTTGACGGTCTGACCTGCGGTGGTCAGGGGGAAGCCGGAGGAGTCGGCCAGAAGTCTGCCTATGTTCAGACCCTGCTCGGCCTCGGGAATGGCGCAGCCGCAGATAAGGTCTTCAACGAGAGCGGGATCGATCTGGGGCCACTTTTTCAGTATGCCCTTGAGCACCTGAGAGCCGAAATCCACGCAGCCGGTGTAACGGAGGCTGCCCTTTACGGCCTTGGCTATGCCGGTGCGGCCGTAGGCTACTATAACAGCGTTTTTAAGCTCCATGTCATTACCTCCTTAGTTTCTTACGGGCTTGCCGGTGGTGAGCATGCCCTTGATGCGTTCAACGGTCTTTTCATTGTGCGCCAGCTCCATAAAGGCCTTGCGCTCCAGATACAGAACATCCTCTTCGGTGATCTGCTCGCCTGCAAGAGCGTCGCCGCCGCTGAATATCTTTGCCAGCTTTTCAACTATAACGGCGTCATAGGGGGTCATCATGCGGCCGTCCAGCATGACCTTGACGGTGGCCATCAGGTGAGTGTAGCCGTTTTCGCCTGCGGCGGTGACGGTGTACTTTGCGGGAGGCAGCCAGCCGCAGTCGGCAAGGGCGGAGGCGTAGACCTTGGCCTTTGCGGGAACATCAGCAAACTTGGGAACGATTATATCGCCCCGGCGCAGATAGCCGGTGCGGAAAGCGTCGTCTGCGCTCATGCTGTAAGAGGCCTGTGCCACGGGAAGAACGATGCCGTCTATTGCGGAGATTATCTTTGCCATCTGGCCGTACTTAAGACCCTCGGTGGCGCGGAACAGCAGCTCCTTGCAGCCGCCGCCGGAGGGAACCAGACCTACGCCTATCTCAACCAGACCTGCGTACAGCTCCTGATGGGCAACAACGCGCCCTGCGTGGAGCACCAGCTCTGCGCTGCCGCCCAGAGCCTGACCCTGTGCTGCAACAACAACGGGCTTCTTCAGATACTTGAGAGCCATGTTTGCATCCTGGAAGGTCTTTACGCCGGCTTCGAGAGCGTCAAACTGGCCGGTGGTGATTGCACCGAGAACTGCCATCAGGTTTGCGCCTGCGCCGAAATTGGGGCCGGGATTGGAAACTATCATGGCCTTGAAGGCCTGACTGCTTTCAACCTCCTGCGCTGCGGCAAGCAGCAGCTCGCCTGCGGGGATGGTGTAGGTGTTGGCCTTGGTCTTGAGAGAGAAGCAGGCAACGCCGTCACCGATGTCGGTAAGAACGGCATCGTCATTGCTGAGAACGACGGGAGCCTTTGCTGCGCTCTTTACATAGGCGGCAGCTGCGGCGCCGGCATAGAAGCCGCCGTCGGCAGCAATCTTTTCCTCTGCCCATGCGGGAACCTCAAAGCCCTTTTCCTTCATAAGGGCAAATACATCGGCTGCACCCAGAAGGTCGATTATCTCAAAGGGACCCTTGGTCCAGTTGTAGCCGCCGCGCATTGCGGTGTCAATATCCTTGAAGCCGTAGCTTATCTCGTCGCAGATGGTCATTGCCAGCCACAGAGGCTCAAGCACAACGCGGCGCACAAAGTCGCTTTCGGGAAGCTGGGTAAAGAGCATTGCCCGCAGCCTCTCACGCTTGTCCTTTATGCCGGCGATGGATTCAACGGTAACTCTCTCGGTGGGGACATACTCGCCCTTTTCGTAGTCCCACATAAAGCGCTCGGGGCCCTTTGCGCCCTTTACCTTCTTATAGAAGCCGCCGCGGGTCTTGTCACCCAGATAGCCTCTGGAGACAATGTCGGTAAGAATGGCGGGCTTGTTGCGGTAGGGCTTTTCGCATTCGGGTATCTCAGCGGTGCTCAGATAGTCGCAGGTGTGCTCGGCTATATCCAGACCCACCAGATCCAGCAGCTTGAAGGCGCCCTGCTTGGGACGGAAGATAAGGTCGCCGGTGAGAGCGTCCGCCTTGTTCACGGGGTAGCCGAAATCCTGCACCGCGTTGACAGCGGCGGTGATGGCCATGGAGCCGATGCGGTTTGCGATAAATCCGGGAGCGTCCTTGCAGACAATGGGGCTCTTGCCGTAGCGGTCGTTTATAAGAGCCTTGACCAGCTTTACATTACTCTCCTTGGTGAGGGTGTGGGGGATAAGCTCAACGAGGTCCATGAAGCGCACGGGGTTAAAGAAGTGAATACCCATGAAGCGCTCCTGCCACTGAGCGGGGAAATTCTCTGCTATGTCGGCAATGGAAATGTTGGAGGTATTGGTGCCGACTATGGTGTGCTCGGCACAGTTGGAGAAGATAAACTCCATGGTGCTGCGCTTGATGGAAAGCGTTTCCGCCACGGCTTCGATGACAAGGTCACAGTCAGCCAGCATTGCAGCGTCCTTCTCCATGTCCGCGCCTACAAGTGAGGCTTTGATGCGGAGGGCGTCGGTGCCCTTCATCTCACCCTTTTTGATGATGTTTTCAACGGCCTTTGCAGCGCGGACCCTGCCGGATTCCTCGCCCTTGCCTCTTACCATCAGGACCACATCAAGTCCTGCTCTTGCGCCGCACGCGGCGATGGCGGCACCCATGGTGCCTGCGCCGACAACGGCCAGTTTGCGAATTGTTTTCTCCATGCTTGCTCCTTTCGTGTTTAAAAAGGTTTATCTGTTATTAAAGTTTTAACATACTAAGCGGCAAAAGAACACAATCTGTTCCGACCAGCCTTTAAATTCTATCACGGATACATCTGTTTTTCAAGAAGATATTTATAAAAATATTGTTAATGTGCTGAAAGAAAGAAAAAATAATGCTTGATATTTTGTCTACTTGGTTATATACTGGTAAGCAACGGAGTATCGCTTTGCGGAGTGTCTAATTTTTGACGCACGGTAAACTGGTCGGAACAAGAGGTAATTATGTTTATTGGTGAGATAGCAATTCCAACCTTAGAGGAGCTTTTCATTAATAAAATAGAACAGCAGATACTTTCCGGTCACCTCCGCCCGGGAGACAAGCTGCCCTCCGAGCGGCAGCTTCAGGAGGAGACCAAGATAAGCAAAACCGTTATCCACGCCGGCCTTGTGGCTCTGGAGAAAAAGGGTTTTATAGAGATAAAGCCCCGTTGCGGCGCTTTCGTGCTGGATCACAGGATAACGGGCAGCCTTGAGGCTATAAATTCCCTTATTCAGTATAACGGCGGGCGCATGAGCAGCAGCCAGATACAGTCCTTCTTTGAATTCAGGATAGCCGTGGAGGGCACCGCTCTTAAAAAGCTGGCGCTCAACCATGACGACGAGATGATAGAGCAGCTTGAGGCTCTTACAATAAAGGCCGAAGAGGAAGCGCAGGAGCGGGAGGTGAACATTTCCCGGCTGGCGGAGCTGCTTTTCCTCTATCAGCGCAGCATATGTGTTTTCAGCGGCAATGAGTTCTTCCCGCCGCTGCTCAACGAGTTCAAGCCCATCATCATCCGCTTCTGGGAAAGCTCAATACAGGAATTCGGTCCCGTGCCCAATGTGCGTCTTGCCAAGAAGTACCTGTCGGACATTATACGCGGTGACGCGCAGGCGGCCATGAACAGACTGATACGAAGCTCCGAGACCTATGTGAGCAGCCAGAAATAAGTATGTGAACGAACCGCCCTGCGGCGGTAAAAATACAAATTATTTTTTTACATCAAGGAGGAACCATTATGGAAGATCTCAGCTATCTGCAGGTATTTGAGGAAGAAGTAGTAAAACTGAAGGCTATTCTGGCAAAATCGTACGACAAGGAGACCCCCGAGACCTTTGACTACCCTGACAAGCCTCTGAAATATTGGTTTAACTACTGGGCAGAGAAGCAGCCTCAGAAGCCCTATCTGCTCATGGGCGATATGCAGATACCTTACGGCTATGTGAACGATGTTGCCCGCCGTCTGGCAAATGCATTTATCGACCTGGGCATTAAGGCAGGCGACCGTATCGCTGTTATGGCTCCCAACGTACCCCAGTATGTTATGGCCATGCATGCAGTGTGGAAGATGGGCGCCATCGAAGTTCCCGCAAACCCCCTGTACACCGTTCCCGAGCTGAAGTACCAGTTCAATGACTGCACCGCTGAGACCGTCGTTGTTATGGCCGCTTTTGCTCCCAAGGCAATTGCCCTGCTGCAGGATCCCGAAAGCAGCATCAAGCGCGTAATAGCCTTCCAGCTTCCCAGCGGCAAGGTCGAGCTGCCCGAGGTTGAGGGTCTGTATGACTTTAACCAGCTGGTCGGCACTCACCCCAACACCGAGCCCGACTATGTGGGCGGTCCCGACGATCCCGTCCGTCTGCAGTACACCGGCGGTACCACCGGCGTTCCCAAGGGCTGTGTCCTGACCAACTACATGTGCTACTCCATGCACCTGCGCTGTGCCGTTGTGTCCACTCTGGGCTATACCGCACTGAAGCAGGAGGATTACCGTACTCTGGCCGCAGTTCCTCTGAACCATGTTTACGGCTTTAACTTCAACGTTGGTGTCTGCCTTGCAACCGGCGGCTCCATCTGCCTTATCCCCCAGCCCAAGCCCGATGCACTTCTGGCTGAGATCGCAAAGAACAGGCCCAATATCTTCGCCGCCGTTCCCGCAATGCTGATCGGTCTTATCAACGATGAAGGCGTCAAGGCCGGCACCGTTGACATCAGCAGCCTTGTGGGCGTGTTCGTTGGCTCCGCTCCCACTCCCGTGGCAGTTATCGAGGAGTTCAAGCGCCTTGCAAAGACCCCCATCTTCATCGAAGGCTACGGCATGTCCGAAACCTCCAACATCCTCACCGCCAACCCCGCATGGAAGGGCAAGGTGGGCAGCGTCGGCTTTGCAATGACCGATACGGAAATTCTTATCGTTGATGCAGCCACCGGCACCAAGGTCATGCCCGTCGGCGAGGCAGGCGAAATTATCTGCCGCGGTCCTCAGGTCATGAAGGAGTACTGGAACAAGCCCGAAGAAACCGCAGCAACCATCCGCAACGGCTGGCTGCACACCGGTGACATCGCCTCCATTGACGAGGAAGGCTATATCTTCATCCTTGACCGTAAAAAGGATATTATCATTGTTAACGGCTTCAACGTATTCCCCCGTGACATTGACGAGGTAATGCACACCAATCCCAAGGTCAAGGAAGCCTGCGCATTCGGTATCAAGCACCCCACCAAGGGCGAAGCCCCCGTGCTCTTTATCGTTCTCAATCCCGGCGAGACTATGGACGCTGCAGAGGCAGAGGCCTTCCTGCGCCAGTCCCTGGCTCCCTACAAGATCCCCGTAGCATACGAGTTCGTGGAGTCCCTGCCCCGTACCGCCGTCGGCAAGATGGACCGCAGGGCCATGGCAGAGATGTACGCAAAGAAGAACGGCTGATAACATCCGATAAAGCCAATACTAATCCGCGCCCGGGCTTCGGCCTGGGCGCAGACCAATGAAAGGTTGCAAACAAATGAAAGAAGGAAAATACTTAGTATATACCCAGGAAAAGGGCATAGGCGTCCTTAAGCTCAACCGCCCCCCCTACAATATTTTTGAAGAGGCCTTCTATGTGGAGCTGGATGAGTTCCAGCATTATCTGGCCACTCTGGAAGATCTTCACTGCCTGATCATCTGCGCAGAGGGCAAGAGCTTCTCCTCCGGCATTGACCTTAACTACCTGAAGAAGATCGACTCTCAGCTCGTCATCAGAAAGGTCTACTGGATGCAGGGGCTTTACGGCTTCTGGCAGACCCAGTCCTATCCCGTCATCTCCGCAGTACAGGGTCTTTGCACCGGCTCCGGCTTCGAGATGATCCTGGGAACCGACATCCGCATAGCAGCGGACAATGCCCGCTTCTCTCTGCCCGAGGTATGTCTGGGTCTGTCCCCCGACTGCGGCGGTACCGCAAGACTGACCCGCATTGTTGGTATGGGTCAGGCAAAGCGCCTGCTTATGACCGGCATGGAAATCGAAGCCGAGGAAGCTCTGCGAATCGGCCTTGTTGAAGAGGTCGTTCCTCTTGAAAATCTCTTTGACCGCGCAATGAAGCTTGCCAAGATCCTCGTCAGAAATCCCCACGCTGCCGTTACCTTCGCAAAGAAGGGCGTCAATGTGGCAGACGAAAATCTGCAGGCCGGCCTCCTGTTCGAGCATGCTCAGTCCGCATACTGCTGCGGCTCTGAGGATAAGGCCCGCGCAGTTGAGGGCATGATGGCTATGCTTGCAGCCAGAAAGCAGGCAAAGTAAGTCGGCAAACCATATACAGCCGCCAAGTTTTTTGGCGGCTGTAACTTAAATTCCGAAAAAATATTTTAAATATATTCAAGCGAAAGGAATGCCTTATGAAAGACTTTGATTGCGTCGTAGTCGGTGCGGGCAACGCCGGTATTGTGGCGGCACTGCGCCTGGCCTACGGCGGGAAAAAGACCCTGCTCATCGAGCAGCACAACCTCCCCGGCGGTGTTGCCTCCAGCTTCCGCCGCGGTCGCTTTGAGTTCGACCCCTCCCTCCATGAGCTGTGCGACCTTGGCTCGGAGGAGAATCCCGGCTCCATCCGCCGCCTGTTCAACAAGCTGGGCGTCAAGGTAGACTGGATAGAGATCCCCGAGTGCTACCGCCTTATTTCCCACTGGTCGGATAACGGCGAGCCCATGGATGTGACCCTGCCCTGCGGTATAAGAGAATTTATTGAAAAGACCGTGGAATATGTTCCCGAAAGCCGCAAGAGCGTTGAAGGCTTCTTTGAGCTGTGCGAGGAAACTCTCACCGGTCTTGAGTACACCTCCCGCATGGGTGCAAAGGCTGACCCCGCCGAAGTGGCAAGACGCTTCCCCAACTTCCTGAGAGCCAGCGCCCTGTCCGTCACTCAGGTCTATGAGCTGCTTGAGATGCCCCTCCGCGCAAGAGATATTCTCAACAACTACTGGTCTTACTATGCGATCGATGCCGACCACTGCGCATGGCTGCATTACATAGCCATGGTGGTCAAGTATGTGGACAAGAAGCCCTACATGCCCACCCATACCGCCCACGAGATCTCCACCGCCATTGTGGAGCGCTTCCGTGAGCTGGGCGGCGAGTTCTGGACCAACTGCCGTGCAGAGGAGTTCCTGTTTGACGGCGATGTGTGCTGCGGTGTACGCACCAACAGAGGCGACATTTACTGCGATCAGGTCCTTGCAAACATCAATCCCCATATTGTTTACGGCAAAATGGTGCCCAAGGCACTGGTGCCCGAGCGCGAAAAGAAGCTGGCAAATGCCCGTGAATTCTCCGGCCGCGCTTTTGTTGCATACTTCGGCCTTTCCAAGACTGCGGAAGAGCTTGGCATAAAGGATTACACCGTATTTATGTGTGACACCGCAGACAGCGTGAAGGAATACGAGAAAATGAAGACCATGGACAAGAACAACTTCTCCATCATGGTATGTCAGAGCGTTCTCAATCCCAAGTTTGCTCCCGAGGGCTGCTGCGCCCTCAGCTTCACCAGCATGTACGGCGCAGATGTCTGGGGCGATGTTGAGGTGGAGGATTATGTGGCCACCAAGAACAAGATCGCCGCACGCATGATGCAGGACATGAAGGACAAGATGGGCATTGATATAGCCCCCTATGTGGAAGAAATGTGCGTTGCCACGCCCTGGACCATGGCCCGCTACACCGGCAACCCCGAAGGCTGTGTTTACGGCTATGAGGCCAAGGATTGGGATGCTATGATGGCCCGTATGATGATGATAGGCAGCGACTATCCCATCAAGCACCTGCGTCCCATCGGCGCCGCAGGCCCCCAGGGTGACGGTTACAGCTCCACTTACATTGTCGGCGATATGTTTGCTAAGATCGTACTCCGCGAAATGGAGAAGGAAGGAGGCGCAAAGTGATGCCTTTTGACCAGAGATTCCCTAAATTCCAGGGACTTGATATGTCCGTTTATATGCGCCAGACCCGTGTGCGTGAAAAGGCAATTCAGGCCTCCGAGGCTGCGGAGATCAAATATGAGTTCCGCACCAATCAGAAGGCAAAGGCTCTGCATCCCGAAGTGCAGCAGATGACCATTGTTGAGATCATTGAGCACAAGGGCGCAGACGCAAAGACCTTCGTTATGAGGAAGACCGACGGCACTGCCGCCGCATGGTTCAGAGCCGGTCAGTATGTCAGCGTCTCTCTTAAGATAGGCGACAGTGTGCTTACCAGACCCTATTCTCTGTGCTATTCTCCCAAGAAGACCAAAGAGGGTATCTGTGCCATCACCGTTCGCAACAACACCGTTGACGGCTTTGCCAGCTCCTGGATCCTGTCCAACTGGGAAGTCGGCACCGAGGTGACCATATCCGGCCCTCAGGGTGATTTCTATTACGAGCCTCTGAGAGATCGGGGCCATATAGTCGGTCTTGCCGGCGGCAGCGGCATAACTCCCTTCCTTGCCATGGCAAACGCTGTTGCAGACGGCATTGAAGATATGGACCTTACCATTATCTTTGGCAGCAGAGATGAGAAGAGCATTCTGTTCCGCAAGGAGTTTGAGGCGCTGTCCGAGGCCTGCCCCCGCATAAAGGTTGTTCATGTGCTGTCCGATGAAAAGGTCGAGGGCTATGAATACGGCTTTATAACCGCCGATATTATTAAAAAGTACGGCGGCGAGGAGGCCAGCGTGTTTGTCTGCGGCCCCTCCGCAATGTTCTATTACGAGCGCGAGCAGCTTGCTGTTCTGGGTCTTGCTCCCCAGTTCACCCGCAACCACCTGCTGGGCGTTACCAAGACGGTATGGAATGAGAAGGACTACCCTGCCGATTGCCGCGGCAAGCAGTTCAAGCTGACGGTCAAGCAGTATGCCAAGACCTATACTGCCGTTGCCTCTGCCGACGAGCCGATACTGGTGGCAATTGAGCGTGCAGGCATTCCCGCCCCCTCCCGCTGCCGCAGCGGCGAGTGCGGCTGGTGCCGCTCCAGACTCATTGAGGGCGATGTGTACATCCCCGAGGACAATGACGGCCGCCGCTATGCAGACACCGTGAACGGTTATATCCACCCCTGCTCCAGCTTCCCCCTTTCCGATATCGTTATCGAAGTACCCGGCAGCGAATTCTGCTGATATAAAACAGGCGCATAAAAAAGAAGGAGTTCACCGAAAGGTGAGCTCCTTCTTTTTTCGCAGAAAGTTCTCATCATGTAGATGCGGATTGCCACAGCGCCGGGGTAATGCCAAAACCCGTCATTCCGAGGGAGCGAAGCGACCGCGGGAATCCGTAAGGCTCCCTTGTGCAAAGGGAGGTGGCACGGCGCAGCCGTGACTGAGGGATTGTCTTGGCTCTCCATGTCCACAACCCCTCCGGCTTTTACTTCGCTCAAGCCACCTCCCCTTACACAGGGGAGGCTTTTGCGCATCTCCCCGCCATAACCCGGGCGAACACAGTTCGCCCCTACGGCTTTGTTGTAGGGCAGGGGCTTGCTCCTGCCGCACAGCATAATTGCTGCGGGCAAAAGTGCTTGTCTTTTTACTACCCCTCAGTCAAAACTCCGTTTTGACAGCTCCCCTGACAAGGGGAGCTGTTGCGGATTGCCACGGTGTCGGAATAATGCCAAAACACGTCATTCCGAGGGAGCAGAGGGCTTCAAAATGCTGGCGGAGTACAATGCCCTTGTAGCCCCCGATGACCGCGCCTATGTGTCGAAGCTGCCCGAGCCGGATGCAATACTTGATATGGAAGTGTTCAAAATTCTGGGGCATGATGTTTCTCCCGCTGAGGGCGACGGGTACAGAAGCGAATTCGGTCATTTTCCCCTGAACCTTCTTACCACCGAAGGCTGCATGCTGGATGTCACCAGCATGGATATTAACAAGGGGACGGGCGTTGCGGAGGTTTGCCGTCTCTGCGGCGTATCCGTTGAGGATGCTGCCGTTATGGGGGATGACAATAACGATCTGATGATGCTGCAGCTTGCCGGTGTCTCCGCCGCGCCCAACAGCGCAAAGCCCGGCGCTCTGGCTGCCGCAAAACATATTTTACCAAGCAACAACGACTCCCCCCTTACATACTTTGTAAATGAAGTGCTGGGGCTTTAAGATACAAACACAGCGTCTCCGATTTTCGCAATCGGAGACGCTGTGTTTTTTTTTGACGCTGCGGCAAACAGCCGTATATTTCAGAAGGTATATCTGTAATCGCCGGAGAAGGAGGGATCGGCGGCTAGGGCGGCAAAGTCCTCCCTGCCCATAAGCTCCGCCATCACATGGAGATAAACCCTCTCTCTTATGCCCTGTGCCGGGGAGGACAGGGTGTGCATTGAAAGATAGATGCTGAGCCTGTTTTCCATATCCACCGCCAGAAAAGCGCCTGCGGCGCCGCCCCAGCCAAAGTCGGTGAAAATGCTGCCCTCTCTCGGGGTGCGCACGCCCAGACCGTAGCCGTGGTGAACATTCATCCAGTAGCTGCGCTCCTGAGAGGCTGTAAGCCGGGAAGAGCACATAAGCTCCACGGTGCTTCTTTTCAGAAGTCTTTCCCCGCTGCGCAGAGCTTCAACGAATTTCATGTAGTCATCCACCGTGGCGACACAGCCGGCACCCCCGGCTGCATATTCGCTGCCGAGGCGGTAGCGGTTGCTTTTGCCGCAGTTGCGGATCATGCCGCTGCTTAAATCCCGCTGATACTGAGGGGCAAGCCTGTTTAGCATGGCAGCGTCTGGAAGGTATGTGGCGCTGTCCATTCCCAGAGGAGAGAATATGTTTTCCTTAACGAAGCTGTCAAAGCTCCGGCCGGAGATCACCTCCACCAGCGCCGCCAGAACATCGTGACAGAGGCTGTATTCCCATCTGTCGCCGGGCTCAAAGAGCAGAGGCTCCCTTGCAAGATAGCTCATCGTCTCCCGGGTGGGGCAGCGCCCACCGGTTTCAAGCCGGGCAAGCTCAAGGGAGGGTGATTGCAAATCATAGGAAAAGCCCGCCGTCATTTCAAAAAGGTGACGGATAAGTATGGGCTTTTCTGCTTTTTTAAGGCCGCCTTCGGTCTTCACATACATTTCGGCAAATTCCGGCATATAGTCGCTGAGCCTGTCCTCAAGGGAAAACAGCCCCTTCTCCCAAAGCTGCAGCGCGGCGGTACAGGTAATTGGCTTTGAGCAGGAGTAGAGATGATAAGGCTCATCGCCCTTTACGGCTATTCCCTTTTCCCGGTCTGAGCAGCCGCCCATGTGCCGCAGCACGCATTCGCCGTCCCTGTACACTGCAAGGTCAAAGCCGGGAACGCCCAGCTCAAGAAAGCTGCTGCAAAAAGCCTTCGTATTCTCAAACATATTATCACCTCAGGCTGAATTCTAAGCTATATGCCCCTGCTTGTCAAAGGATAAATACAGACGGCGGAGAGCGTTGGTGCTGTCGGGTTCTTGACTTTACTGAGCGCAGGGGGTATTATCTGGGTATATTCAATAATAAAAAAGGAAAGAGAGATTTAAAAATGAGCAGCTTTAAAGACCTTCGCATCGTAGACAATTTCTACCAGACCAGCTCCTACTACCCCATGCCCACCGTTCTCATCTCCACTCTGGCAGAGGACGGCAGCACCTCCGTGGGCTCCTATTCCCTGTGCTTCCCCTATTATATCGCAGGCAAGGGCTACTACGCAATGGTGCTTGAGGCACGCAACTCCTCCAACACCGCCCAGCATCTGCTTGCCGGCAGAAAGCAGGTAGCCATCAACTTCATGCCCGCTGGTAAGGGCTTCAATAAGAAGATAGTGGCTCAGGGCTGGCCCGGCGACACTCCCGCAGAGAAGATGAAGAACTTCGGCTTCAATCTGGAGGAAGGCCTCTGTGCCAAGGAAGACCCCTCCACCCCCAGACCTCTGGTGGTTTCCGAGGCCTATCAGGTCATGGAATGCACCTGGATGAGCGATCTTGAAAACGCAGACGAGGACATTGGCAGACAGCTTCAGGACGGCTGCTATCCTCCTCCCTACAAGAACTTCAACGGCATCACCACCCAGTACGGCGCACACTTTATTCTGCGCATAGACAAGATGCTGATGAAGCCCAAGTTCCACGACAATATTATAAACGGCGTCAAGGGCAAGCTCTGGCCCAATGTTCTGGTATGCCACGGCTACCGCGACAGTAAGAACTTCTGGTTTGCAAAGACCCCCAGACTGATGGCTGAAATGCTGCCTCTGCGTGAGGCAAGCCTGTCCTCCGTGCGCTACGCGGCAGACAGAACCGACCCCACCGTTCACTTTACCGATGACGCTCTCAAGGTCATACTGAATGTTCCCCGTGTGTTCCTGCCCACCGTTCTCAAGGGCTGCGTTGCATGGGCAAAGGAGCATGGCGTCACCGAGATAACCGAGGTGGAAATGAAGATCATCAACGACAAGCGTTCCAAGGAAAAGGGCAAGAGCTGAAGCGGGAAGGGAAGTGCAACGGATGATGATTTCTCTGGCACTTTTTGACTATGTTCCCGTTGGAATTTTCCTTGTCGCCGCAATAATTCTTCAGCGGGATTTGCAGAACAAAATGAGCAGCGGCGTATTTGCCATGTTTTCTGCCGGTACGCTGATGGTGTTCTGCGCAGGCTTCTTCAAGGCCACATGGAAGCTGCTGTACTACGCGAATATCTGCGATTTTGCAAGCCTCAATAACTGCTTTATGCCAATGCAGGCCACCGGCTTTCTGCTGGCGGCGCTGGCAATGGTGCTGATGCTCTGCCTTGGCAAAAAGAGCAGGGCTCTTTCCGCTGCGGCGGCTCCGGCGCTGTTTGCCGGCACGATGGTTTTCGTCAGCTTCATGTGCATCGGCATTATTGCCATTGGCAGCGTCCTTTCGGTGCTTGCGGCAAAGATGAAGAAAAAGGCTCTTATCCCACTGTTCGTTCTGGCAATTGTGGGCATGCTGGGTATGGGCTACCTGTCATCGAGGGACTTCGCTCAGGTATCCATGAACTGGATAGCCGAAGGCGTCAACACCTTTGCCCAGAGCATGCTGCTTATCGGCGTTCTTAGCCTCCACAGGGCGGGGCTTAAGGAATTTAAGCTCTGATTAATCAGAAACACACCGTATCTGATGATACGGTGTGTTTTTTAATCTGCATTCACCACGACGGTCTGCCCCTTGTGGCTTATCACATCGGCGTTTATGCCGTAAACCTCCTTTAAAAGCTCGCTTGTTACGGTTTCAATACCGCCGTATGAGCAAAGGCGGCTGCCTTTTATAAAGAGAAAACGGTCGCAATAGCGAAGCGCCAGATTAAGGTCGTGGAGCACAGCCACTGCACAGAGTCCCTGCTCCTTTACGGTGCTGCGTACAAGACTCAGGGCCTGATGCTGGTTTTTCGGGTCGAGATTGCTGGTGGGCTCATCCAGCAGAAGGAGCTTAGGCTCCTGTGCCAGCGCCCTTGCCAGAAGAACCTTCTGCGCCTCACCGCCGGAAAGCCGGGAGACGGGAGAGAGTATCTTGTCCTCCAGCCCCATTTTTTCTATAAGAGCGCTTGCGATGCTGCGGTCATGCTCGGTGGCATCCCACTTAATATAGGGCTTGCGGCCCAGAAGCACCGCGTCAAAAACTGTCATGCTGCCGCCCTCGGACTGCTGGGGCACATAGGCGATACGCTGAGCCATGGCTTGTCTGCTCATCCGGTGTACATCCTCACCGTCAATGAGCACTTTGCCCCCGGCGGGAGTGAGTATGCGGTCAATACACTTTAAAAGGGTGCTTTTGCCGGCTCCGTTTGTGCCCAATACAGCCACAAGCTCAGAGCTGCCTGCCTCGAAGCTGAGCCCGGAAAGAACCCCGGATCCCTTTTTGTTGTAGGAAAAATGGAGATTTTCTACCTTAAGCATTGGCTTTATCCCCCTTAAACAGCAGAATAAGGAAGACGGGACCGCCCACAAAGGAGAGTATCGCGCCAATGGGAAGAACCACCGGGCTTATAATTGTGCGGCAGGCAATGTCCGACAAAAGCAGCAGAAGCGAGCCTGCAAGAGCGGAGCCCGGCAGAAGAAAGCGAAAGTCGCTTCCGGTAAAGCGGCGCACCATATGAGGGGCGATAAGCCCCACAAAGCCGATTATGCCCACGAAGGACACCGCGGCAGCCGCCGCAAGAGAGCAGACCGCCATGCTGGAAAGCATAAGAGCCTGCGCGTTGACGCCAAGGCTGTTTGCGGTATCCACCCCGGCGGTCATGGCATTGTAATTCCACGCATTGAAAATGTAAAAGCCTCCGGTAAGCAGCATGACCGCAAGCAGGAACAGAATTTCCTTCCAGCCGGTGCTGCCCAGATTGCCGAAGGTCCAGAATACGACCGCACCCAGCGCGGTATCGTCGGCAAAGTATTGAAGCAGAGCGCTGCCGCCGGAGAACATAGCACTGAGCGCAGAGCCTGCCAGAACCAGCCCGGCGGGGCCGGCGCCCTGTTTAAGCCGGGATATGCCGATAATAACCAGAGAGGACAGTGAACCGAAAACAAAGGCGCAGAGGGTAACGATATAAGGGCTGTTTACTGTTACAAGAGTGGAGGAGCTTGAGGCAGTCATCACACCGCCGCCGAAAACGATTATGCCCAAGGCTGCACCGAAGGCCGCACCCTGAGACACGCCCAGGGTGGAGGCGGAGGCAAGGGGGTTGCGAAGCACGCACTGCATCACCGCACCGGCAGAGGCAAGGATAGCTCCGCAGACTATGGCGGTGACGGTTCTTGGCAGGCGCACATTCATAAGCACCGTTTTGTATTTGGCGCTGCCTGCGCCGAAAATGCTGACAAATACCTCGCTGAGGGGGATGCGCATGGAGCCGATGGCAGCGGAAAGGGCGGCAGTTAAAACACCTGCCGCTGCCAGTATCACAATAAACAGCTTTTTTCTCAGCAGGAATTTGCCGTAGTGCTGCTCAAAGGCTCTGCGTTCCTTATCCATTCAGTTCTCCGAAGTCAAGATTTTTATAATCATAGCCGTGCTCACGCAGCACGCTCAAGAAACCCTCATGCCCCAGAAACAGGGAGAAAATCTCCTCTGCCCTGGCCTCAAAATCCACATCCGCAAAGGCCTCGGGATAGAGCACGGAGCCTATATAATAGGCGCTTGCAAGGGGAATTTCCACATTTGAATAGTTGCTGGTGGAGTTGGGGCACTGGTAAACCCTGCCGGACTTGAAGGCGCTGAGCTGAGCAAAATAGTCCGGCATCTGTTCAATTTCAGCCTGAACCAGCCCCACATTGCCTGCGTCAAGGAAAATGTATTCCGGGTCCCATGACATGACCTGCTCAAGGTCCACCTCAAGCCCATGACCCCAGGAGCCGCGGTCAAGCTCATCGGTAACATCGTTTGCACCGATAACATCAAAGAGAGAGTATTTGACATATACCCCGCCAATGCCGTGCCCGCCCCGGAAGGTGGCGGCGGCTGCAAGAGCCTCAGGGGATGTCTGACCTGCGCAGCGGGTCTCAAGGTCCTCAAGGCAGCCGTGGATAAAGCCAATAAGCTCCTCGGCACGCGCCTCAACGCCGCAGGCCTCTGCAATAATGCGAAGCGCCTGGTCGTAATCCTCGCCGAAAAGCTCGCCCTGAGCCACGGCAATAACAGGCAGCCCCGTCTGGCGGACAATGTCCTCCACAATTTCAGGCTCATAGGTGCAGATTATAAGGTCGGGCTCGGCCTCCAGAATGACCTCGGGGTGAATGACGCCGTAGCCGCCGGAGGCGCCGATGGACATGTCCTTCCAGCTTTCCTGATTATACCAGCCGTAGGCCATCAGGGGATTGTCGCTAATTTCGGACTGGGTCACGGTGACAAAGCGCTCCTGCAGACCCAGATAGGTACACATGCGGGGAGCATTGCCAAGAGGCACGATGCGCTCAATAACGGCGGGTATCTCCACCTCACGGCCAAGGGCGTCGGTGATTATGCGCGTTTCTGCGGCGGGCTCCACCGCCCTTTCGGCAGCGCAGCCGCAGAGGGAAAGGCAAAGAGCAATAAGTAAAACAGTAAACAGTATTTTTTTCATATCAAAAACCTCAAACAAACCAGTAAATCCAAAGAACCTTTGTGTACACCGCGTCGGCGAAAAGGCCGTTTTCATCAAGCAGCGGGCGGACAGCCTCCATAAGCTCCGCATCCTCCCTGTCAGCAAGGCCGCAGCGGCGCTTCAGATAATCCGCGGTTTCCTCCGCTGTACGCATATCGCACCAGTTGTAGTCAACGGTGCATACCTTAGGCTCAAAGCCTGCGGACCTGATATCCTCAATGAGCCTGAGAACCTTTTCCTCACTGTGGTAATTTGTGTCAGCCTCTGCACCAAGGGAATTGAGCAGTCTGCTTCGCATGGGCTGCTCCCAGCGGCTGAAACGGGAGAGAAAGCAGCAGCCCTGACTAAGTGCGCTGAATTTCAAAACAGTGTCCCTGTTATGGACGGCGGGGGACATGGTGGAGATGGCAAGCTGGTATTTGCCGGTGGATGCAAGCTCCTCGCTTACTGCGGAAAAATCACCGCAGACACAGCGCCAGGGCGTGTCGAAGGCGGACATGTTTTCCTCTGCGTAGCGCAGCATTTCCGGGGAAATGTCCGTAAGTGTAACATCGCAGCCCATGGCGGCAAGCATCATTCCGTACTTACCCACGCCGCAGCCCACATCCACAACCCTTATTCCGGACCTGAGGCCGCAGTTTGCCGTGAGAAAATCAAATAGTCTGCCGTTATATTCGTTTTGTCCCTGCTTTAGTATCTGCTGGAAGTCGGAGGCCACCCGGTTCCATGCGTTTCTTTCATCCATGACAAAGTCTCCTATAAGAGTGTAAGCTGAGTTTAGCACATTAAAGAAAAAATATGAAGCCTCCCCGGGGGATAAAAATTTCGTTTCCGCCCCTTTGGGGGCGCAGGGGCGCCTTATTTTACAATATAA
>JAZNUQ010000015.1:0-3780 GCA_045592365.1 Candidatus Limivicinus sp. | reverse complement strand
CATAGAGATGGCAGTTGCAAAGCGCTGCTTTGTTATGGCAAAGAAGGCCGGCGCCACCGACTCCATCACTCTCACCGGCGGCTGCGCCAAGAACGACGGTCTGAAGGAAGCCATAGAGCATGTTCTGAAGCTGAAGGTCGTTGAGCTGAAGACCGACCCCCAGCTCATGGGTGCTCTGGGTGCTGCCGAGTACGCCCGTCAGAAGGGTCTGGCCAAGAAATAAGAAGATTGCTTTGACAGGCAATTAAACGAAAGGGGCATACCATGGATATAATCAAGTTTTTGTTCAAAATCATAAAAGTGCTTCTTGTTACAGTCGCAGTGCTCTTTGTGGTATATTTCTGGAACCTTGACCAGAAGCTGCTGGGCTGGGTCTATAAGCAGGTCAACCTGATATTCGACCGCAAGAAAGTGGATATACTCTTCTAAACTATGGAGCTTTATAATTCCCTTATTAAAGAGACACAGCAGCTTTTCGCCTCCGGTACCGCCAGAGAGTGGGAGCCGGACAGGGTCAAACCGTGGAAGGATCTGGGCGCCAGTGAGCTTGTACTTCAGAAGGATGCGGCCTACGAGCTGGGCGCTTCCGGCAAGGGCTCGGCAAACTATGTGCTCTTTACCTCCAGCGGCGAGCTTGTAGAGAAGGATCAGGTCCTTCTCTACGGCCCGGACCTTGGGCAGATAAAGGGGGACTGCGACTTTGCCCGCATCGTGCTGCTTCGCGTAGGCATGCTGGATGAGGACGATGAGGTGGTCTACCGCACCTTGAAGGACATTGAGTTTGCCAAGTACCATGTATATCCCGAGGGATATATGGTGAGAATGTCTCCCGAGAGCCACCGCGAGCAGGTTCGCGTAAGCCGCAATGCCATCAAAGGCGGCGTGAGCTTTGCGGCCATCGGCGCAAGGTATATCGAGGAGTACAAGAAAAACCCCAATGTGCTCAATGCCAAGGTCATATTTGTAACCGACCCTGCTTATGACTATGCAGCAATGAAGGATTACGCCAAGAAGGCCAACGCCATTACCGGCACCCTTACCCATATTCTTGAAGGTCTGTCCACGGACTGCTCCGTGTGCGCGCTTAAGGATGTGTGCGACGAGGTGGAAGGTATGAAGGAGCTTCATTTCGGCATAGGCGACAAGAGCGATAAGCACCATTAAAACCAAATAATGGTCCCCCGGACTTTTGTCCGGGGGATCATTTTACAGCTCAAGCCTGTCTACATCTACACATATGTCCTGCTTGTCAAACAGCAGGGAAATAATTACCATGCCCTGCTGCCAGCGGCACAGTCTTATGCCGTATGCTACTTGCGCGGCAGTGCAGGGACTTCCGCAGTATTTGCGGATTACATCATAATGTATGCCTGCTATCGCACCGCCGGTATAACGCTTAAGTCGAGCAAAGCCTATTTTGAGCCGCAGCCCTTTTACATGCTCCTTAAGAGAGCAGAGAAGTACAGACAGAAGCGCCGCCGCACAGAAGCCTGCCAAGATGGGAAGTGTCCAGTTCAGGAAATAATTTTTCATAGCACTATGTATTACAAAACGATATTATAGCAACAATCGTATTGTAGTATATTTCGCTGTCTTTTGTCAATGTATAATTTACAAAAGATTGTGAGGTGATGTTATGAAAAACGAACCCCTTAAAATCAAGAAGCGCGGAGAGGACGGTAACAGAGTGATAACCGTTCGCATACGGGAGGACACTCTGGCAGAGCTTGACCGTCTGGCTGGGGAGAGCAATTATTCCCGAAACGAGCTTATAAATATCATACTGAGCCACGGTGTAAAGAACATTGAGATAGAGTGAGAGGCAAAGGAAGCGCAGACTGCGTTTCCCTTTGCTTTTTTGTTGTCAAACAACGGGATATGATATAAAATAACTTGGAAATATTCTGACTGGGAGTAAGCTCAAATGAGACGCTTCGGCCTTTATAAATTATTTCATATATGCTGGTTTGTTTTCCTTGCGGTCATTTTTGCCGTAATGTGTCTGAAAACCGGAAATTCCGCGCTGTTCCTTGCTTTTGGACTTTTAGGGCTTGTGGCTGCCGTTGGGGTTTTGCTGTGGCTCAGGAGAAAAGAAATATCGGACAGGGCGTGGGCTGTGTGCCTTGGAGCAGGGGTGCTCTTTGTGTACGCCCTGATGCTGTTTTTCGTCAAGGCAATGTACATTGAGCCCTTTTCCGACAGCGGGGTGGTATGGTACTCCGTGGCTGACATTGTTGAAAGCGGGCGCGTTTCTCAGAGTATTGACTGCTATGCAAGGGTCGCGCCCTTTTCGGGAATATCCAATCACGATTATTTTCTTTTGTTTCCAAATACCAGATTTAATCTTGCGTTTTTGGTGCCTCTGGGATTATTGCTTGACAGAGTTTTCGGGGTAAATCTCAGGTCACCGGATGCGTACTTTCTGCTCTCGGCAATCAGTGCCATGCTTATTGCAGCGTCGGTTATTCTTTGTGCTGTGGCGGTTAAAAAAGCCCGGAGCAAGGCGGCCT
This sequence comes from Candidatus Limivicinus sp., assembly GCA_045592365.1. Taxonomy (GTDB): domain Bacteria; phylum Bacillota; class Clostridia; order Oscillospirales; family Oscillospiraceae; genus Limivicinus. Next base: position 1,270 of record JAZNUQ010000015.1, on the reverse strand, counting down.
CTCTGCTGTTTTTGCTGCTTTGTGCCGCATTTCTTCCATTCTATCTAAATGCGTACAGGCTTCACACGGAAACGCTGACAATGCCCTTTATGTCCCTTGCCCTGCTGCTGGTGGCAGAAGCTGAGCATTCGGAGAAAAATGCTTTCATTCAGTATTTCACAGCGGGTCTTTCCACCGCTCTGGGAATGCTGCTGAAGGGGAGTGTTGCGGTTTTATTCGTTGCATTGGTAATATTTGTTCTTGTATGCGGCGGCGCCCTGAGGCGGAAAACATTTAAGCTGCTTTGTCTGCTGCTGGGCGTATTGCCTCTTGTTTTGCTTTGGGCGGTGTTGTCATACAAGCTGCCATGGCTCGACTATTCCCGGGCTGAGCGCTATGAGCTTCCCAAAATGCACTGGATTATGATGGCAAGCCACGGCGACGGCGGTTATGTGCAGAGCGATGTTGACTATTCCCTTAGCTTCGAGACAAAGGAGGAAAGAGAAAATGCCGCTTTGGAACGCTTCCGGGAGAGAGTGAAGGGCTACGGCCTCGGGGGATATGTAAAGTTTCTCCTTGATAAAACTACCCATACCTTCTTTGACGGTCTGTTTTTTCAGGAAAATTATCTGGAGCAGTTCAGCCAACATAAATTCGGCGTGTTTATAAGCCCCGGAGGGCAGTATTTTAAGTATACAGCCTTTTACGCCTCGGCTTATCTGTGTATGCTTTATATGGCCATGCTGTGCTCGGCAATAATTAACGACATACGCGGCAAGGGTATTGATATTCTGCTGCATATGTGCGTTCTGGGGCTTATACTGTTTCTCTCCCTGTGGGAATCAAAATCAAGGTATCTTTTGAATTTCACCCCGGTGTTTATTATGATCTGCGCACTTGCAGCGGATGATATAGTCATGCGTCTGCAGCGCGGCAGGGCAATTGAAAAATGAAAAATGGAAGCATGCAGCTGCATGCTTCCATTTTTGTGCGCGGTATGTAATTACTTGAGAGCCTCGGCGGTTGCAACTGCAACTGCAACGGTCATACCAACCATGGGGTTGTTGCCGGCGCCCAAAAAGCCCATCATCTCAACATGAGCGGGAACGGAGGAGGAGCCTGCAAACTGAGCGTCGCTGTGCATACGGCCCATAGTATCGGTCATGCCGTAGGAAGCGGGGCCTGCTGCCATATTGTCGGGGTGGAGAGTACGGCCGGTGCCGCCGCCGGATGCAACGGAGAAGTACTTCTTGCCCTGCTCAATGCATTCCTTCTTGTAGGTGCCTGCAAC
>JAZNUQ010000014.1:0-10826 GCA_045592365.1 Candidatus Limivicinus sp. | reverse complement strand
CTTGCTTATAAAAGCCTTGTATTTTCCCCCCATAGCTTGCTCCCGTTTTGGTTTAATCATTAATAAATTACCATTTTACGCCGCAAAAGTAAAGCAAAACACCCCGCCTCCGGATTATATTCCGGAGGCGGGGCGTCAGTTTATGTATCAGTGATTATAGTAGGTATCCATGGCGTAGTTGCCGTTGCCGCGCTGGGGGTTCAGTATCTGGTTTGCGACCCTCTGTCCGTTTTCGTCGTAGACCTGACGGTAGGTCAGGGTCCTGTATCCGGAGCCGCTTTCATCCTCGAAGGAATAGAGCTCATGCACCAGCTTTATGGTGTAGCCCGCTCTGCCCTCATAGGCAGGCTCCACATCGCGCATATAGTCAAACTGCCATGTATAGGAGTTATCAAATTTGATGGGCATATAGTCGTCTTCTTCAAGCGTACCCCAAATCTCAAAGGTGATGGTGCTATTTTCATTATCGAAGACAGCCACGATTTTTATGGGGTAATTCTTGTTGTTTCTGAATTTAAAGTCTATGGAGCGACCGCCGTCGGGAATGGTAACGGTGGCGTCGGTACCCATCTGCATGTAGTTTACCGGGTAATAGTGGCATTCTCTCTCCACGGTTTCAAGGAAGGCAAAGGCAGTTGCGGCATAGAGGGTGCTGGACACCTGACACACGCCGCCGCCGATCTCGTCCTTCACATCGCCGTCCACATAGGCCGGTGCAGGCAGAAAGCCCGCCTCCTCGGTGCGCTGGCCTACGGTCTCGTTGAAGGAAAGGGTCTCGCCGGGATAAAGAACATACTCATTGAGAATGGAGCTTGCAAGGCTCAGATTGCTCCTGCGCTGCTCGCCGGAGTTGGGGAACTTGGTGGTACAGGCTCCCAGCAGGTCATGGAAAAGCCTGTCTCTCAGCTCATCCCCCGTCACCTGAGGCAGCACCACATCCAAAGGCACGGTCACAAGCTCGCCGGGCTTTGCCGCCGTCCACATGGCCTCTGCGCCCTTCACATCAAACTTGCAGCCGATGACCTCGTCTATAACATCGAACCTGCCGTCCTCGGAATAGCTTGCGTCCCGGGGCTGCTTATCGTATTCATCGTGTATCGCCCTGAAGTCCGGGCAGATAAGCTCCTTGGAAAGGCGGCTGTATTCAAGCTCCGTTTTCCCCTCGCTGAGAGCGGTGATTATGGCAGCGCGCATATCCTCAAGGTCAAAGGCTATCTGACCCCAGCCCTTTTTCATGGTGAGCTCCGCCGTTTCAAAATCAATGGCATAGGCCTCCGCGCCCATGAATTTCTCCACATCCCGCACAAGCTCCGCCATGCAGGCGTCGAGATAGGCTTTGTCTGCCTTAGCGCTGAGAGCGTTTACATCCACGGGGCTGAACAGACATTTTATGTAGCTGATAAGATTTTCAACAGCATTGCCGTCGTGTCCGTGCATATAGGCTGCGTCCACAGCCGCCTCAACGCTGAGGGTAAGACCGGATTTTACCGGGTCAATGCTGCACTCCGTTCCGCCGATGCTGCTGACGGTCAAGGGCGTTTCGGCTCTGGCCTGCCAGCTCTGCCGAAGCTGCTCCCTTGCCTGCTTTGCGTCCAGCCCGCCAAGATTTACGCTGCCCACACAGACATTGGGCAGTATAAGAGGGCTGCGGCTTACGCTGTATCCGGCGATGAGGCTGCCGCCGACTATAAGCAGCAGTATGCCGGCCGCTACCATAAGCGGGATAAGGGCGCCGCCCTTTTTCTTCCTTTTGGGTGCTGCGCTCTCTTTGACACGGCTGCGGCCACCGGGGGCTTCTTTCTGTTTTGCATGGGATGCTGTGACTGCTTTTTTCATCTTAACCTCTGTGTTATCAGTAGTCGCTGTAAAGCGGGAAGCTGCGGCAAAGCTCAATTACCTGCTCCTTTGCCTGAGGCACGGCCTCCTCGCCCTGCTCGATAAGCTGAGCTATAAGGCGGCCTATATGACGCATTTCGTCTTCCTTCATGCCCCGTGTGGTAACGGCGGGAGAGCCGAAGCGCATTCCGCTGGTGAGCTTGACGGACTGTGTCTCCTTGGGGATGGTGTTTTTGTTCGCGGTGATGTTCGCCCGGTCAAGCAGCTCCTGCACCTCAAGGCCGGTTCTGCCCTTGCTCATAACATCGGCAAGCATCAGATGATTGTCCGTCCCGCCGGAAACAAGGCGTATGCCCTGAGCCTGAAGCTCCTCGGCAAGGGCGGCGGCGTTGAGCACGGTCTGATGCTGATAGGCCCTGAAGTCATCGGACAGGGCTTCCTTGAAGCATACTGCCTTGGCTGCAATTATATGCATGAGTGGCCCGCCCTGAGTGCCGGGGAACACCGCGCTGTTTATCTTCTTTTTAAGCTCGTCCTTGCAGAGAATAAGAGCGCCCCGGGGACCGCGAAGGGTCTTATGGGTGGTGGTGGTCACCACATGGGCATAGGGCACCGGGGAGGGATGCTCACCGGCGGCAACAAGGCCTGCGATATGAGCCATGTCCACCATGAGATAAGCGCCCACACTGTCGGCAATTTCACGCATGCGCTTAAAGTCGATGGTTCTGGAATAGGCACTGGCGCCGGCAATGAGTATTTTTGGTCTGCACTCCTCGGCACAACGCTGAACCTCATCGTAATCTATCTGCTCGGTCTCAAGGTCAACGCCGTAGAAGCAGGCGTTAAAGTACTTGCCGGAGATGGACGCCTTGGAGCCGTGGGTCAGGTGCCCGCCGTGGCTCAGGTCCATGCCCAGAATAGTGTCACCGGGCTTTAAAAGGGCAAGATAAACCGCCACATTGGCCTGAGAGCCGGAGTGGGGCTGCACATTGGCATGCTCTGCGCCGAAAAGCTCCTTGGCGCGCTCAATGGCAAGATTTTCCACCTCGTCCACAAACTGGCAGCCTCCGTAATAGCGGGCTGCGGGATAGCCCTCGGCATATTTGTTGGTAAGGTGGCTGCCCATGGCCTCCATTACGGCAGGGCTGACAAAATTTTCAGAGGCTATAAGCTCAATATGGTCTCTCTGCCGCTGAAGCTCACGCATCATTGAGGCATAAACCTCCGGGTCGTACTGTCGTATTCTGTCGTAGCTCATGGTATTACCTCCGAAAATGTATTGACTAATTATAATATATACCGCAAAAAAACACAATCACAATATTGCTTGAAGCCGGGGCGGAGACATGGTAAAATCTGCTTATAAAACCAAGGGAGGAAAAGACATGAAAAAAGTACTTAAAGCCGTTCTTATCGTCCTTCTTGTAATAATTCTGGCTGTGGGCGGTCTTCTGGGCTGGCTCAGCGTCACGGAATACAAGCCCGCGGCGGTGGAGACGCTTGAGCTGGGCGGCAGCGGCGGCATGGCGCTGAGCCCCGGACAGGAGATAAATATACTCTGCTGGAACATAGGCTACGGCGGCCTGGGCAAGCAGTCCGACTTCTTTATGGACGGCGGCAAGGAGAGTAAGGCGGCAGACAAAGAGCAGGTCATTGAATACCTTGAAAGCATCAAAGCCACAATAAGCGAAAATGCCCCTGACCTGCTTATTCTTCAGGAGGTGGATTCAGACTCCGGCAGAAGCTACCGTATTGACCAGAGGCAGTATTTTGTCCCGGACAGCGGCAGCAGCGCATACGCCATGAACTACTCCTGCGATTTTGTGCCCATCCCCATACCGCCCATCGGCAGAGTACACAGCGGTCTTTACACCGCAGCCTGCGGATATACAATAGACAAGGCGGAGCGTATAGCTCTCCCCTGCCCCTTCACATGGCCCATGAGCACCGCAAATCTCAAGCGCTGCCTGCTTGTAAGCTATCTTCCCATTGAAGGCGGCGACAGCCGGCTTGTGCTTGTAAATCTTCACCTTGAAGCCTACGACGACGGTGAGGGCAAGATAGCCCAGACAAAGCAGCTTCGTGACTTCATTCAGGCGGAGTATGAAAAGGGCAATTTCGTAATTGCCGGCGGCGACTTCAATCAGGTATTCCCCGGCGGGCTCGAGGCCTATCCCAACAATCATCCCGAGCTTTGGACTCCCGGAGTTTTGCAGAGCGACATTCTCCCTGAGGGCTGGAGCTTTGCCTATGATCTGAGCGTTCCCTCATGCAGGCTTCTCAACCAGCCCTATAATCCCGCCGACACGGAAAATACCCAGCACTATGTAATAGACGGCTTCATCGTCTCCCCCAATGTCTCGGTAGAGAGCGTGCAGTGCCTTGACCTGGGCTTTGCAAGCTCCGATCACAACCCCATAAGCCTGACTGTCACACTTAAGTGATAAGCAAAAAACCGGTTTGGAAACACAAGATCCAAACCGGTTTTATTTTTCGTGCATGCCGCGCTTTTTTTCCCAGCGTCGGCGCTGGCGCACGCGGATGGCCTCCTCCGCATTTTCCCTGATGCGGGGGACCACATTTTCCTTTAAGCCCCGCTTACCCCGGCGGATGAGCCTTACTGCAAGCAGCACCGCGCTGACAAGGGGCAGCACAAGGCATACGCAGCAAATAAGCATAAGCAGAGCACACCAGTCCTCAATATATCTGGCGGCATTTTCCCAATAGGGGTAAATGACCCCGTGGGTCTGCATGGAGCGGCTGCCAAAGCTCCTTATTACCTCAAGCAGCGCACCGGGTGAATACCTGCCGGTATTCTTCACTATCTCGCCGCCGCCAAGGGGGAACTTTTCCTTGGCAAAATTGTAAGCGAAATCCCCCACCGGCTCTGCCATCACCAGCTCATAGCAGCTTATGCCCGCTGTCTCATCGAGCTTGGAGTAGGCCTCATAGGACATGAACACGCCCATACCGTGGGTGTAGGCCTTGGCGGTTGCCCTGTCCTCCTCGCGGGATATAACGCCCGCCACCACAAAGGGCACGCCGTTTATCTTCACGCTCATGCCCTGAAGCTCCGTACCGCCGAAAAGCAGCCACGCCGTATCCTCATCCAGCAGCACCCTGTCCTGCATAAGGTCGCTTTCGTTTATATAGCTGCCGGAGACAAGCCTCACCGGGTGGAAGTTAAAGAAGGAGCCCCCCACCGCGATGGCATAAACCTCGCCCTGACCGGCGGTGCTTGAAATCTTCACCTTGCCGCCGGTGCTCCATGCGTCGCAGAACAGGGTCTGGCTGCTGCTTATATCCAGCGCCGCCTCCCTGAACTTATCCAGCATGGCATAGCGGAAGGCAAAAATCTGTGAGGTGTCCGTCTTCTCGCTTTCAGGCAGGTAGAGGGAAAGCTGGCTGAACTCAAGCTCGCCCTCTCCCTTCCAGCGCTCCGCCGCCTTCTGGGAATGGAGCGGGGAGCTGAGAGCCCATATCATAAGGGCGCAAATTGCCGCGATGATAAGGAGCAGGCCGTTGAGTATATGAAATTTTTTCCTTTTACTCAAGGCTGTATGCTTCATAGTTTATAACTCGTTATCCGCCATTCTTACCTGATCGCCGCTCTTGACCGGGCCGCTGCTGGTGGTGATAACAAAGTCACCGTAGCTCAGCTCGCCCGTAACGGCGGAGTTAACATCGTCCGAGGCCAGTATCTCCACATTCACGCGCCTTGCCATATACATGTTGCCAAGAGGAGAGTTTTTCGCCTCGATTATCAGCACAAAGCTGCCGTTGGAGTCGGTGCGGATGGCGCTGTTGGGAACTATAAGGTCATAGCTTGCGCTTTTCTGACCGATGGATACGGTAAGCTCCGTTCCGGCGCTCACATCGCCGCTGATGTCAAACTCAAGTATCTTGCCGCCCTGAGGGTTCTTGGGGTCGGTCTTGATGCTTGTGATGGTGGCGATTATTTCCCGCCCCCAGTAATAATTGTTCACCGTGGCGCTTTCGCCCACGCGAAGTCTTCTTGCCTGGTCATTGGTAACGGAGAAGCTGAGAGAGTAGCCCATATCCGGCACCTCAATGGAGCAGAGCACCTGCTCGGGGCTTACGGTCTGGCCGGGTGCGCATTCAACGCTCTCAACACGGCCGGAGATCTTGGCAATTATCTCCTCCCCCTCCTCACCGGACAGGAGCTTTATCTCCTCGCGGAGCTTTTCTATCCTGACGCTAAGATCCTGAAGCTCAAGGGAGGTGAGCGCGGCGCTCTTGTTGTTGCTCTCCTTCTCAGCCTTAAGGGCGTTTACAAGGGCGTTGAGCTGGCTCTGAGCCGCGTCACGGGCGGCAAGGGCCGCAGTGTATTTATCCACATATTCGCCGCCGGAGGCCACAAGCGCCTCATATCGGGCGCGAAGCCCCTCAATTTCACCGTAGGCCACCTGAACATCCTGAGAGGGATTGTTCTTTATCTGCTCGTAGGCTGCCTTGGCCTCGTCATAGGCCTTTTTATTGTCCCCCTGATTATAATTGAGAACATCGGCGTCATACTTGAGCTTGTCCTGATTGTATTTTTCAAGCAGAGCGGTGTACTCCTGTACTCTCAGGCTGAAGTCCTCGTCGCTCTCGCCCTCGTTTCGCACCGGCTCCGTGGGCATTTGAGGTGCAACAGGCATGCCGTTATTATAGCTTGCCTCGGCGTTTACCATGGCAAGGCGGGCTGTCTCCAGCCTGTCCTCATATTCGTTGATGGTGGTCTGGGCCGCATCCACGGCGTCCTTGGCGTTCTTTATGGGCTGGGCGTAGCTTTCCGCTATCTCAAGCGCACTCTGCGCATCGGCAAGAGCCTGCTCTGCTGCGCTTATCTGCTCGTTCTGGGCGCTGTAATCGCCGCTGGGGAGACCGATAACGGCACGCTGATAGCTCATTTCAAGGCTGCGAAGCTCCTCACGGGCAGCCTCAAGCTCCTCGCTTTCACCGGCGCCCAGCACAAAGAGCACATCACCCGCGTTTACCTCCTGCCCGCTTTTCACCATAACGGACTGTATCTCCACGGTTCTGCCGGCGGTCACCTGATTGATGCCGTTGGCAACCACGGTGCCGGTGCCGCGAACCTTGGCAACTATGCTGCCGTCGGTAACTCCAACGGTGGCCACCTCGGTCAGGGTGCGGTTTCTTATGGTATTTGAAAAGAAGGTCAGCACCAGCAGCACAGCCAGAAATATAATGGCTGCGTCCTTGACCCATGCTCTGTTTTTAGGTTTAACATCCATTCGGCTCACCCCTTAACACTTCCGGAATTTGCAATTCCCTCAACCAGATACTCCTCACCGTGGAGAAACAGCAGCAGAGAGGGTATCATGTATACGGTAGCCATGGCAAAGGCCAGTCCTATCTCCCCGGCATTTATGGAGGAGAGGAATACGGACAGGGGCTGAGCATCCGAATCAGCCAGCAGCACAAGAGGCTGCTCCACCATGTTCCAGTAATCTATAAACACAAGTATCGCTATGGAATACAGCGCCGAGCGGCACTGAGGCAGGCATATTTTGGTAAATATCTCCCACTCGCCGGCGCCGTCCACCTTGGCAGCCTCAATAAGCGAATAGGGAATGCGCCGCATGAACTTTGTCAGAAGGAAGACCGAGAAGGGCGCGAATATGCCCGGCAGGATAATCGACCAGCGTGTATTGAGTATACCCAGCCAGTCGCTTACAAGATAATTTGGCACCAGCGTGACCTGATAGGGCATCAGCATGAGAATGACATAGAAAAAGAATATGCCGCTTCTTATTTTGCCCCGCCAGCGGGTAAAGCTGTACGCCGCAACGGAGGCCACAGCCACCTGAAGAAGGACTATGGGCACCACGAAAATAACGCTGTTCCAGAATTTGAGCAGGTATTCCGGGGATTTCACAAGCCCGTCCACATACTGATCCATGGTGACCTTGTCGGGAATGAATTTGAGATTTACCCGCTCGGACACATAGCCGCCTGATGTGGTGGAGAAAATCATGCCGTAGTTTGAGTTTATCTCAGCCTCGGTCATGAAGGAGTTGGTAATGGTCAGAACCGTGGGCAGCAGGAACATTATTGCAAACACCGCGCTGAGAATGAACATCACGCCGCGGCTGAAATAGCGTTTTTTCTTCATCCCTCCACATCCTTTCCGAACCAGTCCTCGGCCAGAAACAGCAGAGCAATGATAATTACCATTGCAATAGCCATGACCACCGCCGCGGAGCTGAGCTTCTGATAGTCAAGGGAGCGGAAGGTGTTGTTCATAAAGTGCTGAAGCATATAAAGATTTTCGTAGGGGTAATCTCCCGTCAGCAGATACACCTCGCGGAAAACCTTGAAGGAGTTTATAAGAGAGAGAATGGTGACAAAAAGCACCGTGGGGGAAAGGTATCTGAGCTTTATGGCAAAGAACTTGTAGCCCTCGCCCGCGCCCTCCACATCGGCCACCTCCAGCAGCTCCTTGGGGATGTTGGCAAGCCCCGCCATGAAAAGTATCATAAAATATCCCAGATTTTTCCAGAGGAAAAGTAGGATGACAACTATCATGCTATACTCGGACAAGAGCCAGTCAATCCTCTCGCCGCCGAAAAGCAGCACGAGCTCGTTTACGCTGCCGTTATAGTTAAAGAGCACCTGCCAGATAAGCACCACCGAGGCCACAGGCACCATCATGGGGCTGAGGAAAAAGGTGCGGAAATGGCTTTTGAGAGGTATCCTCGCCTCCAGCATAAGAGCCAGCACCATGGAGAGAATAACCGCCAGAGGCACCGCCAGCGCAGAGAAGGTCAGGGTATTTTTTGCCGCCAGAAGAAAGGCGGAATTATCGAAGAGCTTAATGAAATTATCGAGAAAAACGAAGTTCTTGGAGCCTACGCCGTCTATCAGTGAGTAGTAGACCACAACGCCGAAGGGCAGTATGAAAAACACAGCCACTCCCAGCAGACTGGGCGACAGAAAGCAGAGACTTCTGAGCCAGTCCCTGTAATCGATTTTTTTCTTTTTAACGCCGTTTTTCATCTCTTCTACCGTGCCTGTTTTGTGTTCATTTAACATGGTATTCTACCATATATTGTGTACTTCTTCAAGTACAACAGCGTCCTGAGCATGGAAAAAGGCTGCTCACAGCCTTTTTCCATGCTCAGGCGGATATAACCGCCTGAGACATTCTTTATCTGCGGATAAAACCGCCTGAGCTATTCTTTATCTCTGCTCGTTTACATAGATATTGGCCTTGCTCTGGATAAGTCTTGCCACTTCCTCGGCGCTCTTCTGACCGGCGAAGTAGGCTTCGGCCTGCTCCAGAACTATCTGGTATACGCTGTCGTTATAGTTTGCAAACTTGGTGGTGGTGTTCACAAGGGCTACGATGGCGTCCGCATCCTCCTGAGACAGGCAGTAAACCGGCGTCTCCTCCCCTGTAACATCGTTCCAGAGCCAGCCCTGAACGATGGGAACCTTCTCTCCGGTCTCAGGGTCAAGGATGAAGTTGCCCTCAGCATCCTTTTCATACTGAACGGTCATGGCCTTCTCAAGTGCCGCATCAAACACGTTCTTGTTGGTGGGAAGCTGCCACTGGTCCTCCTGATACTCCTCGGTAAGGAAGGTGCGGACAAGCTGCCATGCCTCCTCCTTGTACGGGCAGGCACTGCTGATACCGTAAATATTGTTCATGCTGATGATGTTGCCGGTGCCCTCAGAGCTGGGGTAGCCGATATAGGTGGCCTTGCCGCCGAAGTAGGAGCTCATGTTATTGTACATAAGGTCGTTTACGCTGTAAACGCTGGTGCCCATGAGCATCTGCATGCCCTGAGAAATGCGGTAGTAGGCGTCATCCTGCTGGCTCCACTCGTGGTTTTCCCAGTCAAAGGTTCTGGGGAACTGGTCAGTAAACCTGAGTATCTCGATAAACTCCTCGCTGTCAAAGCTGCATTCACCGGTGTTCCAGTCAACGAAGCGATCCATCTCGATGGCAAGCAGGGTGTTGAGAATATCCTGCTTGGTGGTGCCCACATCAAAGCCCTCGCAGCCTTCGGGCATGCTCTCAAGAGCTGCGTAGTAATCATCAAAGGTCCAGCCCGGCTCATCGCCCACAACAGAGCTTGCACCCACCAGAGAGCGGATGGAGAAACCGGCGCAGGCAGCGTAAAGGCCGCCGTTTACCTCAAGAGCGGAGAATACATTGGGGAAGAAGTCCTCCCGGTTAAGCTCAGCGTCTGCGTCAATCATGGGGTAAAGGTCTGCAAGCAGGCCCTTGGCTGCAAGCTGGGTATAAGGCAAATCGCTGAGCTCCAGAATATCGGGCACATTGCCGGCCATTATCTCGGTCTGCAGCACGGTGCTGCCGTCCACCAGATTGTTGCCGTTTTCGTCAAACTCGTAGAACTCGGAATAGTCGGTGACCTCAATACGGCAGGTATCGCTGCTGCGGTTAAAGTCGATAATATGGTCACGCAGGGTATAATCCATGTAGAGGGTTGCAAAGCGCAGTATCTCCTTATGGGGTACGGAGTCGTAGGGTACCTTTTCTATATCGATGCGGGTGAGGGTGTATTCCTCGGTTTTGCTGTCCCATTCATTGCTGTAGCAGCTAACCGAGCCATCGTCATTTACGCTTATGCCGGAGACGTTATCGCCGTTTACATCGCAGTTTATCCAGTTGAGTATCTGCTGCTTTTCGCCGCTTTCAAGGTCATAGCCGTAGAGACTGATACCGCTGGTATAGTAAAGGTCATAGTCGCCGCTTGAGGCAAACATGTTCCACGCATCGTTGGGAATAATCTTGGCCTCACCCAAAGTGCCCATACTGATATCCACCGGTATAAGCATTTCCTGGCCCTCGTTCCATGCCATTATGGAGATGCTTCCGTCGGGAAGCTGAACAATATTGTCAATGTAATACTCGCAGGGAATCTCGCACACAAGCTCACCGTGGCGGCTGTAGGCTCTGAGGCTCATGTCGGCACTGAAGATAACATTGCCCTCGG
>JAZNUQ010000013.1:0-3502 GCA_045592365.1 Candidatus Limivicinus sp. | reverse complement strand
TGTTTTAACCATAATAGCATACCCCAAACCCCCCCGGCCGGTGGCTGCGGGGATTTGTGCGTTGCAGGAGGACAACCGCAAAGCAAACAGTTCCTTGACCACTTTAAGCGCTTATACAAATTGAGTATAATGTATAAATAGACCACAAAGACCAGTATAAATTTGTGCTTAGTATCTAAAAATTGATTGACACATGCTTAACAGCATGTTAACTTGGTATGTGTAAAAGGGCGCATAGCGCCACGGGAAAATTAAATTTTGGGGAGGGAGTTTGTGAAAGACCTAAAGCATCTGATCTTTTTTGAGAATTTGCTTCAGGAGGCCAACAATGATCTGGTCAAGCAGGCAAAAAATGACGGTAAATTTGCCATAGGCTACACCTGCTATTTTATGCCTGAAGTACTTCTCGATCTGCCGGGCTGCTTTTCGGTGAGGCTGAGAGCGCCTCGCTGTACATCACCCGACATAGCGACCTATTATCTTTCCGCGCGTGTCTGCCACTATGCAAGAAGCCTTATGGAGAGGGCTCTTGAGGGCGGATACAATTTTCTTGACGCACAGATGGCCACCGAGACCTGTACTGCCACCTGCCGTTTTCAGGAGCATCTCCAGCAGAAGGGGCTGGACAGCGTTGAGGACATGAAGATTATCAACAACGATAACTTCTTCTGCAGCTTTATCGATGTACCCTTCAAAAACAATGAGACCGGCTACGCCCATTATGCCGAGCAGCTTCGCTTCCATGTGCTGGATGAGCTGCAGAACAAGCTGGGGGTCGATACCTCCGACGAGGCAATTATTAAGGCTGTGGAGCAGCACAATGAGGTATGCCGCCTGATAAATGAGATAGGCGACTACCGCAAGCTGGATAATCCCACCATTACCGGCTATGAGTTTCATGTGATTAACCTTGTGAGCCTCTGCTGCCCCAAGGAGCTCATTCTGCCCTATCTGCGTGAGACGGCAGAGGAGATGAAGACCCGTGAGCCGGACGCCAAAAAGAACTTCCGCTGCAAGGTGGTTCTGGCGGGCTCCGAGAACGACGACCCGGACTTTACCCAGCTTATAGAAAGCTGCGGCGCCCGCGTTGTCTGCGACCGCTACTGCTACGGCGCAGTTGAAAGCCGCATTCCCATTGAGATAAAGGAGGGGCAGGATCCTCTGGACGCCATTGCCCGCCACTATCTCAAAACCTCCAACTGCCCCCGCTTCATGCCTCAGGACGAGATGCGCGTAAGAAAGCAGCGTCTTGCAGACCTGTGCAAGGAATACAATGCAGACGGCCTTATAGTGGCCTCCAACAAGTTCTGTGAGTACTGGAGCTATGAGCGCGTTATAGACACCGTTATCATGCGCCGCGACTTCGGCATACCCGTGTGCTCAATAGAAAAAGAGTACATAAATGCAGCCTCCGGCCAGCTGAGAACCCGTTTCCAGGCCTTTATCGAGAGCATTGAGATAAAGCAGATACAGGAGGGCAGCTAAGATGGCAAAAAAGTTTGATATAAAGAATACCGATTGGAAAAAGCTGGCCAAGGATTTCTGGTACGGCAAGCCCCATGGTGAGCGCCGTCTGGGCGAGCTTTATCAGGACAAAACCGCTCTGTATAAGCACAGAGAGTGGCGCGGCGTAAAGGACACCCTGTATTATTTCTACGCCATCTGGCTCTACAACTACATAATGATGGTCTACGATGTCAACCGCTTTGGCGGCATCGCGGCCTTTGCCAAGGGCGTGTGGCGCTACCGCTGGGTAGGTCAGACCTATCTGCCGGTCATCCACTGGTATGACCGCGGCCTGCAGGGTCTGCGCGGTGAGGCAATGAAGGCCTCCGCCTGGCACTATCGCGGCATGACCAATGCCACCATACGCCAGTTCATGCGCTTTTTCACCTCCGACACCCGCCTGAACGGAGGCAAGCAGAACGAGCACTACAAGACTACCATTGCCCATAAGGAAACCGTATGGGGCGGTATTTTCTATCCCTGGGACGGGGAGCTTGTAAACCTGCCTGTGGAGATGATACCCTATTTCGTCACCTGCCATGTCAACTCCCATACCGTACAGAATTACATAGACGCAGTGCAGTCCATAGGTCTGCCCGGTGACCCCTGCCCCATGTGTCAGGCTGAGGCCGGCCTCTTTGTGCTGGACGACATGCCCGACTATGCTCCCGCCTTTGTGACCTGCAACGAGGCCTGCGACGCATCCGTTGCATCCACGGTTTTGCAGGACTGGTTCTTCGACAAGCCCCTTTATGCCCTGCCCATGCCCATGCAGTTTGATGACCCGCTGGTGAAAAAGCATGTAATGAAGGAAATCGAGGGCTGCTGGAAGTTTATAGAGGAGCAGTACGGCATACCCTTCAGCTATGAAAAGCTGGTGAAGAAGCTCAAGCAGCAGAATGAGCTGCAGGAATTTGAGTGGGAGAAGTGGGAGGTTGCCGCAAAGACAAACTACTATCCCATCAACGGCGTGGCTCAGGCGCTTTACCGCATTTATTACAGCCAGTACGGCGATTGGGAAGGCTGGCACAAGATGGATGCAAAGGTAAAGAAGATACTGAACAAGTGCGTGGAGAAAAAGATAAACTCCTTCCCCAAGACAAGACACAGGGTTATTGCCTGGTCCTGCGCGCCGCTGTACTTCTCCGACTGGCCCACCTGGGCATATAACTGCTGGGGTCTCAATGTGGTTATCAACATGGACTCTCTCATGTTTGACATGACCATCCGTACCGACAGCTACGAGCACACCCTTGAGGATATGGCAACCTACCACATGTGGGCGCCTATGCGCCGTATGGCCGTTGGCGGCATGCACCATATCTTTGAGCTGTGGGAGTATATGGAGAAGTTCAATTGCGACATGGTTGCCATGTATGACCAGCTCCAGTGCAAGGGTATGCAGGGTGTGCACGGCCTGTTTGAGGACGAGTTCCGCAAGAGAGATGTGAAGGCCTTCTGGATGCCCCACGCTCTGCCTGACAGCCGCACCGTGTCCCGCATGGAGATTCGCCGCATGATAAACGACTATATGACCACCGTCATGCACGAGGAGCCTCTGGATCCCTCTTTGCTTGACTTTGACGATTCCATGACTTGGTGACGGGGAGGAAAACAGTATGAAAAAAGCAAAAAGCAAGCTGGGTAAAATCATAGGCAAGGTAATCGGCGGTGTGCTGCTTGCCAATATTGCGCTGTTTCTGGTGTTTTTCTTCGACCTGGACGGAAAGCTCCTTTTCAATGTGGTTGAGCCTTTTCTGAAGAAGCACTATGATAATATGGAGCGCAAGGATGTGCTGACCAATTCACCCTACGAGATATTCAAATACGCCAAGGAAAACGGCGAATACTGAGCGGAGGAAATAAAATAATGAAATATTTTGGCGGTTGCGATGTAGGCTCCACCTACACCAAAGCAGTAATACTTGACGAAAACGGCAAGATGGTAGCGGATACCACCATCCGCAGCAAGATAAATTCCGAGGCCAGCGCAGTT
>JAZNUQ010000012.1:0-7648 GCA_045592365.1 Candidatus Limivicinus sp. | reverse complement strand
AGTGGCGCGACCTGCGCGGCATAGAGATAGTGTCCTTTGGCGTAAGCAGCGTAAAGGCCAACGAAGAGGACGAGGCCATGCTCAAGGAGCTGCAGCGCAATGCAGCCTTCATGAACCCCAACATGGCGGCGGCTCACCTTGGGGGCGCTCAGGCTCAGGCCATGCAGGATGCAGCCAAGAACCAGGGCGGCGCGATGGCAGGCTTTATGGGCTATGGCATGGCACAGCAGGCAGGCGGCGTGAATGCGGCTCAGCTTTTCCAGATGGGAGCTCAGCAGCCTCAGCAGCCGGTACAGCAGGCAGCCCCCGCAAACGGGTGGAGGTGCGCCTGCGGCGCCACCGCAACAGGCAATTTCTGCCCCGAGTGCGGCGCAAAGAAGCCTGCGGCAAACGGCTGGAATTGTCCCGGGTGCGGCGCAATGGCAACAGGTAGGTTCTGCCCCGAGTGCGGCACAAAGAAGCCTGCCGAGGCTGATGGCTGGACCTGCTCCTGCGGAGCTGTGAACAAGGGTAAGTTCTGCATGGAATGCGGCAGTAAAAAGCCGGCCGACGAACCCCTTTATAAGTGCGACAAATGTGGCTGGGAACCTGCCGACCCTACCAAGCCTCCCAAGTTCTGCCCCCAGTGCGGCGACCTTTTCGACGACAGGGATATTAAGTAAGTAAAAAATAATAAATTGTAATTATGTAAGGAGATACGAATTATGGGTTTGTTTGACAGATTAAAAAAGCAGGATTGCGAAATTTGCGGCAAGGAAGTTGGCATACTCGGTTATAAAAAGCTGGAAGACGGCGAAATATGCAAGGATTGTGTCAAGCTGCTCTCTCCCTGGTTCAACGACCGCAGGCACTCCACCGTTGAAAGCATAAGGGCGCAGGTGGCATACCGTGAGGAAAACAAAAAGGATGTGGCAGCCTTCCGCGCCAGCAAGGTTATAGGCAAAACCGTGAAGGTGCATGTTGACGAAGCGGCGGGCAAGTTTATGGTAGTTCGCACCAATGATTTGGAAAAGGAAAATCCCGATGTTATAAATATTTCCGCCGTTACCGGCTGCGAGCTGGATATAAAGGAAACCGTGCAGGAGATATACCGCACCGTGGACGGCAAGCAGGAAAGCTACACTCCTCCACGCTTCAAGTACCTCTACGACTTTGACATGATAATTACAGTAAATCATCCTTACTTTGATGAAATACGCTTCAACCTCAGCCCCTTCCGCGTGACCATTGATAACTCTGCTGCCTTTGGCCTTATGACCCGTTCCATCAATCCCAGAAGCAACAGAGAGTACATGGAATACGAAAACATGGGCGAGGAAATCAGAAACGCTCTGCTTAACCCCACTGCAGTGCGAGGCGGGGCCGTGGATCCCGTCGATAAGCTGATTGACCAGATACGCAGAGCCCCTGATCGGCAGACCCTGAAAATGTTGGAGGAAACCGCTGTGACAATGGCTATGGTTTCCCCCCGCCAAGGTCTCAACCAGGAAATTGCGAACGCAGCTGCGGACGCTATGGTGCGTCTGGATCACGAGGAAGCCGGACTGCCATACAGACCCCTGTCAGCAAATGCCGCACCTGCAGCACCCGCCGCAGGCGGCCCCAAATTCTGCACCAACTGCGGCGCACCCACAGAGGGCAGCAGGTTCTGCCCTGAGTGCGGTACCAAGCTGTTCTGATATAATAATACAGTCTGAAAGGAGACAATGGAAAATGAAAAAACTGTTTGCTCTTATACTGGCTTTTGCCATGCTTTTTTCTCTGGCGGCCTGCGGCGGCAAGGATGACCCCAATCTGGGTAAATACAACGCAGTTTCCTGCACGGTAATGGGCTTTGAATTAGGCTGTGACGGTGAATACATCGAGCTCAGCTCCGGCGGCAAGGCCAAGATTTCCCTGGGCGGCGACGAATACTCCGGCAAATGGGAGCTTGACGGTGAGGACATTACCATAAAGCAGTCAGGCGACAAGTTCGAGGGCACCCTGATAAACGGAGTGCTTACGGTTGATTTTGCCGGTATGGTCTATACATACGAAAAGGAAGGCGGCAAGCCCACCAAGGATAAGGGCGGCTCTGAAGGCGGCATATCTGCAAGCATTCAGGATAAGAACGGTGAAGAGACCGCTGCCCCCTCCGCTGCTTCCTCCGAGCTGGGTGTTTATGTGGGCAGCACCTACGAATACGCAGGTCAGGTTTACAATATGTACAGCATATACAACAGCGACTGCACCCTTGAGCTCAGAGAGGGCGGCACCGGTACCCTGACACTTGACGGTCAGGAGGAGGAAATAAGCTGGACCCTTGACGGTGAAGACTTTTTCTTCACCATGAACTATGTTGACAGCGAGGGCACTCTGGTTGACGGTGTGATCAGCTTCGATTACATGGGCATGGGCATGATTATGACCTTCGAGAAGGAAGATGTATCCTCAAGTAATGCCGCGTCTGCGCCTGCACAGGAATCCTCGAAGCCCTCAAAGCCCACAGTGGAAGCTCCCTCGGCCGAACCTGCCGCCGCTGAGTCTCCCTTTGCCGGGGCCAACAGCTGGACGGTCAGCGAGCCCATGAGCCGTATTGAAACCGTCGTTAATTGCACACTGCCGGCCAGTATGTGGGTTGCTGAATGCCCCAACTATACACTTTATCTGTACAATGTGGAGTCTCTTGATGTGGCACACTCCGCTTCTCCCAGAATTCAGTTTGAAGCCAAGGAGAGCCTTGAAAAAATCAACTTCTATATCGACAATTTCAAAAATCTCCAGGAGATTGAGTCCCGCACAATCGGCGGCCTGGAGATGCAGGGCAGAACCTACACCGATGTTGGCATGGAATGGATAGAGTATTACGGTGAGCTTTCCAACGGAGTGTGGATGAGCATAAAGATTTCAAAAACAAGTGTCGAACCCGGCAGCGAGGGCAGCGCAATACTCGACAGTGTGACCTTCGGCTGAAAGACATGACATGGAGGATGCCAGAATGAAAAAGGTCATAATGCTTGTCTTAACGGCGGCGATGCTTTTGAGCCTCTGCGCCTGCGGCGGCAAGTCAATAAGCAGCGAAACCGGTATTCCGGTGCCTCAGCTTCCCGCTGCGGCGGAAAGTGAAGCTCCCGCCCCCGCACTGCCTGCAAAGGAGGTGCTTTACTCCGGCACATGGACGGAGGATGACGGCTCCTGTACCATTGAATTTTTGGGCGCTGAGCTGTTTACCGATGATGACGATGAGCAGGCTCTTCGCGTCTGGTTCGACTTTACGAACAACACCACCGAAACCCTGCGTGCATGGGACTATCTGTCCTTTGATATGAGCGTGCAGCAGGGTGGCGAGTCCCTGCCTCAGGCCTTCTGCCCTACCGATGCGCAGATAGATGAGGAATTCAACAAGAAAATGAACATTCGCCCCGGTACTGTCATTCGCTGCGTTGACCAGAAAAAAGTCAGCCTTGAGGGCGGAAATGTGACGCTTATCCTGTCGGCAGACAGCGAGCTTTCATGGGAGCTTGACCTTAATAATCTTCCCGGAGCACCCAAAGAGCCTCTGACCCTGACACCGGTTTCCAACCCCAGATGGACCGACAGTCTCCCCCTTGAGGGCGTATATGAAGACGATTACTACATTCGCATAGCTTCCGCCGAGGTGAGCAAGGACGGCAACGGCAACCGGGCTTTGCGCGTGACCTATGAGTTCACCAATAATGCCGCCGAGGAAAAGTCCATGTGGTACGTCACGGAATTCTGGGCATATCAGGACGGCATTGGCGGGGACATTGTGTGGCCCGGCTACGCCGACTCCACCGAGACGGATGAAAACTTCCAGGATTATCTGGCTCCCGGCGAGACCTGGATGGCCTCCAATATGTTCCGCCTGTACACCGACAGTCCCCTGGAGGTGGAAATTGTTGACAGCAAGGGCGGTACCGGTCTTGGCGCTGTGTTCTATGTGACAGCGGACGACACCGTTACCATCGGCGACAAGGCAGCCGAGCCCGTCGAGGAACCCGAAGCCACCCCCGCACCTGTTGAAATCCCGACCGAGCGGCCTGAAAAGCCCGCGGCTCCTGCGGCTCCTGCGGCTCCCGTGCTGCCCTCCGACTTTACACAGAGCTTTACGATCACCGACAATGACAGCACCACCGTTACCGTTCACTATCCGGTCTCCTTCAGCTATGAGGCAGACTACCGTAAGGGTAGTTTTCTGAGCCATACCCCCTATGTATATGGCGGTGTGCTGAAGGGCGCGAATTATACCGTGGACTTTGCCTTTGTCAAGGCAAATAACTACTACAAGACCGTTGAAGCCTATGTCAAGACCTTCAAGGGCACCGACATCTACGAGGAAATTCAGGTTGACGGCTTCAAGGCCTATGTCCGTCAGGATAAGACCTCAAGGCTCAATATTGTCATTTGGCTGACCGAAACCCAGATGCTCAATGTTGAGGTCACAGTTCCCGGTGAAGGCAGCGAGGCGGTTTACAGACCCATATGGGAGGGCGACACTGTCCCCGCCATCATAAACAACCTGGAAATTACGGTTGCGGCTGTGGTGGGTGAAACCGTGTCCACCGATTACGGCTATGTTTCTCTTACAGAGCTTGATGGCTGGAAGAAGGGTGAGCCCAAAGCCAATTTCAACCTGACCATGTATAACAGCGGCCTTGGATATGCTGTTTGGGTGGATGTTCAGGATCTTCAGCTGGGCACTCTCCAGCAGACCAAGGATATCATCAAGAGCGGCTTCCCCAATGCGGTCTGGACGGAGACCGTGATCGCAGGATACACACTCAGCTACCTTGACTGCGGCACCTTCAAATACCTGGCAGGAGAGACCTCCACCGGCAAGCCCTTCAGCATAGAGCTTGCAGGCTGCGATCTTGACACTGCGGCAAGTCTTCTCGAAACTCTTGTTATAAAATAAGAAGGAAGGATGCTATGTCAATACAGGTAACAAACTATAAATGTCCGGCCTGTACCGGCCCGCTGCATTTTGCAGCGGGCTCCGGGAAGCTGGAATGTGAATACTGCGGCAGCAGCTATGAGGCTGCGGAAATAGAGGCAATGTATGCCGCAAAGGAGCAGCAGGCAGCCGCGGCGATGGCCGCGGAGCGGCAGAAGGAAGCGCAGCAGGCAGCTCAGCAGGCTCAGCAGCCCGAAAGCCGCTGGGATACCTCAGAGCTTGGCGGGGAATGGGGTCAGGATGCAAACGGCATGAGGCTTTATACCTGTCCCTCCTGCGGTGCCGAGCTTGTCTGTGAGCAGACAACCGCGGCCACGGCCTGTCCGTACTGCGGCAACCCTACCGTGGTGCCGGGACAGTTTTCGGGAGCATTGAAGCCGGACTTCGTTATCCCGTTCAAGCTGGATAAGCAGCAGGCTCTGGACATTCTCAAAAAGCATTACCGGGGCAAGTTCTTCATGCCCAATGAATTCAAAAAGAAAAATACAGTGGATAAAATACAGGGCATCTATGTACCCTTTTGGCTTTTTGACGCCGAGGCTGAGGGCATTGTCAGCTTCGCTGCCGAAAAGAGCAGCGTCACAAGGCGGGGCGATGAGGAAGTGACCACCACCCACCATTTCAATGTTCTTCGGGGCGGCAGCCTTAAATTTGAAAAGGTGCCTGTGGACGCCTCAACCAAGATGCCCGATGACTACATGGACTCCATCGAGCCTTATGATTATACCGGGCTCAAGCCCTTCTCCACCGCCTATCTGCCCGGCTTTCTGGCGGATAAGTATGATGTGAGTGTGGAAGACGGCATGCCGAGAGCGGAGCTTCGCTGCCGGAAAAGCCTTGAGGAAGCTCTTCAGGCAAGCGTCACCGGGTATACCTGCGTTTCGCCTATCACAAGGAATATAGTGCTTCACAAGGGTAAGGTACACTATGCGCTGCTGCCGGTTTGGCTTTTGAATGTGAACTGGAAGGAAAAGACCTACCTTTTCGCCATCAACGGTCAGAACGGGAAAATAGCAGGCGCGGTGCCTGCGGTATTCAGCAAGGCTGTGGGGCTGTTCTTCGGTCTTGCCGCCTCCCTCAGTGTAATAGGCGGGCTTATTGCCTATTTCTCGGTGTTGTAAGGAGGGAATACAGCTATGAAAAGATTTTTCTGTTTTCTCCTTGCGCTGGGTCTTTTGCTTTCAATAGGAATAAGCGCAAGCGCCGCCACATCTGCCGGACTTATCTATGACGAGACAGAGCAGCTTATAAACGAAAATACCAAGTGGCTGGGAGAGGAGTATCTTTACAGCCTTGCCCATGAGACAGGCGTGGCAATGTATATAGATGTATATACCTCCATCGGTGATGCCTCAAGCCTTGCCGAGGCCACAAAAAATGTGTATGTAAACTCAAACTTCGGCTACGGCGAAGCAAAGACGGGCATGCTGCTGGCGCTGTTTGTCACACCCGAGGGCGACAGCTGGACGCTGAATACCTCCGAGCCCTTTGCCGTCTACGGAAACGCTCTTCCCACAGGACTGAGAGAAGCGCTGCTGCCTGAATTGGTGAACTACCTGACGGCACAGGCCTGGAGCGGTGACCTTGAAAGCGACAGGCTGCTGCTTGAGCTTATTGCCACCGTTTATGCAAATGCCCTGAGCAGCTTCAGCGGTTCAGAGCTGCTTGCCGAGCCTGAATTTACCATGCCCGCTGCAACGGCTCTGCCTGTACCGCAGCTTCCCGCAGAGGCAGGAACGCCCACGCAGAGCTATGAGCGCTATACTCCCTTTGAGGGCGCGTATCTTACGGACAGCTACGGCCTTTTAAAGCCCAACGAGCAGCAGCAGCTTGAAAAGCTGGCAGCTCAGGTCAGCGCAGAGCACGGCATCGGCGTTTACGCCATGATAGTGGATGACTTTAAGCAGCTCAACGGCAACAGCGAGATTTTTGAGGCCAACTATACATATTACCATGACCACAATATGGGCATGGGTAAAGACAGAGACGGTGTTTTCCTGCTGCTGAGCATGGGTTCAAGAGACTTCTCCTTCTTTGTCTACGGCGAAAAGGCGGAGTATGCCCTTAACAACTGGGGCCAGATAGAGCTGGAGAACGAATTTATTGATGACCTCGGCGACAATCGTTGGTATGACGGTCTTGCTGACTACGCGGAGACCTGCGATGAGTTTTTCACCCTGGCCGAGCAGGGTAAGCCTGTCCGTGAGCCGCCTCAGAGTAAAATTGCCCTTGCCTCCGGCATTTCGAGCTTTATTGCCCTGCTTGCCTCCGGCTTTATGTGGAACAAAAACAAGGGCGCCAAGAAGCGTGAAAGTGCCTACGGCTATATTGCAGGCACTCTCGTCCCCGGCGTCCGGGAGGATATCTTTATAAACACCACTGTCACCAGAAGACGGATCGAGAGCTCAGACTCCGACTCAAGCAGCTCTGTTTCCCACAGCGGAGGCGGCGGCAGCGGCAGAAGCGGTAAATTCTAATAAATAAAAATACATTACAGAGGTGAAATGAAATGAAATTTTGCGATCAGTGCGGCGCAAAGCTGGCAGACAATGCCCGCTTTTGCGGAGAATGCGGCAACAGAATAGAAGCGCCGCAGCCTCCCGTGCAGGAGTATGTACCTCCCGTGGTCGAACAGCCCCCCGTGCAGGAGTATGTACCTCCCGTGGTTGAGCAGCCCCCCGTGCAGGAGTATGT
>JAZNUQ010000011.1:0-5954 GCA_045592365.1 Candidatus Limivicinus sp. | reverse complement strand
CTCAGGTCGCCTGCGCAGGTAAGACCGGCAGGGCCGGAGCCAACAACGGCTACTCTGTGGCCGTTGGAGTCGGGAGCCTCGGTTTCAATGGGGTTTTCCTTGTTCATGTGGTAGTCTGCAACAAAGCGCTCGAGGCGGCCGATGGCCACACTGTCGCCCTTGATGCCGCGGACACACTTGCTTTCGCACTGCTTTTCCTGAGGGCAGACGCGGCCGCAGACTGCGGGCAGGGAGTTGGTGCTGGTAATGATATTGTATGCCATATCAAAGTCGCCTTCGGCTACCTTGGCTATAAACTCGGGGATGCGCACGGAAACGGGGCAGCCGGTGCGGCACTTGGGGTTCTTGCAGGCCAGGCAGCGGCGGGCCTCGGCTATTGCCATTTCAGGAGTGTAGCCCTTGGCAACCTCCTCAAAATTGGTGGCGCGAACCTTGGGATCCTGCTCGGGCATAGGGAACTTGAAGAGCTTCTGCTCGGAAATTACTCTCTTGAGGAAATGGGGGAAGTCATGAATTTTCTCTGCAAGAGCGTAGTAGAGATCGTCCAGATCCTTGTTCTCCTCCCAGAGCTGCTCAACCTGCTCAGAGCCGGTGGGCAGCTTGTAGACATCAACGCGCTCCTGACCCTTTTTATCGTACTCTACAACCTTAACAAACTCATCAGCCATTGCGCTTACCTCCTGTCATTCTGCAGATATGCTGTGCGTCCCTGTCCTGCTCGTCCTTATAGAAGGCGGCGCGCTTGAGAAGACTGTCAAAATCCACCTGATGGGCGTCAAAGTCGGGGCCGTCAACGCAGGCAAACTTGGTTTCGCCGCCGACGATGACGCGGCAGCCGCCGCACATGCCGGTACCGTCAACCATGATGGGGTCAAGGGAGATAATGGTGCTGATGCCGTAGGGGCGGGTAACATCCGCAAGGAACTTCATCATAATGTCGGGGCCGATGGCGATAACGCGGTCAAACTGCTCCCTGCCCTCGGCAATGTTTGCGTCTATCTCCTGCTGGAGATACTTGGTGGTAAAGCCCTGCTCACCGTAGCTGCCGTCGTCGGTGCAGATAATGAGCTTATTGGATGCGGCCTTAAGCTCCTCAGGCAGAATAACAATGTCCTTGCTTCTGAAGCCGGCAATGAAGGTAACATCAATGCCCAGCCTGTGCATTTCCTTGGCAATGGGGTAGGCAATGGCGCAGCCGACGCCGCCGCCCACCACGCAGACCTTCTTAAGGCCCTCCATCTCGGTGGCCTTGCCAAGAGGTCCCACTATATCGGTAATGTAATCACCCTGCTCAACGGTGTGGAGCATTCTGGTGGTGCGGCCTGCGGCCTGAACCATAACGGTTACGGTGCCCTTTTCTCTGTCCCAGCCGGCAACGGAGACGGGAACGCGCTCACCCTGCTCATCAAGGCGGAATATAACAAACTGACCGGCCATGGCATGGCGGGCGATAAGGGGTGCTTCAATCTCGAACAGGCAAATGGTCTTTGCCTCGTTGAGAAAACGCTTTGTTACTACTTTATACATTTGAACACCTCATAAATTTCTGTGATTTTTTACAAAAACATCCACTGTGTATTGTACAATATTGACAGGAGTTTGTCAAACCTATTATTGCATAAAAAGCTAAGTTTTTAAGGGACTTTTCCCGGTAAATGCTGTAACATTTGCCGAAACAGCCCTTGCGGCTTGTTGACTTGCCCTGTAAAACAAAGTATAATTATTATTTGGAAATAAACATGGAGGTAATCACCGTGACTAAGATAGACATTTTTTCCGGCTTTCTGGGCGCAGGCAAAACCACACTTATCCGCAAGCTCATAGCCGAGGGCTACAAGGGCGAAAAGCTGGTGCTTATAGAAAACGAATTCGGCGACATTGCCATTGACGGCGGCTTTCTCAGGGACGCAGGCGTTGAAATAACCGAAATGAACTCCGGCTGCATCTGCTGCACTCTGGTGGGCGATTTTACCGAGGCTCTCAAAAAGGTCATCGCAGACTATGCCCCCGACCGTATAATCATCGAGCCCTCCGGCGTGGGCAAGCTCTCCGATGTGGCAAAGGCCGTGGAGCAGGTCGATGGCGCCGTAATAGGCAGCAGGGTCACCGTTGTGGACGCCGGCAAGTGCAAAATGTACATGCGTAATTTCGGTGAGTTTTTCAGCGACCAGGTGGAAAATGCCGACCTTATCGTCATGAGCCGCACCGACAGCGTTCCTGCGGTAAAGACCATGATGGCAACGGCGCTTCTGCGCCAGCTCAACGGCAGAGCCGGCCTTATAAGCACCCCCTGGGATGAGCTCAGCGGCGGGCAGATAGTCGAGGCCATGGAGCACAGCGGGCTTAAGCAGCAGCTTGAGGAGCTGGAGCATGAGCATGAGCATCATCATCACCACGACCATGATGAGGGCTGCTCCTGCGGCAGTCACGAGCATCATCACCACGAGCATGAGCATGAGCACCACCACGAGCACCACCATCACCATGAGCACGGCGAGAACTGCTCCTGCGGCTGCCACGACCACCACCACGCAGACGAGGTGTTTTCAAGCTGGGGCATGGAAACTCCCGCCAAGCTCAGTGAGGCTCAGCTTCGCGGCATTCTTGAGGCGCTGAGCGATGAGCAGCGCTGCGGCACGGTGCTCAGAGCAAAGGGTATGCTGGACGCCGACGACGGCGACTGGCTGTACTTTGACTATGTTCCCGGCGAGATCGAGATACGGCGGGGCGGAGCGCAGGTTACCGGCCGCTTCTGCGTTATAGGAGCCGCTCTCAACGAGCAGGCCTTAAAGGAGCTGTTTAACCTTGGCTAAGACAAAGGATATGCCCGTATACCTGTTTACAGGCTTTCTGGAGGCGGGCAAGACCAAATTCATACAGGAGACCCTGGAGGACAAGCGCTTCTGCAAGGGCGAACGGACGCTGCTGCTGGTATGCGAGGAGGGCGAGGAGGAATACGCCCCCGAGCAGTTTGCAGACAGGAATGTGTTTATTCGGGTGCTTGACAGTCAGGAGAAGCTGACGAAGGAAAATCTCAGCCGCTTTGCAGCGGAAACCAGAGCTCAGAGGGTCGTTATCGAGTATAACGGCATGTGGCTGCTGGACACCCTGTACGGCGCCATGCCCGAGGGCTGGATGGTGTATCAGGAGTTTATGTTTGCAGACGCCGGCAGCTTTCTCAGCTACAACAGCAATATGCGCCAGCTTGTGTACGACAAGCTGAAAAGCTGTGAGCTGGCGGCTTTCAACCGCTTCAAGCCCCAGATGGACAAGATGGCCTTCCATAAAATAGTGCGCGGTGCATCCCGCCGGGCAGACATTGCCTATGAATACGCCGGAGGCAAGGTGGAGTATGACGATATTGAGGACCCCCTGCCCTTTGACCTTGAGGCGCCCATAGTGGAGATAGGTGAAAACGACTACGCCATCTGGTACAGGGACATGGGTGAGGAGCCCAAAAAGTACGAGAATAAAACCGTGCGCTTTAAATGCAAGGCACTTGTACGCAGCAAGATACCCGCAGGCAGCTTCATTGTAGGCAGGCATGTGATGACCTGCTGCGCAGACGACATTCAGTTTGCCGGGCTTGTGTGCCAGTGGGATAAGGCAGCCACCGTAAAGGATGAAAGCTGGCTTATTCTCACCGCAAGGATAAACTTTGCCTTTCACAAGGCCTACACCGGTAAGGGCCCGGTGCTGACCTTCGTGGAGGCCCAGCCCTGTCAGGCACCTGACGAGCCTGTGGCCACCTTCTACTGAGCCGATACCCCGGGCCTTCGCCCGGGGGAATTTGATTTGACGGAGAAATAAATGAAATACAAATGCCTTGTTTTTGACCACGACGACACCGTGGTAAACAGCACCGCCACCATACACCATCCCTGCTTTCAGGACTTTCTGGACATATACCGCCCCGGCATGAAATGCACGCTGGAAAAGTATTTCATGAGCAACTTCCACCCGGGCTTCATTCAGATGTGCCGGGAGGAATACGGCCTCAGCGACGAGGAGCTTCGGGAGGAGACCCAGTTCTGGCTCAGCTTCGTAAAGGGTCACATTCCCGAAGCCTATGAGGGTATGGGCGAAATAATGCGCCGCCACAGAGCGGAGGGAGGGCTTATCTGCGTGGTGTCCCACTCCTTCGAGGAAAACATACTGAGAGACTATAAGGCGAACGGACTGCCGGAGCCGGACGCGGTTTTCGGCTGGGGAAGACCCGTGGAGCAGCGAAAGCCCTACCCCTACCCCCTGCAGGAGATTATGCGCATCTACGGTCTTGAGCCCGGGGAGCTTCTGATGATAGACGACCTCAAGCCCGGCTATGACATGGCAAAAAGCTGCGGCGTGGATTTTGCCGCCGTGGGCTGGGCAAACGATGTGGCCGGAATAGAGAGCTTCATGCGCGCAAACTGTTCACTTTATTTCAAAACGGTGGGCGATTTGTCGGATTTTCTGTTTAATTGCTGAATTTCAGCCCCTAAGCCTGATTTTTGATCAATTTCACTTGACTTTTAATTGAATTCTGTTATAGTTTTTACATCGGTTTGTATAACAATAATTTAAATCGATAAAGAGAGGATCTAATATGGAAAAAAGATACGGTTTGCCGACCGCTATATCCATGGTTATCGGTATAGTCATAGGTTCCGGCGTATTCATCAAGGGCGGTAAGGTGCTGAGCCTTACCGGAGGCAACATGCTGCAGGGCATCGCCGTTGTGGGCATCGTCGGCCTCATCTGCATTATCTGCTCACTGGTCTTTGCAGAGCTGGGCTCCCGCTACGAAAAGGTCAACGGCGTTGTTGACTATGCGGAGGTCGCTCTCGGGCCCAACTATGCTTACTATGTAGGCTGGTTTATGGCCACCATCTACACTCCCGCACTGTGCGCCATGCTGGCTTTCTTCTCTGCAATGATGTTTTTGCAGCTGTTCGGCATTGCAGCCATTGACTTTGCCACCGGTCAGGTCAACCCCGTCGCCATCGGCGTAGGCTCGGGCTTTCTTATGATAGGCTACGCTATCAACGCTCTTTCCCCCAAAATTGCAGGCAAGCTGCAGGTGGGCATGACCGTTATCAAGCTCATCCCCCTTGTGGTCATGGGCATCGTCGGCACCATTGCCGGTCTTGTAAACGGCACCACTCTTGAGGTTCTCAACTTCGTCAACACCCCCGAGTATGTTGCTCCCGAGGGCGGCTTCTTCAAGGCCATCGTGGGCTTTGCCTTTGCTTATGAGGGCTGGATACTTGCCACCTCCATAAACGCCGAGCTTAAGGATGCAAAGCGCAATCTTCCCATTGCACTTATCTCCGGCTGCCTTGTCACCATCGTGATCTACGCTCTGTACATCTTCGCAATGAGCTCTCTGGGCAGCGTAAACTCCATCATCTCCACCTGGCCCTTCGGTGAGACCCTGCCCCGTCTGGCATTCTCCAACCTGTTCGGCAATGCAATAGGCACCATCGTTTATGTTTTCATCACCATCTCCTGCCTTGGCACCATGAACGGCCTTATCATGGCTCACTGCCGTTCCTTCTACGCTCTGTCCGCCCGCAATATGGGCCCCGCTCCCCAGTTCTTCGGCGATGTGGACAAGCAGAACAACTTTGCCATCAAGGCATCCGTTCTGGCAATGGCACTGGGCGGCTTCTGGTACGCATGGACCGTCATGGTCTGGATGGGCGGCCCCGGCCTCTTCGGTGCTGTTCACAACATCCAGTGGCTGGCATGGGAGCCCGATGAAATTGGCATCATCTGCCTGTACCTGATGTATATCCCCATGATGATCGGTCTTATGGTCAAGGCAAAGGACCTTGGCTTCTTCCGCCGCTTCGTGCTGGCCACTCTGGGTCTGGGCTGCTGCCTGCTGTTCTGCTACGCCATTTGGGCAGGCTACGGTGCACAGCAGTGCCTTGGCTTCCTGATATTCTTCGCAGTTGTGATGCTCATTGGCA
>JAZNUQ010000010.1:0-31705 GCA_045592365.1 Candidatus Limivicinus sp. | reverse complement strand
ATCCGGCTGGTAGGCCCCCAGCTCCTCAAGCTGGTAGTCCCACACGGGATTGCCACCGAGATGAACCTCCTTAAGATTGGGAAGCATATAAAGAGGTGTGACGGAAGTAATCTTGTTGTTGCTCAGATCCACCACCTCAAGATTTTCAAGGTGGGAAAGGGCCGTAATGTCATAAAGCTCGTTATCCGACAGATTAAGGACCCTGACGGCGGTCATCCAGCGGAAGCAATAAAGGTCCGTTATGCTGTTTCCGCTGAGGTTTACCTTCTCCACCTTATCAAAGCCGCACAGGGCGGAAATATCGCTAAGCCCCATATATGCCGCCTCAAGCTCCGTAACATCTTCGCGAAACTCCCTGTCCCCAAGCTGCACCACATAGACCATATCCTTGTCGTGATATACAAGGCACTTGGGGTTATTGACCTTGTATGCGTCAACCGCATTGCCGGTAAGGTTCGGGTTATCGGTGAGGAGAAGATAGCGGAGGCTTTCAATACCGTCGGCGCATAACAGCCCCTCATCGTCTATTCCGGTATTTTCAAGCCCAAGTGTGCTGAGTCCCGTGAGCTTGGAAAGAGCCGAAAAGTCCCTTATGGGATTGCCCGCCAGGTAAAGCTCCGTAAGCTCGGTAAGAGAACCCAGGGCCGCAATACTGTCTATACTGTTATTCTGGGCATTTATAACCTTAAGGCTTGATATTCCCATAAGCGGGCGCAGGTCGCTGACGCGGTTATTTTCAATGTTCAGCCACTCAAGGCCGGGAATGTCCATCAGGGGGCTTATGTCGGAAATGTAATTTCCGCTGAGATTGAGTGTTTTAAGGTTCCTGCAGGAGGAGAGAACGGAAATATCCGTAATACCGAGATTGCTCAGGTCAATTTCCGTTATCTGTGTATCAAAGCTGACGCCGCCGAAATTAATTTCGGAAATGTCCTCCGTGTCAGTCTCACAGTGTATGGCACAGTTGGGCAGCGCCTGAGAAAGCGCCGTAAGCTGCTCGGGCAAAATGCTCACATTTCTGAGACTGAGGGTCGTAAGACTGCTCAGGGAATACAGCGGCTCAAAGCTCTCAATGGGATTTGCGTCAAGATACAGGGTCCTGAGCATGCCAAGCCCGGACAAGGGGCTCAGATCGGATATGCTGTTTGAGTTCAGATTAAGCATCGTAAGCCCGCCCAGCTTTGCAAGGGGGCCAATGTCGCTTATATTGTTGCCTGCGGCGGAAAGATTTGTAAGCGCATAAAGCTCCGAAAGCTCTGCCACCGCCGTATTTCCCAGACCGCGACCGTCAAGAATAAGGTTTTTGGCATCGGCGGGATACTGCTCCCCACCCACAGTAACCTTCTCCGCCGCCAACGCTGCCTGACGGGCTTTCTCAATAGCGCTAATTTTCTCCGCCACCGCAGGATCCTTCACATCCATTGTGCGCAGTATCTCAAGAGCCTTTTCCATATTGCCGCAGCCAAGATAGCAGTCAGCCATTAGCAGCAGACCATCCTCAGTGCTGTTAAGATCAAGGGCCTTTCTAAGCATGACAAGGGAGTTTTCATATTCCGCCCTATCGTAATACTCCTTAGCCTGAATAAAGTAGGCATTATAGCTTCTGTCATCACCGGCCATTTTGAGAACAACCGCCACGCTTATGATAAAAAGCGCCACGGCGGCAGCCACACATATCTGTATCACACGCTTTTTTGCGGCGGTCTCAGCCTTTAAGGCTGTCTTTTCAAGAAGCGAAGCTCTGCTCTGCCTGTTAGCCGGCGCCTCTTTTTGAGACTGGGTGTTGGTCAGCCGCTGAGACTGAGTATTGGAAATCCTCTGGGACTGGGTGTTGGAAATCCTCTGAGATTGGGTATTGGATATTCTCTGGGATTGGGTATTGGAAATCCTCTGAGATTGGGTGCTTGAAAGCCTCTGTGACTGAGTGTTGGATAATTTCTGTGACTGAGTGTTTGCCAGATGCTTACGGCCCTGGTTGCTCCCCGGCCTGCTGCGCCCTTCACTCCGTCGGCTGTCACCGCTTTTTTTGTCCTTATTCAGATTTTTATCCCTGCGGAGCACTTTATCTTTGTCTCCGCCCCTGATAATACTCATTACAAATTCTCCGTTGTGTTTTCTGCTGCGATAATCGGCTCGGCATTGCCTGCGCCTTCGCTTGCAGGAGCCACGGGGGCTGCCTGTGCGGCCTCCTCAATGGGTTTATTTTCCGGGGGAAGCACCACCGGGTCCTTTATCTTGGGGAGATCTGCCTCCTCAAGAGAGGGCTTTTTCTTTTTCTTCATGGCAAGGGCAGTCATCAGCAGAGCCAGCATTATGCAAAGCACGCTCATCTCCTGCAGGCCGTCGGCAAAGCTGAGAGGATTGGCCTTGTCCCTGAGCTTTGCAACATCCTCAACCCCCACATGGTAGAGGAAGGGCAGCGCAAAGAGGGGCACAAGAGGCCACTTGCTGTGTATAAGGCCGAACACGGTGCCGCAGTACATAAAGGCAACCAGCATGTACAGGAAAAGGCAAAGCACGGTATGTATCCAGCTTGTGAAGGTAAAGGCCTTTATGATAAAAAACATAACGCCAAGCAGCACCGGCAGCGCGGTAAGCCAGAGAGCCCTATCCCCAAGCAGCACAAGAAAGAGGATGAAAAGAAGATTTGCGGCAAGGGGCAGGACTATCTGAGTTGCGGCAAAAAAGCTGTCATTCCACAGTCCCCAGCAGCCAAGCACACGAAACACCGCAGACAGCAGCATTAGTATCCATGCCGCCTTTACAAGGCCGCTTTTCCTGTCAACATAAAAGCGACTTCTCTTTTTCAATTCAGCTGTTTGCTTCATCGGTACACCTCCGTAATTCATCGGGCGCGTCGTTAATTTTACTGATGCATATACCAAGACAGCTTATTTTAACACAGCGTGTGTAAAATTACCAGACAAATTTATTTCCCGTCATAGCCAAACCATTGTGAGATAATTAATTATTGTTGATAATACAGGTAAATTCTGCTATAATTTGCGTTTAGTGGAAACACTATATAATATCGCTGCGGCAGCCAGCCGCAGGAAAGGACGAAAAATGAAAAACAGCGAAAAGACAATGGAAAAAATCGTAGCTCTGTGCAAAAACCGCGGCTTTATCTTCGCAGGCAGCGAGATTTACGGCGGCCTTGCAAACACCTGGGACTACGGCCCTCTTGGTGTGGAGCTTAAGAACAATGTGAAAAAGGCATGGTGGAAGAAGTTTGTGCAGGAAAACCCCTACAATGTGGGTCTTGACGCAGCCATCCTCATGAACCCCCAGACCTGGGTTGCCTCCGGTCATCTGGGCGGCTTTTCCGACCCGCTGATGGACTGCCGCGAATGCCACGAGCGCTTCCGCGCCGACAAAATAATCGAAGACTGGTGCCATGAGACCGGTTTTGAGCTCTCCAAGCCCATCGACGCCTATTCTCTCACCGAGATGAAGGAATTTGTTGAGGAGCATAATATCCCCTGTCCCACCTGCGGCAAGCATAATTTTACCGACATCCGTCAGTTTAACCTGATGTTCAAGACCTTCCAGGGCGTCACCGAGGATGCAAAGAACACCGTATACCTGCGTCCCGAAACCGCACAGGGCATTTTCACAAACTTTGTGAATGTTCAGCGCACCACCCGCAGAAAGCTCCCCTTCGGCATTGCCCAGATAGGCAAGAGCTTCCGCAATGAGATCACTCCGGGCAACTTCATCTTCCGCGTCCGCGAGTTTGAGCAGATGGAGCTGGAGTTCTTCTGCCAGCCCGGTACTGACCTTGAGTGGTTTGACTACTGGCGTACCTTCTGCAAAAACTTCCTTCTGGGCATAGGCCACAAGGAAGAAAACCGGCGTCTGCGCGACCATGACCCTGAAGAGCTTAGCTTCTATTCCAAGGCCACTACCGACTTTGAATTTCTGTTCCCCTTCGGTTGGGGTGAGCTGTGGGGCATTGCCGACAGAACCGACTACGACCTGAACTGCCACCAGAAGGTTTCCGGTCAGGATCTGACCTATTACGATCAGGAGAAGAACGAGCACTATATCCCCTATGTTGTTGAGCCTTCCCTTGGCGTTGAGCGCACCGTTCTCTCCGTTCTTTGCGACGCCTACGATGAAGAGGTCGTGGGTCAGGACAAGAAGGGCAATGACGATGAACGCACCGTTATGCATCTGCATCCCGCTCTGGCTCCCTTCAAGTGCGCAATTCTCCCCCTGAGCAAGTAGGGGATACTCACCGGCCCCGCTATGGAGCTTTACAATGAGCTGTCCAAGGACTTCATGTGCGATTACGACGAGACCGGCTCCATCGGCAAGCGTTACCGCCGCGAGGACGAGATTGGCACGCCCTTCTGCATCACCTTTGACTTTAACACCGTCGGCACCGAAACCGACGAGGCCGACCACTGCGTCACCATCCGCGAGCGCGACAGTATGCAGCAGGTTCGCATCCCCATCAGTGAGGTCAAGGCATACATCGCTGAGCGCATCAAGTTCTGATTTTCCTTCCGGGGGAACGGGATACCCCGTTCCCCGTTTTTGAGGTATTTGCATTACCAAAGCAAATCACCCACCCCGTCCGGAAGGTATAAGAGCCGGGCGCGGTTTTCCCCTTGCGATATTCCTTATATCCGCCTTTGGCATCTGCTGCATAGGCCTGCTGCTTGCCACATGCAGCATCGGCTGGAAGCTTTTCTTTGACTATTTCCGCGTTCCACTGATTTTTCTTTTGAATTTCATCCCGGTGCTTGTTATTCAGCTTGTTTTTCTGTGTCTGTTCAACAGGCAGTGGCTTTCAAGCCTGCTTACCGGGCTTATCATAATCGGCGCCTCCATCGGCAACAGCTACAAGGTCAAACTGAGAGGCGAAACCTTCGCCTTTGACGATATTGGCACAATAGGCGACGGGCTCAGGATAGCCTCAAGCTATGACATGCTCCCTGGCACTGTCATTATCTTCTCGGTGATATGCTTTACGGTGACCACATGCCCGATATAAGCATTGACGGCAACAGTATTTTCGCTCAGGAAGGCATTAACTTTGACATAAGCACCCGTCAGGGCTTTATGAATTATTACAGCACACCCTACATCATTTGGGCAAACGACGTTGCAAAGCAGGTCTGCGGCAATGATTTCATCGGCGAGGGTGAAACCGTCAGCATCGGCTTTCTTATGAATGTGCTCTTTGAGGAGCTTGGCTGGAAGGGCAGCTCATATATGCAGCTTACAAGCGATATCCGGCGCAGTCTCAGCGTTGCCACCGCCAACGGACAGTATATTGAAAACGGCGAGTACACTCTCAGCCCTTCCGAAAATGCTCTTCAGCTTGTGAGGGACTGGCGCTTTGCCGAGAGATATACAGCAGATAATTTCACACAGAACAAATAATAATATTGCAGGTGAATTGACATGAAGCACGGATTTATCAAAACAGCAGCAGCCTCCCCTATTATCAAGGTAGCAGACACTCTTTACAATGCACAGGCTATAATTGACAGCATCAAAGAGGCTGACAGCCTCGGCGTAAAGGTGCTTGTCTTCCCCCAGCTCAGCATTACCGGCGCAAGCTGCTATGACCTGATAGGTCACAGAGTATTGCTTGAGGGCGCAAAAAAGGCTCTTATTGAGATTATCAGGTCCACGGAAGAAATGGACATGCTTATTCTTGTGGGTCTGCCCCTTGCGGTAGGTTCAAAAATATACGACTGCGCCGCAGCAATATGCGGCGGCGAGCTGCTTGGCCTTGTCCCTGCCGAGAATGTGGATAACGGTCATTTCAGCTTTGCCTCTGAGCCTCAGATGCTTGAGCTTGGCGAGTATTCCGCCGTTCTTGCCCGTGACCAGCTTTTTGAAAGTGCAGCTCTCCCCGGCCTTTTTGTTGCCGCCGAGGTAGGCGCTGACCTTGATGCCCCCTGCCCTCCCGGCACATACCACGCCGTAGCCGGAGCAACTCTCATTGCCCAGCTTGCAGGCTTCCCCGGAACCGTCAGCTCTGCCGATGAGGCAGCTCAATCTCTCAAGGCAAGGTCAAAGAGACTTTGCTGCGGCATGATAATGGCAGCTCCCGGCAAGGGCGAAAGCAGCACCGACAATGTTTATACCGGCCTTTGCGCCGTCGCCGAGTACGGCAGCATTCTTGCCATGGATGAGGGTGACAGCAAAATCGCAGTCAGCGAGATTGACATTGAGCACATGCTGAACCTGCGCCGCAGCAAGGGCGGCTTTGACGAGGGCGGCGAGGATTATGAGATAAGTCTCTGGGGCGGAGACGCCGTGGAAACTAAGCTCACCCGCAGCTACTCCAAGCACCCCCATCTGCCCGAGAAGGAGGAGGACCTGCCCAAATACTGCCGCAGGATGCTTGATATTCAGGTGTCAGGACTTGTCAAGCGTATGGAGTATGCCCATCTTGATCACTGCGTTGTGGGTATTTCCGGCGGCACAGACTCCACCCTTACCGTAATGGTCTGCGCTATGGCAATGAAGCGCATGGGGCTTCCCTCTGAGAATGTTATTGCCATCACCATGCCCTGCTTCGGAACCTCCTCCCGCACCAAGTCAAACGCCATAATCGTTGCTGAGCAGTGCGGCGCCGAGGTTCGTGTTATAGATATCGGCAAGAGTGTATATCAGCACTTTGACGATATTGGCCATGCACACGACGATTACAGCGTTGCCTTTGAAAATGCGCAGGCCCGTGAGCGCACACAGATACTCATGGATGTGGCAAATAAGGTAAACGGCCTTGATGTGGGCACCGAGGATTTGAGCGAGTTTGTTGACGGCTGGTGCACCTATAACGGTGACCACACCAGCATGTACGATGTGAACCTCGGCCTGACCAAAACTCAGGTTCGTGCAAATCTCTACTTTATCGCCAGCCACACTCCCGACAAGGTGCTTGCCAAGGCACT
Organism: Candidatus Limivicinus sp.; assembly: GCA_045592365.1. GTDB lineage: Bacteria > Bacillota > Clostridia > Oscillospirales > Oscillospiraceae > Limivicinus. Next base: position 24,785 of record JAZNUQ010000010.1, on the reverse strand, counting down.
GTGGGATGTGCTTGACTGCCCCGTTACCCCTGAGCTTCTGCCCATCAAGGATGACAAGATAGAGCAGAAGAGTGAGGACGCCGTGGGCTCTTACAGTCTGCAGGACTTCTTTACTCACAAGATTATGATCTGCGGCTTTACCCCCTCCAAGACCTTCCGTCTTGCAAAGCTGGCCTATGCAAACGAGTTTAGCGACGAGGAGCTTGTCCGTTGGCTCACCAGCTACTGCAAGCGCTATTTCAGCCAACAGTTCAAGCGCAGCTGCCTGATGGACGGCCCCGCGGTGGAGAGCTTCACCGTCTCTCCCAGAACCGGCTTCCTTATTCCCTCCGACGCAGAAGCCGCCCTCTTCCTCAAGGATCTGGAAAATATACAGATATAAGCTCAACTCCCGCAGGATATATCCTGCGGGAGCTTCATGTTTCATGTTGTTTTCATGTGTTTGCGGAAGAATTCGCACTGCTCGTCGTTGCACCTGGCTGCGCCCTCAAGGTAGCAGTTTACATGGAACACATGGCAGTATTCCTCCTGCCCCTTTTCGCCGTAGAGGTCAAGCCGTGCCTCAACGCCCCGGCGCTTAAGAATTCTGTACATGGGTGCCGCCATAAATTTAAGATAATCGTGGCTTGCGCTCATGACCACAGATGGCGGAAACGCGGAGGTGACATATTTATGCGCCTTGATCTGACGCAGCAGCGGTATATAGTCCTCCGGGAAATAGGCCTTGAAAATAATGCCCATCAGCCTTGGCGATACAAGCCGGGAAAGGGGGATAAAGTAACAGCCGCAATTGAGCGCCGCCGCCCTCACCCTGAAGCCTGCAGGAGGTGCAAAGTGAAAAAGTGCGGCATATTCGGGGTTTGTAAGCATGCAGAGAAGCTGAAGCTCTATCTGCGCTCCGGCTGAATCGCCCACGGTAAACACATTATCAAGGTCAATATAATAGTCAGCGGCGTTTTCCTGCATCCAGCGCAGCACCGTGCAGGCGTCCTCCAGAGGCGCCGGGTACTTGAATTCAGGTGCAAGCCGGTAGCTGAAATTTACAACCGTGAAGCCCCTTTGAGCAAGACGCATGCAGTAGTGAGAGTAAAGCTCCTTGTCCCCGTAATACCATGCACCGCCGTGAATGCTGACTATGGTGGGCAAAACCCTGTCCGTTCCCACCGGGTAATATACATCAAGGCTGTTGAGTTTATCCTCGCCGTAGCTTATGTCTGTACGGCGCACAATGTTCTCAGGCGCGGTCAGCCCCGCGTCGCGCTTTGCATCCCCCGCCGCAAGCTCAAGGCGCATTTTGTTTATCGTTTCAAGCATTGTATCACCCTCTCAGTCCCATTCTGCACCGGTAACGGTGTTCAGGTCAACATCCTTTGTTTCATGCACCTGTGCAAGCAGAACAATTATTGCTACTATCATAAAGGGGGCGCATACACAGAGGCAGAGAATACCGATGGATTTGACAAACAGCATGCCCACGGTTATCACCACATTGGAAAGTGCGCTGCCTATGCCGGACACCAGAGACATTGTAGCAAGTACGGAAGCACGCAGGTGTGTGGGCGAAGACTCACCCGAGATAAGCAGGCAGAACATATCCGCCACCGACCAGAGACCGCCTATAAAGAAGCCGTAGCTCATGCCGACGATTATGGGAGGAGCGCCGAAATTGGAACAGAGCACAAAGCCGCCAAGCCCTAAAAAGGCCACCGTGCTGAGAAAGACCGCTGCCTTTTTTCTGCCGAGACCGTCGGTTATAAAGCCGCCGATGGCGGTCATAAGGGCATTACAGACGGGAATAAAATACATGGCTTTGGTTATCTGAGCCGTCGTCATGCCGCCGGTCTTCATAATGGACTCGTAGTAGTTGGTAACACCGGTGGAGAACATGAACACGATGCCGCAGATGGCAACCGCGCGAAGCTGCTTATGCTTGAGCATAAAGCTGATTGCGCGCCCAACGCCGCCCTTGCCTTCATCGGCAGCTTTTTTGTCCTGCGCTGCCTTTGCCGCCCGTTCCTCATCGCTCATTCTGAGATATGCGCTGCGCTTGGAAAGAAATACGGGAGTCTCATCCATAAGGATGATAGCACCCAGACCCACAACCACCGCGATTATTGCAGGTATAAGAAATACGCTGCGCCAGCGGCTGCCATCGCTGCCCATAAGCGCATCACGAAGCACAGGGATAAGTGTTACGCCAAGCAGAGCGACAGCCTTTGTAAGAGAGGCAAGCTTCGCTCTGTGCTTTTCCGGCGCACACTCCATAACATATATGACCTGCATGTCATTGTACATGACAAAGTTTATCACCAGCATACCGAAGAGATACACCAGTACCCCCTGAGCCGACATACAAATGCCAAGCCCAAGGCCCATGCCCACGGTGTTTATGACTATGAAGGGCTTTCTGCCGTATTTGTCCGCCAGGGCCTTATAAAAAGGCATGAGTATCATCATGAAATACATGGGGAAGCTCATTGCCGTAAAGGAAGCAAGGCCGGTGTTATAGTCCATGCCCCTGTTCTTTACAAAAAACTCCGTCACCACCTCAGACTGCATTGAGCCGCCCATGGCGGAGGTGACCTCGTCAACTATGTAGACTATGCTCAGTATCACCATCAGATACCAGAGATAGCCCTTGGGCTTTCTCTTTAAAAGCTGCTTTTCCCTGCGCTGAAGCTCTTTGGCCTCACGCATGTGCCTTGCGGCTCTTTTTTCTTCTGTCTCTGTCCTTGCCATTTTCTCTCTCCCCATAAGATTCTGTTGTAATTCTAATATACCACTCCCCATTCCTTTGTTCAATATACTTTACTCATTCTGCAAGCATAAACGGTCACCTGCGGGAGCTTCCCCGCAGGTGACCGTTTATGTTCAGCTAAGCAGCTTTCTGAGGCTTTCAATGGCTTTGCGCTCAAGGCGGGAGATCTGAACCTGAGACACTTTCAATACCTTGGCGCAGTTTTGCTGGGTCATGCCGTGATTGTAGCGCAGGGCTATTACCTGCCGCTCCCTGTCCGGCAGCTTCTCAACGGCTGCCCTGAGAGCCACATGCTCAATGAGCTTTTCCTCCGCGTTATAATCCCCCAAGACCAGCTCAAGGGTGAAGCCGTCCTCCCCGCTCTCCCGCTGGAGGCTTTCGGTAGGGCCGGTGGCAGTTTCGGCAAAGGCGATTTCCTCAACGCTGAGCCCCGTTTCCCTTGCAAGCTCAGATACCGTAGGCTCCCGACCTATGCGCTGCTCAAGCTCCATGCGGGCGCTTCTTATCTGCACCGCCTGTTCCTTTACGCTGCGGCTCACCTTTACCGCCCCGTCATCACGGAGAAAGCGCCGTATTTCCCCGGAAATTTTGGGCACGGCGTAGGTGGAAAAGCGGGTTCCGAAGCTCTCGTCAAAGCCGTCAATGGCCTTGAGAAAACCAACGCAGCCAAGCTGATACAAATCGTCGGCCTCAACGCCCCGACCGAAAAAACGCCGGGCAATGCTCCATATAAGACCGGAGTTTTCCTCGATGAGGCTGCCTGCGGCCTCCTTATCCCCGGCCTTGGCAGCGCGGAGCTTCACATACATCTGTTCGCTCATCCGCGTCCTACCCGAGGCCGCACAAAGCGTATCATAACAACTGTTGTCCCCTTGCCGGGAACGCTGCGCACGCGGAGCGTATCCATGAAGCTGTCCATAATGGTAAAGCCCATGCCGCTCCTGTCCTCACCGCCGGTGGTATAAAGGGGCGTCATTGCGGTTTTTATGTCCTCTATGCCCCTCCCCCAGTCCCGGACGGAGATTTCCAGCCGGTCTTTATCCAGTATCCTCAGGCGCATGCTTATCTTGCCTATGCTGTCGGGATAGGCATGAACAATTGCATTGGTAACCGCTTCCGAGACTGCGGTTTTTATATCCTCAAGCTCCTCCATGGTGGGGTCAAGGCGGGCGGCAAAGGCAGCGGCGGCAGTTCTGGCAAAGGCCTCATTCGCGCTTCGGCTTGGAAACTCCAGTTTTATGTAGTTAAGCTCGTTCACAGGCTCACCTCCCTTTTTGACATGGCAACAGGCACAAGCCTGTCCACTCCGGAGGCGTCGATTACTCTCAGCGGCTGGCTTGCGGGATTTTCAATCCAAGCTCTGCCGCCCATGGTCTTCATGCGGCGGCTTATTCTCACTATAAGGGCAATGCCCGATGAATCCATAAAGCTCAGAGCCGACATGTCCAGCACACAGTCTCTGGGCAGGTACTCGTCAATAAGCTCGTCAATGGTGCGTATGGCGCTTCTTGCCTCGTGGTGGTCAAGCTCCCCCGACAGAAAAACGGTCAGTCTGCCGGCGCTGAAGGCGGTGCATATATTCATCTTGTCCTCCCAAAACAAAAAAATGACATCACAGAATTTTCTGTGATGTCATTTTACATTTTATACTCGGAATAATCCGTCGAATTCAGTCACTTAGCCAAGATTTTCAAGGCTGAGCTTAAGGTTTTCAATAAGAGCCTTCAGCTTTGCCTTCTTTTCGCGCTCCACATTGACAACGGCCTCCGGTGCGCGGGTGACAAAATTCTGATTGGAGAGCTTGCCTATCTGGGCTGCAAGCTGCTTTTCGGCGTTTGCAAGCTCCTTGTTTATGCGGGCGCGCTCCTTCTCAAGGTCAACCAGCTCTGACATGGGCATGAACATACGGGCATTGTCGGTAATGACGCTGACCATGCTCTCGCTGCCTTCGGGAGCATCGGCGCTTACGCTGACCTCGTTTGCGTAGGCCAGCTTTGAGATATAGCTTAGACCGGCCTCAAAGGCTGCCTTCCTGTCGGTAGCAATGTAAAGATGTGCCTTTCTGGAGGGAGGTACATTCATCTCGCTGCGGCGGGCACGAACGGCCTTTATTGCAGTCATGACCATTTCAAAGTTCTGCTCATCCTCGGGGAAGCTGAGCTTGTCGGTAAATGCGGGGTAGCTGTCCACCATGAGAGCATCGCCCTCGTGAGGCAGTGCCTGCCATATCTCTTCGGTGATGAAGGGCATGAAGGGATGCAGGAGCTTGAGTATCTCTATGAGGACATAGAGCAGCACCTTCTGTGCGCCCTGTGCGGAGGCCTCGTCGCCGCTGTTGAGGCGGGGCTTGGTAAGCTCAATGTACCAGTCGCAATAGCTGTCCCAAATAAAGTCGTAAATCTTGCCTGCGGCAACACCCAGCTCGTAGCTGTCCATATTCTCACAGACTTCCTTTATGACGGTGTTGAGCTTGGAGAGTATCCACTTGTCCTCTATCTCCAGCTTCTCGGGCAGCTCGTTTTTGTCAATGGAAAGGTTCATCATAACGAAGCGGCTGGCGTTCCAGATCTTGTTGCAGAAATTACGCATAGCCTCGCACTTTTCCACATAGAAGCGCATATCGTTGCCGGGAGAGTTGCCGGTGATGAGGTTGAAGCGCAGAGCGTCGGCGCCGTAGCTGTCAACCATCTCAAGGGGGTCAATGCCGTTGCCCAGAGACTTTGACATCTTCCTGCCCTGACTGTCGCGGACAAGGCCATGGATAAACACGGTCTTGAAGGGTTCCCTGTCCATCTGCTCCATGCCGGAGAAAATCATGCGGGCAACCCAGAAGAAGATAATATCATAGCCGGTGACCATAACGGAGGTAGGATACCAGTAATCAAGCTCCTCGGTCTTTTCGGGCCAGCCCATGGTGGAGAAGGGCCACAGCGCGGAGGAGAACCAGGTATCCAGCACATCCTCGTCACGGGTAATGTTGCTGCTGCCGCACTTTTCACAGCACTGAGCATCCTGACGGGCAACGGTAATATGACCGCAGTCGGCACAGTACCATGCGGGTATCTGGTGACCCCACCAGAGCTGACGGGAAATGCACCAGTCATGGACATTTTCCATCCAGTTGAGATAAATCTTGGTAAAGCGCTCGGGAACAAACTTTATTCTGCCGTCCTTCACGACCTGGATCGCCTTCTCGGCAAGAGGCGCCATCTTAACAAACCACTGGGGGCTGGTAAGAGGCTCGACCACGGTGCCGCAGCGGTAGCAGCAGCCCACATTGTGGCTGTAAGGCTCGGTCTTTACAAGGTAGCCCTGCTCCTCAAGGTCGAAAACAATGGCCTTGCGTGCCTCATAGCGGTCCATGCCGTCATACTTGCCGCCGTTAATGATGCGGGCATCCTCGTCAATGACCTGTATCTGCTCAAGGCCGTGGCGCAGACCCACCTCATAGTCGTTGGGGTCGTGGCAGGGGGTCATCTTGACAGCGCCGGTGCCAAAGCCCAGCTCAACATAATCGTCGGCAACGATGGGGAGCTTCCTGCCCACAAGAGGCAGAATGGCGTTCTTACCCACAAGATGTTTGTACTGCTCATCCTCGGGGTTAACGGCAATACCGGAGTCGCCCAGCATGGTCTCAGGGCGGGTGGTGGCTATCATCAGGCTGCCTTCCTCGTCCTCAAGAGGATAATTAATGTACCAGAAGCTGCCGGGAATGTCCTTGTACTCAACCTCCGCATCGGAGAGGGCGGTGCGGCAGTGGGGGCACCAGTTGATAATACGGCTGCCCTTGTAAATAAGTCCCTTTTCGTAAAGGTCACAGAAGGTCTCCCGGACACTCTTGGCGCAGACCTCGTCCATGGTAAAGCGGCTGCGGTCCCAGTCACAGGAAACGCCCATGCTCTTCTGCTGCTCAACTATGCGGTCGCCGTACTGTTCCTTCCAATCCCATACGCGCTCGAGAAACTTCTCGCGTCCAAGGTCGTAGCGGGTCTTACCCTCCTCCTTGCGGAGAACCTCCTCAACCTTTATCTGGGTGGCAATGCCTGCGTGGTCAACGCCGGGCAGCCACAGGGAGCTGAAGCCCTGCATACGCTTGTAGCGGGTCAGAATGTCCTGCAAGGTTGCGTCAAGGGCGTGACCCATGTGAAGCTGGCCGGTAACATTGGGAGGGGGCATAACAATGGAAAAAGGCTTCTTGTTCTTGTCAATCACGCCTTTGAAGCAGCCCTGCTCCATCCACATATCGTAAATTTTCTTTTCAACCGCTTTGGGTTCGTACACTTTGGGAAGCTCTTTCATTTCAAGTCTCCTGTCCTTTAATGATTTGTGCCTCAAAACAAAAACGCCCTGAAGCACATGGCTTCAGGGCGATAAAATACCGCGGTACCACCTGAATTCCGCAAAATGCGGCTCTCTGGGGTCTTGTAACGCAGACCGGACGCCGAAGCTACACAGCTTACGCCTTCACCCCGGACGCTCAAGGCCGACCTTCCGCAGCGCTTCAAAAAGGCTTGCACCAACCGCCTTCTCTCTGTTATCCGCAATCTGCGTACTCCTGCCTGTCACAGCGCCATAATTATAAAATACGGCATAAATTTTGTCAATACCTACAAATATTATGCTCTGAATTTATTTATTCTGCCTGTCTATATACTCGCAGGCGGATAGGGCGGCAATGTTCCCCTCACCCACCGCCTTGGGAAGCTGAAGGGGCTTGCCTGTGCAGTCGCCAGCGGCAAACACGCCCGGAAGCGCCGTTGCCATGCTGCGGTCGGTAACAATGCCCCCGTCCCTGTACTCAAGCCCTTCGCAGAGCTTAGTGACGGATACGGTGTTCTTTATTATGAACACACAGTCAACGGCGTAGCTCTCCCCGTTTACGGTGAGCCTGTCCGCTTTCATGCCGCCGCTGATTTCATACCTGCCCCTGTCGGGAAAGCGCAGCACATTGCAGCCTGCGCCCTTGAGAAACTCCGCATCGTGGCCGGCCTCCTCGCTGTCACCTATAAGGGCCACGGTCTTGCCCCGGTAGAGCATACCGTCGCAGGTGGCGCAGTAGCTGACGCCGCGGCCAAGATACTCCGCCTCGCCGGGATATAGCTTTTCCCGGGTAATACCGACGGCAATTATGACGGCCCTGCACTGGTAATAGTCCGGCCCCACGGCAACGCCGAAGCTGTCGCCAAAGGGAATGATGCTCAGTGCTCTGCCACGGATTATATGGGCAGAGCTTTTTTCAAGCTGCTCAAAGAATATCCCTGCAAGCTCCCTGCCGCTTTTCCCCTCAAAGCCGGGGTAATTCGTTACCCATTCAGCCTTGTAGAGATTTGAGCTTTCAACAGGATTTGTCACCACGGCTACGGATTTGCCTCTGTTAAGGGCTGTAAGGGCTGCACTGACCCCGGCACTGCCGCCGCCGATTATTATAATGTCATAAACTGTATTCATGTTTGTATCTCCGTTTTTTCTTTTTTCTCATTATAGCACATTTTTGTTGTAATTACTACTGTAATCGTTTATAATGGCTGAGATAATCTTAACAGGAGATTTGAAGACATGGACGAAAGCGCAAGAAATTTTATTGAAGCATTTGTACAGGAGGATATTGCCGAGGGCGGCCGCTTTTACGGCAAGCAGGTACACACCCGTTTCCCGCCTGAGCCCAACGGTTATCTGCATATCGGTCACTGCAAGGCTCTCACCATAGATTTCAGCACCGCCGAAAGATTTGGCGGCATCTGCAACCTGCGTATGGACGATACCAACCCCGCCAAGGAAGACTCCGAGTATGTTGACGCCATACAGGATGATATTCACTGGCTGGGCTTTGACTGGGGCGACAGGTTCTTCTACGGCTCCGACTACTTTGAAAAGACCTACGAGTACGCAATTGAGCTTATCGAAAAGGGTCTTGCCTATGTGTGCCAGCTCAGCCCCGAGCAGTTTCGCGAATACAGGGGTGACACCACTACCCCCGCAAGAAGCCCTTGGCGCGACAGACCCGTTGAGGAAAGTCTTGACCTTTTCCGCCGCATGAGAAACGGCGAATTTGAGGAGGGCAAGTACACTCTGCGCGCTAAGATCGACCTTGCCAGCGGCAACTTCAATATGCGTGACCCGGTTCTCTACCGCATACGCTACATTGAGCATCACCGTCAGGGCACCAAGTGGTGCATCTTCCCCATGTATGATTTTGCCCACCCCATTCAGGACGCGCTGGAGGGCATCACCCACTCTCTCTGCTCTCTGGAATATGAGGCACACCGCCCCCTGTATGACTGGGTAGTGAACAATGTGTCCGTTCCCTGCAAGCCCCGTCAGATAGAGTTTGCCCGTCTCGGCATAAACTACACCGTCATGAGCAAGCGCAAGCTGCGCCAGCTTGTTGAGGAGGGCCGTGTTTCCGGCTGGGACGATCCCCGCATGCCCACTCTCTGCGGACTGCGCCGCCGGGGCTATACCGCACGCTCCATCCGCACTTTCTGCGAGAAGATAGGCGTCAGCAAGGTTGACTCCACCGTTGACTGGGCGCTGCTTGAAAGCTGCCTGCGTGATGACCTTAACGCCAACGCCCGCCGCGTCATGGCGGTTCTCAAGCCCGTAAAGCTCATTGTTACCAACTATCCCGAGGGTCAGAGCGAGCTGCTGACTGTGGAAAACAATCCCCTCAAGCCCGAGGACGGCAGCCGTGAAATCAGCTTCTCCCGCGAGCTTTGGATAGAGGCCGATGACTTTATGGAGGTTCCCGCACCCAAGTATAAGCGCATGCACCCCGGCTACGAGGTTCGCCTGAAGGGCGCCTATCTTGTAACCTGCACCGGCTGCAAAAAGGACGCTGAGGGCAATGTTATTGAGATATACTGCGAATATGACCCCATGAGCCGCGGCGGTGATCCTGCCGACGGACGCAAGGTAAAGGGCGCCACTATCCACTGGGTTGACGCCAACAACTGCGCCGAGGCCGAGGTTCGTCTCTACGACTATCTGTTCAGCGATGCCGAGCCCGACGGTGCCGACAGGAACTTCCTTGACTGCATCAATCCTCAGAGCCTTGTTACCCTCAAGGGCTGCAAGGTGGAAGCAAGCCTTAAGGACGCTCCCCTGCCGGAAAAGGCAAAGGACTCCCTTGGCTACCAGTTTATGCGTCAGGGCTACTTCTGCCTTGATAACCGCGACGCAAGCCGCGAAAAGCTGGTATTCAACAGATCCGTCGCTTTGAAGGACAGCTTCAAAAAATAAATCAAAGCTGAAAGTTCCGGACAGTCGTCCGGAACTTTTTTATGTGGATATTTAAATAATTATGTGATATGATGGTGAGGAATAGGCAAAAGTCCGCGAAGGGAGTGAATGCGCTTGGAGGCTATGATAAAGGAGTACTTCCACAACAAGCCCAGGCTTGCCGTCGCATTTTCCGGCGGCGTTGACTCTGCCTTTCTGCTGTATGCCGCAAAGCGCTATGCCAAAGAAGTAAAAGCCTACTATGTAAAATCTCAGTTTCAGCCGCAGTTTGAGCTGGAGGACGCTATGAGGCTTGCAAGGGAGTTGGATGCGGACATAAAGGTGCTGGAGCTTGATGTGCTCAGTATCCCCTGCGTAAGGGACAATCCGGCAGACCGCTGCTACCACTGCAAAAAGGCCATATTTTCCCGGATCATCGGTGCTGCCCGGGAGGACGGCTTTTCTGTTCTGCTGGACGGCACAAACGCCTCGGATGACGAAGACGACCGCCCCGGCATGAAAGCGCTGCGAGAGCTCAGGGTTCTCTCCCCGCTGCGTGACTGGGGGCTTACAAAGGAGCAGATACGAAGCCTTTCAAAGCAGGCAGGTCTTTTCACATGGGATAAGCCCGCCTACGCCTGTCTTGCCACAAGAGTGCCCGGCGGCGAAGCAATTACCGGGGAAAAGCTCAAAAGCATTGAGGCGGCGGAGGATTTTCTCTTTTCTATGGGCTTTAAGGATTTTCGTGTACGCACAAGCGGGACACAGGCAAGGCTCCAGCTCAGGGAAGATCAGCTTCCCCTGCTGCTCAGACACAGAGAGGCTGTGCTGCGGCAGCTCAAAATGTATTTTAAATCCATCCTTCTGGATTTGGAGGTAAGACAATGAACAGCGAAATAAGAAAGCTGCTTGAATCGGTTAAAAACGGCGACACCAATGTGGACGAAGCTCTGCTTCAGCTTAAAATGGCGCCCTTTGAGGACATTGGCTACGCGAAGGTGGACCTTCACAGAAAGGTTCGGCAGGGTGCGGCAGAGGTCATATACGGAGCCGGCAAAACCCCTGAGCAGATTGCCGGAATAATCGACATCATGCTCTCGAACGGTCAGGAGAGAATACTTATCACCCGCATGAACCGCGAGGCGGCGGATTATATTTCCCAGCGTTTTGAGCTTGACTACCGTGAAAGAGCAAGGGTGGGCATTATCGGCGGCTTCCCCAAAGCCGACGGCATAGGCACCATTGTTGTTGCCACCGGCGGCACCACAGACATTCCCGTGGCGGAGGAGGCGGCTTTGGTTGCAGAGAGCATGGGCAACGAGGTCATCCGCCTTTACGATGTAGGCGTATCCGGGGTGCACAGGCTTCTTTCCAACATGGAGCCCATTATGAGCGCCAGCGTCATAGTTGCCGTTGCCGGTATGGAGGGGGCGCTCCCCAGCGTTATCGGCGGTCTTGCCGATTGCCCGGTTATAGCGGTTCCCACCAGCGTTGGCTACGGAGCCGCCTTCGGCGGTGTCGCGGCGCTGCTCAGCATGCTCAATTCCTGCGCCAGCGGGCTGAGCGTAGTTAACATTGATAACGGCTTTGGCGCCGGCTATCTTGCCAGCATGATAAATCACATGGAGGCCAAGCATTGAAAACCCTGTACATTGATTGCGGCATGGGCGCTGCCGGCGATATGCTTACCGCCGCCCTGCTGGAGCTTCTTGACGAGCCGGAAAAATTCATAGACGAGCTTAACGCCCTTGGCATACCCGGAATTGAGTTTCGTGCTCAGCGCACTGAAAAATGCGGTATTTCCGGCACGCACATGAGTGTGCTTATAAACGGCGCCGAGGAGGACAGTGCCCATCACCATGGACACAGTCACAGCGGTCTTTCGGATATTGAGCATTTTGTGCGCCATCACCTTTCGGTTTCCCCCACTGTCAGGGATAACATCATGGCAGTTTATTCACTTATCGCAGAGGCTGAAAGCCATGTGCACGGCTGCCCGGTTACGGATATTCATTTCCACGAGGTAGGCAGCATGGACGCCGTTGCGGACATCACCGCCGTATGCCTGCTGATGGAAAGGCTGGCGGCGGACAGGGTCATAGTCTCCCCCATACATGTGGGCAGCGGTCAGCTTCGCTGCGCCCACGGCATACTGCCCGTCCCCGCCCCGGCCACCGCTCACATTCTCAGGGATGTTCCCATTTACGGCGGTGAAATTCGCGGCGAGCTTTGTACCCCCACGGGTGCGGCGCTTCTCAGGCATTTTGCAGGCTCATTCGGCGATATGCCGGTAATGAGAGTGGAGAAAATCGGCTACGGCATGGGCAAAAAGGATTTTGAGAGGGCAAACTGCCTGCGGGCGATGCTTGGTGAAAGCGAGGACGCATCCGACGAGGTATGGGAGCTTTGCTGCAATGTGGACGATATGAGCGGCGAGGCCGTAGGCTTTGCCATGGAAATGCTGTTTGAAGCAGGAGCGCTCGATGTTTGCAGCCAGAGCATTGTTATGAAAAAATCCCGCCCCGGAATTCTGTTCCGTATCCTGTGCCGGGATGAGTGCAAGGCTGCCGTTATACGCTGTATTTTCAAGCACACAAGCAGCATCGGCATAAGGGAATACAAATGCCGCCGTCATGTGCTTGAAAGGCGCATTGAAACCGTCCAATCTCCTTACGGCCCGGTGCGCTGCAAGCTGTCCTCCGGCTACGGAGTGGAGCGTAAGAAGTACGAGTATGATGACATTTCCCGTATTGCAAGAGAAAACGGACTTTCCCTTGACGATGTTCTGACTGCTCTGCAATGAATACAATATTCAAGGCCTGCGTGTATAACGCAGGCCTTGCTTTTTACTTGGCGTTTATTCTCTTTTTGCTTGAGCGGACTACCACATATACCATCATAATTACCGTTATCGCGTATGGGATGATGCCCGTCAGATCGGAGCTGATGTGATCCTGAAGGCGCAGGCCGATAGCGTCAAAGAAGCCGAACATCAGCGCCGCCAGATAAGCCTTTTTCGGATTTGCAGCGCCGAAAATAACGCAGGCAAAGGCTATATAGCCCCGGGAATTACTCATATTCTCCGCAAAGGTACCGTTAAGGTAGCCCAGAGACAGATGTGCTCCCGCAAGGGCGCAGAGAACAGCGCACATGACGCTTGAAAGCCACTTAAGCCTGTCCGGCTCGATGCCTGCGGTGCGCAGGGTATCGGGCTTTTCACCGGAGGCGCGCATCCAGAAGCCGCAGGGGGTCTTGTAAACAAAGGCCCAAAGCAGTATAACCAGCAGCCATGTTATATACACAAACAGAGAGTGGTCATTAAGCACCTCCCCCAGAAAGGGTATTCTGTCAAGCAGGGGGATATGCACCGTGGGCAGAGATGCAAAGCCGTTTGCGCCGGAGGTACCGAATACCGAACGGGAAAGATAGGTGGTAAGCCCAAGGGCAAAGGTGTTGAGGGCGCAGCCGATAATAAACTCATCGCTTCTCAGCTTTACAACAAACAGGGCAAAGAACAGCCCCACAAGCACGCCCACAAAAAGCGTCAGGCACAGCCCCGCCCATGCAGAGCCGAAAAGGGCGCTGCCCAGAACGCCGAAGAAGGCGCCCATAAGTATCATGCCGTCCATGCCTATGTTCATTATCCCGGCATGCTCCGTAAGGGAGCCGCCGATGGCTGCAAGGGCGACAGGTGTTGCGCGGCGCAGTGTTTCGTTGAAGGTACCGGCAGTGAAGATACCGGAGATAATTTCCATGAAATCATCCATTGCTCTGCACCTCCTTTGCTCTTTGGCGGGCTGCAAGGCGTGCCTGCCGCTTGCGGCGGTTTTCGGCAAGGGCGGCGCTGATGCCGCTCTCTGCCGCCATGCAGAAGATGATTATTGTCTGTATGATAAGGTAAAGCTGTGAGGGAATTCCTATAAGCTCCATGCCCTGAGCGCCTATTTTTAGCACCGCGAAAAACAGCGACAGCAAAATAACCGTCACCGGGTTATAGCGGGCTATCATAGCCACCATCAGCGCCTCAAAATAATAGTCGTTACTGACGCTGGAGCGGTACAGGTGCTCAACGCCGTAGACACGGAACATGCCCACCAGACCGCAGAGCGCGCCGGAAACGGACATGCAGACAATTATCAGCCTGTCCGTCGATATGCCGGAGAAGAATGCAAAGCGGGGGTTCTGCCCGGTTATTCTCATCTCATAGCCCTTGCTTGTGCGCTCCATAACATACCAGAGCAGAAAGGCAATTACTGCCGCGGCAAATATGGCAGTGGTAAGATTTGAACGCTTAATGACGCTCCCGAACCAGTACTGTGCGTTAAGCTGCTCGGTGGCTGCAACCATGTTGCGGTTAGCGTTCTTCCACGGCCCCTTGGCAAGAAACTGGCACAAAAAGGCGGCAATGGTATTGAGCATTATTGTGGTTATAACCTCATTTACCTTTACCTTGACCTTAAGCACGCCGGGGATGAAGGCGTAAAAGGCGCCGGTGAGCATCGCCCCCCCTGCCGCTGCAAGAATGACAAGCAGCCTCGGTGCGCCGTCCATCCATATACCTATCTGGCAGGCTACAATTGCGCCAAGCAAAAGCTGGCCTTCACCGCCCACATTGAATATGCCCACTCTTGCGCCCAGCACACAGGCAAGGCCGCATATACACAGCACCATGGCGTATTCCATAAAGTCGCCCACATGACGGGCACTGTCAAAAGCGCCGGAGAGCATGGCGGAATACGCCTCCAGAGGATTGAAGCCGGTAAGCGCCAGAATAAGCGCGCCTATGACAAAGGCTGCCGCAACGCTAAGAAGCAGGGAAATCAGATAGCTTACATTAAGTCTTTCAAGCAGTGAGGGCTTTTTATTCTGTTCCATTTTGCCCCTCCTGCCTGCCGCTGCCGGTCATGTACCAGCCTATTTCTTCCTTGGTAATTTCCCCGGCCTTAAATTCGCCGCTTATCTTTCCTTCAAATATACTGATTATCCTGTCGGACAGGCGAAAAACCTCGTCAAGGTCGGCAGAGCTTAAAAGCACGGCACAGCCCTGATTGCGCTTTTCCAATATGTGGCTGTGGATAAACTCAATCGCGCCCACATCAACGCCCCGGGTAGGCTGAGATATGATAAGCACCGGCGTGTCGAAGGAAAACTCCCTTGCCACCACCAGCTTCTGCATATTACCGCCGGACATGGAGCCTGCACTCACATCAAGCCCCGCGCCGCGGATGTCGTACTTTTCATAAAGCTCTGCGCTGTATTCGTCAATGGCCTTTCTGTTCTGGTGAAAGCCCATAATATTAAACTGCTTATCGTCGTGCTTGCCCATCATCAGATTGTCTCTGACGCTGGCCTCCCGGCTGACGCCGGTGCTCAGCCTGTCCTCAGGAATATGGGCAAGACCGATATTGCGTATCTGCCTTGGGCTCATGCGGCTTACATCCTGACCCATAATGCTTACGCTGCCCTTTTCCGCAGGACGCATGCCCGTCATGGCTTCGATAAGCTCGCTCTGACCGTTGCCCTCGATTGCAGCAATGCCCAGAACCTCACCGGCTCTAACCTGAAGCGACAGTCCCCTGACCGCCTCAAGGCCACGGTTATCACGCACATGAAGCTCACGCACATCAATAAGCACATCTCCCATTTCCCCGCGGCGCTCAATATCCTCGTAAAGAACAGGTCTGCCCACCATCATTGAGGCAAGCTCCCGCTCGTCGGTGTCGCAGGTGTTTTTAACGCCGATGAGCTTCCCTTTACGCATCACGCCCACACGGTCGGATATTGCCATCACCTCGTAGAGCTTATGAGTGATGATGATAACGGTCATGTCCCGCTCGCTGACCACCTTGCGTATAACGGCAAAAAGCTCCTCGGTCTCCTGAGGCGTAAGCACTGCCGTGGGCTCGTCCAGAATGAGTATATCGGCGCCCCGGTACAGGGTTTTTAATATCTCGACACGCTGCTGAAGGCCCACGCTTATCTGGCTCACAACGGCGGAGGGCTCCAGCTCAAGTCCGTAAATGTCGCTGAGCTCACGGGTTTTCCTCTCGGCGGCGGCATTGTCGAAAAACAGCCCGAAGCGCTTGGGCTCCCGGCTCAAAACGATATTCTGAGCTACGGTGAAGGAGGGCACCAGCATAAAATGCTGATGCACCATACCTACGCCCATATCAATGGCATTGCGGGGGCTGAAGGCTTCTATCTTCCTGCCCTTTATGAAAAGCTCACCGTCGGTGGGCTCGTTAATTCCGTAGAGTATATTCATAAGGGTGGATTTGCCGGCGCCGTTTTCACCCACAAGTGCAAATACCTCTCCCTTGTTTATTTTAAGGCTTATATCGTCATTTGCCAACACGCCGGGAAATTCCATGCTGATATGACGAAATTCAAGTACTGTATCGCCCATTTTTCTTCCTCTTTTACAAAAAGGCGTGACCGTTGCCCGGTCACGCCTTTGGCTTTAAATGTCAGGCTTATCTGGTGGTGTCAACCACTATCTCGCCGGAAACTATCTTCTTTGCAAGCTCCTCAACGGCGGCCTTTGTCTCATCGCTTACCTGCTGGGTGCTGCCTTCCTCGCCGTAGCCAATTCCAACATAGCCGGTAGACATATCAGCAACCCAGGTAGTGCCCCATCTGGAGGCGTCACCGTCAACCAGAGCGGAAACTGCGTCATAGATGGAGTTGCCCACTTCCTTCTTCATGGAGCAGATAATGTTTTCGGGGTCAATGTACTTCTGGTCACTGTCAACACCGATGGCATAGAAGCCCTTTTCCTTTGCGGCCTCAAATACGCCGTCACCGGTGGCGGAGGCTATCTGGAAGATAACATCTGCGCCCTGCTCGTTAAGCGCAAGTGCACAGTCCTTGCCGATGGCGGGGTCGGTGTAGCTGTTGGCGTAGTTGCGAACAACCTTGATGTCCTTGCCGGTCTCGCTGCCGTAGTACTTTGCGCCCTGCTCATAGCCTACGATAAAGTCGTTGATGGTGGCTGCATCCTCGCCGCCCACTGCGCCAACAACGCCGCTTTCGGAAACGGAGGCTGCAATGTAGCCTGCAAGGAAGGAGCCCTCATTCTGAGCGTAGGTGATGTTGAGGATGTTGGGAACAGGTGCGGAGGTTGCATTGTCTATCCAGATGAATTTCACATCGGGATATTCGGGAGCGATGGTCTCAACCTCGTAAAACTCCCAGCCCACACAGACGACAACATCTGCCTTGTCGGCAGCGTTCTTAACCTGAGCTGCGTGGTTTTCACCGTTGCACTCGATGGTGATGGGGGTCACGCCCTTGTCGGCAACAAGGCGGTCAAGGCCTTCCTTGGAGGAATCGTAGAAGGAACGGTCGCCAAACTTGTCTGCAACGACAACAGCAACAACCAGCCCGGTATCCTCGCTTTTCTTGCCGCAGGCGGAAAGGCTGAACATGCCCAGCAGCATCACGCAGCAAAGAAGGATGGTGATTATTCTTTTCATGTCATTACCTCACTTGATTATAATTTTTTAAAAGTTCTTTGCCCTATTATATAATGCCGCTTTAAACTATTCAAGCAAAAATCTTGATAGTTAAAAACTTAATCCTTTGTTACTCTTCAATATGCTCCATGCCCTGAGACAGCATGGTTCTCACATGCTGGTCGGCAAGTGAGTAGAATATGCTTTTTCCCTCGCGGCGGAATTTCACAAGACGGCTTCGCTTGAGTATGCTGAGCTGGTGGGAAATGGCGGACTGGCTCATGTTCAGTATCTCGGCAAGGTCGCAGACGCAGACCTCCGCCTCCATAAGCACATAGAGAATGCGTATTCTCGTGCTGTCTCCAAATACCTTGAAAAGCTCTGCAAGCTCAAACAGCTCATCCTCGCAGGGCAGCTTATCGCGCACAAGGCTCAGCACATCCTCATGCACCTCCATGCTCTGGCAGCATTCACTGTGTTCAAGTTTCATATCATTACCTCTTTACATACATGGCGCGCACCGCATTCAGTACCGCCAGCACCATGACTCCCACATCGGCAAAAATTGCAAGCCACATCCCGGTAATGCCGAAGGCGGACAGCACAAGACAGGCTGCCTTGACCCCCAGCGCAAAGCCTATATTCTGGCGCACTATGCGCATGCATTTTCTGGCTATCTCAATTGCATCCGCAATTTTCGCCGGGTCATCGTCCATAAGCACCACATCCGCTGCCTCAATCGCCGCGTCCGAGCCCAGAGCACCCATGGCTATGCCCACATCGGCTCTGGTAAGCACCGGCGCATCGTTAATGCCGTCACCCACAAAGGCCAGAAGGCCGCGGCTCTTATTTTCAAGCATCCGCTCAACAAGCTCCAGCTTATCCTGGGGCAGCAATGAGCAAAAGACCCTGTCTATACCGAGCTCACGGGCTGCGGCGGCGCCGCTTTGCTCACTGTCTCCGGTAAGGAGCATAAGCTCATCTATCCCAAGGGCACGAAGCCGGTCTATTGCCTGACGGGAGCTTTTGCGAAGGCTGTCTGCAATACGGAGAAAGCCTGCGTACTTACCGTCAATTGCAGCATAGACCACAGTCCCATCCGCCTCCGGGCAGTCTATACCTATATCCGCCATAAGAGCTGCGTTGCCCAGATATATCTCCCTGCCGAAAACAGTGGCGTAAAGCCCCTTGCCGGAGATCTCCCTCACATCGGAAACCTCATCCATTCTGTACTCGCCGCTGTAAGCCGCCTGCAGGGACAGGCTTATAGGATGGGTCGAAAAGCGTTCGGCGTGGGCGCAGAGCTCTATAAGCTCCGCTTCACCGAGCCCCACGGCCTTAAGCTCGACAAGACGGAATTTGCCCTCGGTAAGTGTGCCCGTCTTGTCAAAGGCAATACTGTCTACCTTGGAAAGCGCCTCCATGTAGTTTGAGCCCTTTACAAGAATACCCACGCTGCCGGCGCCGCCTATGGCTGCAAAAAAGCTGAGAGGGACGCTGATGACAAGAGCACAGGGGCAGCTTATAACAAGAAAGCTCAGAGCCCTGTATATCCATGTGCTCCACTGCGCCTCAGCGCCGCAGAGCAGCGAAAAAACAGGAGGCAAAACAGCAAGGGCAAGAGCCGCAAGGCATACCAGCGGAGTATATACGGCAGCAAAGCGGGAGATGAAGTTTTCACTCCGGCTCTTTCTTGAGGAGGCATTTTCCACCAGCTCAAGTATTCTGGCAACGGTGGACTGCTCATATTCCTTTTCAGCCAGCATACGAAGCGGAGCGCTGAGATTTATGCAGCCGCTTATAAGGCTGCTGCCCGTTTCCACACGGCGGGGAAGGCTCTCCCCTGTCAGAGCCGAGCAGTCAAGACTGCTGCTGCCGGAGATTACGGATCCGTCAACCGGCACCCGTTCTCCGGGAAGCACAATCAGCTCTGTGCCCGGCTTCACAGCCTCAAGCTCTATGCGTATGTAGCCGCCCTTTCCGTCGGACATATTGGCGTATTCCGCCTTAATGTTCATAAGCTCACTGATGCTGCGGCGGCTTTTGGAAACGGCAGCGGATTCAAACAGCTCTCCAAGCTGATAAAACAGCATTACCGCCACCGCCTCGCCGTATTCGCCAAGGGCAAGGGCGCCTATTGTGGCAAGGGCCATGAGAAAATTCTCGTCAAAGGCCTGAAAGCGGCATATACCCTTAAATGCACGGATAAGGGTTGAGTAGCCCAGCACCAGATACGAGGGCATAAAAAGAATAAGGCTCGGTATGCCCTCGCTTCTAACAAGCAGCGCCGGAAGCAAAAGCAGCAGCGCAAGTAAAATCCGCCTGAGCTGCTTTTTCTCCCGGCGGTTAAGCTGTAATTTCATATGTATATCTCGCAGTCGCTTTCTACCCGGCGGCAGGCCTTGAGAACCTGCTTCATTACTTCCTTTTCGTCGGCGCCCGGCGCAAACTCAAGCGTCATTTTAAGAGCCATAAAGTTTACGGAGGCTGCCTCCACTCCGGCCACCTTATTAGCTGCAAGCTCCATCTTGTTTGCGCAGTTGGCGCAGTCCACTTCTATTTTGTATGTTTTCTTCACAGTCTTTCCTCCTACATATGAGCAATTGTTCATATGTGTAATATTAGCATGCTCACATCCCACTGTCAAGGCTTGCAAAAATAAATATTCCCCAGCTATTGACAAGGCAGTTAGCAAGTACTAACATTATGTCAGAATATGATATACGAGAGGACAGAGAGACATGACTCTTGACCGACTTAATATAGGACAGAGCGCAGTTATAACCGCCGTTGGCGGAGAGGGAGATCTGAGGCTCAGGCTTCTTGATATGGGGCTTATCCCCCGCACTACGGTTACCCTTCAAAAGCGTGCGCCCATGGGCGACCCCATAGAGATACGCGTCCGTGGCTACGAGCTTACTCTGCGTGCAGCCGACGCCGGCAACATTCAGGTGCTTGTTCAGGCGGAAAAGGAGGCGGTCACCGTATGATTTTTGCTCTTGCAGGCAACCAGAACTGCGGTAAAACCACCCTCTTCAACGCCCTGACCGGCTCAAACCAGCGTGTAGGCAATTTCCCCGGCGTCACAGTTGACCAGAAAATGGGTCAGGTCAAGGGATACAAAAA
Source organism: Candidatus Limivicinus sp. (assembly GCA_045592365.1). Taxonomy (GTDB): domain Bacteria; phylum Bacillota; class Clostridia; order Oscillospirales; family Oscillospiraceae; genus Limivicinus. The sequence goes on along the minus strand of JAZNUQ010000010.1, from coordinate 4,229 downwards.
CTGCACGGTGGTTGACCTGCCCGGTATATACTCCCTGCGCCCCTACACCCAGGAGGAAATTGTTGCACGGGATTTCATCATCAACCAGAAGCCCGACGGCATCATAAACATTGTGGATGCCACCAATATAGAGCGCAACCTCTACCTTACGCTTCAGCTTCTTGAGCTTCGCATTCCCACTGTTCTTGCGCTTAACATGATGGATGAGGTTCACGCCAACGGCGGCACTGTGGATGTAAAGAGGCTCAGCGAGGCGCTGGGCATTCCCGTGGTTCCCATATCGGCGATAAAGGCTCAGGGCGTAAGCGAGCTTATGGCCCAGGCCGTACAGACAGCAAAAAGCAAAACGCTCCCCAAGATCACGGACTTCTGCTCGGCGGACTCCCCTGTTCACCGCTGCATACACGCCGTCATACATCTTATTCAGGACCATGCGGAGAATATAGGCGTATCCACCCGCTTCTGCACAGCAAAGCTCATTGAGGGTGAGGCCGCCATTGCGGACAGGCTGTGTCTTGACGAAAATGAGAGGGAGCTTCTTGAGCACTGCATCGTCCAGATGGAAAACGAAGCGCAGCTTGACCGAAACGCAGCCCTTGCCGATATGCGATACAGCTTTATTGAAAAGGTAACGGCCGACACGGTCGTTAAGGCGAGGGAGAGCCGGGAGCATCTGCGCTCCATGAAAATGGACCGTATACTTACCGGCAAATATACCGCGCTGCCGCTGTTCGTGCTGATAATGTTTCTGGTCTTTTACCTGACCTTCAATGTGGTGGGTTCCTTTCTGTGCGATCTTATGAGCATGCTGGTGGACGCTGCCACAGGCGCTGTGGATGCAGCCTTAAGCGCCTACGGAATAAACCCGGTGGTACACAGTCTGATAATTGACGGTGTGTTTGCCGGCGTGGGCAGCGTTTTGTCCTTCCTGCCGCTTATTGTGACGCTGTTTTTCTTCCTGTCCATTCTTGAGGACACGGGCTACATGGCGAGAGTTGCTTTCTTTATGGACAAGCTCCTTCGAAAGCTGGGGCTTTCCGGACGCAGCTTCGTGCCTATGCTTATAGGCTTTGGCTGTACGGTTCCCGCAATAATGGCTACACGCACCGTTTCCTCCGACCGGGACAGGAAAATGACCATACTGCTGACACCCTACATGAGCTGCTCGGCAAAGATACCCATTTACGCGGTGTTTTCCGCCGCCTTTTTCCCAAATCACAGTGCCCTTGCCATGATAGCCCTTTATGCTGTGGGAATGCTGGTGGGCATAGTTGTTGCGCTGCTTCTAAAAAGCAGTCTCTACCGCGGTCAGCCGGTGCCCTTCGTTATGGAGCTTCCCAATTACCGTATGCCCTCGGCAAAAAGCGTAGCTCTGCTGCTGTGGGAAAAGGCCAAGGACTTTATCACCCGCGCATTTACCGTTATCTTCGTTGCGACCATAATCATCTGGTTTTTGCAGAGCTTTGACTCAAGGCTCAATGTGGTGCAGGAAAGCTCTCAGAGCCTGCTTGCCCTTATAGGTCAGCTTATTGCTCCCGTTTTCACACCACTGGGCTTTGGCGACTGGCGCATGGTCACGGCTCTCTTCTCCGGCTTCAGTGCAAAGGAGGCGGTTGTCTCTACTCTGGCGGTGCTGCTGGGTACCAGCATGGCGGAGCTTCCCAATGCACTGGGTACTGTATTTACTCCCCTGAGCGCTGTCAGCTTCCTGCTGTTCACGCTTCTCTACACCCCCTGCATTGCCTCCGTTGCCGCCATACGCCGGGAGCTTGATTCAAGAGCGAAGACCCTTGGCGTCGTCATCCTGCAATGCACGGTAGCATGGATAGTTGCCTTCATCGTGTACAGACTGGGGCTGATGCTGCTTTGAGCACTTTGGATATTATACTGCTGCTTACAGTGGCGCTTGGTCTGTTTTTCGCTCTGCGGGCGATAAAGCGGGGCAAGACCGGCTCCTGCAGCGGCAACTGCATGAGCTGCCGGAAAAGCTGCAAAAAATAGTGCTTCTGCCGCACCCCTGTGGGTGCGGCAGTTTTCTTGACATTTTGCAGCAATAGTATTATTATCGAACTGCGCCGCATCCGCCCAGAGCGGAGCGACAGCAGAAAGGAATTGAATATGAGTAATTCGGCATCCCGCGACAGACTGAAAAGAATGACAGGTCTGTCCATTTTCTCGGCGATCATCGTAGTTCTCACCCTTTTGTGCACCTTTGTGCGCTTCGGCCCCTTCTCCATAACGCTGGCACTTGCACCCATCGTTATAGGAGCTGCACTTTACGGCAGCGGCGCAGGCGCATTTCTGGGCGCTGTGTTCAGCGTAGTGGTGCTTATAACCGGCTTCATGGGCTGGGACGGCGGCACGATAATGCTGCTGATGAGCCAGAACGCCTTTGCCTGTATTCTGGTCTGCCTGCTCAAGGGCACCCTGGCAGGCTATCTTGCAGGCGTGGTGTATACCCTCATCGCAAAGAAAAATGTCCATCTGGGCGTTTTGGCTGCCGCCATTGTGTGCCCGGTGGTAAACACCGGCGTTTTTATTGCCGGTATGATGCTTTTCTTCATGTCCACGCTGGAAAGCTGGGCAAGCGGTCAGGCTGTCATTTACTATATAATTTTTGGCCTTACCGGGCTTAATTTCCTTGTGGAGCTGGCAGTAAACATCATACTGTCCTCCGGAATCACAAGAATAATCCGCGCCGCAGGAAAGGGGAAATAAACCATGCTGCTTGCAATTGATGTGGGCAATACCAACACTGTTCTGGGCTGTATTGAGGGTGGTAAAATACTCAATATCGTCCGTCTTCAGACCGGCAGAAACGAAACCTGGGCGGAGCTTTCCATTAAGCTCAAGCAGCTCCTTGACATTTACGAAATTGACCCCAGAGGCTTTGACGGGGCGATAATCTCCTCCGTTGTACCCGAGGTCACGGATAATTACAAGGAAGCCGTCTACAAGCTCTGCGGCGTCAGATGCATGGTTGTAGGCCCAGGCATAAAAACCGGTATGAATGTTCGTATTGACGACCCCGGCACACTTGCAGGCGACATTGTTGTGGGCAGTGTTGCCGCCATGGTGTGCTACGGTGCACCCAGCATCGTAATAGATATGGGCACCGCTACCACCATAGTTGTTATTGATAAGGACAGAAGTTACAGAGGCGGCGCTATTATCCCCGGCGTCAAGCTCAGCTATGCAGCTCTTGCCGCAGGCACAAGCCTGCTGCCCGATATATCCATTGGCGCTCCCAAAAAGTGCATAGCAACCAACACCGTTGACAGCATGAGAAGCGGCGCAATCTTCGGTACCGCAGCCACCATTGACGGCATGATAGACCGCATGGAGGCGGAGCTGGGCTACAAGTGCACGGTTGTTGCAACAGGAGGCCTTGCCTCCTCGGTTATCCCCTGCTGTACGCACGAGATAATCTATGACAACGACCTGCTGCTCAAGGGACTATGGATACTGTACGAAAAGAATAAGTGATTAAAAAATCGAAGGTGCATGCACCTTCGATTTTTTAATACTTCTCAGCGATTTCGGTTTTGCACTTATAAATGCTGTTCGCCGGGACCGCACCGCGGACACTTGAGCAGGGATAGATATTGCTGCATCTGCCTACAACCGTACCGGGATTGAGAACGCTGTTGCAGCCCACCTCGACAAAGTCGCCAAGTATGGCGCCGAATTTCTTGCGACCGGTCTCCACAAGGACATTGTCACCCTTTACAACAACAAGGCTCTTGTCGCTTTTAACATTGCTGGTAATGGAGCCTGCACCCATGTGAGCCTTATAGCCCAGCACGGAATCTCCCACATAATTATAATGGGGCGTCTGCACATTATCAAACAGCACCACATTTTTAAGCTCCACAGAATTGCCAACAACAGCGTTTTTGCCAACAATGGCGCTGCCTCTTATAAAGGCGCAGTGGCGGATCTCTGCCTCATGGTCGATGATGCAGGGAGAGCCAATGTATGCAGAGGGGAAAACAGTGGCATCCTTGGCAATCCACACGCCTTCATAGGGATTGTCGAACTCCTCGGGATCAAGAGTGGGGCCAAGCTCAAGGATAAAGCCCTTTATCTCATCCAGCACTTCCCAGGGATAGGTCTTACCCTCAAAAAGAGGAGCTGCGATACTGTGTTCAAGGTCCAGCAGATTTTTGATTTCAACCATATTACTTCACCTTTATAAGCTTTCCTGCAACGCGCATTGCATCAATAAT
>JAZNUQ010000009.1:0-12302 GCA_045592365.1 Candidatus Limivicinus sp. | reverse complement strand
AATTAAAAGAAGACCAGCTGGGTGAACAACTGACGATCAGTGAAGTAGGCCCGTTCACGGGCGGCAAGTAACAATCCCCACGCAGTTGGCAGATCGTATTACACGTTTGACGTGTCGGCCAGGAACAGAGGGCTATGCCCGCAGGAGAAATACCCCCCGTTTTACGGGGGGATATTTATTGAGTGGAAATCCGCGTCCCCGGGGGCTGAATATCGTGAAGGATCGGCAGCGGCGGCAAGGCGTAAAAAACACGCGCTTGCAGCTGTGTGGCCTTGCAAACGCGTGTTTTTTCGCGGAGCGTGCAGCTTTTTTATCAGGCCGGCTCGTAGGAGCGGCTTATCTCATTGCCCTCGGCGTCATATTCAACATTCTCCATCAGGGCGGGGTCAACGCGGCTGCGCTTTTTCACCACCATGCCCTGACCCTGAACATTGAACACCCAGATTTTATAATTGGGAAACTCCGGGTCGGGCTTTCTGAAAACGGAGCTTTCATTGAGGCGGCAGAACTTCGCCCTGCCCTCTGCCGTGTCCAGCAGATCGCCGGGGCCGTTGTAAAAAAGCTCATCCTTGACGGCCTTCTGCTTAAACTCCGCCCAGTTTTCCTCTTCGACCTTCATTACATCATTGGGTTCTATCATATTGCTGCCTCCTTATTTGCCCTGCTGCCTGCACCAGGTATTCATAACCATCTTAACCGGCAGATGCTTTACAAGAAACACCTGCACTCTTTCGGGAAAGCCCAGAACGGACGCATTTTTGCCCTTCTTCATGTCCTTGAGAGCCTTGTCGATAACCTGCTTTGCGGTGTAGTAGCGGTTAAAGTAATTGATTGTATCGTCGTGGATAGCGTGGGAGAAAAACTCCGTCTGTATCCAGCCGGGGCAGACCGCCATAACCTTTATGCCCCTGTCGCGCAGCTCAACGCCCAGCGCCCGGGAGAAATTCAGCACATAGGCCTTGCTTGCGCCGTACACATTGATGTAGGGCACAGGCTGCCATGAGGACATGGAGCCCATATTGTAAATCCTGCTGCCCTTTGTCATGTAGGGGACGCTGAGATAGCACATGGCGGTAAGGGCGCGGGAGTTAAGGTCAACAATGTCAAGCTGCCTGTCCAGCTCCATCTCCATAAAGGCGCCGAAAAGACCAAAGCCCGCGGCGTTTACCAGTACCGCAATTTCCGGCTTATGCTCCTCCAGCAGAGCCTTGTAGGTATCGGCACTTTCCCTCTGCTGAAGGTCAAGCACCACCGGGCGTATCCTTGCCCGGCACTTTTCCTGAAGCTCCAGCAGCCTGTCCTCTCTGCGGGCAATTACCCACAGCTCGTCAAATTCCTCGTCCTTGTCCAGTGCGTAAACAAATTCCCGACCCATGCCGGAGCTTGCGCCGGTTATAACAGCTATTTTCATCCGAAGCCTCCATAATGCTTTCTATGCTCTTAGAATACCACAGTAAGCTCTCTAAAACAAGGAAATATTGCCCTGCTTTAATTGACAAATACAGCCCCCTGATATAAAATCAATGAATACTGTGTATAAAAATTCGGGAAGGAAGGGTATGGTCTATGAGCACTGTGGCTGATATTTTCGGCTCAATGGTTTTTAACGATCTGGCAATGCGTGAATATCTGCCGGAGGATATTTTTCAGCAGGTGCAGCGCTCCATAAACGAGGGCAAAAGGCTCAGCAGAGAGGCTGCGGAGGTGGTTGCCAACGCCATGAAGGATTGGGCCATGGAAAAGGGCGCCACCCACTATTCCCACTGGTTCCAGCCTATGACCGGCATCACCGCCGAAAAGCATGACAGCTTCATTTCTCCCGCAGGCCCCGGCAGGGTGATAATGGAGTTTTCCGGCAAGGAGCTTATTCAGGGTGAGCCGGACGCATCCAGCTTTCCCTCCGGCGGCTTGCGCGCCACCTTTGAGGCCAGAGGCTACACCGCATGGGACCCCACCTCCTATGCGTTTATAAAGGACGGGGTTTTGTGCATACCCACCGCCTTCTGCTCTTACGGCGGTGAGGCGCTGGACAAGAAAACGCCGCTGCTTCGCTCCATGGAGGCCATAAACCGTCAGGGGCTTCGCGTGGTCAGGCTTTTCGGAAACGAGGGCGTCAGCGCCGTGAAGACCACCGTTGGCCCCGAGCAGGAATACTTTCTCATTGACAGGGATGTGTATCTTAAGCGCAAGGACCTTATATACACCGGGCGCACCCTGTTCGGCGCTAAGCCTCCCAAGGGACAGGAGCTGGAGGATCATTACTTCGGCGCAATAAAGCCCCGTGTCTCCGCCTTTATGAAGGAGCTGGACCAGGAGCTTTGGAAGCTGGGCATTATGGCCAAGACCGAGCATAATGAGGCCGCCCCCGGTCAGCATGAGCTTGCCCCCATATTCACCACCACCAATATTGCCGCCGACCATAATCAGCTTACCATGGAGACGATGCGTAAGCTGGCCAAGAAATACGGCATGGTGTGTCTGCTGCATGAAAAGCCCTTTGAGGGTGTAAACGGCAGCGGCAAGCACAATAACTGGTCCATCTGCACCAATACCGGCGTAAATCTCCTTGAGCCCGGGGATACCCCCTCCGAGAACGCCCAGTTCCTGCTGTTTCTGTGCGCGGTAATTCAGGCGGTGGACGATTATCAGGATATTCTGCGCCTTTCTGTTGCCTCTGCGGGCAACGACCACCGTCTCGGCGCTTACGAGGCGCCGCCGGCTGTCATGTCCATGTTCCTGGGTGAGGAGCTGGAGGGGATACTTGAGGCCATTGAGAAGGACGAGCCCTACGGCGGCAAGGAGCAGGAGCTTATAAAGGTTGGCGTGCATGTGCTGCCCAAGTTCCCCAAGGACAGCACCGACCGTAACCGAACCTCGCCCTTTGCCTTTACCGGCAACAAGTTTGAATTTCGTATGCTGGGCAGCGCTGCGTCAATTTCCGGCGCCAATGTGGTGCTCAATACCGCCGTTGCGGAGTCTCTGCGTATATATGCCGATGAGCTTGAGCAGGCGGAGAATTTTGAGGACGCTCTGCACCGGCTTATAAAGCGTGTGATTTCGGAGCACAAGCGGATAATATTCAGCGGCAACGGCTATGACGAGGCCTGGCTTTGTGAGGCGCAGCGCCGTGGGCTTCTCAATCTGCCCGCCACACCGGACTGCGTACCCTGCTATCTGGCGCAGAAGAATGTGGAGCTTTTCACCCGGCACCGGGTCTATTCGGAGGCGGAGCTTCATGCCCGCTACCAGATAAAGCTGGAGGGCTACTGTAAGCTGGTTCATATCGAGGCGCTTACCATGATAAACATGACGCGCAAGGATATACTGCCTGCCGTCAGCGCCTTCTCCGGGGAGCTTGCCAAAACCGCGGCTGCAAAGCTGAGCATCTGCGCAGAGCTTGATGTAAGCTATGAAATGGAGCTTTGCGCCAAAATAAGCGGCCTTATGACCGGGGCTCTTACCCATCTTGAGGCGCTGGAGGGCTGTGTGGCTCAGGTGGACAGGATTAAGGATGTGCTGGAGCTTGCCCGCTTTTACCATGACAGCGTGCTGTATGAAATGAAGGAGCTTCGCTGTATGGTGGATGAGCTTGAAATGAACACCGACCGCAGCTTCTGGCCCATGCCCAGCTACGGAGATATACTTTTCAGCGTGAACTGAATTGTCAAAAGCATAAAGTGCCGAAGGCTCAGCCTTCGGCACTTTTGCTTCATTATTCGTTTATAAACAGGACGCCGAGGGTTTTGGGGCCGCAGTGGGAGGAGATGGTGGCGCCGGCAATGGAGAAATGAACCTCCTTGACCTCTATGGTCTCTCGCACAAGAGCCTCCAGCTCCTTGAGGACAGCCTCATCCACCTCGCCGGAATTGGTGATGAACACATGCTGGGGGCGTATCTTCTTGCCTGCAAGACGCTCCTTTATGTACTGCTTGTACACGGAGTTTATGTTGCCGCGATACTTCTTGTATACCTCCAGCTTGCCGTTTTTCATCTCAATGGCGGGCTTGAGCTTGAGAAGATTTGCGCCCAGAGCCGCAACGCCGGAGCAGCGGCCACCCTTCCACATAAACTCAAGAGTGTCCAGAACAAAGCTGGTATCCACCTTGTCGGTAAGGGCGCTGATATGCTCTGCAATCTCTGCGGCGCTCATGCCTCTGTCGCGGCATTCGGCAGCTTCGATTGCAAGCAGTGCAACACCGGAGGAAAGCATGCGGCTGTCCACCGGGTAGACACCCTCCAGCTCGGAGGCTGCAATTCTTGCATTGTTGAAGGTGCCGGAGAGCTCGGAGCTTATGTCCAGATGGACTATTTCATAGCCCTCATTCAGGTACTGCTCAAAAAAGTCGGTAAACTGCTGAAGGCCGGGGGCGCCGGTCTTGGGCAGGGTACCGTCGGCACGGTAGCGTGCATACATGATTTCGGGGCTGAACTCAACACTGTCAAAGAAGCTCTCTTCTCCCAGCATTATGGTCAGGGGAATGGTCTTAATATTGAAGCGCTGCAGCATCTCGGGGGAGAGATCGCAGGTGCTGTCGGCGGTTATTACAACAGGCTTTGACATTAAAAATACTCCTTTCAATAAAGCTGCGCAGAACAGTATATCATGTGTATTACAAAAATTCAATATATTTAGGGATTGTCTATTTTGACACTTGAATTTTATACTGCTTTGCCCCATAATGTCAGCATAGCCTGAGGCAAAAATCCGCTCCCGCAAAGTCGATGTATATACTCTCAGAAACGGATTTGGATTATTAACTCCAGAAAGGAGAGAAAGATATGAAGAGAATGACCCGTGTGGCTCTTATCACCAGCGGCGGTGACTGTCAGGGACTTAACGCCGCTATCCGCGGTGTGGGCAAGGCTCTGTTTGAAAAGATTGACAATCTCGAAATCTACGGCATGTACGACGGATACAGAGGTCTTTGCGAGGGCGACTATAAGTTTATGGAGGCCAAGGACTTCTCCGGCATACTCACCGAGGGCGGCACCATTCTGGGCACCTCCCGCCAGAAGTACATCCCCGGCAAGGACATTATTGACGATGATGGCAACAGCCTCATCCCCGCAATGAAGGCTACCTACAACCGGCTCAATCTGGACTGCCTTGTTATCATGGGCGGCAACGGCACCCAGAAAAGCGCAAAGCTCATTGCCGACGCCGGTATGAATGTGGTTACTCTTCCCAAGACCATTGACAATGACATCTGGGGTACCGACACCACCTTCGGCTTCCAGAGCGCGGTGGACATTGCCACAAATGTTATAGACTACATACATTCCACCGCCAGCTCCCACAGCCGCATTTTCGTTGTGGAGCTGATGGGGCGCGACGCAGGCTGGCTGACCCTTCACGCAGGTATCGCCAGCGGCGCGGATATTATACTTATTCCCGAAATTCCCTATGATATAGAAAAGGTTGCGGAGCTTATCGAGGAGCGGCGCAGAAAGGGCCGCAGCTTCTCCATAGTTGCCTGCGCAGAGGGGGCAAGAGCCGCCGAGAGCAGGCAGCTCAGCGAGGAGGAAAGCCGCAAGCTGAAGGAAAGCATGGACTTTCCCACTGTGTCCTACGCCATTGCCGACAAGCTGGAAAAGCTCACCGGCCAGGAGGCTAGAGTTACCGTGCCCGGTCACTACCAACGCGGCGGCCCTCCCTGCCCCTATGACAGGGTGCTGGCCACTCAGTTCGGCACCGCAGCGGCGGAGCTTATCATAAATAAGCAGTATGGCCGCATGGTTGCGATTCAGGACGGCGAGATATGCTCCATAAGTCTGGATGAGGCCGCCAGCCGGACAAAGTTCCTGCCTGTTGACCACCCCATGATTAAGGTGGCAAGGGATATAGGCATCTGCTTTGGCGACTGAGCTGCCGATACATAGAAAAAAGTACCGTGGTAGACATGATATGCACCCCGAAAGCAGAGCACTTTCAGGGTGCATATTTAAATAGTCGGAATAAATTATTATAGATATGTTTCTCAAAAAGGCTTTCAAAAAATTATTTTTGTGATATTCTATAAGGGGAAACGAGGTGATAATGTGAAGCCAATCATCAAGTGGCCGGGCGGTAAATCAAGAGAAATAGAAAAAATTGAGCATCTTATTCCGGAGTATAATCGCTATGTAGAGCCATTTTTCGGAGGAGGTGCATTGTTCTTCCATCTTGCACCCAAGGCAGCAGCAATTAACGACATATCCGAAGCATTAATTCAATATTATAGATTGATTAAAAACCAAGATAAACTGCTTTATGATCTTTTGATTTGCTACAATAATAGCTTCAATAATGTTGTGTCTGTGTGTAGCAAAGAAACTAATGAGTTATTGCATATTTTTTTTAGATTAAAAACAGGTGATATTCAAAGAGAAGAACTAAGCTCCACGCTTGAAGAATTAATATCAAGCATATCAGATAAGATCAACTCGGGCTTTAGCGAGAAGCTTCTTCTGGATAAAAACGATTTTGAGTCGTTCCTCCATCAGATGGTTGAAGATAAGTTTATCAGGACGGTTGCAAACTACAACAAAAAACCATTTACAACAGACGATTTGTGCGAGAACTTAATTACCGGTTTTACGAGCGGATATTACATGTATTTTCGTAAAATCTTCAACGATATTAACCTCGGAAAAATTACCGACCAGTCTATTCAATACCAAGCAGCAAACTTCTATTTCATTAGAGAATACTGCTATGGATCCATGTTCCGCTATAATTCTAAGGGTGAGTTTAATATACCATACGGGGGCATGTCGTATAACAGGAAAGACATGAGAGCAAAAATTGATAACATGTTCAATAGAGAAATTGATCAATTATTTGCAAACACAGATATTCATTGCTCTGATTTTGAGGAATTTCTTGAAAACATCAACCTAACAAGTAGTGACTTTATGTTTTTAGACCCACCATATGATACAGACTTTTCTGACTATGAGGGCAAGGACTTTACGAAATTTGACCAAGAACGTTTAGCTTATGCCTTAAAAAGGACAATGGCAAACTTTATTCTTGTTATCAAAAACACCGACTTTATCAACGGCCTATATGAAAAAGATTTTAATATATTAAGTTTTGATAAACAGTATACTTATAATGTAAGAAGCCGCAATGATAGAGATACCGAACACCTAATTATTACTAACCTCTCGGTTTGAAACCGAGAGGTTAGTATTTTATCGCGCTTTAAATACACAATTTTCTTACGAGATTAAATTGTTAGGGAAATTCCTGTGACAGTTCACATTTCTACAACGTTGCTCATACATATTCTCCGTATCTGGTTGGGGAAGGGCTAAAGTCATAGTCCTAGGCAGCAAATGCGAGAGGAACCCTACTTTTAAATTCTGCTAATGTGATTTCTCCTTCAACCTCCAATATTGTTTTTAAGAATTCAATTAAAATTTGTTTCCGTTATTTCTCTTTTCACCCTCATTTTCTTCCGCTATAGATTTTGTAATGCTTCTTCAAGACCTGTTGCTCGAAAAGCATTCGCATAAATCAAAATGAAATCATCATATGCAAACTTATCATGAGGGATTATTTTATCCCAAAAAGCACGGTTGTTGCAAATTGCATTACCGTCAAGGATTTTTGCCAAACCGCTTTCAACAGCAGCCGAGCACTCTCCGTAACAAGTTGCAAAATAAGCAGAGTGATTTGCTAAGAAGCCAAATAAATCGGAAAGCGTTTTTACTTCTTGAGCATTGCTTTCGGAATTCTTGGTATCAAGGTTTCCTCCCATCTTTATTTCAAAAGCATTTGCTCCATCGATTGTCTCAGAAGAGCAATCGAAAAATAACAAATCAACAGGTAGCTTTTTACCATGAACTTTGTTGCTCATTATACTATTAATCTTATCATTTTCGATCCCACAGAATTGGTGCTTTTCTATATGTAGCGATGAAGAGTTTGCTCTAATCTTTAAATTTCTTTTTATGTATTTTTCAGAGAAATGTGTATCTACATAAATATATTGCCTATAAGGATTGAACCCTTTGTTCTGTTCATCAACAGGCAAATCGCAACTGACACTATATAATACACATTCAATGATTCCTGCTGCACGATCCATGACATTGATTTCAACAATATTTGGAACATGCTCCATACTGTATCTCATACGAGCAATAAAGAAAATTATACGTTGTAGCCTATTGCCTAACTGAGAGTCAACACTTCGTCCCAATGCCATGTATTTTTTTATATTGCCATCATTAAAGATTAAAAACGGATTGGCAGTTCTATTTTCCATGTTATTTTGGAAATTATTAACAACATTATTTGTCAACCCATTCAACTCACTGAGTATTTTATTATAGAGCAAACTGCGTGTTGCATCATTCATTTTTTTATCTCCACACTATCTATTCTCTTCACTGCAGCGTCAAAATAATCTTTATCAATTTCTATTCCGATGTATTTACGTCTGTTTTTTAATGCAGCAACACCTGCCGAACCCACACCCATAAAAGGATCAAACACGACATCACCTTCATTAGAGGCAATTTTTATAATGTGCTCAAGGAGCGCGATGGGCTTTTGCGCAGGATGTTTAGGATTGGAAAGGCGCTCAGGCCGCATACATATCGGACTTTCAAAAAAATTGTGCATTTCATTTTGAGTTCCAAAATTCCATTTGTGTCCCTTGTTCCACATGCACACCATCATTTCACAACTGTTCAAAAACCCGTTTTTATAAATTTTTGGAGCAGGATTAGTTTTGTGCCAAACAAAGAACTGGAAAGTATCAAATTCACTATCGAACACTTCGTGCCATTTTCCGATAAGGTTATAACTTGTAAATACAAAAATATTCCCATCAGGTTTGATAATGCGTTTGAAGTCCGCAAGCAAAGCGGCAGGGTCAATAGGCTTCAAGTCCCATTCCGCAAGATCATTGTTTAAGGCACTCCTTCCGGGCAGGTCAATATTGCCTGTGGAATATTGGGCAATATTGTACGGAGGATCTGTTAGAATCAGGTCAATACTGTGGTCAGGTATTTGGCATAAATAATCCAAGCAATTGCCGTTAACAAGAGTATATTTTTTGGATTTGATTTTTTCAATCTTATACATATCAACCATTGATGCAGTTGTTAATCATTTTAACAATGCGGTCATTTAATCCAATATCTTCCAAAGCTTCTTTGTAAATGTTTTCAAATTCCTCAAACGAAATGCCCTCAGGCAGTATTTTTTTCCATAACTTCTTTCCTATTAAGAACATCTCAGGATATGCTAAATGCTTTTTTACGGCACCTTTCCATGTGTTGCCTTCTCCGTCCTTGTTGTACAGTGTAGCAAAATAGGCTTTGCAATTATCAATACCCATATCCACATAAATAGTAAGAAGTTTTTCAACGTTTGAAGGAGCGTTGGAACTGTCAAGATCTCCTCCGGCTTTGAGCTCCATAATGTTCCAATCTGTACCGTCATAAAAAGCTAAATCTACTGGCTTAGTATATATTTTGGAGGTACGATATTTGTCAGAGAGAGGGAGAAGGTGTTGTTTAATACTGCTTTGGGTGACACCACTCTCAACACGCATTTTGCCTGCCCCGCGCGCTTCATTGTTGGCTCTAAAAGCCGATATTTCGCCACGAAGATCGCCATTATGTGTATCCACATCAGTAACGACAATTTGGCCTGTTATTCTGGATTCATCAAAATGGTGTTGAAGATGCCGGGGATTGACAATAGTTGGAACATTTTCATTGCCGAATTTCAACCTTGCAATGCGTTTGGCACAAGTTTCAATTGCAAAACCACTCTTAGACTCAAAGCTGCTAACAAAAACCATGCTTGCTGTTATGTTTTCGTCCATCTGACTGAGAAGAAAATTATTTACTTTTCTGTTGTAATTCGCGGCAAAATCTTTTTCAATCAAATCAGTAAGTCTGGAAAATTCCTCAAATACTATCTGTTTAATGGTGTTACGCATCAACTAGCCCTCCAAAAAAAGTTTATAAGTTTCAATTCCGAGAGCATCAGCAATTTTTTGAATATTGTCTAGAGAAATGCTCCTTCGGAAACATTCAATGTCGCTGATATAAGTCCTGTGCAAGCCACATAGTTCTGCAAATTTTTCTTGCGATACGCCTTTCTCAGTGCGATATTTTCGCACATTTGAACCGAATACTCTAATAATATCCATTAGCTTCACCTCAAGTGATTATTACATATATTTAATCGAATGGAATACAATAAGTCTACATACAATGAGTGTATAATTTGGCGTAATTAAAGTAATCGTGTGCTATAGTGTGAGATTTTTCATGTTAAGATGAGGGCGGAATGTTGAAAAGCCTTTCGAACAGAATTATTCCAAATAAAAAACAAAAGGAATGAGTTCGGTGTTGTGCCGAACTCATTCCAAAACAACTAAAATATTTACTTAACTTTGTGCTGCCGCAGGATTATTATGCAGGGATCAGATCTTCATGCAGACATCCCATGCGCGCCAGATAACGGTACGCAGGTTGCCGATGGCAACACAGTCGCCGACTCTGTGCAGAGTCTCGACGCCGCGGATCCTTCTGCTGGCCTTCTTGCCGCCCACGGGAGTGGGAACAAAGCCGATGCCGTTTACGATGTCGTCAAACTCGACCTTGGTAACGGTGCCGTCCTTGCCCTTGACGGTGGCAACGCCGTCACCGATCTCGGTGATGGTGCTCTCAAGGTAAACGGGAACCTTGTGGTATTCCATAGCATCACGCAGGAAGGAGGTGTTTGCAAGGCAGGTGGCCTGTGCAACGACCAGGTCGTTGTTGTACTCTACGATGATGGGGTGCTTGCCCTGGAGGACCAGGTCATAAGCAGCCTCGCAGGAGGACTGACCGCCGCCGAAGAACAGGACCTTGTCGCCAACTTCCTTCTTCTCCTTGAGGAGCTGAGTGAAGGTGAGGCACTTGTCAAAGCCGGGGATCTGAGGCATGGTTCTGGGAACGGAACCGGTTGCAATGATGATATGGTCAAAGCCTGCCAGAGTGCCGATGTCAGTGACCTCGGTGTTGTAGCGGACCTCGATGTTGTTCTTGGCGATCTCTCTCTTGTACCACTTGATGAGCTCCTTGTCGTTCTCCTTGAAGCTCATTGCGGAAGCGGTCAGGAACAGGCCGCCCAGCTCGCCGGTCTTTTCAAAGATAACGGGCTTGTGGCCGCGCTGAGTAAGTACCAGAGCAGATTCCATACCGCCGATACCGCCGCCGATGATAGCGACCTTCTTGGGGTTCTTGGTGGGAACTATCTTGTACTTGTTGTGCTGCATGGTGGTGGGGTTCAGAGCGCAGCGTGCAAGATGCAGGGAGTCGTCCAGAGCCTGCTGGTTGGGCTTGCCCTTCCACTTGGAGAAGTTGAAGCAGCCGTTGTGGCAGCGGATACAGGGCTTGATCTCGTCCTGACGGCCTTCCTGGATCTTGTGGATCCATTCATGGTCGACCAGGTTCTGACGGGCGATAGCAACAGCGTCGATGGTGCCGGCCTCGATTTCCTTGGCGGCAACGACAGGATCCATACGGCCTGCGCAGACGATGGGCTTATCGGTGAACTTCTTGATATGCTTGCAGTACTCAAGGTTGCAGTTGTCGGGCATGTACTGAGGGGGATGTGCCCAGTACCATGCGTCGTAGGTACCGTTGTCGCAGTTGAACATATCGTAGCCGGCGTCGCCCAGATACTTGACAGCGCGCTCGGACTCTTCCATGTCGCGGCCCCACTCCTCGAAGTCGGTCTCGTAAGGCATTGCGCCCTTGCCCCAGCCCTTGGTCTTGGAGACGACGGAGTAACGCAGAGATACGGGGAAGTCTGCGCCGGCCTGCTTCTTGATCTCCTGAACTATCTCAACGGGGAAGCGGAAGCGGTTCTCAAAAGAGCCGCCGTACTCGTCGGTACGGAAGTTCCAGTTCTTCATGGTGAACTGGTCAAGCAGGTAGCCTTCATGAACGGCGTGGATCTCAACACCGTCAACGCCGGCCTCTCTCAGACGCTTTGCGGTCTTACCGAAGGCCACGACCATCTCGCGGATCTCGGATACGGTGAGGGGACGGGAGGTAACATCTTCTGCCCAGCGGTTGGGGGTGGCGGAGGCGGATGCGCAGCAGTACTGAACGTCAACAATGGGGCTTGCCAGCTTGTTGAGCAGGTCGTTCTTATGCAGAACGGTCATCCAGCCGTTGATGGCCATGGAGCGACCCATACCTGCAGCCAGCTGAATGAACAGCTTTGCGCCGGTCTTGTGGAACTCTACCATGTACTCCTTGAGCTGCTTGAACATCAGGTCGTTCTGATACAGCCACTTTCT
>JAZNUQ010000008.1:0-6222 GCA_045592365.1 Candidatus Limivicinus sp. | reverse complement strand
GCATATCCTCAGGCAGGCCGCCCACATTGTGGTGAGCCTTTACGCCGTCGGACTCAAGGATGTCGGGGTAAATGGTGCCCTGAGCAAGGAAGGAAATACCCTCCAGCTTGGAGGCCTCCTCGTCAAAGACCTTGATAAACTCAGCGCCGATTATCTTGCGCTTCTTCTCGGGCTCTGCCACGCCGGCCAGCTTGTCAAGAAAACGGTCGGTGGCGTCCACATACACAAGGTTTGCGTCCAGCTGCTTGCCGAAAACCTCAATAACCTGTTCACTCTCGCCCTTGCGCATAAGGCCGTGATTGACATGGACACAGGTAAGCTGCTTGCCCACAGCCTTTATAAGCAGGGCGGCAACCACGGAAGAATCCACGCCGCCGGACAGAGCCAGCAAAACCTTCCTGTCGCCTATCTGCTGCCGCAGCTCAACAAGCTGCTCCTCTATAAATGCGTTTGCAAGCTCAATATTTGTAATGCGCTGCATAGTTTCGGGACGGACATTGCTTAACATGAGATAATTCCTCCGTATCGTAGGTTTTAACTCAATTATTATACAACCCACGGCGACACAGTGCAAGAAAAAACCTGCGTCTGCAACAAAAAATTTGCCCCGGAAAAAATGAAGGCCCCGACATCAAAGCGTCGGGGCCTTGTGGATGCTTCAGGGATTTTCAAAGGTGCTTATGGGGCGGCGCTTGTGTTCGCTGCGGGAGTGGTAGCGGTCGATTATGGCCTTGTCGCACTCATTTACGGTGCCGTAAAGCAGGAAACCGTCAATGGCCTTGTAGCTCACGCCCATTTCCGCCTCATCGGTCTGGCCGTCAAACAGTCCGGCAGAGGGCGCCTTATCAATTATGCAGCGGGGGGCATTCAAATACTCAAGAAACTCAAAGACCTCGGTAGCGGTCAAATCGGAGATGGGGTTAAAATCGCTGGCGCCGTCGCCCCACTTGGTAAAATAGCCCATGTGCCGCTCGCTGCGGTTGCCGGTACCGGCGACCAACCGGTTTTCGGCGGCGGCGATGGCGTAAAGGGTGGTCATTCGCAGGCGGGGGGCAATGTTGGTGAGAGCGCCGCTGTTAAGGGAGCTTACCTTTGAAAGCTCCTCCACCATGGCCTCCCTTGCGGGGCTGAGGTCAACGGTGCGGCTTTCTATATTGAAGCTGTCTGCAAGGATTACGGCATGGTCGGCGTCGGCGCCGTAGTTTCGCTTGGAGGCGCAGGGCATGATGACGCCTACGGTGTTGTCGCAGGCGGCTTTGCAGAGTATGCCCACAAGGGCGCAGTCCTTGCCGCCGGAATTTCCGAACACAAGTCCGTCGCAATGGGCTTTTTCAAGGGTGCGGCGAATATACGCCACCCGGTTTTCAAATTCTGCCTTATAATCTCTCATAACTACCTCTTATTTGCCGTAATGGCTCCAGTATTCCTCGTCGTTCCATGTGAAATTGTAATCGCTCATGCTGTAACCGAACTGCTCTCTCAGCAGGGCATAGCGGGGATGAATGATATAATCCTGCTCGGCAAGCCTTATATGCCGCCAGCCGGCATCGTCCGGGTCATAGGCCTCGGTGCTGATCCAGCAGCCGGGATGAAGCTCCTGCATAACGGCAAGCTGCTCTGCCGGTACCGGCGTGTAGCGGCCTATCCACAGCCTCTCAAGGTCAAGCTCATAGAGCGGGGAAATGTCGGTAACATTGGTGCAGCCTATGTTCAGATGCCGCAGCTTTGTCATGTTTCTCAGAGGCTCCACAGTGGGGGCGTTTGACTCGTACAGCTCAAGATATTCAAGATTTACGCAGTTTTCAATGCCGGAAATGTCGCTCAGGGTGTTCATGCCCAGAATGGCCACCTCCAGCTTTGTAAGGGTGGTCATAAAGGAAAGGTCGTCTATCCTGCCGTTGTGGCCAAGATCCAGATACTTAAGGTCGGTGCAGTATTTGAGAACCTGCAGGTCGCTTTCGTCTATAATGCCGCCTTTTGAGGGTCTTGAGGCCAGAAGCCGCTCTGCGTCGGTTCTCAAGGTATAGTTTGTGCCGAAAAACAGCCGCCATACCAGCTTTTTGTCCGGAAATTGCGCCTGAAGCGCTGCCATTTCCTCGTTTGAGAGGCCGCAGCTGTCCATATCCACATAAGTGCAGCGGGGCATATAGGGCAAAAGCTCACACAGAGCCTGCGCCTTGTCCTCAAGAATGACATAGCTCAGGTCAATTTCGCCGTCGTTTATGTTGAAGCAGCGCCCGTAGAGGCCAAACTCATAGGAAAACTCCGTTTCCGGGAACTCAAGCTGAAAATCCCGCACATCCTCCCAGCGGAGCTTACCGCTCTCGCTGCCAAGAAAGACCCTTTGAAGCCGGGGCATGCGGGAAATAAGCTCATGCGCAAGCTCCGTGTCCTCCGGGGAAATGCCGCTTAAATCAAGCTCCTCCCCGCTTAAGAGAACGCTGCCGCCGAAAACCCGGAAGGGATATGCGTCACAGACGATTTCAAGCTCCGGGAAAGTCTTCTCAAGGCTCAAAAGCTCCTGAAGGCTCAGAGCTTCGCCGTCGACGGGTCCGCCCCTCAGCTCAAGGCGGCAGAGCCGTGGCATAAGGCCAATAAGCTCAAGGGCTTTGTCAAGCCGGGACGAGCTCAGCCCCTCAAGCAGCAGCTCACCGGAGCACATTTCCACGCTGCCGCCGTTGGGCAGAGGCAGCGGGCAGGAGGCCTGAAGCCCGGGCCTGCTTTGCAGCCAGTCGGCAATCTCCCGGTAGCAGCCACTGTCGGTAAAATCCACATATACAAGCTGCCGGAACTCATCCAGCAGATGGATTTCCTCTGCCGTGATGCTGACGCTGAGCCTTTCGCTGTTGGCAGGAAAGCTGCCGCAGCTCAGCTTCACTTTGCCTTTAAACAGACCTTGCAGCCCCCCTGAGGCGCCGCAGCCGCTGAGACAAAGCAGAACCAGCAGGCTAAGCAGTACAGCAATTTTGCATTTTTTGTTCATTTCAGGCACTCTCCGTTTATATCAGCCGAAGTGTGCCATGTATTCTTCGTCGTCCCAGGTGAAATTATATGCCAGCTCATCGTAGCCCATCTGCTCACGCAGCAGCAGGTAGCGGTCATTGTATACCCAGGGCCAGCAGTCTATCTTGCCGTAGCGCCAGTATCCGTCGGAAGGGTCGGTCACACCGGTATCTATATGGCAGTCCGGATGAAGCTCCTGCATTTTGGCCACCTGATCCTTGGGCACGGGAGTGTAGCAGCCTATCCACAGACGCTCAAGGTCAAGCTCATAGAGCGGGGAAATGTCGGTAACCTTGGTAAGTCCGATATTAAGATGGCGGAGCTTGGTCATACCTTTCAGAGCCTCCACGCTATCAACATTCGTGTCGTAAATTTCAAGGTACTCTATGTTATGGCAGTTTTCCAGAGCGCTTATATCGAAATAGGAGTTCATTGCCAGAATGACCACTTCCAGCTTGGGAAGGTATTTGAGGAAGGAAACATCCTCTATCGTCTCATTATGGCCAAGGTCAAGATACTTGAGGTCGGTGCAGTATTTAAGGTCAACAAGGTCTTTTGCGGTGAGATTGGTGCCCACGGAGGGCTTGGAGGCCAGAAGCCGCTCTGCATCGGTGCGCAGAGTGTAGTTGGGGCCGAAGAATACGCGCCACACCAGCTTTACATTGGGAAACTCAGCCTGCAGCTTGCCCATGTTCTCGCTGGAGATACCGCAGCTGTCCATATCCACATAAGTGCAGCGCAGCAGATAGGGCAGCACCTTTTTGAGAGAGGCGCCGTTGTCGGTTATGGGCTGGAAGCTGAAATCCATGGTCTCCACATCAATGTCAAAGGTCTGACCGTAGAGGGTAAATTCGTAGTCCAGCTCCAGCTCCGGGAAAAGCCGCTGGAAGGTGAGAATGTCCTCCCAGCTGAGGCCGCCGCCCTCTTTGCCCAGATTTATGTACTCAAGGGCGGGCATAAGGGAGATAAGCTCAAGAGCGGTGTCCATGTCCTCAGAGCTTATGGCGGACAGGTCAAGCTCCTTGCCGGTGAGGGAAACGCGCTGACCCAGCACCTCGAAGCTGTATGCATCTGCGTTGAAGTGTACGCCGGGGTTGAGCTCCCTCAAATAAGCCACATCCTCAAGCGTCAGGTCATCTGCAAAGCCGGAGGCCTTGCCCAGCTCAACCGACTGCAGCTTGGGCAGCAGGCTGAGAGCCTCGGCCATGGGCGCGGCCTGATCGTGGCGCAGCCCTGAAAGGTCAAGCCGATCTATCATAAGCTGCACAGTGTCCCCATTGGGCAGGGGGTAGGCGCAGCGCACTTCTATTTCCGGGTGTGCCTCAGCCCATGCGGAGATTTCCCCGTAGCAGAGACTGTTATTGAAGTCAACGGAGCGCAGCCGTTCAAAGCCGTCAAGCAGGGGCAGCTCGTCGGCATTTACCGTAAGGCTCAGATCCTCAACGCCGGGAGAGAATTTGCCGCAGGCAAACTCTATGGGCTTTGCCAGTATATACTTTGCTTGTTCCTTGAACTCCTCACAGCCGCTCAGGCTCAGACATATAAGCAGCACCAGCAGAATAATGACTGCCGGCTTAAATCTTCTTCGCATTTTGTCGCCTCCAATGCTTGGTAAATTTCAGTATAACAAAGCAAAAAGACTTTTTCAAGAGTGCCGGAGCCGCTGTTGACAGAAAGACAGGGATAGTATATAATCGAATTATCCTATTAAAAAAGTAGGAATTAATCCAAGGGGAAATTGAACCCGACGGAGGGTTTATGAATACAAAAGATTTACTGCTTCCTTTCCGTGGCCGATGTTGAAGCCTGTGCATATTATGACAGGTGATATTTTTGCAGCGTTGAAAGGAAAGGAAAAATGTTTGAAGAACTTAGAGATTTGATAGCAGCCTACAAGGCGAGAGACCCGGCAGCCCGCAGCTCATGGGAGATTTTGACGCTTTATCCCGGCGTCAGAGCACTGCGCAACCACAGGAGAGCCCACTGGTGCCATACCCACGGGCTTAAGTTTCTGGGGCGCGCCATTTCTCAGGCCAGCCGCAGACGCACCGGCATTGAGATACACCCCGGCGCAAAGATAGGCAAGCGCCTTGTAATCGACCACGGCATGGGTATAGTCATAGGCGAGACTGCCGAGATAGGCGACGACTGCCTTATCTACCACGGCGTCACCCTTGGCGGTACCGGCAAGGAGGTGGGCAAGCGCCACCCCACCATAGGTGACAATGTGCTTATAGGCGCAGGCGCAAAGGTGCTTGGCCCCTTCAGCGTGGGCAGCAACAGCCGCATTGCGGCAAACTCCGTGGTTTTGTCCGAGATACCCGCTGACAGCACCGCGGTTGGCGTGCCTGCAAGAGTTATAAAGATAGCCGGCCAGAAGGTGGACTTTGTCCGCGAGGTGGACCAGGTCAGCGTCACCGACCCCATAAGCGCGGAGCTTGCCGCTCTGCGCCGGGAGCTTGCAGAGCTTCGTGAGAAGGCAGAATAAAGAAAGGACACACCTTATGAAAAAATCAGTGCTAACGGTTTTGCTGGCGATTATGCTTTTAATGTCCGCCTGCGGAAACGAAGTACCCGAGGAAGCGCAGGCCACGCCCACAGCGGAAATTATAGCGCAGGCGCAGACGGAAACGGAAGCCGCCCCGCCGGAGGAAAGCCCTGTGCCTGATGTTGAGGATGACGATTTGGCAAAGCTGATGGCCGCCATTGAGGGCTTGGCAGAGGAGATCCAAGCCGGACTGGATAATGCAATGACCCAGCGGGAAATGACCGAGAAGGCCGGGGAGCTGTATGAGCACTGGGATGCGGCGCTGAACCATTTTTGGTCGGAGCTTAAGAAGCTAATGCCCGAGGATGAGTTTTCAAAGCTGCTTGAGGAACAGCTTGCATGGATCGCGGACAAGGAAAGTGCCATGGAACAGGCCGGAAAAACCTTTGAGGGCGGTACGGCCTACTCAATGGCGATTTACCTGAAGGGCGCGGAGCTCACCGAAATACGGGTCTATGAGCTGTATGAGCTGCTGAGGCAGTATAATTCTAAGTAAAAAAGAGAGACCGCAGGGAAAACCTGCGGTCGCATTTTTGTATCCCGAAAACCACGCGTTAGACGCGTGGTTCAAAAGAGCTTAAGCGAAAAACAAGACAAAAAAACTCCTTTTGCTATACTGAAACTGCGGTCTGCCAACTGCAGTAAAAAGCAAAAGGAGGACATTCAGAATG
>JAZNUQ010000007.1:0-6696 GCA_045592365.1 Candidatus Limivicinus sp. | reverse complement strand
GGCACCCGTACCCGCTGGCTGCCGGATCTGGATGTCTTCACCGATATCAGCATCCCCGCCGAGTATTTCCGGGATGTGATGAAGCGGCAGGCGGTGGTCAACGCCGGCATCACCTTCCGCTTCCGCAACGAAACGGAGAAGGGCAAGTTCGAGACCGAGGAGTTTCTCTATGAGAACGGCATCAGCGACTATGTGACGGAACTGGCGGGAGAGGGCAGCCTCACTCTGCCGGTGTTCTGGCAGGCGGAGCGCAAGGGCCGTGACCGGGCGGACAAGGACGAGTACAAGGTGAAGCTGTCCGTGTCTTTCTGCTTCTCCAACAAGGTGAAGATCATCGAGCATTACCACAACTCCAGTTGGCTGGAGCACGGCGGCAGTCCTGAAAAGGCGGCCCGCTCCGCCTTCGTCTCCGCCATTGACAGCTACATCAAGAGCATCGCCAAGTACCAGAAAAACGAGAGCGCCGTCAAGTTTCAGGATGTGCAGGACTGCCTCATCCTTGTGACCAACTGCTTCTCCACCCAGACGAGCTACGAAAACCAGACCAAAAAGGCCATAAACAACCGCTTCATCCAGCAGGCCATGACGGAATTTTTCAGGCAGCAGCTTGAGATATACTTTATCGAGAACAAGCCCGAGGCCGACAGGATAGCCGAGCAGGTGCTGATAAACAAGCGCAGCCGCGAGACCGCCGAGCGCACCCGCCTGAACATGAAGAAGAAAATCTCCGGCAGCATCGACATTGCAAACCGGGTGCAGAAGTTTGTGGACTGCCGCACCAAGGATGTGGACAGGCGGGAGATATACATCGTGGAGGGCGACAGCGCACTGGGCTCCTGCCAGCAGTCAAGGGACGCGGAATTCCAGGGCATCATGCCGGTGCGCGGCAAGATACTCAACTGCCTCAAGGCGGACTACGCCCGCATATTCAAAAGCGATGTCATCACCGACCTTATGAAGGTTCTGGGCTGCGGCGTGGAGGTAAGGGACAAGAGCAGCAAGGAGCTTAACGCCTTTGATATAAACAATCTCCGCTGGAGCAAGGTCATTATCTGCACCGACGCGGATGTGGACGGCTTCCAGATACGCACCCTTATCCTTACCATGCTCTACCGCCTTGTGCCCACCCTTATAAAGGAGGGCTTCGTGTATATTGCGGAGTCCCCCCTGTATGAGATTAACGCCAAGGGCAAAACATATTTCGCCTACTCCGAACGGGAAAAGGCGGAGATACTCTCTAAACTGGGCGGCGCCAAGGCGGACATCAGCCGCAGCAAGGGTCTGGGCGAAAACGAGCCGGAGATGATGTGGATGACCACCATGAACCCGGAGACCCGCCGCCTTATCCGGGTAATGCCGGAGGATGCAGAGCGCATGGCGGAGATGTTTGAGCTGCTGCTGGGCGATAACCTTGAGGGCAGAAAGAACCACATTGCACAGTACGGACACGAGTATATAGACATGGCGAATATATCTTGACGCCAGAACAAGGCCCCTTGGCTCCCCCTTTGGGAGAGCGGGCAGCGAAGCTGACTGAGAGGGCCCCCCCCGTCAGGGCTCCGCCCTTCCACCTCCCCCATAGGGGGAGGCACTTATTAAGGCTTCCCCCTGCGGGGGGAAGCTGTCGAGCGCAGCGAGACTGATGAGGGGCTGCAATCCCTCCGTCAAAAATCAAAGATTTTTGCCACCTCCCTTTACACAAGGGAGGCTGCAATGAGGTAGTTATATAAATGGCTAAGAAGAAAACGACTGATACAAAGAAATATACAAACCCCGATGTGGTGGGGCTTCGCGGGCAGATCGAGGAGCAGCCCATATCCCGCACGCTGGAGACAAACTACATGCCCTACGCCATGAGCGTTATCGTCTCCCGCGCCATACCGGAGATAGACGGCTTCAAGCCCTCCCACCGCAAGCTCCTGTACACCATGTACAGGATGGGCCTGCTCAGCGGCAAGCTCACCAAAAGCGCAAACATCGTAGGCCAGACCATGCAGCTTAATCCCCACGGCGACGCCGCCATATACGAGACTATGGTGCGACTTTCCAAGGGTCACGGGGCGCTTCTGACCCCCTTTGTGGAGAGCAAGGGCAACTTCGGCAAGGTCTTTTCCCGGGACATGAGCTATGCCGCCTCCCGATACACCGAGGCAAAGCTGTCCCCCATTTGCGCGGACATCTTCCGGGACATCGACAAGGAAACCGTGGACTTTGTGGATAACTACGACGGCAGCCAGACCGAGCCCACCCTTTTGCCCACCGCCTTTCCCAATGTGCTGGTGTCGGCAAACAGCGGCATTGCCGTGGGCATGGCAAGCCAGATATGCGGCTTTAACCTTAGCGAGGTCTGCCGCACGGCGGTGGAGCTTCTTAAGGACCCGGAGCATGACATTCACTCCACCCTGCCCGCTCCGGACTTTTCCACCGGCGGTGAGCTTATCTACGACAGAGCCGAGATGGAGCGCATCTATGACACGGGACGGGGCAGCTTTAAGCTCCGCGCCCGCTGGCGGCACCTCCCCAAGGAAAACATAATAGAGATATACGAGATACCCTACACCACCAGCTCAGAGGCCATTATCGACAAGGTGGCGGAGCTTATAAAGGCCGGTAAGATAAAAGAGATCAACGACATGCGCGACGAGACAGACCTGTCCGGTCTTCGCCTTGCCATTGACCTCAAGCGCGGCGTTGAGCCGGAAAAGCTCATGCAGAAGCTCTTTAAGCTCACCCCCCTGCAGGACAGCTTCTCCTGCAACTTCAACATCCTTATCGCCGGCTACCCCAAGGTCATGGGCGTGCGGGAGATACTGGAGGAGTGGAGCGCATGGCGCAGCGACTGCGTGCGCCGCCGTGTGTCCTACGAGCTGGGCAGGAAGCGGGAAAAGCTCCATCTGCTCCGGGGTCTTGAGCGTATATTGCTGGACATTGACCGGGCCATAGAGATTATCCGCGGCACCGAGCTTGAAAGCGAGGTGGTGCCGAACCTGATGATGGGCTTCGGCATCGACAAGCTGCAGGCGGAGTTTGTGGCGGAGATAAAGCTGAGAAACATAAACCGGGAGTACATCCTCAGGCGCACCGCCGAAACGGATGAGCTTCAAAAAGCGGTGGAGGAGCTGGAAAAGACCCTTTCCTCCCGCGCGCGCATACGCCGCATCATCATCGACGAGCTTGAGAGCATCATAAAGCGCCACGGCGCAGAGCGCAGGACGCAGATAGTCTATGCCGACGAGCTTGAGGAGCTTGACGAGAGCGACATGGTGGAGGATTACCCGGTGACGCTGTTTTTGTCCCGGGAGGGCTACTTCAAGAAGATCACGCCTCTGTCGCTTCGCATGAGCGGCGAGCATAAGTACAAGGAGGGCGACGCCCTCAGTCAGAGCTTTGAAAGCTCCAACCGCCGTGAGCTTCTGATATTCACAAACCGCCAGCAGATTTACAAGGTGCGCTTAAGCGACTTTGAGGATGTGAAGGCCTCATCCCTTGGCATCTACCTGCCCACCCGGCTTAAAATGGACGAGGGGGAGAGCGTCATACACATGCTGGACCCGGGGGATTACAAGAAGGATCTGCTTATCCTCTTTGAAAACGGCAAGGCAGCCCGCTTTGAGATGGCGGGCTACGAGACAAAGACAAACCGAAGACGGCTTGTAAACGCCTTTTCCGACAAGAGCCCGGTTGTGAAGATAATGCTGCTGGAGGAGGAATGCGAGCTGGTGTGCCGCTCAAGCGACGACAGGACGCTGATATTCAGCACCGCCATGCTCCAGAGCAAAACCAGCCGCACCACTCAGGGCGTGGCGGTGATGAGCCTCAAGCCAAAGCGTGTGCTTAAAGAGGTCACGGAGCTTAAGCTCAGCAGCATACAAAACCTCGGCCGCTACCGCGTCCGCTCCCTGCCCGCCGCCGGCGCTCTGCTCAAGGCTGAGGACAGAGAGGAGCAGCAGCTGTCGCTGCTGGATTGAGTTCACCCTCTCCGTCAGGGCTGCGCCCTGCCACCTCCCCCATAGGGGGAGGCAAGTATGCGCCCCTTGGCTCTCCCTCCGGGAGAGCTGTCAGCAAAGCTGACTGAGAGGGGCAATGGCTCCCTTCCTCCGCGCTAAGAGCCGGGCTACGCCCGGTTGCGCTCTGTACGCCCGCCTGCGGGCGGGTGTGTGTAAAGGGAGCTCCCGCCGCAAAGGACATTCCATACGCCACTACCCCTCATCCGTCAGCGCTTA
The DNA here is from genome assembly GCA_045592365.1 of Candidatus Limivicinus sp. Classification (GTDB taxonomy): domain Bacteria; phylum Bacillota; class Clostridia; order Oscillospirales; family Oscillospiraceae; genus Limivicinus. The sequence continues at coordinate 2,473 of JAZNUQ010000007.1, read as the reverse complement.
CAATAAGGAGAATATCCTATGAAAAATCCTGTTATTGCCAAGATTTTCAAGTACCTGATGATAGTTCTGGGCTCGGCGGTATATGCCGCTGGCTTTCAGTTCTTCCACTACCCCAACGACATTGTTGCCGGCGGCGTGGTGGGCGTAGCCATGATTTTAAACCGCCTTATTAACAGTCCCGTGGGTCTTATGACGGTCATAATCAATATCCCGCTTTTCATTATCGCATGGCGGCATTTCGGCCTTGAGTTCATGATAGCCTCCCTTGCGGGCATGGGCATATCCTCGGTCTTTGTGGATACGCTGGCTCTCAGCGGCTACATCGCCACCCTCGACCCCATGCTGGGCGCAATTATCGGCGGCGTTATCAAGGGCGCAGGGCTTGGGCTTGTGTACTATGTGGGCGCCACCACCGGCGGCGTTGACATTGTGATTAAGCTCATGCGCCGCAGATGGCCTCACCTCAACTTCGGCACGGTTATGCTGATACTGGATGTTGCCATTGTAAGCGTCTACGCCCTTATTTTCGGCAGGCTTGAAAGCGCCATGTACTCCTTTGTGGCGATGTTCGTTGTCAGCAAGGTCATTGACCTTATCCTCTACGGTATTGACAATTCCTGCATCTGCTACATTATCTGCGACAAGCCCAAAGAGCTTGCCCAGCTCATTACCGGCGGTCAGCTCCACCGGGGCGTTACGCTGCTGGAGGGCGAGGGCGCCTATTCCCACAGCCGCAAGCAGGTCATCATGTGCGTTATAAAGCGGGTGCAGATTGCCGAGCTTAAAAGGGCTGTGCGAAGCGTGGACGAAAAGGCCTTTGTCATCGTTACAGACGCTAAGAATGTGTTCGGCAACGGCTTTGAGCGCATATCGGAGGCCTGATGATGAAACGGCTTATCGCGCTGCTGCTTTGCCTTGCGAGCCTGAGCCTCTGTGCATGCAGCAGCATTTACGAAAAGGAATATACCGTGGTGGAGCCCTTTGTGCCTGCCGCGCCTATGCCGGTGCTCAGCGGCGACAAGGTGACGGTGAGAAGCTACGGCGCCTTGCGCATGGCGCTTCAGAACATGGTCATGGCGGGGAAAAGTCAGGGCAGCATCGTCTTTGACCAGGACTACGAGGGCGACGCCGCCCAGGACCTCTCCAACGCCTGCTGGCAGCTTCGCACGGAAAATGCCCTCTGCGCCTACTGTGTGGAGAATATCTCCTACACCGTAAGCACGGTGCTTACCAATGACGAGGCACAGATAAGCATAGTCTACGGCGACACCGGCGTGGGCGTGGAGGACATTGTGCTGATGCCCTACGCCACGGCTCTGGACGAGGCGCTGGAGGAGGCGCTGCGCCGGGGCGACGGTCAGCTTGTGGTGCTTATAAGCTACTCCACCTATTCCGCCGCCACCATGGAGGGCACGCTCTCCCGCCTGTACAGGGAAAATCCCCTGTCAGCCCCGGCAGAGCCGGGCTTTTCGGTGAGCGTGTTCAGCGGCACCGGCATGCAGAAGCTCTACGATGTGAGCATCGACTACTCCATGGCGGACGCTGCCCGCCTTGCCCGCATGCAGGAGCTGGAGGCGGCCATCCCCTTCCGGGAGGCCGAGCTGAGCCGCCTGAGTGCGGCGGAAAAGCTCTACGCGGTGATGGAATACCTCAGCGGCAGCGTGCTGCTTGGAGGCGGCGGCAGCGTGTATGAGGCGCTGGTGCTCAAGAATACCGACAGCGAGGGGCTTGCCCTTGCCACGGTGGCGCTGTGCCGCAGGCTTGGCCTTAAGTGTCAGGCGGTGTACGGGCAGAAAAACTGGCAGGAGCATTGCTGGAACATCGTGGAGCTGGAGGGTATGCGCTGTCATCTGGATATGAGCGAATATCTGGGCGAGGGGCTTGTGAATGCCGCGCTCTATGATGATCAGCAGTTCTGGGGCAGCTACCGCTGGGATACCTCCGCCTACCCCGCCTGCCGGGGCAGCATGAGCCATGACGAGCTTGTGAATGGACAGGGATAAGCGGCTGCTGGGCTATTCCAGAGAGCTCAGAAAGAATATGACAAGGCAGGAGCGCCATCTCTGGTACGATTTTTTAAAGCCCCTGCCTGTGGTTTTCAAGCGTCAAAAGGTAATTGACGGCTATATAGCGGACTTTTACTGCGCCTCGGCAAGGCTGGTAATCGAGCTTGACGGCTCACAGCATTATCTTGACGACGGCGCAGAGTATGATAAGATCCGTGACGCGGCGCTCAAAGCCCACGGGCTTATGGTGCTGCGCTATTCAAATGCCGATGTGAACGAAAACTTCAGCGGCGTGTGTGAGGACATACTCAAGCATCTTGGGATGCTTGAATAAAGGGCAACACTTGCACTCTCCAGGCCTTCCCCCGCGTCAGAACAACGCCATTAGGCCATGTGCCGCCGCAGGCGGCAGCACATCGGCGGATGACATTGTTCTTCCTTTTCCCGCAAAAGGTCAAGCCTTTTGC
>JAZNUQ010000006.1:0-3728 GCA_045592365.1 Candidatus Limivicinus sp. | reverse complement strand
GGGCTGTGCCTGTGGTTCCAAAAAGGCTATGCCTATGAGTAGTCCCGCCGCAGCGTAAGCCTCCCCTGTGTAAGGGGAGGTGTCATTTGCAAAGCAAATGACGGAGGGGTTGATGAAAAAGACAATAACAATCCCTCAGTCACGGCTGCGCCGCGACAGCTCCCTTTACACAAGGGAGCCTTTAAAAATCACAACCGCCAACTTTTGTTGGCAGTGGGGCATGTGTGCGAGATAAAATATTTTCGTAAGCCTTAAGGCTAAGCCTGTATTAAGCCCTTATAGGGCTCGTGCAAACCACCCGTTATAGGGGTGGTTATGATTTCCAGTACTGCATGCCCCATTCCTCAAGGCTCCATTGGGGCATATACTCGTTGCACTCATAGTCTATGTAGTAAAGCAGACCCTTTTGCAGAATAAAATTGGTGGGGTAGTAGTCGATATTAAGCCCGGCGGCCTTGGCGCTGTCCGCCATAGCCCTGAGCTGGGAAAGACAGCTTTCGTCCATAAGAGCCTGCTTTACAAGCTCCTCGGCGGTGGGGCCGTTAATATATTCCTTGATAATACGCTCCCTTTCAAGGTCAATATCCAGCATTTCGGGTATTCTTATCCCGGCTGCCTTGAGGCGGGCGTAGTCGTTCTTCTCGGCCTCTATCTTGTTGCCGAAGCTGTAATACTCACAGGGCTCGTGGTGTATCTGCTTGAGCACATATAAACTGCCGTCGGCGCTGACCAGATAGGAGTATCCGCCCTTGCCCCTGCCCAGCAGCCTTATTATTTCATATTCTTTTCCGTTGACTTCCATAAGCTACCTCCCTGTCTGACTGATTATACCGCAAAAGCTCAAAAAATTACAGATGGTTTTTGCGTTTTTGCTGTGGTATAGTAGTAAAAAAGGGGGTAAAAGCCATGACAAAGCTCCATGATAAAAAGCCGCTGGCCTTTGCGCTGATGTGGATAGGCATATACATAGTTTTTTCAAGCCTTGCCGAGGAGCTTTCACGGCAGATCGGGCTTGAGAGCAGTATTACTGCGGCATTTCACCTGCTGTGCAGCCTGTTTCTGCTTCTCTGGCTTAAAAAACAGGGCTTGTTCAGACAGTACGGCCTTTGCGCCGCCAAGTACCCGGCAAAGAAATTCTTGTATTACATACCGCTGCTTTTGGCTGCAAGCTGCAATCTGTGGCTGGGGCTGCGGCTCAATCTGTCGCCCCTTGAAAGCGGCTTCTATGTGCTGAGTATGCTTTGCGTGGGCTTTCTGGAGGAGATTATTTTCCGAGGCTTTCTCTTTAAGGCCATGAGCCGGGACAGTATAAAAAGCGCCATAATCGTTTCAAGCGTGACCTTCGGCATTGGCCATATAATTAACCTGATCAACGGCAGCGGCATGGGGCTTGTGGCAAACCTGTGTCAGGTGGTTTACGCCATAGCCTTCGGCTTTTTGTTTGTTATCATCTTCCACCGGGGCGGAAGCCTTTTGCCCTGCATCATAACCCACAGCACGGTGAACGCGCTCAGCGTCTTTTCAACAGAGCCGGAAACAGCGGCGGTGGAGATAGTCACGGCGCTTATACTTACGGCCATAGGTATTATCTATGCCCTTATCCTGCTTAAAACCCTTCCCGCGCCGAAAAGCGAATAATAAAAAATGCCTTGCCGCAGCAAGGCATTTTTTATTTAAACTCTATTGTCTCAAACTCCATATTCAAAAGGTCAAGGTAATAGAGCCTGCCGCTTTCCACCGGCCTGCCGCAAAGGAGCTTTACACAAAGAGCAGCCTGCATTGAGGCGCAAAGAGCCGGGGTAAAGCTGAGCACGCTTTTGTCACTTATCTCAATGCCCTCTGGGTACAGAGCCTCCACAAGAGCGTCACCGGGCAGGGAAAGGGCGGCCTGTGCCACCCAGCCGGATATGGCGCCGTATATGTAGGGGATACCGGCCTTGCGGCAGGCGGCGTCAAGTATCCTGCGGCTCTCGGCATTGTCAAGCCCGTCCATAACCGCGTCACAGCCTGCGATAAGCTCCGCTGCATTTTCCTCCGTAAGAAAGGTGTTTACGGCTTCAAGCTCCGTTTCCGGGGCAATGCGGCGCACCCTGTCAGCGGAGGCTTGGGCCTTGCTTTGGCCTATAAGCCCTGTTTCGCTGAGGAGCTGGCGGTTCAGGTTCGTTTCATCAAAAACATCCCCGTCAACAGCCCGGATAAAGCCCACACCCACACGGCTGAGAAGCTCAATAATGTGACCGCCAAGCCCGCCGCAGCCTATGACGCAAACGCGCCTGCCGCGCAGCAAGGTGCATTCCGCCTCGCTGAGGGCGGGTATATTACGCAGATAGCGTAAGTGCATATCAGCCGCCTCCCACAGCGGGGAAGAGGGAGACAATATCCCCGTCGTTTACCTGAGTTTCCGGCTTCTGATGAAAGCCGTTGATCAGCAGGATGTTGACCTCCTTGCGCTGAATGCTCAGCTTGTCCATAATATCCTGCACCACGGCAACGCTGCCCGGCTCCATCATTATCACCTTGCCGCGGCCTTCACGAAGACCGGCGAAAAGTCTGACTTCAATCATGGCGTATTCTCCCGAAATAAAAGAATAAGGGCGGGGCTGAGCCCCGCCCTTTTACATTATACTTACTTGCCGATGCACTCGTCAAGACCCAGTCTCTTAAGAGTTGCGTCAGTGGGGAATGCAGCTTCCCAACCGCGTACTTCGTAGTACTGGGGCAGAGTGATGTCCAGCTTGGAGACCAGACCCTTGGAAGGACCGTCGGGGATGGGCTCGGTGAGCAGACGCTTGGGCAGTCTGTCATCCTCGGGCTTCATGCCGGCAGCCTTGTTGAACATACGCTCGATATTGTAGATACGCTCGCCGATCTCAAGAACCTGCTCGGGAGTGTACTCGGTGCCGCAGCATGCGTTGAGCAGAGCGGTGTACTCGGGTGCGCCCAGAGCGAAGGAGGTGAACAGGCACAGACCCATGGAGTCGATGACAGCGGTCAGATCCTGGAAGGTCTTGGACCAGAATGCCTTATCGTCGGTAACGGTACGGTCAAGCTGTACAGGCAGGCCGACGACTTCGGGAGCGATGGTGTAGCCGCGGACATGGCAGCCGCCGCGGTTGGAGGTAGCGTAGGTGATGCCGATACCCTGAACGCCACGGGCGTCGTATGCGGGCATCTCCTGCTTCTTGACGGACATGGACACCTCGGGCATGCCCTTTGCCTCGCACAGACGTGCGGAGCCGGAGCTCATGAGCCAGTCAAGCTCGGTCTCGGGATTACCCATGCGCTTGGTCCACTCTACCAGAGCCTTGGTGGAGCCCCACTCCAGGGGAACGCCTGCGCACTCAGCCTCGGTGATAGCGCCGCGCTGGTACAGTTCCATTGCAGCTGCGATGGTGCAGGGAACGGAGATAGCGTCCAGACCGTACTCATTGCACAGCCAGTTGCACTCGTTAACAACAGCCAGATCGTTGTTTGCACAGTCTGCGCCGTATGCCCACAGGGGTTCGTACTCGGGACCGCCGACGACCTTGTCACCGACCTTGACTACACGGCCACAGGCGATGGGGCAGCGGTGGCATGCGCTGGCCTTGACCAGGAACTCCTCTGCCAGAGCTTCGCCGGAAACGTCCTCTGCCTTCTCGTAGTAAGCTTCCTGCCAGTTCTTAGTGGGCAGAGAGCCGACACCGTTGATGACGTTGACGAGAGAAGCGGTACCCAGAGCGCGGAGA
>JAZNUQ010000005.1:0-2470 GCA_045592365.1 Candidatus Limivicinus sp. | reverse complement strand
TCCGCCGGTGCCCAGGTGGAGCACCTGAGCCACGTCTCCACCCAGCTGCCCTACGCCATCACCGTGGCCGGCGTCAGCTTCGTGACCTACATTGTGGCCGGCTTCGTGCAGAACGCAGTTATCAGCCTGATCGTCGGTGTGGTGCTTACCGTTGCAACCCTCTTTGTTATCCGCGCAATCACCGCAAAGCAGGAAGCACAGAACGCATAATCTCCGTTAATAAATACAAAGCTCCGTACCTCAGGGCACGGAGCTTTTTCCATATATTGTGTGTCAATAGGCAAACTGTACAGAAAGCAGCGCATATCTTGTGCCATATTTCTACTTGAAATATTACAGACCTTAGGGTAAAATGTCGCATGGTGTCAGACAGGAAACATTATTTTCTGTCTGACACTATATTTTGTGGTCAAAGCGGTTACAAAGGGTTAAATCTTCTATATCTTGTGATTTTACTCTTGACAAGAAGGGCTTATGCCTATATTATATGTAAGCACACTTAAAAAGGGAGGTATGCGGCTATAATCTCAGGACTGCAAAAACTCAGCTTACTTGACTATCCAGGCAGGGTTGCCTGCACGGTTTTTACCGGAGGCTGCAACTTCCGCTGTCCCTTCTGCCACAACGCCTCTCTTGTTGTTCCCGCTCAGCTTGACCCGGAGGACAGGAGCGAGCAGGTGCTCTCCTTTCTGAAAAAGAGGGTAGGGCTTCTGGACGGCGTGGCCGTAACCGGCGGCGAGCCGCTTATGCATATGGCGCTGCCCGATTTTTTGCGCAGGGTGCGTGATATGGGATACAGCATAAAGCTGGACACCAACGGCAGCTTTCCCGACAGACTTGAAGAAATTCTTGCCCTGAGGCTTGTTGACCGGGTGGCAATGGATATAAAAAACTCCCCGGCAATGTATGCAAAAACCGTGGGTCTTGAGAGCCTTGACCTTAAGCCGCTTGAGCGCTCCATAGATCTTCTTGTGGGAGGCGGCATAGATTATGAATTTCGTACCACGGTGGTAAAGGGGCTTCACACAGAGGAAAGCCTCCTTGAAGCCGCCGAGTGGATAAAGGGAGCAAAGGAATATTATCTCCAGCAGTACAAGGATTCCGGCAATGTGCTTCAGCCCGAAGCTCTGGGCTCCTTTACAGACGGGGAAATGAAGGCGCTGAGAGAGGCTGTGGCGGCGGTGCTGCCCTGTGCGGCTCTCAGAGGTATATAAATAAAAAATCACATCACTTAGGAGGATAAAGATATATGTATCAGGTAGTTAAGCGCGACGGACAGGTTGTGGATTTCGGCATAATCAAGATAGCCGACGCCATCAAGAAGGCGTTTGAGGCAACCAACACCGATTATAACGACAGTATAATCGACTTTCTGGCACTGAAGGTCTCCGCAGACTTTCTGCCCAAGATAAAGGACGGCAAGATCGCCGTTGAGGACATTCAGGACAGTGTTGAGGCTGTTCTCTCCCGGGGCGGATATGAGAATGTTGCCAAGGCCTACATCCTCTACCGTAAGCAGCGCGAGAAGCTGCGCAACATGAAGTCCACCTATCTTGACTACAAGGACACTGTGGACAAGTATCTGGGCGCTCTGGACTGGCGCGTGAAGGAAAACTCCACCGTCACCTACTCTGTGGGCGGTCTTATCCTCTCCAACTCCGGCGCCATCACCGCCAATTACTGGCTCAGCGAGGTCTATGACAGTGAGATTGGCAACGCCCACCGCAACTGCGATCTGCACCTGCATGATCTGAGCATGCTCACCGGCTACTGCGCCGGCTGGAGCCTTAAGCAGCTTATAAAGGAAGGCCTCGGCATTCCCGGCAAGATAAACTCTGCTCCCGCCAGCCACCTCTCCACTCTCTGCAACCAGATGGTCAACTTCCTTGGCATTATGCAGAACGAGTGGGCAGGCGCACAGGCCTTCTCCTCCTTCGACACCTACCTTGCTCCCTTTGTCAAGGTTGACAATCTGAGCCAGAAGGAAGTAAAGCAGTGCATCCAGAGCTTCATCTTCGGCGTGAACACTCCCTCCCGCTGGGGCACTCAGGCACCCTTCTCCAACATAACCCTCGACTGGACCGTGCCTGCCGACCTTAAGGACCTGCCCGCAATCGTAGGCGGCAAGGAGATGGACTTCACCTACGGCGACTGCAAGAAGGAAATGGACATGGTCAACAAGGCCTTCATCGATATTATGATCGAGGGCGACGCCAACGGCCGCGGCTTCCAGTATCCCATCCCCACCTACTCCATCACCCGTGACTTTGACTGGTCTCCCACCGAGAACAACAAGCTGCTCTTTGAGATGACCGCCAAGTACGGCACTCCCTATTTCTCCAACTACATCAACTCCGACATGGAGCCCTCCGATGTCCGCTCCATGTGCTGCCGTCTGCGCCTTGACCTGCGTGAGCTTCGCAAGAAGTCCGGCGGCTTCTTCGGCTCCGGCGAGAGCACCGGCTCCATC
>JAZNUQ010000004.1:0-15427 GCA_045592365.1 Candidatus Limivicinus sp. | reverse complement strand
TCCCCCACACCTCCTTGGCTCACAGAACGACATGGCTACGATCCGACTTAGACTGAGGGATTGTTACCGCAATTCTGCAACCCCTCCGTCATTTGCTTTGCAAATCCCACCTCCCCTTACACAGGGGAGGCTTTTTTCGCTGTCGTAGGGCGGGGGCTTGCCCCCCCCGCAAAACACAACTACACCCTCTCGGCGACGCGCAGCTTTGCGCTGCGGGAGCGGGGGTTTGCCTCCAGCTCCTCAGCGGAGGGAAGTATGGGCTTTCGGCTTATGCTCTTAAGGCTTCTCACAAAGCCACAGGTGCAGATAGGCGCTTCTCTTGGGCAGGTGCAGCCGTTTTCCCTTGCGGCAATGCCCAGCTTCACAATTCTGTCCTCAAGGGAGTGGAAGCTGATAACGCAGAGCCTGCCGCCGATTTTCAGCTTGTCGGGCGCGGTGGCCATCATCTGCTCCACCGCCCCGAGCTCATCGTTTACCGCAATTCTTATGGCCTGAAAGCAGCGCTTTGCCGGGTGTTGCTTTTCTCTCAGCGCCGCCGCAGGCATGGCAGAGCGGATAATGTCCGCAAGCTCCAGCGTAGTCTCTATGGGCTTAATGTCCCTTGCTCTCAGTATGGCGGCGCTGACCCTGCGGGCGTAGCGCTCCTCGCCGTAATCCCAGAAGATACGGTTCAGCCTGTCCTCGCCCCAGGTGTTCACCACGGCGGCGGCGGTAATGCCCTCGCTTCTGTCCATACGCATGTCAAGGGGCGCATCGTTCATGTAGGAGAAGCCTCTCTCGCTTTCGTCAAGCTGGGGGGAGGACACGCCCAGGTCAAAGAGCATGCCGTCCACGGCCTCAATGCCAAGGCGCTCCAGTATCTCCGCCGCGTCGCAGAAGTTGCCGTGAACGAAGCTGATTTTGTCTGCAAATTCCGCAAGGCGCTTTGATGAGCGCTCAATGGCGCTTTCGTCCCTGTCAATGCAGATAAGCCTGCCGGACTTAAGCCGGGAGGCTATCTGATAGGAATGACCGCCAAGCCCCAGAGTACCGTCAAGGTAGATACCGTCGGGCTTGATGTCGAGCTTGTCAATGCACTCGTTTAAGAGCACCGAAATATGCTTAGGCTGCTGCTCCATCAGAAATCAAGCTCCTCCATCACCGCGGCGATATTCTCCGGGCTTGTCTCAATGGGGGCAAGCTCTGCCCATGTGTCGCTGTCCCAGAGCTCGGCATGATTGTTGCAGCCCAGCACCGTAACGCTTTTTTTAAGCCCGGCGTAATCCCTCAGGTTCTGGGGGATAAGCACGCGGCCCTGACTGTCGGTTTCACAGCGGGCAGCGTGGGCAAAAAGCGGGCGCATTTTGCGCTGCTTCACATAGGGCATGGCGCTGACCTTATCCGAAAGGCTCTGCCATGCCTCGCTGCTGTATGCGTTAAGGCATCTGTCCATGGACAGGGTAATGTAAAAAACCTCGCCCAACTCGTCTCTGAGCTTTGCGGGCACAAAAATACGCCCCTTGCTGTCAAGGGAATGCTGATATTCGCCTGTCAAGGCCGACGCCACCTCTCTCCTGAATTCTTCCACCATTTTCCACCACTTTTAACCACATGTTATGTTAATTATAGGGTCAGTAAAAGCAAAATGCAAGTGAAATATTTTGTCGTTTTTTGTCTTTTTTTATATGATTATGTTAACGCGTCAGAACAACGCAATGAAGCCATGTGCCGCCGCACCAAGCCTTCCCCCCTCGGGGGGGAAGGTGGCGCGAAGCGCCGGATGAGGGGCAATGGCTCCCTTGTGTAAAGGGAGCTGTCGCCGCAGGCGACTGAGGGATTGTTACCATTGCTCTGCAACCCCTCCGTCATTTGCTTTGCAAATGCCACCTCCCCTTACACAGGGGAGGCTTATTCAGCCGCCGCAGCACCAAAGGCAAAAAAGGTCTCACCCTGACGGGTGAGACCTTTATCCCACTATGTATTATTCCTCAAGCTGCTTTGCTTCGGGTCTTGCCTGAGCGCCGCCGGCGGCCTTGAAGGCTGCGCGGGTGCTCTGCATGGAGGCCAGAGCGCCGCTCATGCTGCTCTCCGCCTGACCCATTATCTGGTCCACATACTCGCTTGCCACCCGGCGAAGCTCCCGGCTCTTTGCCTCGGCGGAGGCGATCATCTCGCTGCTCCTGGCTCTTGCCACGCGGACGATCTCCTGCTCCTCAACAAGGGAGCGGGCCTTATCCTCGGCGCTTTTACGCAGAGCCTCGGCCTCGCGCTTGGCGTTGCCGATGAACTCATCTCTTGCGGCCACAAGGCGCTTGGCCTCGGCAAGGGCGGTGGGAAGGCTGGCCTTGATGTCGTTGATGATCTCAATGGCCTTGTCCCGCTCGATAATGCACTTGTCATTTCCCAGAGGGACGCCCCAGGCCTCTGTCACCATACCGTAAAGTATGTCAAGCAGCTCTATTACATCGTTGTTATCCATTCTTCCGCCTCCATTGCTTAGCTTTATTTTCTATATCGGCCTTGATCTCGTCGGGCACAAGCCCTGTAAGGTCGGCGCCGTAGCTTGCCATTTCCCTGACCACCGAGGAGCTGAGGAAGGTGTACTTCTCGCTGGCGGTAAGGAACATCGTCTCCATCTGGGGATTGATCTTCTTATTAATCAGGTTCATCTGAAACTCGTACTCAAAGTCCGAGGCGGCGCGCAGTCCCTTGACCACCACCGCGCCCTGATAGCGCTTTGCGTACTCGGCCAGAAGCCCGTCGGAGAAATCCACTTCCACATTGGGATACTTTGCCACCGCCCGGCGAACCATATCCAGCTTTTCCTCCACGGTAAACATGGGTGAGCTTTTGCTGGCGTTGACCATGACGCAAACGACCACGCGGTCAAAAATCTGAGCGGTGCGGCGGATGATGTTCAGATGACCCAGCGTAATGGGGTCAAAGCTGCCCGGGCATATTGCGATGCTCATTGGGTGCTCTCCTTAGAATAAATGCAGATTTTGACCCGCCCGTAATTGTATTCCCTGCGCTTATAATAGGGCGCGGTCATTTCCGGCAGGAGCTTTTCCCGCCTTGCTTCACAGATTATTATACCACCATCCGACAATATGTCAACCAAATTGATAATTTCCAGCACCTGTTCGTAAACCGGCGCATCGTAGGGCGGGTCAACGAAAATAACATCGAACTTGCCGCAGCCGCGCAGAAAGCTCAGCGCATCCTCCTGCAAAACCGTGGCGCTGAGGCCGCAGGTCTTAAGGTTTTCCCGCACGATTTTCACGGCCTCCCGGCTTTTGTCCACAAAGACGCATTCCCTTGCGCCCCGGCTGAGGCATTCTATGCCAAGCTGCCCGGTGCCTGCGAAAAGATCCAGCACCCGCCTGCCCTCAATGTCGAACTGTATTATATTGAATACGGCCTCCTTCACATTGTCGGTGGTGGGGCGTATGTCGTAATTTTCCGGTGTTTTCAGCCTTCTGCCTCTGGCGGCTCCTGTGATAACTCGCATTTATCCTCACTCTTTTCACTGTGGAAGTATTGATATACAGCGGCGGCGGTGTCCGAGGGCAGCACCAGCTTAAGCTGCTCCACGGAGGCGGCGCGTATATTCTTAAGGGTCTTGAAGTATTTAATAAGCTCTGCCCGGCGCTTGGGGCCCAGCCCCCGGATATTTTCCAGCACCGAGGCGTAATTTTCCTTACGCAGTGAGCGCTGATACTCGATGGCAAAGCGGTGTGTCTCCTCCTGAATTGAGCCTATCAGGGCGAAAACCGCCTGATTTGCGCTGATGCCCGTCTCCGCGCCGGAGGCATCCACCAGCGCCCGGGTGCGGTGCCTGTCGTCCTTGACCATGCCGAAAACGGGAATACTCAGCCCCAGCTCCCTCAGCGCCCGCTCCGCCACGGCGGCATGCCTGTCGCCGCCGTCGATAAGCAGAAGCTCCGGCGCGGGGGCAAAGCTCTCATCCCCGTCAAGGAGGCGCCTGAAGCGCCGGTACACCGCCTGATACATGCTGGCGTAGTCGTCTCTGCTGTCAAGCTCCTTTATGCGGAACTTCTTGTAGGCCCTCTTTAAGGGTCTGCCCTCGGCATGGACGGTCATTGCGGCAACTATGCCGTCGTCACCAAGGTTTGAAACATCAAAGGCCTCGATGCGCGCCGGGTAGCGGTCAAGCCCCAGCGCCTTCTGAAGCCACTGGAGGGTCTTGGTCTGCCGCTGGGCGGCGGTGGTGCGCCGCTGCACCTCCTCGGCGGCATTGAGGGCGGCGCTCTCAATAAGGCGCAGCCTCTCACCCCGCTTTGGGTTTTCTATATAGATGCGCCTGCCTGCGCATTCGCTTAAAAGCGTCTCAAGCTCGGCAGCGTCCTCAAGCTCGCAGGGCAGCAGAATGCTTTTGGGCCAGCCGCCTCTGTGGGCGGTGTAGTACTGGCGCACAAGGCCGGATATGGCCTCGGCGTCGTTTTCAAGAGGCTCGTCCATCATCTCCGCGTCCTTGCCCACAAGGTCGCCGTCAACAAAATGCAGCACCGTAAAGCAGCACTTAGCCCCCCGGCAAAAGCCTATGGCGTCGGTGTCGGCAAAGGCGGTGGAAATGACCCGCTGGCGGTTTTCCAGTCCCTCCACGGCGCGAAGCCTGTCGCGAAGCTGGGCGGCTCTTTCAAAGCGCAGCTCCTCTGCGGCCTTTTCCATCTGCTGTCTCAGGCTTTCACTAAGCTCGGAGCTTTTGCCGCTGAGTATAAGCGCGGCCTGCTCCATGCTGCGGCGGTAATCCTCCCCGTTACTGTCAGGCAGGCACCAGCCGGCGCAAAAGCCCATGTGGTAATTGAGGCAGGGGCGCTCCCTGCCAATGTCTCTGGGGAATTTCCTCCCGCAGTCCGGCAGCAGCAGCGCCTTGCTGACGGTGCTTATTATCTCCCGGCTCTGGGAGCGTCCGCCGAAGGGGCCGAAGTATTTTGCCCCGTCCCTGGCGGTTTTGCTCACAAGGCTCATGGAGGGGTACTCGCTTTTAACATCCATGCGGATGAAGGGATAGCCCTTATCGTCCTTAAGCAGGATATTATAGTGGGGCTTGTGGCGCTTTATAAGCGAATTTTCCAGCACCAGCGCCTCAAACTCGCTGCCGGCCACGATAACATTGAAATCCCGCACCTTTTCCACCATGGCAGCCACCTTTGGCAAATGCTCGCCGTGGAAATAGGAGCTGACGCGGTTTTTAAGGCGCTTTGCCTTGCCCACATAGATAACGGCGCCTGTATCGTCCAGCATCATGTAGACCCCGGGAAGCTGGGGCAGATTATTTGCTTTTTCCCTTAAAGTATCAAGCATAACAGTATCAGGCAGCGGCCTCTGCCTTATCCTTGCCGAAAATGCACCACAGCGTCACCGAGCCCACGACCACGATGCCGCCAATGAGGGCAAGGGGCCCCGGGGTCTCCCCGTCAAATATCATCACCCAGACGGGATTTAAAAGGGGCTCCACCGCGCCCAGCAGGCAGCAGGCCAGCGGCGGGCAGTATTTTGTGGCTTTGATGTAGAGAATATAGGATATACCAAGCTGGAACACGCCCAGCACCAGCACGCAGCCCACAGCCGCCGCCGTAAGCTCCGGCCTTGTGACGATGACCCAGGGAAGACCGATGCCAAATGTGAAGCCCTGCCCCAGTAGTATGCCCGAAAAGCGCTCCTCTCCCTCAAGCTCCCCTACCGCCATGAACATGCCCGCCATGAACATGCCTGCAAGTATGGCCACGCAGTTGCCCAGCAGGTAGCCGCCCTGAAGCTGGTCGATAAAGCAAAGGGCAATGCCCGCAAGGGTAAAGAGCACCACCAGCATATCCGCCTTTTTTATCCTTGTTTTGAATATAAGGGCGGAGAAGACCACGATGAATACCGGGGAGGTAAACTGCAAAACGATGGCGTTTGCGGCGGTAGTGAGCTTGTTAGAGCAGACAAAGCAGGTGTAAACGCTGGCAGACAGCAGCCCCGCCAGAAGGGTGCGGCGGCTGAGCACGAAGCGTTTTTTTGTTATGAGCATGTATAGCGCGATGGTAAGCCCCGCCACAAGGCTTCGCATGGAGGCCACGGCAAAGCCGTTCCATGGTATGAGCTTTATGAATATGCCCGCAATGCTCCATAATGCGGCGCAAAGGAGCATTTCCAGCATGGCGATGTTTTCCTTTTTCATGCCAATCCTCAGCTATTGAAACAGGGGCGTGCAAAACACGCCCCTGAGTTTCCTTGATGTTTACTTACTCGGCAAAGTCGGAGTTGATAAGCTCTGCAAGAGTTGCGATAGCCTCAACCTCGTCTGCGCCGTCTGCAATGATGGTCACGACAGTGTCCTTGATGATGCCCAGAGAGAGCACGCCCAGAAGGCTCTTTGCGTTAACGCGTCTGTCGTCCTTTTCCACCCAGATGCTGCTCTTGAACTCGTTGGCCTTCTGGATGAAGAAAGTTGCAGGTCTGGCATGAAGTCCTACCTGATTTTCTATGGTTACTTCCTTGCTTATCATACTCGCCACTCCTGTTATTTTAATATAGATTGTGTCTACAATCTAACAAATTTTCGCCTAATCGTCAACCGGAATATTTTAATTCGTTGTTTTACACATTTATCGGCGAAACTTCGCCCATAATTTATTTCAGTTCCACAACAGTAACGCCGGTTTCACCCTCGCCGTAGCGACCCAGCCGGAAGGATTTTACATGGCGGTTTCGCCTGAGCATCTGCTGAACCGCAGCGCGCAGCGCCCCTGTACCCTTGCCGTGGATGATGGTGACGGTGGAGAGCTTTGCCATAACGGCGCTGTCTATATACTGCTCTGCAACGGCGATGGCCTCGATAGCCTCCATGCCGCGAAGATCCACCTGGGGCTCAACGCGCAGCATGCGAAGCTGAGTGCCTGCGGATACGGCCTGCTTTTTCTTTGGCGCGGCGGCCTCGTCAATGAGCAGCACCTCATCCTCCCGGGCGCTGACATTCATAATGCCCGCCCTGAGGCTCAGCACCCGGTCGGCAGATACGGCGGTGACCTCCGCCTTCATGCCCATGGACTTTATCTTCACCGTGTCCCCCACCCTCACCGGGCGGGAGCTTACAGCGTCGGTGACCGGCTGCACCGCCGAGGGGCGAAGCTCCTCCTCCTTGAGGTTCAGCCTGCGGCGAAGCTCGCTTCTGGCCTCGTTGATGCGCTGGGCGTCCTCCTGCTCGTTTGCACGGCGCTTCATCTCGTCAAGCTGGGCGAATACCTCCTCGGCGGCGCTTCTGGCCTCGGAGAGTATGCGCTCCGCCTCGCGGCGTGCCTTAAGGTCGGCCTTGTCAAGGCGCACCTCCAGCTCAGAGCGCAGGAAGGCGGCCTTTTTGCCGTCCTCCTCGGCCTGACGGAGCCTTTTGGCAATTTCCGTGCGCTCCTTTTCCATCTGCAGCCTTGTCTGCTCCAGCTTCTCGATGGTGGCCT
Organism: Candidatus Limivicinus sp.; assembly: GCA_045592365.1. Classification (GTDB taxonomy): domain Bacteria; phylum Bacillota; class Clostridia; order Oscillospirales; family Oscillospiraceae; genus Limivicinus. Next base: position 7,988 of record JAZNUQ010000004.1, on the reverse strand, counting down.
CAAAGCTGGCGCTGTCGGAGCTTACGCGGCTTTTGGCGTCGTCTATGATGTCCTGCCCCAGCCCCAGACGGCCGGAGATGGCAAAGGCGTTGGACTTGCCGGGAATACCCACCAGCAGCCTGTATGTGGGGCGCAGGGTCTCCACATCGAACTCGCAGGAGGCGTTCTGCACCCCGGCGGTGTTGGTGGCGTAGATTTTAAGCTCGGCATAGTGGGTGGTGGCGGCGATGACCGCACCCTTCTGCCTTGCGTATTCTATTATGCTCACCGCCAGTGCCGCGCCCTCGGTGGGGTCGGTGCCGGCGCCCAGCTCGTCAAATAGTATGAGAGAGCTTTCGTCGCAGAGCTCAAGAATGCGGACGATGTTTGACATGTGAGCCGAGAAAGTGGAGAGGTTCTGCTCAATGCTCTGCTCGTCGCCAATGTCGGCAAGAATGTGGCTGAACACCGGCAGACGGCTGCCGTCGGCGGCGGGGATGTGCAAGCCGCACTGGTTCATGGCGGCAAGCAGACCCACGGTTTTAAGGGACACGGTTTTGCCGCCGGTGTTGGGGCCGGTGATAACAAGGGTGTCGAAGCTGTCCCCCAGCTCCACATCTATGGGTACGGCCTTGGCTCTGTCGAGCAGCGGGTGGCGGGCCCGGCGCAGCACTATGCCTTTTTCCACGGTCTCCGCCCGCTGGCAGTCCAGCTTGTAGGACAGCTTCCCCTTTGCAAATATCAGGTCAAGGCGCAGCAGCAGCTCATAGCTTTCCTCAATGTCCGTCCGGTGGGCGGCGCAGTCGGCGGAAAGCTCCGCAAGGATGCGCTCAATCTCCAGCTTCTCCTTGCCTGCAAGCTCTCTCAGCTCGTTGTTGGCCTTCACCGCCGCCATAGGCTCCACGAAAAGGGTCATGCCGGAGGCGGAAATATCATGCACCAGCCCCGGAACCGCGCCCTTGTGGTCGGCCTTCACGGGAACCACGAAGCGGTCGGAGCGCATGGTGATTATAGGCTCCTGCAGCGCCTTCTGGTAGCTTGGGGAGGAAATTATCTTCTGCAGGGCGTCCCTTGCCCTTGCGGCGGCGGCGCGCATCTGGCGGCGTATGTTCTGAAGCTCCGGGGAGGCGCTGTCGGCAATCTCCTCCTCGGCGGGGATGCAGGTGCTTATCTTCTCCTCAAGGAACCTGTTGGCCCTCAGGCCGTTAAAGATATGGTCGATGCAGGTTTTGCCCACCCTATCGTCGGCAATGTAGCCGCGCACAAGTCTGGCGCACTGCAAAAGCGCTGCAATGTCCAGAAGCTCCCTTGTGTTGAGCGCACCGCCCATGTCCGCTCTCTGGAGAGCCGGGCGCACATCCTTTATCCCCTGAAAGGAGGGGCTGCCCCGCACCACCATCATGCTTTTGGCAGCGTCGGTTTCCTCAAGGCGGCGGCGCAGCAGGGCCTGGTCCGCCGTGGGGCTCAGGGCAAGAGCCCTTTCCTTTGCCCCGGAGCTTACAGCCTCCCCTGCAAGCATTTGCAGCACGGCAGGCAGCTCAAGGGTCTGTAATGATTTTTCGTAAAAGCTCATAGTTTTATCCTCAGTTAAAAGCCCTCAGGCTTTTCCAGTAGTCAAGGGTCTGAAAGCCTCTCTCGGCGTTTCGAAGCAGATAAAGCTCGCAGGCCCGGTAAAGGAGCTTGGCGCTCTCCCCCTCAAGGCGGAAGGAGAAAAGCTGCTTTGCCGGAGCCGAGGCGATGTAGCGCAGCGCCTGCAGGGAGGCGGGGCACAGCGGCAGTCCGCCGCCGCAGCAGCTTTTGCAGCTTATGCTGCCCTTTTCCATGTTGAGCACCGGTCTTTCAGGCTCGGTGCAGCCGCATTCCGGGCAGGCCGCCAGCTCCGGCTCGTAGCCGGAAAGGCACATAAGGCGCATTTCAAAGGCGGCCTTTATGTGCTCCGGCGGATAGAGCTTGCGGCTGAGCGCGTAGAGGGTGTTGAGCCCAAGCTGTAAAAGGGCAGCGTCGGGCTGCTCCTCAATGCTGAATGCGTCAAGGCACTCGGCCACATAGTAGCCCAGTGCATAGCTTTCAATATCCTCCGTCAGCCCCTTGAAGTCCTCGATAAGGGCAGCCTCGTTCACCGTCCAGCGTCCTCTGTTTCCGAAAAGGTTCATCTCCGCGTAAACAAGCTGCTGTGTTGCGGCGGCGCTGCGGCTGCTTTTTCTCAGCGCCCCTCTTGCCTTGGCAGTCATTTTGCCGTCGCTGTCGGTAAAGAGGCTCAGTATCCTGTCGGCCTCCTTGTAACGAACCTGCCTGAGTACAAGGGCCTTCACCGTTTTGTACATCTATGTACCTCTTGCTCAATCCTCGCCCCGTGGGGCGTTATCCTCTGTGCCGCCGCTTTGTCTCTTGTAGAGCAGATAAAACAGCGGGTCGCCGGTCTGGGCAAAGGCCTGCCATACAGGGTCATCCATAATAAGCTCCTTTCAAGGCGTCTGAGCTTATTATCTGCAAAGCCCCGCCCAACATCAGCGGTAATTTTTAGCTATATTTTATCCTACCCCCGCACCAAGGCTTCCCCCCTGCGGGGGGGAAGCTGTCACGGCGTAGCCGTGACTGATGAGGGGGCAACGGCTCCCCTGTGTAATGGGAGACTTTTTTAGCTGTCGTAGGGCGGGGGCTTGCTCCCGCCGCTGCGTCAGAAGTAAATCCCCCGTGCGGCTATCAACCGCCCGCATTCACCCCTCATCCGCTTCGCTTCGCTCAGCACCTTCCCCCCTCAAGGGGTGAAGGCTTTTCGCCAAAGAATAAAACCTGTACCAAGCCTTCCCCCCCTCGGGGGGAAGGTGGCGCGCAGCGCCGGATGAGGGGGCAAACGGGGTCCCCGCAAAAGGCTTGCCTTTTGTGGGGAAAGGAAGAACAATGTCATCCGCCGACTTTCTGCCCCTGCGGGGCTGAAAGTGGCTTGATGGCGTTGTTCTGGCGAGACTGAGGGTTTGCCTTGGCTCTCCCTTTGGGAGAGCTGTCGCCGCAGGCGACTGGGAGGGCTCCCGCCGTCACTCCCCCACGCCGAAGTTTCTAAGCTGCGCCATGGAGTCGCGCCAGTTTTCCTTGACCTTTACCCATGTCTGCAAAAAAACCTTGGTGCCCATAAAGGCCTCGATGTCCGCTCTTGCAAGCTCACCGATTTTCTTGAGCATTGCGCCCTTCTTGCCGATGATGATACCCTTGAGGCTCTCCTTCTCGCAGTATATGGTCACCTCAAGGTCGATTATGCCGCTTTCCCGCTCGGAGAACTTTGTAACCTCCACGGCGGTGCCGTGGGGTATCTCCCTGTCAAGGCAGCGCAGCAGCTTTTCCCGCACAAGCTCGGCGCATATCTGCCGCTCGGGCTGGTCGGTGATCATATCCTCGGGGAAGAAATGGGGGCCCTCCACCGCGTATTTCTCAAGCTCGGCGAGCAAAAGCTCAAGGCCGTCGCCCCTTTTTGCGCTTAGCGGGATAATTGCGTCAAACTCAAACTCGGCGGAGTAAAGGGCCATGACCTCAAGCAGCCGCGCCTTCTCCACGGTGTCCGTCTTGTTTATAATGAGAAGCACCGGTGCTCCGGTCTGCTCCAGTCTTTCAAGCAGCGCCTGCTCCTGAGGGCCTATGGCGGCAATCGGCTCCACCAGCATCATAACGCAGTCCACATCCGCAACGCTTTCCCGCACCACATTCACCATGTAGTCGCCAAGCCTTGTTCTGGGCTTGTGAAAGCCCGGAGTGTCCATGATAACGAACTGGGTATCGCCGTGGTTCACAATGGCGCTGATGCGGTTTCTGGTGGTCTGGGGCTTGTCCGAAACAATGGCTATTTTTTCGCCCACAAGGGCGTTTGTCAGGGTGGACTTACCCACATTGGGTCTGCCGCATACGGTTATCATTGCAGATTTTGTCATTTCACTGTCCTCAATTCTCTTTGAATATTGCTTTTTCTCTGTCGCGCATCTGCTTTTTCATTTCGCCCTCGTCCACATGGTCATAGCCCAGCAGATGCAGAACCGAGTGCACGGTAAGATACATTATCTCTCTTTGGTAGCCGTGGCCGAACTCCTCCCCCTGCTCCAGACAGCGGGGAACGGAGATCATCATGTCCCCCAGCATAATCCTGCCGCTTTCCGGGTCACGGTCACAAAGCTCCGCATCAAAGCAGCCCGGCTGAAGCCGGTTCATGGGGAAGCTCAGCACATCGGTGGCGCTGTCCACGCCCCGAAACTCACGGTTTATCTCCCTTATGCCCTCATTGTCGGTAAGCACGGCGGAAATGAGGCAGGGCTCGTCCACGCCCTCTGCCTCAAGAGCCATTTTTACGGCGCGGCGTATAAGAGCGGCGCTTCTGAGCTGTCCCAGCCCCCTGACATCACGGCTGACAATAACTTTATGCTTCATACGGCTTATCCCTTTTTGTATTTCTTCACAGGCAGAGCCTTGGGCTGCACCTGCTCGGGGTTTTTCCTGTCGTAGACCTCGTAGGCCTCGATGATCTTCTGCACCAGACTGTGCCGCACCACATCGGAGCCGCTGAGCCGGCATATTGCAATATCCTCAATGCCGTCCAGCACCTTCATTGCCACCTTAAGGCCGCTGGTCTTGTCCGGCGGCAGGTCTATCTGGGTAATGTCGCCGGTGATGACCACCTTTGAGCCGAAGCCTATGCGGGTCAGAAACATCTTCATCTGCTCCCGGGAGGTATTCTGCGCCTCGTCAAGGATAATGAAGCTGTCATCAAGGGTGCGTCCTCTCATGTAGGCAAGGGGCGCCACCTCGATATTGCCCCGCTCAAGGTATTTCTGATAGGTGTCGGTGCCCAGCATGTCAAAGAGCGCGTCATAGAGCGGGCGCAGGTAGGGGTCGACCTTGCTCTGCAGTTCGCCGGGCAGAAAGCCCAGCCGCTCCCCGGCCTCCACAGCGGGACGGGTCAGTATGATGCGGTTTACCTCCTCTGCACGGAAGGCCGCCACAGCCGCAGCCACGGCAAGATAGGTCTTGCCTGTACCGGCGGGGCCTATGCCCAAAGTGACGGTGTTATTGGAGATAGCGTCGCAGTAGGCCTTCTGCCCAAGGGTCTTGGGCTTTATGGGCTTGCCCTTGGCGGTGATGCACACGGCGTCTCCGGCAAGCTCGTTTATCTTGGTCTCCCGCCCCTCGCTTACCAGCTTCAGGATATAGCGCACATTCTGCGCGTCAATGTTTTCCCCCTTTGTGGCAAGGGTGAGAAGCCCGTTTATGGCCTTCTCGGCCTTCATCACGCTCTCCGCCTCGCCGCAGATATGCAGCATATCGTCCCTGTCCAGCACCTTAACGCCCAGCTCATTTTCAATAATGCGCAAATTCTGGTCAAAGGAGCCGAATATGCTGATAACATGCTCCATTCTTTCAACTTCTATGGTCTTCTCTATCATTGGCTTATCCTTTCGGCAATGTTTTCGCTGCATTGGGCGCTGAGGTAGAGGATGCTCAGCCCGTGGGCCTCGGAGCTTTTGAAGCTGTGCTCCACTATCTCCCCGCGTATAAGCGACGAGAGGGCGTCGTAAAGCCTCTGCTGCCGCCCTTCCATGTCCGCCGGGCTCATTTCCCCCGGCGTGTAGGGGCAAAGCCTCTCCACGACTATGCTCACCGGGAGGCTGAACAGCCCTTCTGCGCCTATTGTATATTCTTTGATGATTTTATCACACAAGTCAAGACCTTTTCCACTGCTTATGTAAAAATTCAGCCGATTTTTTCCGAATTTAAGGGCAAGCCTTGTAATTACCGGCCCCGAGGGGCTTTTTTCCCTGAGCCAGGGGCAAACCGAGCCTGCCTCCCGCCATGTGTCCGCCCATATCTCCGCCCTTGCCCCGGGGCTGCCCTGCACAAGCGGCTCCCCCTTTGTCACGGCCTGAGCGCAGTCAACAAGGCTCTGTCCGTCAAAAACGGCGCAGCGCCTTATAATGCCGCTCTCCGCCGCCACGATATAAGCAGGCTCGTCGGGGCTGTAAAGCTCCGGCATTTCCCGGCGCGCTTTTATAGTGACCAGCGCCCTTGAGCCGCTGACGGAAAGGCTCAGCCTGCCGATTTTTGGCATTTTTTCCATCATCAGGCTTGAAAGCCGGTCGGCGCTTATCCCCGGCCAGAAGCAGCCCTCGTACAGTCCGCAGTCCTCAAGGGCGCGCAGCAGCTCTCCCCGGCTCATATCCCCGCAGCCCTCAAGGCGAATATCCCACACAAAGAGGGAGGATATTGCAAGCCCCATGGAGACGATAAAGAGGAAGACCGCCAGCCACAGGCGTTTTTTGGCGGTTTTGCGCCGGCGCAGTGCGGCGCTTTCCGAAATCAGCTTCACATCGCACATGCTCTGCGCCGCGATGGCCTCAAGCTCCGCCCGGTCTGCCGGGCGCAGGCTCAGACGCAGGGTATATGCGTCCACACACTCCATATCCCAAAGCTCAATGCCTCTCAAGGCGCAGGCGTTGAGCACGCTTTCCGGCAGCGTGCCGCAAAGCTCAAGGCGCAGCGCCGCAATGCTTCCCTTTGCTTTCATTATTCCCACTCCACCGCTGTTATACTTCCCCTTACCGCAAGCTCCCCCGGGCTTATGCCCACAAGGGCAAGACCGCTGCCGCTGATTACAAGCCTGCCTCTGCCGCAGCTCAAAACGATGCGCTCGCTTCCGTATTCAAGGATACCGGCGTGGTTTTCCGCAAGCAGGCTTTTGCCGCCGGTCACCGTCACCTTCACCGCGCCCAGAGCCTCCGAAGGCAGCTCAAGCCTTTCCGCAAGCTCAATGGCTCCCGCTTTCAGCCTTTTCACCCGGCCACCCCCTTGGACTAAATCTATGTGAGGCCACATACTTTAATACATGGACAAGGAGGTATGCCTATGAAAAAACACGCACCGCTCATTTTTTGTATCGCCGCCTTTGCCGCGGCCGCAATGCTCTCTGCAAGGGTCAGCAGCCTTTCCTATGAGGCGCTGAGGCTCTGCGCGGGGCTTATTCTGCCTACGCTCTTTCCTTTTTTCGTGCTGTCAACGCTTTTAAACCGCATGGGTCTGCCGCTGCTGCTGGGGCGGCTTTTGAGCCCTGTGGCCTCACGGCTTTTCTCGGTGTCGGGAGCGGGAGTGTCGGCGCTGGCGGTGGGGCTGTGCGGCGGCTACCCCATGGGCGCTGCCTATATCGGGGACATGCTCAGAAGCGGGCATATTGACGCGGATGAGGCGGAGCGGCTTTTGTGCTTTTGCAATAACTCAGGCCCGGCCTTTGCCATTTCCGCTCTGGGCGTGGGAGTGTTCAAAAGCGCGGGAGCGGGGCTTATAATCTACTGCGCCCATGTGCTGGCGGCGCTTGTATGCGCTGTGCTTATGCGGCAAAGGGACTATGTGCCGGTCAAAAGGGCGGCGGTACATATAGAGAGCATGAGCTTTTCTCAGGCCCTTCCGGAGGCCGTGGAGCAGAGCGTGCGCTCGGTGCTCAGGGTCTGCGGCTTTGTGGTGTGCTTTACGGTGCTGGCGGGGCTTATGGACGCAGGGGGGCTGTTGTCCCTTGTCTGCGGCAGGGCGGCGGAGCTGAGCCACTTGCCCCCCTCCTGGTGGCGTGGGCTTGTACTGGGCTTTATGGAGCTTGGAAGCTGCGCCGGGGCAATGCGGGGGCTCAGCGCCGAGCCGATAAATATTGCCCTTGCGGGGGCTGCGCTGGGCTGGGGCGGGCTCAGCGTGCATTTTCAGACAAGGGCTCTGCTTCAGGGGCTGAATGTAAAGGGCAGCCTCCATACCCCCGCCCGGCTTATAAGCTGCAGCCTGACGGCTCTGTTCTCCTACGCCCTGTCCCTTGTGTTTATGTGATGCCCCGCATCCACCTCATCACTATCCCGCTCCCCACCGTAGGGCGGGGGCTTGCTCCCGCCGCAAAAGCCTTCCCCCCCCTCGGGGGGGGAAGGTGGCGCGCAGCGCCGGATGAGGGGGCAAATGGGGCCCCCATTGAAGGCTTGACCTTCAATGGGGAAAGGAAGAAC
>JAZNUQ010000003.1:0-12303 GCA_045592365.1 Candidatus Limivicinus sp. | reverse complement strand
GTTGAGCGACTCCATCTCTACCAGAACATTGACGCCCCACCAGTTTGCAATCCAGTTGGAGAAGTTTGCATAGTAGTGAGCCGGGCAGGACCACACGATTGCGCGGTACTTCATCTTGCCGGGATAGGGCTCTTCCTTGTTCTCGTATGCCTTCATCAGGAGCTTATTGACCTTCTCGCAGGTCTTGGGAATACGAGGATCGTTGCCGCCGTCCATCTCGTAGTTCCACTTGCGGAACAGCTCGTAGGCAGGACCCAGAAGCTGAGGATATGCGCTCTTGTTGACTTCCCACTTCTGCAGCTCGTACTCGGTCTCCTTGTTGAGGGGCTTCATTGCGGCAAAGTAAGCATCCCAGCACCACTTTGCACCGGTAGTCTCTTCTATGAACTTGATGCATGCTCTGATATCCTCTGCGCCCATCTGAACGGTCTCTTCATCCATGTAGCGTACAGGGAAGCACAGATGGAAGGTCTTCAGGTCGGGGAAGCGGCGGGACATGTAGGAGGATGCCATAGTGGAGCCGTCACAGGGCATGGAGGAGGAAATGAAGCAGGAGCCCATGTGAGGCAGAGCGTCGATTACTATTGAGCCGCACTCGGAAGAGGGCACGGGGCAGCAGTCTGCGGGCAGACCGTAGGACTCGATAGCATCTATGTAGGGGATGCAGGTGAGCTGGTCAATCTCAGACACCAGGAACACGGGCAGCAGCTGGTAGGGAATACCGAGCAGGTCGGGGAAGCCGGCCATAATCTGACCCATGGTCATTTCGTCAAACAGAACGACCTTCTGGTTGAGAGCCTCGCTGTTGCCGTTCTTCTTGTCACACTTGGCAAGGAACACAAGGTTCTCCGCCACGTAGCGGAATACATCGAACAGCAGCAGATGACCCATGCGCAGGTTGGAGCCGCGCAGACCCATCAGGTTCTTGTCAAGGAAGCTGTGGGCGCAGAAATAGGATACCCACCAGCGATAGTAGAACAGACCGTTGAGGGAGGGAATAAGGTCCTTGGAGAAGGTGGCCAGGAACATGCCCCACATACGAGCCCATGCAAAGAAGTCATATGCGGTGTCCTTCACACCGCGCCATTCACGGCGGACAGTTGCCATGGCGCCCTTGCGGTAGAGACGGCCAAGGCTCTTTTCACCGTTAACAACACGGTCCATTTTCTCTTCATTGGAGAGAGCCATGAAATCACAGAACTCCTCCTTGATGCGCTTGGCGTCAGCCTTCACATCGTTTACGCGGTCCTGTCCGAACTGCTTCCAGTCGGTGGCCTTGATAAGGTCAACGGAGATGGCGCCTATTTCCTTGAGGTTCTCAAGCTGGGCAGCCCAGTTAATCTCATCCCTGCACTTCCAGAACTTGGGATTGGGGTAATGGATTTTTTCCTTCTTAGCCATTATTACTTGCCCTCCTCTTTGTGGATACGTTTGATCTCAAGGGATTCAACAAAGGCCTGAACACGGGTACGAAGCTGACCGGAGTTACCGTTGTTGTACAGTCTGTCTATGGACAGGACGGGCCAGCCGTACTCATCGTGCAGGATATGGCTTGCCAGAGCACGCTCGAAGCCCCAGTAGTCGCAGTACTTCATCTGCTCGTAGATGATACCCTCGGCGTTGAACTCCTTGGCCAGTCTGTCAGCAGTCTCACGGCGCTGGAGCACCTTCTCGTCGGATATGTAACGGGCGCACTCGGAATGCTCCATAACATGCAGGCAAATCTGGGTGAGAGCATCCTCATCGTCCTTGAGCTCGATTATCTCGCGGCCGGGAGTGGAGCCGAAGCAGTAACGGTCGGAAACCACCAGAGCGCCGCAGCCCTCAATGAGCTTGGTAAGGCTGGGATCGTCGATCTCGGAGCCAACGATGGCAACGCGGGCACGGAAGGGGCTCTTCTCGTCCTTCTTGCGCTTCTGCAGCTCCTTGAGAGTCTCACGGAGCTTGGGCAGAATAAGTGCCTTGGGGCAGGTGTAGCTGACAAGGTTGATAACATGGAACTCGTAGCCGGTGATAACGGGATTATCCTCCTTACGCATCTCGGACATCTGGGAGATAATGGAGCAAACCTCGTTGTGCTCTTCAACGGCCTTGCGGATGGCGGCATCGGAGGTGTCCACACCGTACTTTTCGGTGAGAACATCCAGAACGCGCTTGCGCATCTGCTTTACATAGGAATCCAGGGTATAGTCGGTGATTTTAAAGGGAATGTCGCAGTGGGTAACAAAGAAGTTGGGCTTCTCGTTTACCTTGAGGATTTCAAAGTGCTCCATTGCTCTGTTCATCATAGAGCATGCGTCAACGCCGATCATGGCGTCCAGGAACTGGTAGCCGCCCTCAATGCCGCGCTCCACCAGAGCTCTTGCGTACTCACAGGTGTAGTTGGACATGTAGTAGGTGGCTATGTCAATGGAGCCGGTGTTGGGTGCGCGAAGTCTTACTGAGAAGCACTTGTCAACGTTGAGCAAAACCTCGGGGATGTGGTAGCAGGTATAGCCGAGGGCAAGTCCGCCTTCGGCCTGAGCCTGTTTGACCAGGTCATTGTCAGCGTTCTCAAGCAGGCTTTCAAAGTAGATCAGATGCTTAAGATCTTTCAAATGTTACACCTCTTCTTATTAAAGTATTTCTATTTTCAGGAGTGCCTCTTCCACTCCCTTGAGCATATCGGAATCTGCAGGCAGCTCCAGAACACTTCTGCCACGGATGTCATTTGCGGCAAAGGCACTGTCTGCAGGGATGTAGGACAGCAGCTCCACAGGATACTGCATAAGGTCCTTAAGCTCGGGGTTTGTCATGCGGTTGACGATGCAGCCTATCCTGTCGTAGGCAATAAGCTCATCGGCAACCTCCTTGATGGTGGAGATGACCTGTCCGCCCTTTTTGCTCTGGTCGGTGATGAGCAGCAGGTGGGTGACCTTCTCCATAACACGGCGCTGTATCTGTTCGATACCAGCTTCGCCGTCAATGACGACGTAGTCAAAACTGTTTGCAAGAATTCCGATAACTTCCTTAAGGTAGGAATTTACCTTACAGTAGCAGCCGGAACTCTCCGGACGGCCAATTGCCAGAAACGCAAAGCCGGGCATTTCAACAAGGGCGTCAAAAATTCTGAAGCGCGCCTCGCTGAGCAGCTCCAAAGCCTCTCTGGTGTCGCCGTTTTCCACACTGTCCACGATGCTCATGCGAATATCGTCCAGCGTCAGTTTTACATCCACGCCAAGAGCTACGGACAGACCGACAGCAGGGTCTGCGTCTATGGCAAGTATCTTCTTGTCCGGGTATCGCTCAACAAGAAGTCTGACAATAGATGCGCACACCGAGGTTTTACCCACGCCGCCCTTACCTGCAACCGTGATAATCTTGGCCTTATTTTCCACATGCATTCCCCCTTACGAGTATGGTTTCATCAGAGTATATTACATGTGCAGTTTATCACAAGACGCACAAATTTGCAAGGAAAACAGGCTTATTTTTTGGTTATTTCAAACCGTTGAAGTAATTCATCAATATTTTTAGCAATAAAAATCCTTTGTTTATACACAAGCACACCAAAAGTAAAAAATCGCACCGGGTCTTGGCCGCGGTGCGAAGGGCTCAGTTCAGAAGATATACGCCAAGGTTCAGATATGCCGCAAAGCTCAGCCACAGAACATAGGGCAGCAGCATCCACGCGGCAGAGCGTCTTATGCAGTAAAACCTGACAGTGCAGGCTATCACCAGAAGCCACAGCAGCAAAAGCCAAAAGAAAGCCGCCAGATACCACATGGCCTTGAAGAAGATAAGCGGCCAGACAAAGTTTACAGCAAGCTGCAGGGCATACAGGCCAAGGGCCCTTTTTTTCCGCGGCTGAGAGGCCTCGCTGATGTACACCAGCCATGATGCAAAGCCCATAAGCGCATAGAGCAGTGTCCACACAGCCGGGAATATCCAGCCCGGAGGCGACAGCGGCGGCTTATTCATGCCTGCATATTCCAAGACCGCATCTCCTACCAGTATTGAAGACAGCGTCCCCACCGCCAGCGGCAAAGCAACGGCAGCAAGCAGCGACCTCCAGTATAATTTTTCTTTCATCCTCATCACCCGAAACCATTATATTCTCCCTGTCCATCTTCTATTCCGGGCAAAAAAAGAAGGCAGACTGTCGTCTGCCTTCTTTGGAGCAGTTTTTTACTTGAAGTATACGGTAATCTTCACATCGTATGCGGGCATTATGAAGCTGGTGGAGGTACTCACCACGGTGTTCACATCGCCTGTCTTGGTGGCAACGATCTTGTCAAGGGTGGAGCCCTCGGCTGCCTTGGGAACGATGGTGATCTGGTCACCGGTCTTGACGGTAACGGTGCCGTCTGCGGCAAGGGTAACATCCTCGCCGTTGACCTTCAGGGTAAAGGTGCTGCCAACGGTACTGTCACTTGCAGTGCTTACGGTGTAGCTGTTGGCCTTGAAGCTGTAAGATACGGAGACCTTCTGTGCGGGCATGGTGAAGGTGTGGTTCCTGTCGGCAGTGCTGCTTTCGTAAACCACGGTGCCGTCCTCGCCGACTACCTTTACGCTCTCCACCTTGTAGCCCTCATTGGGAACCAGCTTCAGGGTAACGCTGCTGCCCCAGGCGGCGCTGCTGACCTCGGCGCTGTTCACATAAGCCTTTGCGCTGCCGGTAGTGGAGGAAGCAATGCTGATATTGGAGGTAACAGGCACATACTTCATGCTTATACGCACCTTGCCGGCGGGCATGGTGAAGCTGAGCTTGCTCTGATCCACAGTGATCTCGGTGTTCTTTGCAATGTCCAGAACAGTGAGCTTTTCAAGGACATAGTTTGCGTCGGGCTTGGCCTCAAGGGTTACGACCTGGCCTTCGTATGCAAGGCCGGAAAGTCCGCTGACTGCCACGCCGTCTATCTTCATAGTGTAGGTGCCGTGTGCAGTAAGGCTGCTCAGTGCGCTGTCGGGCCATATATCGTATCTGTCGGCGTCAACCATGACGACCTTGACCACGGTATCCTGTGCGGGCATCTCGAAGGTGCTGCCGCTGATGGTGGTGCCGTTGACCTTGATGTAGCTCATCTTGTAGCCGGCCTTTGCGGTTACGGAGACTGCAACGGTCTGGCCCGCTGCAATCTTCTCTGCCTCAACACCGTTTACGGTAACGGCCACGGCGCAGCGGCTGTCCATGAACTCCTTGGTGATGGCATACATGGCAACATTCTTGAAGGTGACATTAACGGTGGTGTTTGCTGCGGGCATTGCGAAGCTGTAACTGCCGTCGGAGGCGGGGGAAACAGTCTTGGTGACATTGTTCTTGCCCTCGGCGTAGGTATAGCTGACCTTGTCAAGCTCATAGCCGGTGTTGGCCTTGGGAACCACAACGACGGTGTTGCCGGCAGAGGACTTGCTGATAACACTGCCGTTGGTATTTGCCAGACTGAAGGTGCCGCCGGTAACGCTGCCCTTGCTCAGAGCATAGGAGGCCACGGTCTTGTAGACGACCTCAACGGTTATCTTCTCTGCGGGCATATTGAAGGTGTACTCCTGCTTGCCGTCGGTCCATGCATACCAGCTGCTCTTGGAATCGGTGCCGGTAACTCTGACAGCCTCGACTGCGCTGCCCTCCTTGGGGGCTATCTTGACTGTGACCTGAGCGCCGCTGAAGGCCGCCTGAGTTGCAACGCCGTTGACCAGCAGCTGGAAGCTGCCCTTGGCGCTGTCGCCCTTCTTGGTCAGAGCGTAGCCGGAGGTAAACTTTGCCTCAATGCGAACATCACTGTCGGGCATTACGAAGGTGCCGTCGGCATTGAGCTTGACGGTACCGCTGTTATCGGCAAGGTATACCACCACAGAGCCGTCCAGAGCATAGCCGTTGTTGGGGCTGACGCTGATACTGACGGTCTTGCCGGGCAAAGCCTTGGTGTTGGCAACGCCGTCAACCTTTATGCTGACAGTGCCGTTGGGAGTATTGGTGAATATATTGCGGATGGTAAGGGTATTGGTGCCGGAGCCGGTACCGGTACCTGTGCCTGTGCCTGTGCCTGTGCCCGTGCCGCCTGTAACACCGCCGCCGGTGCCGCCGGCGCCGCCGGTAACCACGCCGCTTATGGGCATGAGAAGAACCTGACCGACCTTAATGACGGCAAGATTTTCCTTCTTGTTGAGTATCTGAAGCATCTCAAGGCTGTCCTTGTAGCTGATGCCGTACTTCTGGCACAGAGTGTACACGGTATCGCCGCCAACCACCTTGTGAGCCACGACCACGGTGCATGCACCGGAGGCAGGTGCCTTGCTGGAGGGCAGCAGAATGCTTCTGCCCACAAAGAGCCTGTTCCAGCTCTTGATGCTGTTGACCTTCATGATAAGGTCGGAGTTTTCGTGGAAGTTGATGCCCATGGCGTTGCAGATGTCATAAACCGTCTCGCCTGCCTGCACCACATGGGGAATAAGGTAGTATGCCACATAGTCGCCGGTGAGCAGCTTCACGGAAGTGACATTGGTGGTGCCGGTGGTGGTGCCGCCGGTGGCAGTACCTCCGGTAGTGGCGCCGCTGGACACTATAAGAGCCGCATCGGCATTGGAGGCGGGCAGCTTGATGGTCTGACCCACTCTTATCCTGTTAAAATCCGCATCGCCCATCAGATTATTGAGCTTCATGATTGCGGCCTTACAGGTAAAGAAATCAATACCCAGACTCTTGCAGACGGCAATAACAGTGTCTCCGTTCTGCATGGTGTAGTTGACTATATTGCCGTCAGCGTAGGCGCTGACAGTCAGTCCTGACAGAAGGGATGCAATAATGCACACCATCAGCAGAAGACTGATAAGCCGTTTTCTCATATGTATGTCCTCCTAACCGGCTCTGCCTGAGCCGAACGATTATATAATGCTGACCCGACACCTCATGGCAGGCGCGTAAAACGCTGCTTTACATAACAAATGGCACCGGTGGTTACAATATTACAACAAGTCCCCCCAAAATGCAATACCTTATTTCTTAATAATTGCAAATAATTTCAAATTGTTACAAAAAATTTTTCTTATTGTCAGCAGCCGACAGGCCATCCTATACATTTTTGGGAAAAGCAGGCAATTCCCCCCGCCTCATGGGGCAAAGCCCGCTATTATACGCTCTTGCAACAGCCGGCATTTTGTGGCATAATACCAAATCGCCGCAGTCTTATTCGTTCTTTGCGGCAGATTGGAGCGTGCACATATGAACCGAAAGGAAATTTCCGAAATAAGAAGGCGCCTTCGCCCCGAGCGCAACAGCATAGGTCACATTTACGGATGTTATGTAAACTCGGCTCGTGAGATAATCTCCACACTGGACGAGTCTGTGGCCATGCTCAGCGCCGAGGAAAACGAAAAATACATGACTCTGCTCAAAAAGGTGCTCTCCGGCACCCCGGGCAAAAATCTTATAGATGTGTCCTTTGCCACAAAGCAGGTAATGGACAGCGATGAGCACAGGCTGCTCTCCTCCCTTCGCAAGTGCGCTCTTGAGGATGCGGTTCTCAGGGATGCCTTCTATAAAAATATAATCGAAGCCCTGGACATGGACGGGGAAAACTATCTTATCCTCATGGCCTGTGACCGTTATGATGTCCCTCACTTTGGCAAGGACGGCGGCCGGGAGGATTCCTCCGAGGTGTTTCAGTACATAGTCTGCGGCATTTGCCCTGTAAAAAGCGGCAAGGCGGAGCTGGGCTACTTCCCCGAGGAGCGACGCTTCCACCATCTGTCCGAGGGGCACATAGTTGCAGCGCCGGCCCTGGGCTTCATGTTCCCCGCTTTTGACGAACGCAGCGCCAATATTTACAGCGCCCTTTTCTATTCAAAGAGCAGCAACGATGTGCATCAGGATTTTATTGATGCGGTGTTTCGTGTTGAGCCGCCTATGCCCGCAGGACGGCAGAAGGAGCTGTTTTCCTCCGCGCTGGCCCAGTCTCTGGACAGCGGATGCACATATCAGGTGCTCCAGTCGGTGCATGAGCAGCTTAACCAGTGTATCGCCGCCCACAAGGAAAGCCGCGATCCGGAAACGCTGACTCTGTCTCAGGATGATATGGAGGATATACTGGATAAAAGCGGCGCCGATGAGGAGCAGCTTTTATCCTTCCGTGAGATATGCAGGCGTGATTTCGGAGAGGACGCCCAGCTCAATCCCTCAAATATAATAAACAGCAGGCGCATGGAGATAGTAACGCCGGAGTTTAAGATTATAGTTGAGCCTCAGTTCAGCCATCTGGTGCAGATGAAAACCATTGAGGGGCGAAAATATATTCTCCTGCCTGCCGACAGCGGAGCGGAGCTTGACGGCATTGACCTTAAAATAGAATAGCACGAAATAAAGGGCAGGTTCGCGACCTGCCCTTTACATTGCCCAACATATTTAATATTACAGGAACTTCCCTGCCGTGTCAACGGCTCATTGCCGCAAGCCTTGAATTTCCATGTTTTATACAAGTTTGAGGCAAAAATTTTATGCGATTGTGATTATTGAAAAACTGCCCCCGCTGTGTTACATTATAGCCAGAAAGGGTGATACCGATGTACAGGTAATAACCTGAAGGCTCAAGGTATAAATGAGCCGCCGGGTTCGGTCTTTCCGCAAAATGGGGTCTTCCGCATACAGAGCTTCCCGATAGTGTGAAGATAATTATGATTGTATATCATCGCAGCGGACGGGTTTCAGATCAGGCGGAGGAGACGGACCACACCGAAGAAAGAGAGGTAACCATTGATGTTAGATAATAAGAATTCAGAGAAATGACCCTTGGCTGTCGCCGTCGTGATGATGCTCAGTCAAGGGTCGTGTCTTTTTTTATATACTTGTTCAGAGCTGCCTTGTGAGGCGGCTTATTTTTTTGTTTTTTTGCACTATTGCAAATATGTGGAAAATCATCTAAACTTGATTTACCGTAACCGTTTTTTCCTCATTTTTGACGGAGGCACAGTGCGATGACAATGTACATTCTGAAGATAATATCCCTGCTGGGCGGTCTGGCTTTGTTCCTGTTCGGCATGGATGTAATGGGCAAATCCCTTGAGCGTCTTGCCGGCGGCAAATTGCAGACAATTCTTGCCGGCATGAGCTCCACCGTGTTCAAGGGCTTTTTCCTTGGACTTGCCGCCACAGCGGTTATCCAGTCCTCCTCCGCCACGACCGTCATGGTTGTTGGCTTTGTTAACTCCGGCATCATGACCCTCAAGCAGGCCATCGGCGTTATCATGGGCTCCAATGTGGGTACCACGGTCACCTCATGGCTGCTGTCTCTCACCGCCCTTGAGGGGGACAGCTTTGTTGTTGAGCTCTTTAAGCCCTCAACTCTGGCTCCCCTGCTGGGCACCGTGGGCATCGTGCTTTATATGTTCACCAAGAGCGAAAAGCACCGTGGCGTAGGCTCCATACTTCTGGGCTTCATGGCGCTTATGACCGGCATGAGCCTTATGAGCAGCGCCATGAAGTTTCTTGAAAACGAAGCCTGGTTTGCCCGTCTCATGGTGTCCTTCTCCAATCCTCTGCTTGGCATATTCGTGGGCGCTGCACTGACCGCGGTCATCCAGTCCTCCTCCGCCAGCGTAGGTATATTGCAGGGGCTGTGTGCAACCGGCGCCGTCACCTTCGGCACAGCCATCCCCATCATTCTGGGTCAGAACATCGGCACCTGCGTAACCGCCATGCTCTCCACCGTGGGAGCAAACCGCAACGCCCGCCGCACCGCTCTCGTGCATCTGTATTTCAATGTGGTGGGTGTGCTGCTGTTTGCCCTTGTGTTCTACGGCATCGGCATTTTCCGTCCTTGGGGCTTCCTTGATACCACTGCCTCCGCGGTGGATATTGCTCTTATCCACACAGGCTTTAACCTCAGCGCCACCGCCGTGCTGCTGCCCATGAGCAAGCTGCTTGAAAACCTTGCTTATCTCACCATCCCCCGGGAGCCTGTACACCAGAAGCCGGTTCTGCTGGACGAGCTGCTGCTGGCTACCCCCGCTGTCGCAATCCAGCGCTCCCGTGATATTGCGGGCAGAATGGCCAACACCTCCGCTCAGGCCATGGAGCTTGCCATTAAGCTCACCAAGAGCTATAACGAGGAGGGCTTTATGAAGGTCAAGGAGCTTGAGGACGAAACCGACCTTTACGAGGACGCTCTCGGCAGCTATCTTGTCAAGCTCACCGGCAAAAACCTCTCCGTTCACGATAACCGCTCCCTCAACACCGTTCTCTACTCCATAAGTGACATTGAGCGTCTTGCCGACCATGCGGTTTCCGTCGCCGGGGCAGCTCAGGAGATGTATAAAAAGAATATCAGCTTCTCCCAGTTTGCAAGAGACGAGCTGAGTGTGCTTGAAAGAGCCGTTATGGATGTTATCCACAATACCGTAGCCGCCTTTGAAACTCAGGATCTGGAGGCTGCCATGAAGGTGGAGCCTTTGGGTCAGGTGGTGGATACTCTGGTAAAGGAAGTAAAGTCCCGCCATGTGCGCCGTTTGAGAGACGGACTTTGCACCGTGGAATACGGCTTCGTGCTGGAAGACCTGCTGACCGCCTACGGCCGCTGCGCCGCCCACTGCTCCAATGTGGCGGTGGAGATGCTTCAGGTGGCTGAGGGCAAGCTGGAATCCCACGAGTACCTCAACGCCCTTAAATCCGGCGAGCTGCGCCAGAGCGCCCAGTATGCGGAGAACTACCGCAATTACCTCGAGCAGTACACCTTCTCCGACGAGGAGTAATAGATGCAGGCCCGTGTCCCAAGGGACACGGGCTTTTTGTCCTTGAAGAGCGGAGCTTAATATGTTACTATGTTTCCATTGCAAAAGAACAAGGGAGGTCAAGCAATGCTTATCTGCATAGACGACGCCAGTATTGAAAAAATAAAGAAAATATATGAGCTTTACCCTGTGGACGGTGTTTCCACCAACCCCTCAATTCTTGCCAAAACCGGCCGCCCCCCCTATGAGGTTTTGAAGGAAATACGCCAGATCATCGGTGATGAGGGAGAGCTTTTTGTACAGGCCACCGGCGCCACGGCGGAGCTTATGCTGGAGGAGGCCCGCCGCATCGTAGCCGAGACCGGCAGCAACACCCTCGTAAAGATACCCTGCACCCCCGAGGGCTTCAAGGCCATGAAGCTGCTTCATAATGAGGGCATCCGCTTTATAGGCACCGCCATTTATACCGCCATGCAGGGCTTTCTTGCCGCAAAGTGCGGCGCCGAGTATGTGGCACCCTATGTCAACCGCATAGACAATATGGGCTTTGACGGCATTCAGGTGTCCAAGGATATTCACGACGCCATTAGCAAAAGCGGCTATAACTGCGGGCTTCTTGCCGCCAGCTTCAAAAACAGCCAGCAGGTGCTTGAGCTTACGAAATACGGCGTAAAGGCCGTTACCCTTGCCCCGGATGTTATCGAGGCTTTGGTGAAAAATGCCGCAATCGACGCTGCGGTGGAGCAGTTCAACAGCGATTTTGCCGCCCTTGTGGGCGAGGGCAAAACCATGCTCGACTGCTGAGGCACACATAACAATACGCCCCGGTTCGTAACGAACCGGGGCGTATTGTTTTTTCAGCTTATGCAAGATTTAATCTTACATCTCCTTGATAGCGGCCTGAGCTGCTGCAAGGCGTGCGATGGGAACGCGGAAGGGGCTGCAGGACACGTAGTCCAGACCGACCTTGTGGCAGAATTCCACAGAGGAGGGGTCGCCGCCGTGCTCGCCGCAGATACCCAGCTTCAGGTTCTCGCGGGTGGAGCGGCCCAGCTTTGCAGCCATGTCAACCAGCTTGCCAACACCGGTCTGGACCAGACGGGCAAACGGGTCGTTCTCGTAAATCTTGGTGTCATAGTACGCGCCGAGGAACTTGCCTGCGTCGTCACGGCTGAAGCCGAAGGTCATCTGAGTAAGGTCGTTGGTACCGAAGGAGAAGAACTCTGCTTCCTTGGCGATCTCGTCAGCGGTGAGAGCTGCTCTGGGGATCTCGATCATGGTGCCGACCATGTACTTCAGCTCAGTGCCGGATTCGGCGATGAGAGCGTCTGCTGCCTTGACAACAACATCCTTAACGAACTTGAGCTCCTTGACTTCGCCTACCAGAGGAATCATGATTTCGGGAACCATGGTCCACTCGGGGTGACGGGCCTGAACTGCCAGAGCTGCCTTGATGACAGCGCGGGTCTGCATCTCAGCGATTTCGGGGTAGGTAACGGCCAGACGGCAGCCACGGTGACCCATCATGGGGTTGAATTCGTGCAGGGAAGCGATCAGATTCTTGATAAGTCGGATCGTAGCCATGTCGTCCTGTGGGCCAAG
>JAZNUQ010000002.1:0-7338 GCA_045592365.1 Candidatus Limivicinus sp. | reverse complement strand
TCAGGTCGGAGGTGGCAAAGCGGCCGCCGTCCAGCTGAACCATGGGGCGAATTTCGGGAGGAATAACGGGCAGAACATCAATGACCATCCACTCGGGGCGGTTGCCGCTCTGACGGAAGGCCTCGACGCACTCAAGGCGCTTTACCAGCTTTGCCTTCTTCTGACCGTTGGCATTCTTAAGCTCCTCGCGAAGCTCCGCTGCCAGCTTTTCGCAGTCGATCTGGCTGAGAAGCTCCTTGATGGCCTCAGCGCCGATGCCTGCCTTGAAATCGTCCTCATACTTCTCCTTCATGTCCCGGTACTCACGCTCGGTGAGTATCTGGCATCTTTCCAGAGGAGTGAAGCCGGGGTCGATAACTATATAGTTTGCAAAGTACAGAACCTTCTCCAGCATTCTGGGGGTCAGGTCCAGCATCAGACCCATGCGGCTGGGAATGCCCTTGAAGTACCAGATATGGCTTACGGGCGCAGCCAGCTCAATGTGGCCCATGCGCTCGCGGCGAACCTTGCTCTTGGTGACCTCGACGCCGCAGCGGTCGCAGATCTTGCCCTTGTAGCGTATCTTCTTATATTTTCCGCAGTGGCATTCCCAGTCCTTGGTGGGTCCGAAAATGCGCTCGCAGAACAGACCGTCACGCTCGGGCTTGAGGGTGCGGTAGTTGATGGTCTCGGGCTTTTTGACCTCGCCGTAGGACCAGCTCTTTACCATTTCGGGGGAGGCGATACCTATCTGAATGGCATCAAAGGGTGTATAGCTCATTACATATCCTCCTCATCACTGTAATCATCGGCGGCATAGCCGGGGTCGTACTCATCCTCGGGAACATTCTCGATGGAGAAGCCCTCGGCCTCTATCTCGCTGTCATCGGACTGGTAAATTTCGTCCTTGAGCTCGGGGATGAACTCATCCTCGTCCTCGTCCTTAAGCTCTATCTCCTGACCGTCCTTATCCAGAACGCGGATATCCAGACACAGCGACTGCAGCTCCTTGACAAGGACCTTGAAGCTCTCGGGCACGCCGGGGCTGGGGATATTGTTGCCCTTTACGATGGCCTCGTAGGTCTTTACGCGGCCTGCCACATCGTCGGACTTGACGGTAAGGATCTCCTGCAGGGTGTAGGCAGCGCCGTAGGCCTCCAGAGCCCAGACTTCCATTTCGCCGAAGCGCTGGCCGCCGAACTGAGCCTTGCCGCCCAGAGGCTGCTGGGTAACAAGAGAGTAGGGGCCGGTGGAGCGGGCGTGTATCTTATCGTCAACAAGGTGGTGCAGCTTAAGGAAGTAGACCCAGCCAACGGTAACATCGTTGTCAAACCGCTCGCCGGTGCGGCCGTCGAACATGACGCTCTTGCCGTCCTCGCGCAGGCCTGCCTGACGCAGGGTCTCGCGGATGCTGGTTTCGTTTGCGCCGTTGAAGATGGGGGTAGCCACCTTCCAGCCCAGAGCCTGAGCTGCGTAGCCCAGGTGAACCTCCAGAACCTGACCGATGTTCATTCGGGAAGGAACGCCCAGGGGGTTAAGGACTATGTCCAGAGGAGTGCCGTCGGGCAGATAGGGCATGTCCTCACGGGGCAGTATGCGGGATACAACGCCCTTGTTGCCGTGACGGCCCGCCATCTTGTCGCCCACGGAGATCTTGCGCTTCTGGGCAATGTAGACGCGGACGACCTGGTTTACGCCGGGGTTCATCTCGTCGCCGTTTTCACGGGTGAATACCTTTACATCAACGATGATGCCGCTTTCGCCGTGGGGCACCTTCAGGGAGGTGTCACGAACCTCGCGTGCCTTCTCACCGAAGATGGCGCGCAGCAGACGCTCCTCAGCGGTCAGGTCGGTCTCGCCCTTGGGGGTGACCTTACCCACCAGAATGTCACCTGCGGTGACCTCTGCGCCTACCATGATAATGCCGCGCTCGTCCAGATACTTGAGAGCATCGTCGCCCACGCCGGGAATGTCGCGGGTTATCTCCTCGGGTCCCAGCTTGGTGTCACGGGCGTCGCACTCGTACTCCTCAACGTGCAGGGAGGTGAAAACGTCCTCCATAACCAGACGCTCGTTGAGCAGGATAGCGTCCTCGTAGTTGTAGCCTTCCCAGTTCATGTAGCCCACCAGGATGTTCTTGCCCAGGGCGATTTCGCCGTCGGCAGTGCTGGGGCCGTCAGCCAGAACGTCGCCTGCGGTGACGCGCTCGCCTGCGGAGACGATGGGACGCTGGTTAATGCAGGTGCCCTGGTTGGAGCGGGCAAACTTGATGAGCTTGTAGTCCTTCAGTCTGCCGTCGTCGTAGCGGACGGAGACATAGTTTGCATCAACTCTGGTAACCAGACCGTCGCCCTCTGCCAGCACGCACACGCCGGAGTCAACGGCGCACTTGTGCTCGATGCCGGTGGCAACGATGGGAGCCTGAGTGGTCATAAGGGGAACCGCCTGACGCTGCATGTTTGCGCCCATCAGTGCGCGGTTGGCGTCGTCGTTTTCAAGGAAGGGTATCATAGCGGTAGCTATGGAAACCATCATCTTGGGGCTGATGTCCACATAGTCAACCTCTTCGCGGTTGACCTCGATGGTGTCGTTGCGGTGACGGCAGGTGATACGCTTGTTTATAAGCACGCCGTTTTCGTCAACGGGCTCGCCGGCCTGAGCCACAATGTACTGGTCCTCAACATCGGCGGTCATGTACTCCACCTCATCGGTGAGGCGGCAGGTACCCTTTTCCACCTTGCGGTAGGGAGTTACCAGGAAGCCGTACTCGTTGGCACGGGCGTAGGAGGCCAGGTAGCTGATAAGGCCGATGTTGGGGCCTTCGGGAGTCTCTATGGGGCAGAGACGACCGTAGTGGCTGTAATGAACGTCACGCACATCAAAGCTGGCGCGCTCTCTGGAAAGACCGCCGGGGCCCAGTGCGGACATACGGCGCTTGTGGGTCAGCTCTGCCAGAGGGTTGGTCTGGTCCATGAACTGGCTCAGAGGGCTGGAGCCGAAGAACTCCTTGATGGCTGCGGTTACGGGGCGGATATTGATAAGGCTCTGGGGAGTGACAACATCCAGATCCTGCAGGGTCATGCGCTCGCGGATAACGCGCTCCATGCGGGAAAAGCCGATGCGGAACTGGTTCTGCAGCAGCTCGCCCACGCAGCGGACGCGGCGGTTGCCCAGATGGTCTATATCGTCCTTGTTGCCGATGCCGTGGGCAAGGCAGCAGAGGTAGTTTACGGAGGAGAACATATCGTCAACAACGATGTGCTTGGGGATAAGCTCCTCAATATGCTCGCGGATGGCGTCCTTGAGAGCCTCGCCCTCAAACTGAGCCATAAGAGCGGAGAGAACGTTGCCGCGGACCTTTTCCTTTACGCCTACCTCGGCGGGGTCAAAGTCAACATAGCGGCCAAGGTTTACCATGCCGTTGGAGAACACGCGCACGGTCTTGCCGTCGGCAACGAGCTTAACGGCAACGACGCCTGCCTCGGCAATTTCCTTTGCCTTTTCGCGGCTGACTATCTCGCCTGCGTCGGCGATTATCTCACCGGTGAGGGGGTCTGCCACGGGCTCAGCCAGCTCAAAGCCTGCTATACGGGGGAAGAGGGAGAGCTTCTTGTTGAACTTGTAGCGGCCGACGGTGGATATGTCGTAGCGGCGGCGGTCAAAGAACAGGCCGTCCAGCAGAGTCTCGGCGGATTCCACGGTGGGGGGATCGCCGGGGCGGAGCTTGCGGTATATCTCGATAAGGCACTCGTCGCGGTTTGCGGAGCTGTCCTTGTCCAGAGTGGCAACGATGCGCTCATCCTCACCGAAGATCTCATTCAGGCGCTCGTTGGTGACTGCGCCCACAAAGGGATCGTCCACGCAGGAGAGCCAGGTGGCGGGACGGTTTTCGTCGTAAGCGCCCATGGCCTTAAGGAACCAGGTAATGGGGAGCTTGCGGTTTTTGTCTATACGGACATTGAAGATGTCGTTTGCGTCGGTCTCATACTCCAGCCATGCGCCGTGGTAAGGGATAACGGTGCTGGTGTAGATGTTGGTCATGGACTTGTCGGTGGTACGGTCAAAGTACACGCCGGGGGAACGGACTATCTGGGAGACGATGACGCGCTCGGCACCGTTGATGACAAAGGTACCGCCCTCGGTCATTATGGGGAAGTCGCCCATGAATATCTCCTGCTCCTTGATCTCCTCCGTCTCCTTGTTGCGAAGGCGCACGCGTACCTTAAGGGGGGCTGCGTATGTGGCGTCTCTGGCCTTGCACTCCTCCTCATTGTACTTGGGCTTTTCGTTCATGGAGTAGTCGATGAAGCTCAGCTCAAGATTGCCGGTGTAGTCGGTAACGGCGTCGGTGTCCTTGAAGACCTCACGAAGCCCCGTCTCCAGAAACCACTTGTAGGAGCTTTTCTGGATCTCCAGCAGGTTGGGCATGTCCATGATTTCCTGGGTGCGGGCAAAGCTCTTTCTCAAAGTTTTGCCGTAGAGAACATCTTTTGGCATTAGCGCACTCTCCTTATAAGTTTTGCAAACGCCCGGGTATGTTGTTAAATGTTTCGTACCCGGTGTTGATTTTACATGCTGCGGATGCTATACTTAAATCACGGTATGGGTGGAGGTTTGGCCTCCGCTCCCGCATATATAGCAAGTCATTCTAACATTATTATTTTTATAAGTCAAGGACTTTTTGTGTTTTGAAGTGTTTTTCGGCGGGAGGGATAATCTCCGGCCGTTTTTTTGTTTAAAATGTCAAATTCCTCTTAGCCTCCCTTGTGTAAAGGGAGGTGCCCCGCAGGGGCGGAGGGATTGTTATCACGTTTCCTCTTTGCCTCCCTTGTGTAAAGGGAGGTGCCCCGCAGGGGCGGAGGGATTGTTATCACGTTTCCTTTTTGCCTCCCTTGTGTAAAGGGAGGTGCCCCGCAGGGGCGGAGGGATTGTAATTACCTTTCCTCTTTGCCTCCCTTGTGTAAAGGGACCTGCCCCGCAGGGGCGGAGGGATTGTTATCGCGTTTCCTCTTAGCCTCCCTTGTGTAAAGGGAGGTGCCCCGCAGGGGCGGAGGGATTGTTATCACTACTTCACCCCGGGAGGTTTCCATGGACTACCGTGTATATCTTATATTCGCAGCGCTCACTGCGCTGGGTCTTTACTTTCTCCATAGCTGCGGCCTTATGAAAAAGCCCCTGAATATTGCCGGCTGCCTGCTGCTGCTTCTGGGCGCCATGGCTCTGCGTGCATATTTCATGGACTATGAAACGCTGGACTATCAGAATTTCCTCACCCGCTGGGTTCAGTTTTACCGGGACAACGGGGGCTTTCGCGCCCTTGACCGCTCCGTGGGCAATTACAATATCCCCTACCTGTACTTCATGGCGCTGTTTTCTTACAGCAGCATAAAAGACCTCTATCTTATAAAGCTGCTGAGCATCCTTTTCGACCTGCTTCTGGCCTGGGGCTGCACAAGGGTGCTGGGGCAGTTTACCCACTCCGTCCCCCGCCGCATCGCCTGCTTTTTTGCGGTGCTCTATCTGCCCACCGTGTTTTTGAATTCCGCAGTCTGGGCTCAGTGCGACGCAATATATGTGGCTCTGGCAGTGCTGGGCATTGCCCTTGCCCTTGAGGATAAGCCCGTCCGTGCCATGGTGATGATGGCGCTTTCCTTCGGCTTTAAGCTCCAGGCGGTGTTTATACTGCCTGTGTGCGCGGTTTTGTGGCTTAAGGGCAAGTTCAGGCTCCGGCATTTTCTTATCTTTCCTCTGAGCTATGTTATTCTGGTGCTGCCCGCCGTCATCGCCGGCAGACCCTTTATCGAGACGCTGACCCTTTATACAAGCCAGACCGGCAGCATCGGCAGCGGCCTCAACTATAACTCCCCCTCCGTCTTTGCCATCATCACCGATGTGAAGGACACGGAGCTTGCCGCCAAAATCGCCATAGTCTGCGCCTTCGGCTACATGCTCGCTTTGCTGCTCATCGCCCTTATAAAGCGCAGAAGCCTCAGCAATACGGCGCTTATGATTTTTGCCGCCCTTTTCGCCGTGGGCATTCCCTTCATCCTGCCCCACATGCACGACAGGTATTTTTTTGCGGCGGACATACTGACCCTTCTTCTGGCCTTTATCCTGCCCATTACCGCCCCCCTTGCAATCCTTACGGAGTTTGCCTCCCTTCTGGGCTACCACGCCTATCTCAAAATGCGCTATCTGCTGCTTATGGACAGGGGCGCATGCGCCCTTATTCTGGTGCTTTGCTGCCTGTTTGTGGCACTGTTTGAAAGCCTGCGTAAAAAAAATATTGACAATGATAAAATTGAGGCTTGACAAACCGGAATTATCTGCTATAATTCCTTATGCCTTAAATGTGGCAGCCAAAAGGTGCAAGCGGGCTTAAATGTGTTCGGCGCACCGGTTATATGCGAGAGTGCTGGAACAGGTAGACAGGCACGTTTGAGGGGCGTGTGTCAGCCGACGTGGGAGTTCAAGTCTCCTCTCTCGCACCAAAACAACAGCTCATCCGTCAGGATGGGCTGTTATTTTTATCAAAAAGGAGACTTGAACTCCCGAGGGCGCTTGGAAACATGCCGGTGGCATGTTTCAACCCGAGGCGGCGGCGCCGCGCATGGCGCCTTCAAGTCTCCTCTCTCGCACCAAAAAAGAGTCAGTCCGAAAGGACTGGCTCTTTTTTGGTGCGCGCCTGCGGCGCAATTATCCGCTTCGCTCAACTTTATTGAGAGGGTCATACCCTCCCCTCTCAAGCTCTCCCCATGCAGCCCTTTGGTCATGTATATTATATCCCCCCTGCGGTGTGCGCAGATGCGTGGGGTGTATTCGCAGGGGCGGATATTATCCGCCCGCGATACTCTCCGGCTGCTTTTATGGTGGAAACTGCGCCTTTACTGTGGTATAATCGGTACAGACACCGACAACAACACAGAAAGGAAGCCTGCACATGGGACTTTTCGGTATTTTCAAAAGCAAAAGCAAAAGCAAAGGCAAAAGCGAAAGCAAGCCCGCAAGCAGCCACAGCTCTGAACGCGATGCGGAATACGCCGCAATATGGAACAGCCCCGACGGTATACATCTGGGCTTTCATCATGTTTCCGCCACCACCATGCACATAATGGAGACGGCCAAATACTGTCCCTCCCGCCGCGTGCTGATAAGCCAGACCACCTCCACCAGCGACCCCGCTCCCCGCTATTCGGTTTTCCCCCTCCCGGAGGAGATCGGCAGCGCAGACCAGCTTATAAACTTCATCTTCCACACTCCCATTTACAGAGTTGTGGGGGGTGTTGATGAGCATCTCAGGCAGCAGCTCGACGCCGCCTTTAAATGACGGACGCCCCCCGCCTGCAATAAATATCCCCC
>JAZNUQ010000001.1:0-11541 GCA_045592365.1 Candidatus Limivicinus sp. | reverse complement strand
CCCTTTGTGGTGTTTTACCGCTTACCACTTATTTTCCACCTTTTCGGCAAAGCCGGGGAAATCCTTTACTTCAATTACGGTGCCGTCGTCCAGAACGGCCTTGCCGCTGAACTTGCCGAAGACCTGATGCTGGTCGGACTTGATGAGCTTCACATCGGTGCAGGAGGCTCTGTCCATCACCGGTACAAAATCCATCTCAAAGCGCCCGTCGTCGGAGGTGAAGGTCCAGGGGGAGAGGAAGTCCTTCTCGTCGCCGGGGATATTGAACTTCACCTGACTGAGCTTGTGTGCCTTGCCGTTATAAAACAGCATATTCTCGCTGGCGGCGGTGGTGTCGCCAAATCCGTAGCCAATGTTCCAGCCGAAGGGAACGCCGTCCACATGGTAGGAGGCGGAGCCCCAGTACCAGGTGTTATGATAGGTCCATACACCGCGACCCCAGTCCAGAACGCCGAAGCTGTCCTCCGGGGAGAAGGTATAAACCTTACCGTCGTAGCGGACCTCGCCGCTGGCGCGCATGCAGTTTATCTTCTGGTTGTAATAAAAATGGCCGGGCTTGTTGAAGGGGGTACAAATTACCATGCTCTCCTCCGGCTCATCGGTGAGCTCAACTCTGGCATAGATGGGCCCGCCGGGGCCGAAATTCTTCATCTGGGCGATAAGCACCCGCTTGCCCTTGCCGTCATTTTTAAAGGTGATGGAATAGTTTTTGCCTGCATGGTGAACATCGCCCACGGCGGAGGTCTCAGGCATGTTGAGCTTGCCCAGCGTCAGCACGCTCATGGGGCTGTTGGTGAGGTTGATGCCGTTTTCAAAATCCAGCAGGGAGATGGAGTCCAGACCCATGTAGCCGTTATCCGCAACGGTGAGTGCCAGAGCGTAGCGGCCGTTGCTGACCAGATAATAGTCCCATTCCTTGATGCGCAGCTTATTTACCCTGATGTCCGCCTTGCGGTACACGGGCAGCAGCTTTTTTGCATAGCCTGCCTCGGTGAGATTGCCCTCGGCATCCAGCAGAGGGATGGATTTGGTGATTTCGTGCTGCATGGCTCAAACTCCTTTTTTAATAAGTCTAATATCGTTTCCAACAAAGGGGACGATGTGGAATTCCCCCAGAATACGGGAGCTTATCTGAGGGGTGTAGCGGCGGGCAAGCTCGGCGTTGGGGAGGTTTGTGCTCATTATGGTGTGCTTGCCGTTTATAAGGCGGGTGTTTATAAGGGTGTAGAGGGCGCTGGTGGAGGCTGGGGTGCTTATCTCCGTGCCAAGATCGTCAAGTATCATCAAATCGCAGTCCAGCATGCGCTGCACACGAAGCCCTGCGGCCTGGGCAGCGTCCGCATCGCGGGAGAATTTGTGCACCTCAAAGGCCTCAAGCGCGGAGGCCGCCGTGTCATAGCATACGGAATAGCCCTTTTTCGAGACCACCCGCGCAATACAGGCGGAGAGATAGGTTTTGCCCAGTCCGGGTGCGCCCTGCATAAGCAGATTGCGGTTTGCCCCGGGAAAGCTCTCTGCATATCTGCGGCAGATGCCAAGAACCCTTTCCATGACCTCCCGGGCGTTCACTCCGCTTTCCATCCGCTGGGGGTAGAGGCTCAGGTCAAAGCTCTCAAAGCTCTCGTTGCCGTTTCGAAGCAGGGTGCCCAGCTCCTTTGTAAGCTCCTGATTGTAAAGCCTTTCAAGGCATTGGCAGGGGGCGCCGCCGTACATGCCGGTGTCGCCGCATTTTTTGCAGGAAAAAATCTCGTCCAGATAGTCAAGGCCAAAGCCGTTTTCCACCAGAAGCTCGGCTCTGCGCACCTGAAGGTCAAGATTTTCCTGCCGCAGCTCCTGCAGGCGCTGGGCAATATCGGGTCTTTTGGACACCGTAAGGCGCACAAGCTCCGCCATCCCGGCTCTCATACGCAGGTCGATATTCTGTATCTCCGGCACGCGCAGATAGACCTGAGAAAGTCTTCTCTGCTGCTCTGCCTGATTGTCGCTCCGCTGCTGCTCAAGCCGTGTGCGGGCCCGGGCAAGGAGCTTTCCGTCGTATGCCATCAGTCTGCCGCCTTTCAAATATCACCAAGCTGCCGCAGCAGCCTTTCAATGTCACCGGGATCGCTGTGGTGCTCGGTCTGCCGGGGGAGGGGCTTTGTCCTGCCGTCCTTCTCGGCAATGTCCTGAGGGCTGGTATAGCCCTTTTGCTTCCAGGTGAGAAGTATCTTGTTCATGTAATTCCATTTGAGAGAGCCGGTATAGGTAAGGGTCTTGTCAAAAGCGATGGACAAAAGCTCGTCGCTAAAGCCCATTTCCAGCCAGGAGCGCACATATTTAAGCTCCGTTGCACTGAGCTCTCTGCCCCGTATCTGAAGAAGCTCCTTGATACGGCTTATGCTTTCGCTCTCCTCCCGGCGGCTTCGTATGTACTCCTCCGCCTGCTCAAGGCTGAGTATCTCATTGTTTGCCCACACATAGGCCTGCTTTTCCACCGTGCGCATGGAAAGCCGCCTGCTGCTGCCGAAGCGGGCGTGATTTTCCTCGGCGCAGTGGTGCAGAAGCACCATTATTACCTCCGCCGGCAGGGCAAGATAATCGTATATTCCAAGGAGCTTTGTAAGGTCGCTGCTGCTGAGGGTGTGCCCCATGACCTGCTCGGCCTCGGCAATAACGGCGGAAAAACCGCTGTCGCTCCTGCTGCGGCGGATAATATCCTGGGCGCTGTACTGGGGAAGCTCCTCCGCCGGGGGCAGGGGAGTGCCGGGCTTTTCGGATGGAGGACAGCTGAGGGGAACAGACAGCCCCATGCGTTCCAGCTTTTCATAGGCGGAGCTTATCTCCTGCATGGTGCGGCAAAGCTCCATGGCGGCCTTTTCCATATCACAGCCGCCCCGGCGCATTATGTACAGGTACAGCAGAGCAACATCACCGTCATGGGCGGCAATAAGCCTGTCTGCCGCCTGAAGTATGGAATTTTCGCCTGCTGCTGTGTGCATAAGCTCCTTCTTTCTGCCGTGTTTAGAGAATGTTTACAGATAATTTCCTACGGGCTCATATTATAGCATTAAAATTGACTTGTCGCAATAGCTATCTATGTGTTATAATGCACCATGTATGATTATGCATAAAAGGAATTAACAGATATGATGGAGCTTCTATCCCCCGCCGGGTCACCCGAAGCCGTTATTGCCGCCGTTCAGAACGGCGCCGACGCGGTTTATCTGGGGCTTGGCGACTTCAACGCCCGCCGCGGCGCAAAAAACTTCACCGACGAGGAATTTGAAAAGGCTGTGCGCTATTGCCATGTGCGCGGCTGCAAGGTATATGTCACCCTCAATACCCTTGTCAGCGACCGGGAGACGGAGAAGGCTCTGCGCGCTGCCAGACTTGCCAGCGACGCCGGGGCCGACGGCATCATTATTCAGGACATCGGCCTTGTTTCCATTGTCCGAAGCGCCCTGCCGGATATTCCCCTTCACGCCAGCACCCAGATGAGCGTGCACAATCTTGCCGGCGTTGAAGCGGCGGCGGAAATGGGTATCACCCGCGTTGTACTTGCAAGGGAGCTGAGCCTCGAGCAGATAAAATTCATAAGCAGCCACGCCAGCATCGAGACGGAGGTTTTCGTGCACGGTGCGCTGTGCTTCTGCCATAGCGGGCAGTGCTACATGTCAAGCCTCATAGGCCGCCGCAGCGGCAACCGGGGCATGTGCGCCCAGCCCTGCCGCCTTCAGTACAGTCTGGGCGGCCGCATGGACGATTACCCCCTGTCCCTGAAGGACAACTGTCTGGTGGACAGGCTTCAGGAGCTTGAGGAGGCAGGCGTTGCCTGCGTCAAGATAGAAGGACGCATGAAGCGCCCGGAATACACCGGCATCGTTACCGGGATATATTCCAAGGCGCTGCACAGCCGCACCCTGCCTGCCCGGGAGGACATGGAGCTGCTGGAGAAGGCATTCTCCCGTCAGGGCTTCACTCAGGGCTACTTTGACGGTAAGCGTCAGGACATGTTCGGCGTCCGGGGCGAGCCGGACAGGGACAGCGAAAAGATATTCAGCGACGCCCGCAAGGCCTATTCCGACGGTGAGCTTCGCCGTGTGCCCATCCATTTTTACACCGTTGCAAAAAAGGGCGAGCGCATACAGGCCATCGCTTTTGACGATGATGGCAACAAGGCCGTGGCCTACGGCCCGGTGCCCGAAAGAGCCAAGCATCAGGGACTCAGCGACGCTTATCTCACCGAGCAGATGTACAAGACCGGCGGCACCCCCTACAATGTGGTGGAGAACAAGGCCATGGCAGAGCCGGGGCTCTATCTCCCGGCAGCGGAGATAAATGAGCTTCGCAGAAAGCTCATATCCCAGCTTTCCGAGCGCCGGGGCACCCCCAAGCCCAGACGCACGGGCGCAGTGCCGCAAAAGCCCGCAAATCTTGCTCCCATTGCAGACCCTGTGCGTATCTTTCAGGTTCGCACCGCCGAGCAGCTTACTCCGGAGCTTGCCGCGCTCAGACCCGACTACATATATGTTCCCGCTCTGGTTATGGCGGAGGATTTCTCCGTTATGAAGCCATTTATTGAAAACGGCAGCGTTCCCGTTGCGGTGCTGCCCAGAGTTATTACCGACGACCAGACTCAGGACATTTACGCTGCCCTTGAGAAGCTGTTTTCCTACGGCGTGAACGAGGCTCTGGTGGGTAACCTTGGGCATGTGTTCATGGCACGCCGGGCGGGCATGAAGATAAGAGCGGACTTTGGCGTGAACGCCTTCAATTCTTACAGCATGGGCGTTCTGAGCCGGGTGGGCTTTCTTTCCGCCACGGCCTCCTTTGAGCTGAGGCTCTCTCAGATAAAGGATATGGCAAAGCCCCTCAATACGGAGCTTATAGTTTACGGCCGCCTGCCGCTGATGGTGTC
Source organism: Candidatus Limivicinus sp. (assembly GCA_045592365.1). Classification (GTDB taxonomy): domain Bacteria; phylum Bacillota; class Clostridia; order Oscillospirales; family Oscillospiraceae; genus Limivicinus. The sequence goes on along the minus strand of JAZNUQ010000001.1, from coordinate 6,644 downwards.
CGACCAGTGCATCATGCGGGAAAGCGCAGGCCGCTGCACCTGCCAGACTCCCGGCCAGCTTTCCGACAGGATGGGCTCGGTGTTCCCGGTGGTGAAGGAATACGGCTGCAGAAATGTAATATACAACGCCCACAAGCTCTACCTTGCCGACAAGAAGGATGACCTTTATTCGGCGGGGCTTTGGGGACTGAGGATGCTTTTCAGCACCGAAAGCCCCAGAGAATGCGTTGAGGTGGCCAGAGGCTATATGGGCCTGTCCGACTACAAGCCCAATGTGCTTACCCGCGGCCTTTATTACAGAGGCGTTGACTGAAAGAGGTAATTTTTAAATGAGCATAATTCTGGCCTCGGCCTCTCCCAGAAGAAAAGAGCTGCTGGAGATGCTGGGGGTGAAGGATATGAGAATAATCCCCGCAAAGGGCGAGGAGACGGCACCTGAGAATGTGTCCCCCGGGGAGCTGGTGGAGGCGCTGGCCCTGCAGAAGGCCCGTGAGGTGTGCGCCCTTTGCTCCGATGAGGATGTGGTGATCGCGGCGGATACCATAGTCTGGCATGAAAACCGCGTTTACGGCAAGCCCCACAGCCGGGATGAGGCGGCGCAGATGCTCAGAAGTCTTTCCGGCGCGTGGCATCAGGTTTATACCGGCATTGCCGTTATCCGCCACCGGCGGGAGAGCACCGGCCATGAAATGAGCGCGGTGTGCTTTCGCCCCTTAAGCGAGGGAGAGATAGAACGCTATATCGACACCGGCGAGCCTATGGACAAGGCGGGAGCCTACGGCGCTCAGGGCATCGGGGCGCTGCTGGTGAAGGAAATACGCGGCGACTTTTTCAATGTTATGGGACTGCCTCTTTGCAGTCTGGGACAAATGCTCAAAGAGCAGGGAGTGGAGCTTCTTTGAAACAGTATCTTAAGAAAAACGGAATACGCATAGCCATAATCGTTGTGGCAGTTGCGCTTATAATAGGCATGGGCTCTGCCGCCCGCGGAGGCGACATCAGCTTTTTCCATAACGCCACCGGCGTTATCAAGGCCCCGGTGCAGAAGGTTCTCAGCTCTGCGGTCAACTGGTTCAACACCATCTACGGCTATCTGTATGAGTATGACGCGCTTCTGGCGGAGAACGAATCCCTCCGCACTCAGCTTGCCGACGCTCAGCAGGCCGCTCGCGACGGTATAGACGCCTCCGAGGAAAATCAGCGTCTTCGTGAGCTTTTGAACCTGAGGCAGAAGTACACCAGCTACGAGATGGAGTCCAGCAAGATAGTGCTCTGGTCCTCCTCCAACTGGTCCTCCTCCTTTACCATAAGCAAGGGCTCCAGCAGCGGCATCGAAAAGGGCGACCCGGTCATAACCGAGTACGGCGCAGTGGTGGGTCAGATAACCGAGCTCGGCGAAACCTGGGCCACCGTCAGCACCCTTATAGATGTTGACATGAGTGTGGGTGCATTTGTTGGCACCTCCGGCACCTCCGGCATGGTCATGGGCGAATTCGGCCTGATGAGGGATAAAACCGCAAAGCTCACCTTCCTTGCCGATGGCGCTCAGATATTCGTGGGCGACCAGGTGCTTACCTCCGGCTCCGGCGGTGCGTTCCCGGCAGGCCTTGTTATCGGTGAGCTGACCGCGGTAAAAACCGAGGCCGGCGGTCAGATAGAATACGGCATTGTTGTGCCTCAGTGCGATTATGAGTCTCTGGTGCAGGTTTTTGTAATCAAGAGCTTTGAAGTGGTGGAGTAATTGAAGGAATTTTTTACCAAGGAAAAGATACGCAAGCTCCTGCTGTACGCCCTGTACATGTATCTGGTGCTGGCGTTTCAGAATATGATACTGCCCTTTGTGCGGCCTCTGGATGTAAGCCCCATGATACTGCCTGCGGCGGTAGTGGCGGTGGGCATGTTTGAGGGCGCCACCAAGGGAGCGCTCTTCGGTCTGGTCATGGGCATATTTGCGGATATGAGCTTTATCGAAAGCGTCACGACCTTTACGATGCTGCTGCCCATAATCGGCTTTGCAATGGGCTTTGTGTCCCAGTTTTTTATAAACAAGCGCTTTTTTGCGTACATGATAGCGTCTCTGGCGGCCTTTGCCGTCACGGGGCTTGTGCAGCTTGTGAAGGTTCTGGTGCTTGACGGATGGGCCTTTTCCATGCTGACGACCCTTATTCTGCAGGCACTTTGGTCGCTGCCCCTTGCAGCCATCCTTTACTTCCCGCCTGCCAAATGGATAGAAAGATAGCCTTTTAACGGACAGTTTCCACAGAGAAAGGACCCTTTGGATGAACAGACTTGTCAAACCCTCCCGCGTGGCGTTTCTGCTTATTCTGCTGTTTCTGCTTTTAGCGGTTTACCTTGTGTTTTTGTATGACCTTCAGATAATACAGGGCGAGGCCTACTATAACGCCAGCAACGAGCTTGATACGGAAACAAGACCCGTCACTGCGGCAAGAGGCAATATCCTTGACCGCTACGGCCGTGTGCTTGTCAGCAATAAGGAATGCTATAACCTGTCGATAGACACCACAAAGCTGTTTGCCGACGAGGACCCCAACGGCACCATTCTGGAGCTGGTAAGCCTTGTGCAGCAGTATGGCGACAGCTATGTGGACGATTTGCCCATCACCATGGAGCCTCCCTTTGAGTATACCGAGATGACGGATATTCAGGCCACCATGCTTAAGGCCTATTTCAAGGACAAGGCCAAGGAAGGCCTGAATGAAAACACCACCGCCGTTGAGCTCATGAGCTATATGCGTACCCGCTACGGTATAGACAACAACTATTCGGCAGAGCAAATGCGCATAATCGCAGGCGTGCGCTATTCCATAAATGTGCGCTACGCCATCAACACCGCCGACTATATCTTCGTCGAGGACGCCAGCATGCAGCTTATCTCCTCAATTCTTGAGCGTAAGCTGGCCGGCATAAATGTCAAGCGTGCCTATACACGGGAATACGGCACCGAGTATGCCGCCCATATTCTGGGCTATGTGGGTCTTATGACCCAGGAGGAGTTTGAAAAATACTCCCTGCTTGACTATGCAAACGACGCCATGGTGGGCAAGGACGGCATAGAATACGCCTTCGAGTCGGAGCTTCACGGCACCGACGGTGAGGTGATCGAAACGAAAAACATGGCCGGAACGGTGCTCAGCACGGTTTACACTCAGGAGCCCGTGCCCGGAAACCATATATATCTGACCATAGACATAGCCCTGCAGGAGCAGGTGGAGCGTATTCTGGACAGCGGTGTCAACGCCCTGATAAGGACCAGAATAAACGCCGTTGAGGAATCCAAGCAGCGCGGCGAATGGAACCCGGAGATGAAAACCGACATTACCGGCGCTGCCGCCGTTGTGGTTGATGTCCATACAGGCGAGCCTCTTGCCATGGCAAGCTGGCCCACCTACGATGTCACCACCATAATAGACAAGTATCAGGAGCTGATGGAGACGGAGAACGCTCCGCTCTTTAACCGTGCGCTGATGGGCGCCTACGCCCCGGGCTCGGCCTTCAAGCCCTGCACCTCGATAGCCTGTCTCAGCGAGGGTATATGCAATACCGAGTACAAGGTTGACTGCGAAGGTGTTTTCACCAAGTACGCCGCCGCAGGTTACTCCCCTGAGTGCTGGATCTGGCCTCTGGGCTATACCCATCCCGAGGAGGATGTTGTAAACGCCATCAGAGACTCCTGCAACTATTTCTTCTACACCATAGTCAATGACCTTGGTGTTGACAAGCTGGGCGAGTATGCCCACAACTTCGGCCTTGGAGTTTCCACCGGTATTGAGCTGGTTGAGACCAAGGGCAACATGGCAAATCAGGCAAACCACATGGACTATGCCGGTCAGGAGTGGCGAATCGGTGACACTCTGCAGGCAGGCATCGGTCAGTCGGACAGTGTGTTTACCCCTCTGCAGATGGCTGAGTACTGCGCAGCCATCGCCAACAAGGGACACAGGTATTCCGCCTCCATACTCAAGTCCATCCGCAACTACGATTACAGTGAAAAGCTCTATGAGCGCGAGGTCGAGGAGCTTTCCTTTGTGGAATCGGCAGATTATAACTGGGCCGCTGTCCACGAGGGCATGTGGAAGGTGCTTAACGACTATATTAACGAGGGCAATGTGCTCAACTGGTATGACTGCCAGTGGGTGGTTGCCGGCAAGACCGGAACCGCACAGAAGGGCGAAAACATCACCAACGACGGTATTTTTATATGCTTTGGCCCCTATAAGAATCCTGAGGTGGCAATAGTCGTCATCGTGGAGCGCGGCGGCGCAGGCGCCGATGTTCAGTTTATTGCAAGACAGATAATGGACGCCTACATTACCATTACCGGTTACAGCGCCACATCCGAGCCGGAGATGAGCCTGCTCAAATAAAACATTAATTTTTTGTTGAACTTTTTTGCCTCTGTGTATATAATATTTGAGAGAAAAAAGGAACGGAGAAAAGAATGAACATTGCATTAATGGCACACGACAGAAAGAAAGAGCTTATGGTCCAGTTCTGCATTGCGTACTGCGGTATTCTGGCCGAGCATTCCCTCTGCGCCACCCATGTTACGGGCAAGCTGGTGTCAGAGGCTACCGGTCTGCCTATAACGCTTTATCTTCATGCGGATCAGGGCGGCGCTCAGCAGATAGGCGCGCGCATCTCCTTCAATGAGATCGACCTGGTGCTGTTCTTCTGTGACCCTGCAAATCCCAAGGGCTTTGATGACATAAACAAGATAGAGCGTCTCTGCGACCAGTATCAGATACCCTTTGCCACCAACGCCGCCACTGCGGAGGTTCTGGTTCAGGGTCTGCGCCGGGGCGACCTTGACTGGCGCAACATCGTCAACCCTCAGAAGAGGTATGACTGACCGACAGCATAATGGCGCGGCTTTTTTGCCGCGCCGCTTGCATGTTTCAGATTGTTATGGAGGATTAATATATGGCGAAAATTGCACCGCGTACACTGTCCGGCTTTATGGAGCTGCTGCCTGCAGAGCAGATGAAGCTGGAGCGCATGATGGAGGTTTTGAGGCAGAGCTACTCTCTTTACGGCTTCAGTCCCTTGGACACTCCCGTTATAGAATCGGCTCAGGTGCTGCTTGCCAAGGGCGGCGGCGATACCGAAAAGCAGATTTACCGCTTCCAGAAGGGAGACAGTGACCTTGCCCTGCGCTTTGACCTTACCGTGCCTCTGGCAAAATATGTGGCAGCGCACTATGCAAATCTCAGCTTCCCCTTCCGCCGTTATCAGATAGGCAAGGTCTATCGGGGCGAGCGTGCCCAGCGCGGCCGCTTCAGGGAGTTTTATCAGGCTGACATCGACATTATTGTCGACGGTAAGCTGGACATTATGAACGAGGCGGAGATACCTGCCATCATATACAATACCTTTACAAAGCTGGGGCTTACAAAGTTTAAGATACGCGTCAACAACCGCAAGATACTCAACGGCTTTTACGCCATGAACGGCATGAGCGAGAGAGCCGGCGACATTATGCGTGTGGTGGACAAGCTGGACAAGATAGGCGAACAGAAGGTGAAGGAGCTTCTTGTGGAGGAAGTGAAGATGCTTCCCTGCAAGGCGGAAAATGTGCTGGACTTTATGGCCATCAAGGGCAGCAATGCTCAGGTCATCGAGGCGCTGGAGCGCTTCCGCGGCATGGATGAGACCTTTGATAAGGGCCTGGAGGAGCTTATTACCGTCACCGGCTATCTTAGGGCCTTCGGCGTCCCGGAGGAGAATTTTGCCGTTGACCTTACCATTGCCCGTGGCCTTGACTACTACACCGGCACCGTGTATGAAACCGAAATGACCGAGCATCCGGAGATAGGCTCCGTCTGCTCCGGCGGCAGGTATGACAATCTGGCGGAGTTCTATACCGACAAGCAGCTTCCCGGCGTGGGCATTTCCATAGGACTTACCAGACTTTTCTATGTGCTTGAGGAGCAGGGGCTTTTGTCCGATGACTTTGTAAGCGCTCCCTGTGATGCGCTGGTAATTCCCATGACCGAGGATATGAGCTTTGCAGCCGCCGCCGCTACCGCCCTGCGAGCAGCAGGCGTTCGCACCCAGCTCTACGGCGAGAAGAAAAAGTTCAAGGCCAAAATGAGCTATGCAGACAAGCTCTCCGTGCCCTTCGTGGTGCTGCTGGGCGAGGACGAGATAGCGGAGAACAAGCTCTCCGTAAAGAACATGAGAAGCGGTCAGCAGCAGAAGCTGGACGCTGCGGAGGCCGCAGCGCTTATCCTTGACACCGTCAGGGAGCTTAACGGCAGCGCGGTTATAAAAGAGTAATAAGAGAGAAAAGAGATAAACAGGAGGCATTTATATGTTTCAGTCACGCACGCATACCTGCAATGAGCTTCGTCTGGAGCATGCAGGGCAGAAGGTAAAAATCTGCGGATGGATGGAGAATGTCCGCGAGGTTGGCAGCAATTTTGCCTTTGTGGTAGTCCGCGACTTTTACGGCACCACCCAGGTCGTAATAGAGAGCGAGGAAATGCTCTCCGTGGTAAAGTCCGTCAACAAGGAGAGCACCATCTCCGTTGAGGGCCTTGTCCGCGAGCGCGCCAGCAAGAACCCCAAGCAGGCCACCGGCGATATTGAGATAGTTCCCGAAAAGATAGACATTCTGGGCAAGT